>CAJUPW010000011.1 GCA_910588635.1 uncultured Oscillospiraceae bacterium | reverse complement strand
TCATGTCTTGGTCGGTGAGGGCCTTGACGACGAGCTTCCCGAACGGGGTGAGCTTCCCGGTGCTGCGTTTCATCGCTGTCCTCCTTCCTGTGAACTGTCTCTTAGAGCTACTTCCGGGCGACCGCCCGGGCCAGGGCCACGCCGACCCCGATGATCGCCGTCGCCTGGACGACGGGCGAGGGGGCGTTCAGTAGCACGGCGGCGGCGGCGACGCCCAGCATGGCGGCGGAGGCGAGGCCGAAGATGATGAACCCGTCCAGCAGCGCGTCGACGGCCTTGACCGCCTTCCGCTTCTCCGTGCGGAGGGCCTCCATCGCGAGGAGCTTGAGAATGAGCTCCGCCCTCGCGAGGTTCGCCTCCACCTTCTCGAACGCCTCCTCCTGCCCGGGCCGGGCCCGCATAGGGGCCCGGGGGTCGCCGACCGTCCGCTTCTGCCGGAGCAGCTCGCGCCGGAGCTCCTCCACGAACGCCCGGGCCTCCTGCATGGTGGCGGGCTTCCTCACGGCTGCATCCCCTCCTTGAACTGCTGGATGGCGTAGTTCTCGAAGTACATCTCCCCGAGCTCCCGGGCCCGTTGCATGAGGGCCGAGCGGAGGGCGAGGAACGGGGCCGAGTTCGGCTTCACCTTGTCCAGGGCCTTGTCGAGCTCCCGGGCCATGTTGAAGATGTTCAGGTAGACCTTGCAATCGTTACCCGGGCACTCCTCGGCGAGGGCGAGGCCCAGGGAGTAGACCTTCCGCGTGTTGGGGGCGTCCCTCATGCCCGAGGGGAGGTTCTCGAAGGTCTCCCGCTCCCGGGGCTCCGGCTCCGGGATGTACCTCTGGGCCCAGCGTTCGACCTTGCACTTCTCACAAATGGCGTCGAGCTCCTCTTGTGTCCGGCCCTCCCGGAACCGACAAACCTCGTCGCACACATAGGCGAGGGCCTCCTCCTGCTCCGGGCCCGGCCCCTTGCTCCACGCGAAGCTCTCCATCCCACAACGGCGGCATTTGAGCGTCTGGACGGTGCAGTTTGTGAAGGTCTCCCCCTCCTCGAAGTCGTGGGCGGACAGGACGGCGGGCCCCGCCTCGCTGGGGAGGACGACGTCGGCCCGGTGGTCCTCGTCCGTGTAGAACTGACACGCCGCTCCGAAGACGTCCGGCTCGACGACCGCCTCGTCCGCTTCCAGGAGGCCCAGGTCGTAGAGCGCGGCCTTGTAGCCCTCGAGATTGTGGAACGCCGTCCGGGGGTCGATGTCCGGGTAGTGCTTGCTCTTGATCTGCGTCTCGAGCTTCCGCTCCCGGGCGAGGGCGAGGAGCTTCGGCTCGACCTCCTCCTCCCGGGCCTCCGCCGCCGTCTCGGCGATGACGGTGTAGGTCGTGGGCTCCTCGCCGAAGTCCTCCTCGGCGTCCAGGCCCCGGGCCTGTTCGACGGCGATCTCGATGAGGTCGGCGTCGGTGTACTCGAAGGCGTCCAGGTCAAAGTCGAGGTCGCCCGTGTACTGCTCCGCGTCGATGACGCCGAAGCTCCCGAGGGTGGGGTTGTTCCGCTTCTCGCGGTCGTTGAACCGCACGACGAGGAACCCGTTGATTTTCTTCATTTTTCTCATAGCTGCTGCTCCTTCCTGTTGTTCGTCCGTCCTGCCATCATCGGGCCGGGAGAGGACACCTCCCGACGACGCCCCGGAGGGCGTTTCGGCTATTTAATCCAGATTGTGACGCCCAGCTTGCAGACGTCGGTGATGGACTCGACCTCCCTCTCCCCGTACTGCCGGAGGAGGGGGTCGGCGTCGCTGTGGCGCATATCGAGGGGCCGCTCTGGGAGAAGCTCCCGGATGGTCTTCGAGGCGACCCGGACGTCGGCGATGTTCATGACGCCCACCACTTCGACGAGCTTCATGCCGCGCCTCCTTCCTCGCCCTCCAGGGCGTCCAGCTCGGCGGCTCTCTGCTCCATGGCCTCGGCCCGGGCCTTCTCGGCGCGGTAGAGGGTGACGGCGTCCTTGAAAAGCACACATCCCGGGTTGTCAGCGCCGACGGCCATCTTCTCGGCGGCTTCCGCCATCCGGGCCCGGCTCGCCTCGGCCTCGGTCGTCGTCATGACCCAGAGATCGCGCCGGAGCTCCTCGGGGAGGTGGCCCCGCTTGAGGGTGGCGATCTGCTCCTGGGCGGCGGCGAGCTGCTCCCGGACGTGGTCGAGCTGACTGTTCAAGACCTCCACATCGGAGCGGGCCGCGTTGTACTTGCTGCCCATCTCCTTGAGCTGCTCCTCGAGGAGACTGACCCGCCCCGGGAAGCTGTAGGCCGCGTCCTCGTCGATGTTCATCTCGGCGATCTCGAAGACCCCCTCGAAGGCCGTCTTGAGGTAGGATTGTGGGCCCAGCTCGGCGACCATGGCCTTGATCTTCTCCATGGTCTCCCGCTCCTGCTCCTTCGTGGCGTTGGCGTCGGTGTCGTGGAGCTCAATGTCCACGATCTCGGCGTCCTTGCCGAACCGCTTGACGAGCCCCTTCCGGGCCGCTGCCTCTGTCCGCTCGGTGATGTAGGCGGTCTCGTTGCCGCTCTCGGGGTAGTGGAATGTGATCTTGTAGCTGTTCATCTGCTGCTGCTCCTTCCTGTTGTGGCGGGTCAGCCGACCGAAGCCGGGACGACCCTGATCTTGTCGGTGTGCTTGTGGAGGATGACGAGCTCGCCGTTCTGCTTCTGCTTGATGACGAGCCAGTTCTCCGGGGAGAGGCCCGCTTGCCCGAGCCTGATCTTCTGCTTCCGCGTGGGCTTCTTACCGTTTCTCATGTGCTGCCTCCTTTGCTTTTCCGGGGAGGCTGTGGTAGAGTAGAGGGGAGCGACGAGGGCGCTCTATCATGAAAAAATACGAGTCAAAGATCGAGATTGAGGTTTCAGTTGAGGAAGAACAGAAACCCGGCCTTCTCTATGCTTCGGTTTCGGAACTCTCGAAGCACCGATGCCGCGCTTGCGGCGTTCCCATCCGGCGGACTGGCATCCGCCGCGTGGTGCTGTGCCCTGTCTGTGGGGCGAGGAATGAATTGAAGTAAAGGGGGTGAAGCCCTCGCCGCTCCCTTCTACTCTACCGACCGGCCTCCTTTTCTGCTTTCCTTTTCGCCGGGGGTGTGGTATGCTGTTCTTGCTTAAATTTTTAATCTCACCATAGCCTATTATATTTAACAAATGAGGATTTGTCAATAGATTTCTTCTCGATTGTTAAATTAAATTTCACAAGGGAGGATTTTCAATGGAGATCGTATTCTCGGACGTTGGAAACAGAATTTCGAGGCGTATCAAAGAGCTGGACATGAGACAGCTCGACATCTGCAACAAAACAGGGCTTTCGACCACGGCCTTGAGCCAATATTGCACGGGGAAAAGAGTTCCCGACACGGTTTCCCTCTACAAGATCGCGACCGCCCTCGGCGTTTCTATGGAATGGGTTCTAACAGGCGAGGATGCAACAAATGAGAACTCCGCCCCCGCGCCGCTTGACCTTGAGGCCGTGAAGCGTGAACAGGGCCTCGTCTGCGATGGGAGTCCGCTCTCGAGCCTTGAGACTGATCTCGTGGCTATGTTCCGCCTCCTGCCCGAGGAGGAGCGGGAGGACATCTTTGACATTGTCCATCTCAAATATAGGCGGCGCCTTGGGAAAAAGGCGGGGTCTATTTACTGGACATATTTCGACGAGAGCGACGAGGAAAGCGGCCCCGCCGAAGGCCGTGAGGCCCGCGACGGAACCGCCTGATTTTTTGCGCCTGTATGATTAAAAACTAAATCCCAAAAGTGAAGAATTGAAAAAGGGGCCACTCAACGGAGTTGAGAGCCCGGAACCCCTTGATTTACGGGCAATTCTGCAATTCTTCACGGGTTCGCATATTTTGAAGAATTGCTCCGGGCGGATTTTCCGCGCCCAGGGCTCGGCCCCGCCCGCCCTTGCACGGCTGGAATAACGCCTCGTAACGCTCCGGCCCGCGCCGATCGCGGTGATGGAGCCCCCGAAAGCGGGGCTTTTAACGCTCCCGCCGTTAATTTCTGCACGGTTTAACGCCCTGTTCGCACGGCCCGCCCCTTGCCTTTTCTGGGCCTACCTGCTATAATCTCACCATGGGCCGCAAAGCCCGCCCTCTTGCGTCTGCTGCTGCTGACTTCCGGGGCGGGTGGAGCGGCCCTCCTGCCTTGTATGGCTTGATCTACAAGGGTTTCCGGCTCCCGGGCCCCCGCATACGCCCCACGGCCCCGCCGCCGTCCTGGGCCCTTCCTGGGCCGTCCAGGGCATGAAAAAAGAGCGCCGATCGTCTCGACGCCCTCGTCTCAAGTTGTCCGAGAATTGAGCCCCCGCTCGCGGGCCCGTCCCGGTTGAAAATGCCTCGTTTCCCGCTGAAAAAGCGGGTTTTCTTATGCTTTCCCGCCCTGTCCCGGGTTATCCCGCATTTCTCAAATATCCTGTCTCTCTACAGTGGCGAAGGAGGATTTGGCCGCCGGCATGATGATGTGGAAATACACCTGGAACACGTTGCAGCCGTCCATGTAGGCGCTCTCCTCCAGCTCCATGGGTACCGACTCAATAAAGCCCATGAGAACGATGATGGCAAAGCACAGATTGCCCGCGATCTGGGGCAGAATGACGGCCAGCAGGCTGAGCCATCGGTTGCCGCTGCTGGCAATCCCCCAGGAGGCCTCCATGCGGAACACAGGGATGATGGTGGAGAACACCGGGAACATCATGCCCGCCATGATGAGGCTGTAGCACAGTCCCCGCAGCTTGAAGCGGAAGCGGACCAGTCCGTAGGCGGCAAAGCCGGCGATGAGCACTACCGCGGCGGTGACGGCGATGGAGACGATCAGGCTGTTCATGTAGGCGTTGCCGAAGTCGAAGCGCTCCATGGCCTTGTCGTAGTTGCCCATGGTAAAGCCATTCCCCGGCAGCGGAACGGAGAAGGAGTCCTTGCGGATGAGGCCCCGCTCCCGGAAGGAGTTGAGGATGACCCAGACAAAGGGGTACAGGGTGGTCAGGGCCCACAGGGTGAGCACCGCGTAGGTGCCCGCTTTGGCCGGTGTGATCTTTTTCATGGCGGGCCCTCCTCTCAAATGTCATCCCGGGGCTTGAACACCCGGTTGGCGATGTTGGAAAACAGCACGCCCAGCACCACGATCAGCACCGCGATGGCGGAGCCGTAGTCCACGTTGCCCCGGTTGAAGGTCTGGTCGTACATATAGGTGCCGGTGAGCCAGCCCTGGTCCTGGGGCATCCCCGCCCCGAACATGACCCAGGGCAGGTCAAAGACCTTCAGCGCACCGGTGATGGCCAGCACCAGACAGGTGCACAGCACATTGCGCAGCAGGGGCAGCGTAACATAGCGCACCCGTTTGAGGCCGGTGCAGCCGTCCAGGGCGGCGGCCTCATACAGGTCCTGGGAGATGTTGTTCAGTCCGGTGACCAGGATGACGAAGTAGAAGCCCACGTACTGCCACATCACCGGGGCGAACATGGTGAACAGGAAGTGGTTCGGGTCCTTCCAGTCGATATTCTCCCCTGTAACCCCCAGATTCACCAGCAGTTGGTTGAGCATTCCGCCGTTATAGAGAAAAATCAGGTTGAACATCAGGCCCAGGGCGGTGGCTGAGATGACGATGGGGAAAAAGTACAGAGTGCGGAAAAGCTGAGCCCCCACCCGGATGGAGTCCACCAGCAGAGCCAGGATGAGAGCGATGCCCACCTGGAAGATCACCGTGCAGGCGGTGAGCAGCACCGTATTGCCCAGGGCGGTGCGCAGCTTGGGGTCGGCAAACAGGGTGGCGTAGTTGATATACCAGGGGTCGTTCAGGCCCTGCGCCGGGGCCCCCAGGCCGGTGATGTCAGAGAAGCTGTTGAGAATGTTCTGAACAAATGGGTAGTAGAGAAACAGAAACAGAAACAGGAAGGCGGGCAGAAGGAACGCGATCAGCGGTCCTTTTTTTCGGTACAGGGTGGGGCCCATAAGCGCCGGCTCCTTTCAATGTTTTATGCGGAAAGGCCCCGCCCACCGGGCGGGGCCTTTTCAGAACTGGATCAGTTCAGAGCAATGGCGGAGGTGACGGCGTCCTCGGCGGTCATCTTGCCGGTGACCACGTTCTGCACATTGCCGAACAGGTCGGCCTTGGCCTCGCCGGTGATGGTGTCCTGCACGGCGCCCACCACGCCGGTGATGTTGGCGTTGGCGTCGGCCGCCGCCTGCTGGAGCGGATTCAGGCCGGAGGGCGCCGCGCCGTTCTTCAGGGCGGTGACCTCGGTGGTGACGAAGGTGGACATGACATCGTCAGAGGTCATGTGCTTGACAAAATCCACGGCGGCCGCCTGCTTGGCGGGGTCGTCCCAGGCCTTCTTGGTGATGAAGTAGCCCATGGAGATGCCGCCGATGGCCTCGCTGGCCTTCCGCTCCCCCTTGGCGGGGACGTAGGAGATGGCGTAGTCGCTGAGCTGGTCGCCGTAGTTGTCCACGAAGTAGTTGATCTTCCAGGAGCCGTCGATGAGGAAGGCGGCCTCGCCCTCGGCAAGGAGCTGGACGGTCTCGGGGTCGGTGGCGGTGAGGGTGTTCACCGGGAAGTAGCCCCGCTCATACAGGTCCTTGATGTCGTTGAGGGCGGCGGCCCACTTCTGGCCGGCGGCGTCGCTGGCGGAGGCGGGGATGTCCAGCTGGTTGGCCAGGGTGCCGTTGTTCATGACGCAGAACTCAAACCAGTAGTGGGGCACCTCGAACAGGGAGCAGGCGATGGGGGCGTAGCCCTTGGCCTTGATGGTTTCACAGTCGGTCAGGAACTGATCCCAGGTGTAGTCGGGGCCGGGGACGGCCACGCCGCAGTCGGAGAGTACCTTGGTGTTGACAAACATGTTCTCCCAGAAGCCGGAGGAGGGGACGGCGTAGTTCTTGCCGTCGGAGGCCACGGCCAGCATGGAGTCCCGCATATTATCGGCGTAGTCGGGGTAGGACGCCCGGATGGTGGCGATGTCCACCACCTTGCCGGCGGAGACAAAGGGCTCGGCATCGGCGTTGGTGAAGAAGAAGAGGACGTCGGGCTCAGTGCCGGTCTGGAAGTCGGTGAGCACCTTGGCCTTCCACTCCTCGTTGGAGGTGGCGGAGGCGTCCATAATCTTGTTGCCGGTGGCGGCCTCGTAGGAGGCCACGGCGGCCTCATACTGCTTGCGGTTGCCGTCGTCGCCGCCATAGGAGGTGACAACGGTCAGCTCCACGCCGCCGGAGGCGGGCTGTCCGCCGGCGCCGCTCTTGTCGCCGCCGGGATTGCCGGAAGCGCTGGGCTTATCGCCGCCGCAGCCGGCCAGCAGTCCCAGAGTAAGTGCGCCGGCGAGGGCCAATGCAAGAAAACGATTCTTTTTCATGATAAAACCTCCATATTTTATTGGTGTACCCGCTTTCTCTTTGTGCAATGTTATCATACACCTTTCGGAGGTGAGAACAAATAACCAAACTTGCCATTTGTTGTCCGTTGTTGTTTGGTGTAAAACAACCAAGGTCATGCCCGGACGGCCACCGTGAGCCGGGCGGTCACCGCGCCGCCCTTCCCTCGGGTGATGGTCAGGCCGCAGTCCGGCCCGCAGAGCATCCGCAGGCGCTGGTTCACATTGGCGATGCCGATATTCCCCGAGGGCTCGTTCTGCATGTCGTAGTCCGGAGAGAGGAGACGGGCAATATGTTCCTCGTCCTGAGGGGACAGCCCCCCGTTGTTTTCGATCTCCAGGATGAGGCGCTCCCCCTCCAGGAAGCCCCGCAGGGACACCTGTCCCTGGCCGCTGGGACCGATTCCGTGTTCCACCGCGTTCTCAATCACCGGCTGGAGGATGAGCCGGGGGACCAGGCAGTCCATCAGCTCCGGGGGCAGTTCCACATCCACAGTCAGCCGCCTGCCGTAGCGCTCCTTGACGATGTACAGATAGGCGTTGACATAGGTCATCTCCTCGGCCAGACGCACCTGAGGGCTGCCCTTCCGGTCCAGGGCGGCGTCCAGTACGGTGGACAGGGCCTCGATCATCTTGGATGCCTTTACGTCCCCGCTCATCCTGGCCTGCCAGTTGATAATCTCCAGGGTGTTGTTGAGAAAATGGGGGTTGATGTGGGCCTGCAGAGCCTTGATCTGGGCGTCCCGCCGGGCCAGTTCCTCCTGATAGAGCCGGTCGAACTGCCGGCGCAGCTGGCCGGACATCTGGTTAAAGGAGTCGGTGAGGTATTGGAACTCCCGGCTGCCCGTCCCTGTGTCGATCTGGTAGCCCAGCTCCCCCTGGCGGATGTGGGCCGCCCCCTCCATCAACATCTGGACGGGCTGGGATATCCTCCGGCGGAAAAACCGGAAGGTGAACAGCAGCAGCAGCAAGGACAGCCCCATGGCCGGCAGCAGCCACGGTAGCTCTCCGCCCCGGTGAGCAGAGCGGCGTAGTCCACCTCCGCCGTCCCCCGGAGGGTATAATCCCGGCTCCGGATGGTATGCTCCAGCGTCCGCCCCCCCGGCTGGGGCGGGGCTTCCCCCTTCAGAGTGAGGGTGACCTCCGGCTCCAGGCGGACCGATACCGCCGAGGCCCAGGGCAGCAAGGCCAGATCGCCGAAGAAGTAGTCCGGGTCCAGGGCCAGAGCCAGCACGCCGATGGGCCGGTAGCTGGAGTCCATCATATTCCGCACCAGATACACCCGGCCCTCCCGCTCCAGAAAGCCCACGGTGGTGTCCAGCCCGGCGGCCAGCTCCAGCACCGCCGCCGAATCCGCCGTCCATTGTTCCCGGACCTGGTTGTGGAACAGTCCGGCGCTGCCATTGACCACCGTGATAACCCTGTCCTCCGGGTTGTCGGCGAAGCAGAACACCCCGTAGAGGAAGCGGCTGTCCGACTGGTACAGGCGGTTGAACAGGGCGTAGGACCGGCGGTAGAGGAGGTTGTAGACCCCGTCCCGGCGGTACTGGTTCCATCCCTCCCGGAACTCCGGGTCGTAGGAGGGCAGCCGGGAGGCCTCCACCGCGCTGTTCACCCGGTCGGCCCCCAGCTGGAGGTTCATCTGGAACTGCTCCGCCATAGCCTGTTCCTTCTGCCGCCCCGAACCGGACAGCAGATACCAGCCCACCACCGTGGCGGCGATGGCCATGGGCAGCAGCCAGCACAGCAGAATGATCCAGGCCATCTGCCGCCGCAGAGAGGGAGTGCTTTTCTTCATGAGGGACGCCTCCAAGCTTCAAAATACCCCGCCGGGGACGGCGGGGTATTTGACTTATTCTATGTTCCGGCCCTCCAGGCCCAGGAAAGCCTCCATCTGCCGGGCGGTCTCCGCCGCTCTCTCCCCGGTGTCCATCTCGCAGAACACCCGCAGCAGAGGCTCGGTGCCCGAGAAGCGGCTGACTACCCAGCCGCCGCCCTTGAAATAGACCTTGCAGCCGTCGGCATAGCTTGCCTTCTCCACTTCCCGGCCGAAGTCGGGGAGCAGCTTATCCTCCATCAGGGTCCTGCTGATACGCGCCTTCTCCTCCTGGGAAAAGCGGTAGCCCCGCTCCACCATCTCGAAGGAGCCGCACTGTTGGGTGATCTCCCGGTACAGCTCGGACAGGCTGCGGCCGGTGGTGGCCATCATCTCCACCAGCAAGGCGGCGGCGTAGATGCCGTCTTTGCCCTGGATGTGGCCCCGGACGGTGAGGCCGCCGGAGCTCTCGCCGCCGATGACCGCCCCGGTCTCCAGCATCTTGCCCGAGATGTGCTTGAAGCCCACCGGGACCTCGTAGCACTTCTCGCCGAACCGCTCCGCAATGGCGTCCAGCAGGTGGGTGGTGGCCAGGTTGCGCACCGCCGCCCCGTGCCAGCCCTTGTACTTCAGCAGGTAGTAGTACAGCAGCACCAGAATCTTGTTGGGGTGGAGGAACTCCCCCCTGTCGTCGATAATGCCCAGCCGGTCGGCGTCGCCGTCGGTGGCGATGCCGATGTCGCAGCCGTGCTCCAGCACGAAGTTCTGCAGGCCAATGAGGGTCTTGCCGTTGGGAGCGGGGAGGCGGCCTCCGAAGAGGGCGTCCCGCCGCTCGTGGATTACGTCCACGTCGCACCGGGCGGTGATGAGAATGGTCTGGAGAGCGGTCTTGGACACGCCGTACATGGGGTCCAGCACAACCTTCAGCCCCCGGGAGCGGATGGCGTCCATGTTCACCGCCCGGATTACCGAGTCGATATAGGGGTTCATGGGGTCGATAATCTGTATCTGGCCCGTGCGCACCCCCTCCTCATAGGGGACAGTGGGGATTTCCTCTCCCTCCAGGGCGGCGATGTAGGTCTCGATGTCGGCGGTGACCAGCTCATCGGCGTCTCTGCCTCCCTTGACAAACACCTTCACCCCGTTGTACAGGGCGGGGTTGTGGCTGGCGGTGACCGCCATGCCGCAGGACAGCTCGTAATACTTCACGGCGAACATGATAAGGGGCGTGGGAGCCTCCCGCTCCACCACCATACAGGGCACGCCTGCTCCCGCCATCACCTCGGCGGCCCAGTGGGCCGACTCCTGGGAGAGGAACCGCCGGTCGTAGCCGATGAGGAAGCCCCGCTGGGCCACCCCCTCCTCTTTCATCTTCCGGGCCAGAGCCGCGGTAAGCAGCTGGACGTTGGCCTTGGTGAAGCCGTCGCCGATGATGGCCCTCCAGCCGCCGGTTCCGAATTTGATGTTGCTCATTGTTCCTCGCTCCTTCCCATGGTGACCATCACCTGATTGACGCTCCCCTCCGGCCAAGCCGGGATCAGTCCGTCCACCGCCTGGCCGTTGCAGGTCACGCGGACCACGCCCTTCTCCACGCAGTCCGGGTTTTCCACTGTGATATGGTAGACGGCCCCCCGCCAGACCCGGGTGATCCTGAACTCCTTCCAGTCCGCCGGCACACAGGGTTCTACCAGCAGGCCGCCGAATTGGGGCCGCACCCCCAGGATGTACCGGGTGGCGGCGTAGTAGCTCCAGCCGCCGGAGCCCGTCATAAAGGGGTGGCGGGCCCGGCCGAAGGCGGTGTGGTCCGGTCCCATGACGAACTGGCAGTAGGAGTAGGGCTCGCTCTGCCGTACCTCTATTTTATCATTTTGGGCGGCGGGACACAAGGCTTTGTAAAATTTCATGGCTCGGCCTCCCCGGCCCAGCACCGCCTCGGCGCACCAGGCCCAGGGGTTGGAGTGGGAAAAAATGGAGCCGTTCTCCTTGATCCCGGGGTAGACCCGGGTGATAAAGCCGATGGCGTCGTCGGGCTTTGTGTAGCAAGGGGCGTTGAGCTTCAGGCCAAAGTCGGTGTAGAGGTACTCGTCCACCGCGTCCATGGCCTTCAGCCCCAGCTTCCGGTCCGCCGCCCCGGAGAGCACCGCCCATACGTTGCTCTCCAGATGGACCCGCCCCTCGGCGTCGGTATGGGCGCCGATCTTCCGCCCGTCGGCGGTGATGCCCCGGAGATACCAGCTCCCGTCCCACAGCTCCCGCCGGCAGGTCTCGATGACCGCCCGCCTCATGGACTCGTAGCGGGCCGCGTCCTCCTCCCGGCCCAGGAAGCGGGCCGCGTCCACAAAGTGCTCCAGCGCCCACACATGGAGGAAGGAGACCATGGCGCTCTCCCCGCCTCCCAGATTCAGGCAGTCGTTCCAGTCCGCCCGCAGGCCCTTGCATATTCCGTGCTCCCCCACCTGGGCGGCGGAGAAATCCAAAATCTTTTTCAGGTGCTCATAGACGGTCCCCTCGCCTCCGTCGGCGTAGCCCACCAACTGATCGAACAGGGACAGCTCTCCCGTCTCCCGGACGTATTCCACCACCGCCGCCACCAGCCACAGGGCGTCGTCGGCGCAGGCGTCGGCCAGACCGTGGACAATGGAGGCCCTGTCCGGGGTGGGAATGACGGTGGGGGACTTGTAGGCCGGCTTCTCTGGCCGGGGCCCGAACCAGGCCGGATCGAAGAGGTGCAGGCCATAGCCGGAGGAGGTCAGCCCCTGCATCAGCTGCATGATCCGCTTTTTGCACCCTTCGGGGTTGGAATGGGGGATGGTCATGGCGTCCTGGGCGGTGTCCCGGTAGCCCAGGCCGGTGCGGCCTCCCACCTCAATGAAGGAGGCGAAGCGGGAGAACATCACGTTGACCTCGCTCTGGTACAGGTTCCAGGTGTTGAGCATCACGTCCATGTCCGGGTCGGGGGTGGACACTTGGAGCCGGGACAGCTTTTCATCCCAGTACCGGGCCAGGTCGGAGAGGGCCGCGTCCACGGCGGAAAAGCCGCTGTACTTCTTCCGGACGCGCCGGCCCTCCTCCAGACCCCCCTCCCCCAGCATCCATATCAGGCGGGTCCTTTCTCCCGAGGCCAGGGTCAGCTTCTTTTCCAGGACGGCACAGTGGTTGTTTCCTTTCTCGAAGGAGGCGAAACACGCCCCCCGCTCCACCGCCAGAGGGTTGGTCTCGGTGCGGTAGGGGCCCAGAAAACTGTCCCGCAGGCAGTCGAAGCCGTCCGGGACGAAGGAGGCGGCCATGAACTGGTGGGCGTGCTCATAAAACAGCTCATAGTCGATGATTCCGTCCTCACAGCTGCTCCCGGCGCAGTAGAGGGACATCTGGAAATTCTGGTTGTCAATGGGAATCTGATGGTAGGAAAATTCGGCGTAGGAGTATACGCTCAGGGAGCGGGGGCGGTCCGATCTGTTTTCCAGAGTCAGGTCCCACAGCTCCACGTTCTCTCCACGGGGGATGAACAGGGTCTGGGCGGCGTTAATTTCCCCCCTGGTACACTCGTAGACCGAGTAGCTCAGTCCGTGGCGGCAGCGGTAGTATTCCGGCGGTCCGCCGCAAGGCTGCCAGGAGACCGACCAGTACTCCCCGGTCTCGTTGTCCCGGAGATAAATGTAGTGTCCGGGCCGGTCCATGGGCGCCCCGTTGGGCCGGAAGCGGGTGATTCGGTGGTGCTCCGGGCTTTTGTAGAACAGGTACCCCCCGGCGGTGTGATTGACCACGGCGCACAGCTCCTCCACCCCCAGGTAGTTGGTCCAGGAGACGGGTACATCCACCCGGTCGATGACATATTCTCTCTTTTGCTGGTCAAAGTGTCCATATTTCATGGCGTTCGCCTCCTATACTATTGTTGTTATAGTACATCAGTCGGACCGCAAAATCCATAGCGGAGTATGTGTTCTTTTGCCGCTGATTGTCAGCGGCCACTGTAAGAACCTGTATTCACAACCGCAAACGCCGTCTGGCCGGGGTTGACACGCGGGACCATCTTAATTATAATAGTTTCATATAAAACAGTTTTAAATAATACTATTTAGGAGATGAGAACTTATGCCGGGCAGCGCAAACAACCGGCAGGCCCAGCGGGAACAGATGATGCTCCTGGAGCCCTTGCCCCGGGTCGTTGCGAAAATGGCCGTCCCCTCCGTCATCAGCTTCCTGATTACCGCAATCTACAATCTGGCGGACACCTTTTTCGTCAGCGGGCTGGGGGAGAGCGCCACCGCGGCGGTGAGCGTCAATGCCTCGCTGGATCAGATCATCATGATGGCCGGGTCCATGCTGGCGGTGGGGGCGGCCAGCTACGTCTCCCGCCTCCTGGGAGCCCGAAGCAAGGAGAAGGCCGACCAGGTGCTGTCCACCGCCTTCTTTCTGGCCTTCACCTTTGGGCTGGCGGTGGCCGTTCTGGGCACCGTCTTTATGCGGCCTATGGTCCGCCTCTTGGGCGCCACCGATACCTGCGAACAATATGCCGTTGAATACGCCACCTATGTGCTGATGGTCGCCCCCTTCATGGCCACCACCTTTGTGATGAACCAGTGCCTGCGGGCGGAGGGCAGTCCCATACGCTCCATGCTGGGGATGGGCTTCGGCGGGATTCTGAACTGCTTTCTGGACCCCATCTTCATCTTCGGCATGGACCTGGGCGTGGCCGGCGCCTCCATGGCCACCGCCATCTCCAAGCTGGTCAGCTTCTCCATCCTGATTTTCCCCTACATGTCCCGCCGCAGCGCGCTGTGTCTCTCCCCCCGCTGCTTCCGGTTTGACCGGGACATTATCGTCCAGATTGTTACAATTGGTTCCTCCTCCATGTTCCGCTCCGGTCTGGCCGTGATCTCCGCCATCGTCCTGAACAACATCGCGGGCAGTATTTCCGACGCGGTTCTGGCCGGGATCGGCGTATCCAACAAGATCATGATGTTTCCCTTTGGCATCATCCTGGGCTTTGGCACGGGGTTTCAGCCGGTGGCCGGGTTCAACTGGGGGGCCAAACGGTATGACCGGGTGCTGGAGGGCTACCGTTTTGCCGCCCGGACCGCCATCATCGGGGCGGTTGCGATGGGCCTGTTCCTGGCGGCCTTCGCCCAGCCGATGATTGGGCTGTTTGCCAAGGCCGGCCACACCGGGGAAATGCGGGAGATCGGTGCGCTGTGTATCCGGCTGCAATGTCTGGCTCTGCCCGTCCACGGCTGGGTGGCCGTGGTCAATATGTTCTGCGCTGGGCTGGGCAACGCCAAAGGTGCGCTGCTGCTGTCCACCTCCCGCCAGGGGACCTGCTTCCTGCCCATCGTATACCCCATGTCCCGGCTGTGGGGAGCAAACGGCGCGGCCGCCGTCCAGGCGGTGGCGGATGTCCTGACCTTGATCCTTGCAGTACCTCTGATACGCCGGGTGCTGAGACAGGTCCGGGAGGCGGGCCGCTGCGAAGAAGGAGGGGGATGAACGCGATGGAAAAATCTGTACTGTCCAGCCTGCTGCGCATTAACCGCTACCACAGAAAGGCTTTGAGATGTGCCCTGGCGCCCTATCAGTATGTGGGGGTCATGCACCTGATCGTCCTCTACATCAACCGGAATCCCGGCAGCAGTCAGGAAGAGATCACCGGCTTCTACGCGCTGGACAAGGCCAGTGTGGCCCGGGACGCCAGGCGGCTGGAGGACTTGGGCCATATACAGCGGAACAAAATGCCGGAAAACCGCCGCCAGTATAGACTGTATTTGACGGATGCGGGTCGGGATATGGTCCGGGTCATCGACCGCGCGGCGGAGCAGTTTCAAAAAATCCTGGCCGCCAGCATCTCCCCGGAGGACTGGGCGCAGCTGGAGCTTCTCCTCAAGCGGCTGGAGGAGAACGTCCGCCTCCCCTGAGCCCCTCTAAGCAAACGCCGCCTGGACTTTATAGAGGGACATAAAATCCCGCAGCCCCTTGACGGCAAAGGGACTGCGGGGATGAACTGTGGAGCCAAAAGAGATGCGGCTGAAACCTTTACCAACAATACTTTCTGCAAGCAAATCGAGACAAGGGGTACAAAAGCCGCCTTTTTGATTTTATGGATATGAATTTCAAAATCTTTTGACACTAGGCGCCGTTTGAAAAATGGAAATGTGACCAACGGCGAGAAATTTTTGCGCCAGACGAAGCCAATTTGACGCAGGAATACTGGATGTATTTCAAGGAAAATTGGCAAAGTATGGCGGAAAAAGAGCCGCTGTTTGAGCATATTGACATTTTTCAAACAAGCCCTAGATGCCCATTTTTATGGATAATGACGCGGCACCGGGAACCCGGCCCGCATCTACCTGCCCGCATACCTCCATGTATTGAACAGGCTGATACAGATAATAACCCCCATCAGCCCGATGAACAGCCGCTCCACCGACTGATTCTCCATTTGGCGGTTCAGCTTCCGACCGATGATTCCGCCCCCGATGCCGCCCGCCGCCATCAACGCCAGTACGGGCCAGCGGAACGGCGGGACCGCGCCGGTGCAAAGCGTGGTGAGCAGATTGCATATCTGGCTGAACAGGATGATATACAGGCTGTTGGCGGCGGCGGTCTTGGTGTCCATACTGAAAAAGTAGTACAGCACCACCAGATTGATAGGCCCTCCGCCGATGCCCAAAAAGCTGGACATTGCCCCCAATGCCAGTCCAATGGCAACGCAGGCGGCAAAATTATGAACGCGGCGGGTGGAAATGCGGGACTTGTTGACCGTATACAGCAGCGTCCCTGCAGTCACTACGGCCAAACAGGCAGCCTGAACCGCCCCCACCGCGTCCGGGGAACCGGACAGCTCCCGCACGGCGGCAAACAGCTGATTTCCCGCCAGTCCTCCCGCCGCCGCGCCAAGGGCCAGCGGTGTCCCCACATTCAAGGAAACGCTGTGCTCTTTCGCCAGGAGGGATTTTCCCACCGAATAGCAGCTCATAGACAGCACCGTACATCCTGAGAGAAAGCTGATGGTGGTTACCGTCTCCAAATGGAGCAGATCCAGCATCGGTTTGATGATCACGCCGCCGCCGATGCCGCAGATTGCCCCCGCGATGCTGGCCGTCAGGGCCACAAGAAAAAAGATCAGCATGTTGTTTCCTCACAGCTCAATGTAGGTCTCCAGGTCCTCGCGGATCGCCTGGGGACAAGGCCCCCGCGGTCTTATCACCGGCCGGATACAGCCTCTCTGGCGCTCCACGAAGTCTGGATGCGGCGCAGCAGGAGCCGCGCCCGGCCTAGCCGGGGAAGGGCATAGGCGAAAAAACCGGCATAAGCCTCACAATAATAGCTGCATCCCAATTGCGCGCCCTCAAGAACCCGGTCTCGCCGGCATCCGTTCCGGCACAGGGGGTACCACCGGCAATGGCCGCATTTTTCCGGTACGCGCAAGGAGGCTTCCACAAAGCCCAGAGCCTCCCTGGCACGGTCCAAGTCCTCCCAGGCGTCGTCCCGGATGTTCCCAAGGCGGTATGCGTCCAGCCCATAAAAATCACAGGGGTAGACGCTGCCGTCCGCCTCCACAAGATACTGCAAACCGCAGTACCCCCGCATGGAACACTGCTCCGGAGCGTGCCCCTCCAGCATCCAGAGCAGATTGTCAAAATAGCGTACGGACCAGTAGCGCCCCTGTTCCAGCTCCCGGTACCACAGGTCAAACAGCTTTTTCAAAAACTCCGCATACTGGTCCGGAGAAAGAGAGTATTCCTGGCCGCCCCGTTCCTCTTCCAGCGGGTCCAGGCAAGGAATGTACTGCTGGAACCGGAAGCCCTCATTGCACAGGCTGGAAAAAACGCTCTGGACATGCCGGGCCAGATAGCCGGTCACTACGGTCAGGACATTGTACTCCACACCGGCCTGTTCCAGCCGGCGGGCCGCCTGCCGCACCCGGTCATAAGTCCCCTTTCCAGCCCCGTCCAAGCGGAAACGGTTGTGGCACTCCCGGCTGCCGTCCAGGGACAGGCCTGCCAGAAAGCGGTTCTCTTTGAAAAAGCGGCACCACTCCTGGTCCAGCAGCGTTCCATTCGTTTGGATGGCGTAGTGGACCGCCAGGTTGGGCGGGGCGGTTTTTTTTACATGGGCGACGAAATCCCGGAAGAAATCCAATCCCGCCAGGGTGGGTTCCCCTCCCTGGAACAGGAATGTGATCGATCCCTCGGCCGCCTCCACCGCCTTCTCGATCAGAGCGTGGCTCACCGCCTCCGGCATCCGGCCGTAATTGGAAATCGTGCGGGCCTTTGCCTCATCGGCATAAAAGCAATACGCGCAGCGCAGGTTGCATCCGCTGGAAGCGGGCTTTAGTAAAATGCTCAGGGGCGGCATGGGGCGCCCTCCTTTCCTCCAAAGCGGCGCACCGCTTACCTTGCCTCTCTCGCGGGTCCTACCGTCCTTCCCAGGTGAATTTCCGGCGGCAAAACATACGTATAGCCTTTATCGTCACAATCCCGGTTTCGAATCATGCGCATCAGCCGGGAGGCCACCTCCTGCCCAATGCGGTAGCCCTGGTGGACGGAGCAGGTCACCCCCTCCGCCTCCCAGTCGTCGCTGGAGTAGTCAAAGCACACAAGGGAGCAGTCCTCCGGCACCCGCTTTCCTTGCTGCTCCAGTACCTGCCGGGTTAGCCGAAAGATCATGTAGTTGCAGCAGACCACCGCCGTATAGTGGGGCAGGCGCTTTAGAAACCGCTTGATGGAATGGGCATCGTACGCCTCGCTGGAGGCGCACCATTTGACGTAATCGTCCTGATACTCCACCCCGTTTTTCTGGAGGGTGGCCGCCATCCCTTGGAACTTCTCAATACTTTGATAATTGTCGGAGAGGAAAATCCCGGCAATGTGCCGGTGCCCCTGCCGGATCAGAAGGCTGATCAGCTCCTCGGCGCAGCGCAGGTCGTTGACCACCACCCGGGGACATTTCAGATTCTTATAATAGTTGTTGTAGAAAATAACGGGAATCCGCTTTTGATAGATTTTCTGATAGTAGTCCAGATTGGGGTTCAGCAGGCTGGCCTTTACGCCGTCTACAATGAAGCCCTGAAAGCCCTGATTGAGCACAGCTTGGAGGCAGCGGCGCTCGTTGGCAAACTTGTTGTCGGTGAGGAAGGTACGCAAATCCACCTGGTCGGGAGGCAGGATGCTTCGGATGCCGTCTATCAAACTGGAGTTGGCGTTCCCGTCCTGGCCCTGAAGGATCAGCCCGATTTTGGTTCTTCCCTCGCTGCCCCCCAATTCCCAGGACAGGGCCTCCTCTTTATTGATATAGGTTCCGCTTCCCTTTATCCGAAGAAGAAGCCCCTCCTCCGTCAGCCGGATCAGGGCCCGGCGCACGGTTTCCCGGCTGACGGAGAGTTTTCGGGTCAGAACCGTTTCTGATGGAATCTTCGTATTGCTGGAAAACTTGTTTTCCTCAATGTAGGCCCTTACCCAGCGGTAGACCATTTCCGACTTTCGGTCCAGTTCCTTCATGACGCCCTCCTGGGAATCGCGCGGCTTTCCTCAGTTCGTAATGACGGGACGAGTCCCTTCCGCCCGCCAAATCCAGTCCAGCAGCCGCTCCCGCAGCTCCGCCTTTACTTGGGTGTAGGCGGGATCGGCCACCACATTGTTCAGCTGGTAGGGGTCCTGCTCCATATCGTAGAGGAAATCGTCCGCATAGCGGTCCGAGGCCGCCGCCGCGCCGCCGTTTACGCCAGGGGCATAGACGGAGTAGGTATAGCGCGCCGTGCGGATACACCGGCCTACCCGGCTCTCGGAAATCTGCGCGAAAATCTCATTGGGTCTATTATCGTCCTTTTTCTCCACCACGTCAAGGAGGTTTTCCCCGATCATGGCATCTCCCACATCCACGCCCGCCAGGGCCAGGATGGTTTTGGGCAGGCTGGCGGTGCTCACCAGCTCCTCCACTGCCCGGCCGCCCCGGTAGGGCCCGCCGGCAATGACCAGGGGCACATGGAGGGCCGCGTCGTGGCAGGAGCGCTTGTAGTCGTCGTAGCCGTTGAGGTGGGAGTCCCGGTTGCGGGTGAGGAAGTGGGAGCCGTGATCGGAGGCAAAGATGATGACCGTGTTCTCATACAGCCCCTTCTCCTTCAGCTTAGCCACCAGACGGCCCAGATTCTCGTCCAGGCTGGCGCACTGGCCCAGGTAGTCGGGGTACTCCTCCGCCGCGTTGCCCCCCAGGGCCTTCAAATCCTCGGGGAGGGCAAAGTCCTTAAACCGCTCCTTGGAGCCCTCCGGCCCCTCGTAGTGCTTCCGGTCGTTCTGGTGGTGCGGCTCAATCTGAGAGATGGTCATAAAGAAGGGCTTTTTCCCGTCATACTGGTCGAAGAACTCCAAAGCCATGTCGTTGATGCAGTCGGCCCGGTAGCCCTTGAAGTCAACGCGCCGGTCGTTCTCATCAAAGACGAAGCCGTCGTAGCCGTGGGAGGTGAATTCCAGCACATCGGCGGTGCGCCAGTAGCCGGTGTAGCCCCCCCGCAGCTCCCGGGGGATGGCGGTGACGGTATGGTCGATGGTGGGGGGCTTCTCCAGCTCACCGTCGCTGGCCAGGTGCCACTTGCCGATGTAGGCGGTCTCATAGCCCGCCTCCTCGATATAATTACCCAGGGTCTTCACCCCGGCGGGCAGCATGATGTTGTTGCGGAAGCAGCCCGTCTCGGTGGGCCACTTGCCTGTCTGAAACAGGGCGCGGCAAGGGCCGCACACCGGCTGGGGGGAGAAGGCGTTGTCAAACTTGACCCCCTCCCGGGCCAGCTGGTCCAGGTTGGGTGTGATGTCCAGGGGCTGGCCGAAGCAGCCGCAGGTGTCCCACCGCTGCTGGTCGGTAAAATAGAAAATAATGTTGATGGGCATTTGTCAGTCCTCCTTCTGTGTGGCGGCTTTTCGCTCCTTCACCTTGCCTCGGACAATGGTGCCCACCGCCGCCACGATGAGGACCAGGAAGATGATGCAGTATACGCTGCTGAAAAAGATGCTGGGGCTGCCGTTGGAGATGAGCAGAGCCCGGCGGAAGTTGGTCTCGGTCATGCTGCCCAGTACCAGGCCCAGCAGGATGGGCACCGGGGGCAGCTCCAGCTTGCGCAGCACCCAGGCCAGCGCGCCGAAGATCAAGGCGACGCCCACGTCGAAATAGTTCTCATTGACAGAGTAGGCCCCCGCAAAGCAGAAGATTACAATGATGGGGGTAAGAATCTCCTGGGGAATGGACACCACCTTGGCAAAGAGGGTGGTGAGGAATTTCCCCTGGAGGCACATGAACACATTCACCAGGATCAGGCCCAGCATGATGGCGTACATGATGTCCCCCTGGGTGGTGAACAGGCTCAAGCCGGGGTTCAGGCCGTTAATCATCAGGGCGGAGAGCATGATGGCCACGGTGCCGTCGCCGGGGATGCCCAGGGTGAGCAGAGGGATCAGGGTTGCGCCGGTGACGGCGTTGTTGGCCGACTCCGCGGCGGCGACGCCCTCCACTGAGCCGTGGCCGAACTCCTCCGGGTGCTTGGACATGTTCTTTGCGGTGTTGTAGCTGAACCAGGAGGCCTCCGAGGCCCCGGTGCCCGGTATGATGCCCACCAGCACGCCGATGATGGAGGAGATCAGCACCGGCCGGGCCATGCGCTTATACTCCGCCTTGGTGATAACCCCGTCGTCCTTGATCTGGGTGGTGTCCAGGTTGAGCCGGTCCAGCCGCCGCTCCGCCTTGGCCATAATCTCCACCAGGGCGAACAGGCCGATGAGGCAGATGGCCAGGTCCAGGCCCAGGTAGAGCCGGGAGATGCCGAAAGTGAAGCGGTCGTAGCTGGTCATGGGGTCGGAGCCCACACAGGAGATGAGCAGCCCCAGGCAGGCGGAGATAAGGCCCTTAATCATGCTCTTGCCCGACACGCCGGCGATGATGGTCAGGCCGAAGACGCAGACCATAAAGTACTCCGCCGTGCCCAGCTGGGCGGCGATTTTGGCCACCTGGGGCCCCAGGAACAGCAGCATCAGGGCGGAGAACACCCCGCCGAAGGTAGAGGCGTACAGGGCGATCTTCAGCGCCGCCTTGGTCCGGCCCTGTTCTGACAGGGGATGTCCGTCCAGCATGGTGGCCGCCGCGTGGGGAGTGCCGGGGGTGTTGATGAGGATGGCGGACACGCTGCCGCCATAGCCACCGGCGCAGTAGATGCCCAGCAGAAACATCATGCCGGGGATAGCTGTCATGGAGTAGGTGACGGGCAGGAACAAAATCACGCACAGGATAACGCTCAACCCGGGGATGGCCGCGAAGACCGAGCCGATGAACACGCCGATGTTGATCCACAAGATGTTTTCCAGGGTGAACAGCAGGCCAGTGGCCGGAATAATATGCTGCAACATAAGCCGTCCCCTTCCTTAAAAGTCTACGCCCAGGGCGAAACGGAAGGCAGCCCAGATGGCCACCGCCAGCACCAGGGTAATCACATAGTAGGACTTCTTCCGGCACCGGAAGTAGAGCAGGAATCCCAGACAGCAGAAAATCGCTCCCACTACAAACAGGCCGGTAAGCTTGCTGAGCAGATAGGTGAGCATCAGGATGCCCAGAATGACCAGGGCCTTGATCTCCACCTGAATATTGATGACCTTCCAGTTCAGGGGCTGCTTGGTGGCCAGCTTATACAGCTCCTTGCCCACCAGCATGGCGCAGCAGAGCATCATCACCACTGTCAGCAGCGTGGGGAAGGCCCGGCCGTTCACCACGTCCTTTTCGGAAATCGCTACCTGGTCGGGCATGACCAGCAAAATGACAAGGGCAAAGAGGAAAAATAACACGCCGGTCACCAAATCTATGGGAATCCGAATCTCTTTCTCATGCAGCTTCCGGCCCCAGGAATCCATGCGGCCGTTGAACTGCTCCACCCATTTACTCATGGGGGACCTCCTTTCCTGATGAAAAAAGGGGAATGGGCGGGATTCCTCCCGATCCCATTCCCCGCATATCCGCTGTGGTACTCAGATCAGCCGGCAACGATGTCCTTGTACTCGTTGACGATGTTCTTTACGTTTTCAACGTGGGCCTCCACGTCCTCCACGGACATGGTGTCCACCTCCAGCAGCATGGTGTCATGCAGCCAGTCGGCGACCTCCTTGTCGGCCAGAATCTTACCATAAAGCTCCTTGAGCTCCTTCACCTTGGCCTCGTCGGTGCCGGCGCGGGCCATGACGAAGCAGCGGTTGCGGAAGTAGGGATAGCCGTGCTGGCCCACGCCCTCCACGCCGGCGAAGGGGCCGTTGGCGATGTCGTTCTCGTCGAAGGCGCAGACAACGGTCACGCCGTTCTGCTGGAAGGTCTCCAAAATCTGGGACTGGTGGGAGACGGCGAACTGGGTCTCGCCCCGGGCCACGGCCTGAGCGGCCTCAGCGGCGGACTGGTAGGGGGTGAGCTTCAGCTTGTCGCCGGCGCCCATGGAGCCGAACAGGGCGGCGGCCAGGAAGGCCTCGGAGCCGGTGGCGCCGTTGACGGCCACACTGACCTCGTTGCCCGCCTCCACATAGGCCTCCAGGTCGGCAATGCTGCTGATGTTCAGCTTGGCGTCAGCGGAGAGAACGAAGATGGAGGAGTACAGGTTCTCCACAAAGACGAAGTCCTCATAGCCGAACTGCATCTTGCTGGGGTCCAGGATGGAGGTGATGGACAGCAGACCCTCGCCTACAAATACCAGCTCGGTGGCGTTGGCCTTGGTGTCGGCCACCCAGGTGTTCACAGTGGCGGCGTCGCCCTTGATGGCCTCGGCCACCAGTGTGATGGTATCGGAATATTCGGTGGACTTGGTGGCGGCCTGCTGGCTCACCATGGCGGCCACGCCGGAGGGGGCCCAGGGGCAGGTGACCTTCCAGGTTGCGGACTTCTGGCCGCAGCCTGCCAGCAAGGCTGTGCACATGGCGGCAAGCAGTGCAATGCTAAGAATTCTTCTTTTCATAATCTCGCTCCTTTTCTGTTATGTTTCAGATGCGGTCCAGATTGTTTTCCGACATCTGTATAACAGAAATGTAGCATAAAGTCAGACCCAATTCAACAGCTTTTAAAACAAAAGAAACAAAGTTGTCTGGTCGTTGGCTTAGATGTAGAAACCTGTCTGTCTGATAATTGCTATTTTAGATATTTCATATAAATTTGCTGCCCTGGTTTTGTGACGCGCGCCGGAGGAAAACTGCGGCAAACAGATTTTGAAACATTGCCGCATTCCGCCGTTGAATGCAATTACGAGTGTTTCCGGTCTTATCGGTCAAATAGGAAAAGAACGACCTTGCCCAATCCGAACAACTGACAACAATTTGTTCAGATTGGGCAAGGTCGTTCAAGCTGGTGCAAGCGCCCAGTTTTGATACGGCCCTTCTGGGCCGCAGCGCTTTTGCGCCGTAAATTCGGAGCGAAGCGGAGAATTGCGCAGGGTGGGCTTTACCCGCCCGAGCATCATAATACCGAAGGGTGGAGCGACCAACGGGAGCGGAACCCAAAACAAAAGACCGCCAAAGCGGTCTTTTGTTTTGGTGCCGGTGGGGGGACTCGGACCCCCACGCTGTCGCCAGCGGCGGATTTTGAGTCCGCTACGTCTACCAATTCCATCACACCGGCGGGTGCGGAAAATATTATACACAATATTTCTCCGCTTGGCAAGAGCGAAAATGAAATTCGGCCCTATAATTAGGTCCAAGGCCGGCATTCATCAGAATGCCAGCCTTGGAAAAGAGGAATATCATACCAAATCCCGCAGTTCGGGGACGATAAACTTGGGGGTGCGGCCGGAGAAGTAGTCGTCGATAGCCTGGGCGCAGGCGATAGAGGAGCGGGTGGACGCCTCCTTGGTGGCGCCGCCGATATGAGGGGCGACCAGTACATTTTCCATATTCAGCAAAGGATTGTTCAAATCGAAGGGCTCCTGCTCCACGGTGTCCAGGCCGGCCCCGGCGATTTTTTTTGCCTCCAGAGCCCGGATGAGAGCGGGCTCGTCTACGATGGCCCCCCGGGCGGTGTTGATGAGGAAGGCGGTCTCCTTCATCAGGTCAAACTCCCGGTCGCTGACCGAGTGGGTGGTCTCTTTTGTGGCGGGGACGTGGAGGGAGACGTAGTCGCTCTCCCGGAAGATGAAGTCCCTGTCTTCCACCAGCTGAATGTACTCGGGAACCTCCCGGGCGAAGGGGTCGTAAGCCAGCACCTTCATGTCAAAGCCATAGGCCGCCTTTTTCGCCACCAGCTTGCCGATGTTGCCGGTCCCGATCAGGCCCAGGGTCTTGCCCTCCAATTCGGTCTTTTGAATGCCCATCTTGGCGTAGCGGTAGTCCTCCCGGCAGTGGGCCATGACGGCCTTGAAGCGGCGGGAGCAGTAGAGCATGTAAAAGATGGCCAGCTCCGCCACCGAGATGGCGTTGGCCCCGCCGGCGGTGGTGACCAGCACCTTGTTTCGCCGGGCGCCCTCCAGATCCACGCCGTCGTACCCGGCCCCGTGGCGGGCGATGATCTTCAGCTTGGGGGCGGCGTCCAGAATTTTTCCCGTGATCTTGGCGGTGCGGACAATCATGGCGTCGCAGTCTGGGATATCGGCCAGAATGTCCTCCTCGGTAAAACCCCGGCCGTCCACGACCTCATAGCCGTGATCCCGGAGGTAGGCGCGGCCCTCGGGAAGGATGGGCTGGGGAAGAAGCACTTTGCGGCTCATATCATACACTCCTGTCATTGAATCAAATATTGAGGATTTATAGACATCATTTTAAGGAGTTCCTCTGAGGAAAAGCCCTGTTTCAGAAGCATGTCCCTATATTGCGCCATGCCCTCGTTGGAATAGGGCGCTTTGGGCTGTCCAAAATCTGTAGTCAAAATCACATGACCGCAGCCTACCGCCCGGATCTGGGCCGCAATTTCCTCAATGGGTGTGCGATTGAAATAGGTTGTAAAGAAGCAATGCTCCACAAAAGCTCCCTGGCGTACGGCCTCTTTCTGCTGCTCCACGGTATACTGATCTGCGGGGTTGTCCGCATGGGTCAGCACAATCTGACAGCCGACCCGGGCCGCTTCCGCTACCAATGCCATTCCCTCCCGGGCGGAGAGATGGCCGGTGCCCACCGTCATACCGTACCGGGCGGAAATCTCAAGTACCTCCACTGCCTGGGGAATCAACATTCCGTCCTCATCCAGCACAGTCAGCAGATGGGACAAATCAGGCGTTGGGTTTTCCCGGTACTGAAATGCCTGGAATGAGCGGGACTCCACCGTAGGGAACCAGACCATTTTGCCGCCCGCCTGAGCGCAGCGCTCCACTGCCTCCGGATTGACGCCGCCCACGGAACGGTTCAGGACTACGCCGCCCACAATACGCAGCTGTGGAAACTGTTCCTGAAGCAGGCCGGCCCGGGCAGCGGTGTCAAAGTAGTGGCTCTTGAGCGCACAGCCCGCCATCCCGGCGGCAGCCAGCCGCCGTCCCAGCTCGATGTCGCTGCATTTGCGGGGCACAACATCGGGACTGGTGTGAACGTGGAGGTCGTAGACGCCCTTTATCATGTCGTTCATAGGCTTTCCTTCCGCTTATCCGCTTAGTAGGGCAGGAAGATGGGGACCAGAGCCACCACCACCACATATGTAATCAGCAGCATGGGCAGGCCGATTTTGATGAAGTCCACAAATCTGTAGCGGGTCCAGCCCACTGTCATCATGTTCTGGGGGGCGGCGAAGGGGGTGGCGTAGGAGGCGGCGCCGGCCAGGGTGATGGTCATGGCGATGGGGTAAGGACTGACGCCGATCTGCTCCGCGATGGAAATTCCGATGGGCATAAAGAGCATGATGGTGGGGATGTTGGACATGATCTGGGTCAGCAGGGCGGCGGCGAAGAAGATCAGGGTGGTAATCATGAAGGTGCTGGGGTTTTCTCCCAGAACATCCAGAATGGCGTTGGCCGCAGCGGTACCCAGGCCGCTGTTCTTTACGCCGTTGGAGATCGCGGTGAGGGAGCCAACCAGAAGCATACAGTTCCAGTCAATGGCCTTGATGGCGTCCTGAACGCTCATGCACTTGGTTCCCACGATGACCAGAGCGCCTACTACGGCGGCCACATGCATGGGGATGTTCTTGGGGCTGACCGCAATGACAACCAGTACGCACAGCAGAGTGGCTACCGCAATAAAAGCCTTCCGTTTGTCCAGAGGTTTCTTGTCGGTCTTGGCAAATTCGGGGACATAGCCGGTATCCGGGATCAGCTTCCGGCCAATAAAGGTGAAATACAGAGTGCCCAGAATACACACGCCGATGCCGAAGGGGGTGATGCTGAAAAAGCCGAAGGGTTCAATTCCCTGTTCAGCCATCACGCTGTTGGCGGTGGCGTTGGAGCCCACGCCCACCAGGGTGACGAAGCCGCCGAACTGAGCGCCGAAGAGCAGGGCCAGCAGCGCCTTGGAGGGACCAATCCCCGCCGTCAGACACATGGCGGTGACCAGGGGAGCCATTGCCGTCATCACGCCGATGTTGCTGCATACGGCGCTCAGCACGCAGGAGACAACTAGGGTGGCCAGGATGATATTGCGCTCGCTTTTGCCGGTGACCTTGACCATTTTTTCACCGATCATATCGGTAATCCCGGCGTGGAACAGAGAGGAACCAACTACCATCATGCCAGCCAGCAGAACAATTGTCGTACTGTTGTAGCCGGTAAAGATATCGCCCACCTCGATCAGTCCGGTGTAGGCAAAGGCGATGGAGGCTCCGATGGCGGTCACAATAATCGGAATAGGTTCCCAGATAAACAGCGCCACCGTGATGACCAGAATCAGCAGTGCGATTGACATCGGATTCATATTTTTCTCTCCTTTTCTATCGTCTTACCCTCAGGGGCGGTACACGTCGTCAATGATCTCGTAGCCCTTCTCGGCCAGGGCCTTCTCCACCCAGGAGCGGTTGGCGGTGCCGTCCTTGGCGGCGGCCAGCTTTTTCTCGTCGGCGGCCTGGAACTTCTTGGCGTCCTCCAGGATGGTGGCGGCGTCCTGCCGGGGAATCACGATGATGCCGTCGGGATCGGCCAGGATGATGTCCCCGGGGTTGACGCTGATGCCCCCGCAGGAGATGGGCACGTTGATCTCGCCCGGTCCCTCCTTGTAGGGGCCGCCGGGGGTGGTGCCGGTGCAGTAGACAGGGAAGTCCCACTTGCCGATCTCGTCGATGTCGCGGATAGGGCCGTCCAAGATAATGCCCGCGATCTTCTTGGTGTACCGCAGGTAGGCCATCATCACCTCACCCATGAGGGCACGGGTGTTGTCCTCCTCGTTGGAGACCACCAGCACGTCTCCCTCGCCGCACAGATTCAGGGCGGCGTGGAGGGTCAGGTTGTCTCCGGCCCGGCCCTTCACCGTGTAGGCGGGGCCCACCATCATCTGCTCCTTGGGGCTGCTTACCAGGTGGATGCGGGGATTCATGGCGCAGCTGCGGTTCATTACATCGGCGGTGTTGGAGGCGGGGATAGTCTTAAACTGGGCCATGATCTCGGGGTCGGGCATCTCGCGCCTGAGATAGATTCTCTTTCCGACGGACATTGGGAACTCCTCCTCAAATTTCGTTTGTCTCGCTTGAAAAGCCTTGCGCTTCTGGTGTTTTCATAGTAATATAAAACAATCCAAAAGTAAAACAGTGAATATTTGAGTTTTCAACAAAGAATATTTGTGGAGGCAATTGGATGGACCTCATCAGCCTGTACTACTTCTCTGAGCTGGCCAAAGATCTGCACATGACCCGCACGGCCAACCGGCTCTTTATCTCTCAGCAGACTTTAAGCAACCACATCCAGCGGCTGGAGGACTACTATGGCGCCAGGCTGCTCCACCGCAAACCCGCGCTCTCCCTCACCACCGCGGGGGAGTTTGTGCTGGGCTTCGCCGACGTCATCAACAAGGAAGAGGTAAACCTGAAGGACATCCTGTCCGATATCGCCCGGCAGGAGCGGGGCGTGCTCCGTTTCGGGGCCAGCGCATTGCGGCTGAATATGTGCCTGCCTGCAATCCTGCCCGAGTTTTCGGCCCGCTATCCCAACGTGGAGCTGCGGATTACCGACACGGTCACCGCCCGGCTGGAGCCTCTGGTGCTGGACGGCACGCTGGACTTCGCCGTCACCCTCAACGGAGAGGAGCACCCAAAGCTGGTCAGCCACCAGCTGATGGATGACCAGGTTTACCTCTGTGTGGCCGACTCCCTGCTGCAAAGCTGCTGCGGGGAAGCGGCCCAGGCCTTGAAGGAGAAAGCGATTCACGGGGCGGATGTAAAGGACTTTGCCGAGCTGCCCTTCTGCATTTTTCATAACCGCATGGGCCGGCAAATCAATCAGTGCTTTGAGGCTGCCAATATTGCTCCTCGGACTTACATTACCAGCACCTATACCCAGGTGGGGACCACCGTATGCTTTCAGCGGCTGGCCGCCTGCTTTATCTCCCAAATGAGCCTGGTCAGCCAGCAGAAGGATATTCCGGAGGACATCAATATCTTCCCCCTGCACTACAAAGGACAGCCCCTGACCCAGAGGCTGTCCCTGATTCGTATGAAAGACCGATATCTGTCCCATTACTCGAAATTCTTTCTGGAGCAGCTGTTCCAATATTTTGACGATGTGGAACGTGTTCATATGGAGCGGATCGGAGCCGGCAGCACAGACGAGCGTCAGCACGGTGCGCAAATATGTCCGCCTGAACAATCTCTGCCTCCTCCGGGACAATCTCCGGCTGACCGAGGGGTTCTTTACGAAGTCCTCCCCTCCGGCGGAGAAAACACACAGATATAACCGTTCAGCAGACCGTCTCGGCCACCGGGAAGGTCACCGTGGCGGTGAACAGGTCGGCCTGAGTGGAAATGGTCAGCTCCCCGCCGCAGGCCCTGGTAAAGGACTCGGCGATGGACAGCCCCAGGCCGGAGCCGCCGTCGGTGCGGCTCTCGTCCCCTCGGACGAACCGGGCGGTGTAGTCCGCGCCGGGTCTCAGCTCGGCGGCGGAGGTATTCCGCACGCTGGCCGCGGCGGTCCCGTTCTCCACGGTCAGGTCCAGGTAGACCCGGGAGCCGGGCAAGGAGTATTTCAGGGCGTTGCCAATGAGGTTCTGGAACACCCGGTACATCCGGTCGCTGTCGGCGGTGATGGGTACTTCCCCCTCGGAAATGGAGGCGCGGAGGGTGAGTCCGCTGTTTTCAATGGACTGGGCCATGTCGGCCAGGGTCTGACGCAATAACCGGGCGTAATCAAGCCTCTCCAATTTAACAGGGAGTTGTCCCGAGGCCGCCTTGCTCACCTCGAACACGTCCTGGACCATGGACTTGAGCCGCTGAGCCTTCTCCCCCATAATTTTGACATACTCGCTGGCCGGCGGCTCCAGCGGCTCCTGGGAGAGCAGCTCGGTGTAGCTGATGATGGAGGTCAGGGGCGTTTTCAGGTCGTGGGATACGTTGGTGACAAGCTCCACCTTCATCCGCTCGCTGTGGGTGCGCTCCTCCACCGCCTGGTGCAGGCCCTGACGGATGTGGTTCAAGTCGTCGGCCAGACCGGCCAGGTCGCTGTCCTCCTGTAAGGTGAGTTCCCCTTCCAGCCTGCCTGCCCGAATGGCCGCGGCCTGGTCGGCCACCGCGCCGAAGTCGATCCACAGCTTCCGCTGGCGCCAAAAGCACCAGACATACACAGACAAAGCCAGCAGCCAGGGCAGGCCCAGCAGATTCCAGATGGCCCAGGTGGGCAGGTACGCCTCCACGGTCTGGAGCACCAGGAGGGCCAGCACCTCCAGCCACAGCAGCGCCACCGCCAGCCCCAGCCAGCCGTTCATCCGGCTCAGCCGCTTCTGCAGGGGGTACTTGAGCTCGTGAACGGCCAGCATTCCGAATACACCCTGTTTCCAGGGGCGCTTATTATACCGCCAGTCATTGAAAATCAGCAGGTACAGCCCCCAGAACACCGCCAGCAGATTCAGGGAGTGGTCCGCCAGCTCCCCCAGATATTCCCGCAGCAGCCAGCCGCCGTTCTCACTGAGGATGGCCACCGCTGTGCCGATGCCGCCTTGCTCTTCTATAGAGTAGACCTGGGCATAGCCGTACTCCTGGAGAATGACGTCCCGCTCCTCGCCGGACAGCTGGTCCAGTACCTCCCAGTCCATGGAGATGTCACCGGGGACGGCGGACGTGCTGGGCCCCCCGTAGGAGTAAGCGGGCGCGTAGGCGTAGGTCAGCTCCTGCCAGACCTGCTCCAGGTACTCCGTCCGGGGCATACAGAAGAACACCAGCAGAATGGCCGCCAGCACCTTGACCTCAAACCAGACATGCCCTGTGACCCGGGCGACTGCCATGTCGGCCCGCCTTTTCTCCTTCCGCAGCAAGACGTATACCAGGAACAGCCCCATGCCCACGCCGAAGCGGATCGAATGGCCGATGATGTTGGCCCGGTAGGTATCCAGGTTGCGCTTCATATAGTACAGCTTGTTGTATTCGTTGGACCCGGAGCTGCCGTAGTTGCCCTTGATGAAAATCTGCGGCTCGTCGATGACCGCCATGGTCACCTTCACCTTGCTGCCCGCCTCGTCCACGGTGAAGTTTTTGTAGCCGGGGACGTACCACTGGTAGGACTCGTCGATGCTCTCAAAGCGGTAGTAGCCGTTACCGTACACGTCCAGCTCTTTCGCGTCCTTCCAGATCTTTACCTTCTGCCCATCGAACTGCAAAAGGAAGCTGTAGCCTTCCGGAAGGCTGGAGAAGCTCATATTTACCTGAAGGGCGTCCGAGTTGCTGTAAAGGACTTTCCCCTCCTTTTCCACGCGGTAGAGGACATTTTTGTCCTCCTTCATAGCGTTGTGGACCGACCGGGCCTTGGTGTCATTCAGACCCCAGTCGCCCCCGTCATAGCCGTTGATGTCGCCATAGATGTAGCCCCCGGCCCCCATCATGATGAGCCGCTCCAGCCGGCGGGAGACGAAGCTCTGAAATTCCGTAGTGTCCCGCCAGTCCGCCGCGAAGCTGTCGGAAATCCATCTCCGGCTCCCGGAGGCGGTCATCGCCGTGCCGAAGTACAGCCCGCCCTCCAGAAGCAGGGAGACCCCCAGCAGGAAGGCCACGAAGCCCAAGAACGCTTTACTTTTTTTCCATTTTGTATCCAATGCCCCACACCACCTTTAAATAGTCCGGCTCACGAGGATTGAGCTCGATTTTCTCCCGGATGCGCCGGATATGCACCATCACCGTGTTCTCGGAGGACCAGGCCTCCTCCCCCCACACCCGGCGGTATATCTCCTCGGCGGGGAACACCCGGCCCAGATTGCGCATGAGCAGGTCCACAATGCCCGTCTCAATGTTGGTCAGCTTTACCGTTTCCCCGTCGGCGGTGAGCACCCGGCTGTCCGGGTCGTAGGCAAGCCTGCCGTTGACGATGACCCCGGCGGGGGCGGCGTTCACGTCCCCCAGGCTGGTGTACCGGCGAAGCTGGCTGCGCACCCGGGCGGTGAGCTCCTGCATGCTGAAGGGCTTGGTGACGTAGTCATCCGCCCCCATGCTCAGGCCCAGCACCTTGTCGCTCTCCTCGCTCTTGGCGGACAGCACGATCACCGGCAGGTTGCGCCGCTCCCGGATGCGCAGCACGGCGGACAGCCCGTCCAGCCTGGGCATCATCACGTCCATGAGGATCAGCCGCAGGTCGGGGTCCAGCGCCTTGTCCAGCGCCTCCATGCCGTCGTAGGCCCGCAGGACCCGCCAGCCCTCCTTCTCCAGGGCGGCGGCGATGGCCCCCACGATCTCCCGGTCGTCGTCCACTACCAGAATGGTCTCTTGGCTCATTGGGTTTGCTCCTTCCTCGTTCGCTGTGGTCAGAATAGCAGAAACTTCTTACAAAACAAGAGGGATATCTCTTACGGATTTCTTACATTTTACGCCTTGCGGGCGGGAAGCGCAAGAGGACCGGGCGAAAGGGCCCGCCAAGGGCCGTTTTTGCAGGCCGGGTCTGAGAATTATGCAGAACGTCAAAATCAGGACTTGATCTTTGTTGAATAAAACGAACAAAAATCCTTGACAAGATCACAGTAGTGTGGTAAATTATAAACAGAACAAGGAAGGGTGAGTCCAATGTACAGGTAAACACCCCAGCAACTGAAACCGGCTGTCCGGTCAAAATATTCTGTAGTAAAACAGTGTCGGCCTTGAGAGGGAGCTAAGGAGAAATTACCAGAGTACCTGAAAAAAGCCAGAGCGTTTCCGAAGTCACGACCGGGAAGGACAGAAGGTTTCAGTCAGCGCAAGGCGGCAGACTCAAGCGGCAAGCAGGAAGGCGATCCGACCAAAGGGCCTCACATATGAGGAGTCAGGCCGTAATAACGGCAACAAAAAGGATGGTCGTGGAAGAACCGGAGGGTTGTCGAAGGGAATGCGGCTTGAGCGTATCCAATAGAAACGGAGGTAGCCATATGATGTTAGATAATAAGACAGAACAGAAATGACCCTTGACTGTAACGGATTACGAAACGGACAGTCAAGGGTCATTTCTTTTTGCCCGCGGCCGGCAAAGGCCGTATTTTCTTTTAACAAATTTTTAGCACTCTAAATGTGCGAGTGCTAAAAATTTATAGATTGTTCATGAATTTCCTTGCGGGCCGGCTTATACTTCAATCAGACCGCAGATGGTTCCCGAAAGGAGTGTTTTTTATGAACATGAATCAGTTTACCCAAAAATCCCTGGCCGCCATACAGGGGGCCCAGGATATCGCCGTGGAGCACGGCAACCAGCAGATCGAGCAGCCCCACCTGCTGCTGGCCCTGACGGGGGACAACCAGGGCTTCATCCCCCAGCTCCTCACCGCCATGGGGTCTACTGTCCCCAGCCTTGAGGCAGCGGTGAAGGCAGAAGTTGAGAAGCTGCCCAAGGTGTCCGGCGCGGGCCGTGAGGCGGGCAAGGTTTACGTCTCCCAGGATGTGGACAAGGCCCTTCAGGCCGCCGAGCGGGAGGCCCGGGCCATGAAGGACGAGTACATTTCGGTGGAGCACATCCTTCTGGGCCTGCTGGCCTGCCCCAATGCCGCGCTGAAGGAGCTGTTCCGCGCCTACCGCCTGGACAAGGAGAAGGTGATGCGGGCTCTGGCCAAGGTACGGGGGAGCCAGCGGGTGACCTCCGACAACCCGGAGGAGACCTACAACGCCCTGAAAAAGTACGGCTCCGACCTGGTGGAGCGGGCCCGGCAGAACAAGCTGGACCCGGTGATCGGCCGGGACGACGAAATTCGGAATGTCATCCGGATTTTGAGCCGCAAAACGAAGAACAACCCCGTCCTCATCGGCGAGCCCGGCGTGGGCAAAACGGCCATCGCGGAGGGGCTGGCCCAGCGGATTGTCAAGGGGGACGTGCCCGGCTCTCTGAAGGACAAGACCATCTTCGCCCTGGACATGGGCGCCCTCATCGCCGGCGCCAAATACCGGGGGGAGTTTGAGGAGCGGCTGAAGGCTGTCCTCAACGAGGTAAAGAAGTCGGAGGGGCGGATCATCCTCTTCATCGACGAGCTGCACACCATCGTGGGGGCCGGCAAGACCGAGGGGAGCATGGATGCGGGTAACCTGTTAAAGCCTCTGCTGGCCCGGGGAGAGCTGCACTGCATCGGAGCCACCACCCTCAACGAGTACCGGCAGTATATCGAAAAGGATGCCGCTCTGGAGCGGCGCTTCCAGCCTGTCATGGTGAACGAGCCCTCGGTGGAGGACGCCATCGCCATCCTCCGGGGCCTGAAGGAGCGGTACGAGGTGTACCACGGGGTGAAGATCACCGACGGGGCCATCATCGCCGCCGCCACTCTGTCCAACCGCTATATCTCCGACCGCTTCCTCCCCGACAAGGCCATCGACCTGGTGGACGAGGCTTGCGCCATGATCCGCACGGAGATGGACTCCATGCCCACCGAGCTGGATATCATCCGGCGGAAGATCATCCAGCACGAGATTGAGGAGGCCGCCCTGAAAAAGGAGACCGACAAGCTGTCCCAGGAGCATCTGGCGGAGATACAGAAGGAGCTGTCCGACATGCGGGACGACTTCAATGCCAAGAAGGCCCAGTGGGACAACGAGAAGGGGGCCATCGGCAAGGTCCAGGGGCTGCGCTCCGACCTGGAGGCGGCCAGCGCCGAGCTGGAGAAGGCCCAGCGGGAGTACGACCTGGAGAAGGCTGCTGAATTACAGTACGGCCGCATCCCTGAGCTGCGCCGCGCCCTGGAGGCGGAGGAGTCCATAGCCAACGAGGGCAGGCAGCGCTCTCTCCTTCGGGACAAGGTGACCGAGGAGGAGATCGCCCGGATCATCGAGCGGTGGACGGGTATCCCCGTGGCCCGGCTGATGGAGGGGGAGCGGGAGAAGCTGCTCCATCTGGAGGACATCCTCCACCGCCGGGTGGTAGGTCAGGACGAGGCCGTGCGTCTGGTCAGCGAGGCCATCCTCCGCTCCCGGGCGGGCATCGCCGACCCGGATAAGCCCATCGGCTCCTTCCTCTTCCTGGGTCCTACCGGAGTGGGCAAGACCGAGCTGGCCAAGACTCTGGCTGAGGCCCTGTTCGACAGCGAAAAGAACCTGGTGCGCATCGACATGAGTGAGTATATGGAAAAATTCTCTGTCTCCCGCCTTCTCGGAGCGCCTCCGGGATACGTGGGCTATGAGGAGGGCGGCCAGCTCACCGAGGCGGTCAGGAGAAAACCTTACTCCGTGGTTCTGTTCGACGAGGTGGAGAAGGCCCACCCCGATGTGTTCAACGTGCTGCTTCAGGTGCTGGACGACGGCCGGATCACCGACAGCCAGGGCAGGACGGTGGACTTTAAAAACACCATCCTGATCCTCACCTCCAATCTGGGCAGCCAGGCTCTCCTGGACGGCATCGGTCCCGATGGGGAGGTCAGCGAGACGGCCCGGAACCAGGTGAGCGAGCTGCTCAAGCGCTCCTTCCGTCCAGAGTTTTTGAACCGGGTGGACGAGATCATATTCTACAAGCCGCTGACCAAGGAGAACATCACCCATATCATTGACCTGCTGGTGGAGGGGCTGAACCGGCGGCTGGCCGGCAGGCAGCTCACCGTAACCCTCACCCCCGCGGCCAAGGAACATATCATTGAGGCGGCCTACGACCCCGTCTACGGGGCCCGGCCTCTGCGCCGCTTCCTCCAGCACACGGTGGAGACCCTCATCGGGCGGAAGATTATCGCCGACCAGGTGGAGACGGGCGCGGACCTGACCGTGGACGTCCGGGACGGAGAACTGGCAGTCCTGTAAATTCGACCCAATTGACACAGGCCCCCCGGGCGTTTCCGCCGGGGAGGGCCTGTGTCTCTGTCTGGACAAGGACGGAAAAATCCGGTATAATGTCTCAAACAACAATTGTAACAGGAGGCTGTTCCATGCTCTACCGCCTGATCTGGATCTTTTTCATCTACGCCTTTCTGGGCTGGTGCGCCGAGGTGAGCTACGCCGCCCTGGTCACGGGGAAATTTGTCAACCGGGGCTTTCTCAACGGCCCGGTGTGTCCCGTCTACGGCTTTGGGGTTGTAATTGTCCTGTCCTGCCTCACCCCGCTGGCGGACAACCTGCCCGTCTTGTTTTTAGGCTCTGTGGCGCTCACCTCCGCCCTGGAGTGGCTCACCGGCTTTGTGCTGGAGAAGCTGTTCCATCAGCGGTGGTGGGACTACTCCGACCAGCTCTTCAACCTGGGCGGCTATATCTGCCTGCGCTTCTCCGTCGCCTGGGGCTTTGCCTGCGTCTTTGTGGTTAAGCTGCTCCACCCTACGGTGCTGCTGCTCATCCGCCTGATTCCCAAGCCGGTGGGCATTGTCCTGCTGGTCCTTATGGGCGGGGTGATGGCCGTGGACCTGACGGCCACCGTGTCCGCCATTGTCAAGCTGAACCGCCGGCTGGAGCAGATCGACGAGCTGGCCGCCAAAATCAAAGAGGCCTCCAACGAGTTTGGCGAGAACCTGGCCGAGCGGGTGCTGGACGCCGCCGAACGGGGAGCGGACTGGAAGGAGGATATCGACGAGCTGTCCTTCAAGCTGGCTGAGCGCCGGGCGGAGCTGGCCGACCAGCGGGAGGAGTGGGAGCAGCACCGGGAGGAGCAGCTCGCCCAGGTCCGCCGCCAGCTGGAGGAGTGGCGCGCCAGCGTGCGGGAGGTGCTGGACAGCGACTCCTTCGGCCACCGCCGCCTGCTGAAGGCCTTTCCCCGGCTGCGCTCCATCGACCACGGCGGCGCCCTGGAGCGGCTGCGCCGGCGGGCGGAGGAGCAGCGGAGCAGGCGCTGAAACACGCTCTTTACAATGCCCGATATTCTGTGATATAATCACGGATACCATATTTGAGAAGGAAGGTCCGCTCTATGGACGAGCTTCAAAACTTAAAGGATCGGATGCGGCAGGAGCGCCCCACCCCCTGGGAGGACCTGCCCGATATCGCCCTGTATATGGATCAGCTCATCGCCTACATGTCCCGGCAGCTGATCCGGTTTGACGGGGGTCCCGCCCTCACCTCCGCCATGGTGAACAACTATATCAAGGACGGGCTGGTCCCCCGGGCGGAGGGCAAACGCTACGGCCCCGTCCACCTGGGCTATCTTACCGCCGTGGTGGCGCTGAAGCAGGTGCTGTCCGTCCGCGACATCGGTGCGCTGATGGGGGCCGGGCGGGCCCTGGAAAAGACCCCGCCGGAGCAGTACGGCTACTTCTGCCGGGCGCTGGACCGGGCGCTGTCCGATACCGCCCAGGCCATCGACCCGGAGGCGGACCAGTCCGACCTGGCCAGGATGGCCCTGGACCTTGCCGTGCGCAGCTACGCCAATCAGCTGGCCTGCCAGCGTGTTTTAAGCATCCTCCAGCCCCAGGAGGAGAAAAAGAACAAAAGGAGTGTTACCGATGTCTGATTTTGTTATTTTGACCGACTCCTCCGCCGATTTGTCTGCCGACATGGTGCGGAAGCTGAACGTTGAGGTCCTCCCTCTGGGCTTTGTGCTGGACAACCAGACCTATCGAAACTACCCGGACAACCGGGAGATGGACCCCCATGTTTTTTACGAACGGCTGCGCGCCGGCGATGTGGCCACCACCAACGCCGTCAATGTGGCCCAGTATGTGGAGGCCCTGGAGCCCTTGCTCCAGGCGGGGAAGGATGTGCTGGTTCTGGCCTTCTCCTCCGGGCTGTCCACCACATATAACTCCTCCCGCCTGGCGGTGGAGGAGCTGAGCGCCAGATACCCCGAGCGGAAGCTGTATACCGTTGACACCCTGTGCGCCTCTCTGGGCCAGGGCCTGCTGGTGTGGTACGCCGCCCGGGAGCGGGAGCGGGGCCGTTCCATCGAGGAGGTCCGGGACTGGATTGAGGAGCACAGGCTGAATATATGCCACCAGTTTACCGTGGACGACCTCCACTTCCTCAAGCGGGGCGGCCGCATCTCCGCCGCCACCGCGGTGGTGGGCACCATGCTCCAGATCAAGCCCGTGCTCCATGTGGACGACGAGGGCCACCTCATCAACATCGGCAAGGCCCGAGGCCGTCAGGCCTCCCTCAAGGCCCTGGTGGACAAGATGGAGCAGACCGCTCTGGATTCGGGCAGCCTCACCGTCTTTATCAGCCACGGTGACTGCCTGGAGGACGCCCGGACCGTGGCCGACATGGTGAAGAACCGCTTCGGGGTGGAAGAGGTCTATATCAACTATGTGGGGCCCGTTATCGGAGCCCACTCCGGACCGGGCACCGTGGCCCTGTTCTACGCTGGAACTGAACGGTAAGAAGCGTCTGAGCCGCCGCGGACAGGCGAGGCGCGACAAGGAGAATGCTATGGACGAGATCAAATGGCTTGAAATAGCCGTCAATACCACGCCGGACAAGCTGGACGAAGTATGCGCCAGACTGGCGGCCGCCGGGATGGACAGTCTGGTCATTGAGGACGAGGGGGAATTCCTCACTTTCCTGGAGCAGAACCGGCAGTGCTGGGACTACGTGGACCAGGAGCTGCTGGACCGGATGCGCGGAGCTGCCCGGGTGAAGTTCTATGTCACCGATGACGACGACGGACATGCTCAGCTGGAGCAGTATACCCGGGGGCTGAACTGCGAGTACACCGCCGCCCCTCTGGCCGACAACGACTGGGCCTACAGCTGGCAGAAATATTATAAGCCGCTGGAGATCGGCCGGCGGCTCTATGTGGTGCCTCAGTGGATGCGGGAGGAGCCTGTGCCCCACGGGCGGGTGCCCTTCTATCTCAACCCGGGCCTTACCTTCGGCACCGGCTCCCACGCCTCCACCCAGCTGTGCCTGGAGGGGGTGGAGGAGCACACCGTCCCCGGCCGGGACGTGCTGGACCTGGGCTGCGGCAGCGGTATTTTGTCCATCGCCGCCCTGTGCCTGGGGGCAAAAAGCGCCGTCGCCGTGGACATCGACCCCAAGGCGGTGGACGTGGCCTACGAGAACGCCGCCCTCAACGGTATCGGGAAGGACCGATACACCGTCCGGGCGGGCAACGTGCTCTCTGACACCGCCCTGGCGGTCGAGCTGGCCCGGAAACGGTATCATCTGGTGCTGGCCAACATTGTGGCCGATGTCATCATCCCCCTGGCCCCCCAGGCGCCCGGCCTGCTGGAGGAGGACGGGATCTTTCTGTGCTCCGGCATCATCGATGTTCGGGCAGGCGAGGTGGAGGCGGCCTTGAAGCGGGCGGGCCTCACCGTTACCGGAAAGCGGGAGAAAAACGGCTGGGCGGCTCTGGAGGCGAGACGATGAAAATTCTTATTTTCGGGCCGAAGGCCCGCTACGACCTGTTCCTCCCCGACTTTGTCAGGGACATGCCTGTGGAGCTGGTATTCTGCGGCGCGCCCGCCCCGTCTCTCCGCGCGGCGGCGGACAACCCGGACGCGGAGGTGATCTTCGCTGACGCCATCACCCCCGTCGGCCGGGAGATGATGGACCTGCTGCCCAATCTGAAAATGATCCACTCCGAGGGGGTGGCCTTCAACGCCATCGACATTGAGGCCGCCCGGGAGAAGGGCGTCTTTGTGTGCAACAACAAGGGCTGCAACGCCGCCTCCGTGGCCGAGCACGCGGTGATGCTCATGCTCATGGCATTGCGGTGCGGAGTTACCGGCCACCGGGCTGTCCTGGCGGGGGAGCAGATCAGGTTCAAGGAGCGGTTCATGGTGTCCAGCGCCCCGGAGCTGGGGGAGCAGACCGTGGGCATCATCGGCCTGGGGGACATCGGTGCCGCCGCGGCGAAGCTGCTGCGTCCCTTCGGCTGCAAGCTGTACTACTACACCGCCCACCGCCGCCCGCCCGAGGCGGAGGCGGAGCTGGGGGTAGAATACCTGCCCCTGGAGGAGCTGGCCGGGCGCTGTGATATTCTCTCCCTCCACTGCGCCGTCAACGAACAGACCACCCATATGGTCAATGAGGAATTTTTGTCCCATGTCAAGCCGGGGGCCATTCTGGTGAACACCGCCCGGGGCCAGCTGGTGGACAACCTGGCTGTGCGCCGGGCGCTCATCAATGGCCGGCTGGGGGGCGTTGCCATCGATACGTTTGACCCAGAGCCCACCCCGGCAGACCATCCCCTGGTGGACCTGCCCCCCGAGGCGGCGGACCGGGCCGTCTTTTCTCCCCACCTGGGCGGGATCACCGGCGGCGTCTTTCGCCGGGCCCACCGGAACATGTGGAGCTCCGTCAAGCTGCTGATGGAGGGCCGGCGGCCCGGCTTTGTGGTAAACGGGCTGTAAACGATGTAAAAACCCGCGTCCCCGGGAATTTCCGGGGACGCGGGTTTTTTAGGGATTCAAGGTCAGGTAGTCCGCCGAGACGTAGCCGATGGCGGCCTGATTGTCAGCGTTGCGGAAAAGAATCTGATACCAGCCGCTCTCCTGCCCCAGGACTACCACCCGGTCGCCGTTAAGCAGGCTGCCCACCCGGCCGAAGGTGGTGCCCGGCCCGGATCGGACGTTCAGTCCCAGCTCCGCGTTGGTGACGGTGCCGGTCCTGGAGGCGCTCTTGCAGGTGATCTCGCAGGAGGAGGACAGTCCGTTCCAGGCGGCGGTGACGGTGACCGTCTTGGTCCCCGTGCCGGGGTAGAGGTTGGTGACCGTCCCGCTCGCCGTGACGGCGGCGGCGCCGGGGTCGCTGCTGGTCCAGGTGACGGCGGCGCTCTCGGGGCTGGGCAGGATGGAGGCGGTGAGGGTGACGCTGCCGCCGGAGGTCAGGGTAGCCTGGCTCTGGCTCAGGGCCAGCTTATAGCCGCCCGAAGGCGTGTCAGGCGTTTCAGGGAGGGGGCCGGTGATGGGGGTGTGCTCCAGCACCCGGTAGACCAGAGAGGCCATCTGGGCCCGGGTCAGAGTGCTCTTGGGATCAAGGACTCCCGAGCTGCCCGAGACCAGCCCCTGGGATACCAGAGTGGCAGTGGCGGTCCTGGCGTATTCGGCCACCTTGTCCTTGTCCTGGAAGGCGTCCAGGGCGGACAGAGGGGCGTCGGGGCAGCTCTTGCCGATCAGGGGCAGGAAGCGGTACAGCAGGGAGAACGCCTGCTCCCGGGTGATGTGGTTCCAGGGGGAGAACTGACCGCTGCCGGTGCCGGAGGCCAGCCCCCGGCTCTGCGCCCAGGCCAGGGCGGTATAGAAGTAGTTGTCGGGGGACACGTCGGTGAAGGTACAGCCCTGGGATACCTCCGGCTTGCCCGCGGCGTTATAGAGCATCAGAATAAAGTCGCCCCGGCGCATGGGGCTGCCCGCGCCGAACTGGGTGGCGCTGACGCCCCGGACGATGCCTTTGTTGTAGCAGTACTCCACCGCGTCGTAGGCCCAGTGGCCGGGGGCGACGTCGTCGTGGACGTAGGAGGGGGAGACCTGGACCGTCTTGCTGACCCCGCCGGCGTAGAACGTGATGGAGCCCGCCCCCGGGTTCTGGGCGGCGGTAAACAGGCCGTTTTTGTCCACCGTGCCCACATTGCCCTGAACGGTGACGGCCACAGGGCCAAAGTCCCGCAAAGCGGTGCGGCCCCAGTAGCTGCCCGAAACGGTGAACTGGACCTGCTCGCCCCCCCTGACGGTGAGGGAGGTCAGGGAAGAGGAGGAACCGGCCCGGCCGATCTGGAGATCGGTGAGCTGGTCCACCACATGGAGCTGGAACTGGCCGGACAGGGAGCCGGCGGAGACCAGGATGGTGTCGGTCCCCGGGTAAAAGCCGGCGGTGTAGACCCCGTTCTGGACGGCGCCCAGCCCGTTCCAGGAGGAGTAGGCCGGCGCGGACAGATTGACATTTACCGGATTCAGCCCCAGGTCAACGGCCTTGGGCATGGACAGAGAGAGGGAGGAACCGGCCAGCACCGCCTGGCCGTTGTCGGAGGAGACCAGCCGGTCGGCCCGGCCGTCGCCTCGCCGGTCGGTGACCAGCAGCAGGTAGGAGGCGCAGGATCTGGCCCGGCCGTCGGAGGGCTTGTTCACCACAGCGGGGCCGGACTGCCCCGGAACCCAGACGGACAGGGCGGTGGAGCCGCCGCCGTCCAGGTTGACCACCGTGTCGCAGCCCTGACGGAGCAGCTCCTCGGCCAGATTGTACTGAGTCAGGCCCACCGAGTGGGACGACTGCCGGCCGTCCACAGCGTAAAAGACCATGGTCCCGTCAGGCTTGATTCCCAATGCGGAGCGGGGCTGACGGCCGTCGGACCGATAGACCCAGGTGGAGTCGTCGGTGATGACGCCGTACCGCACCATGATGTCCCCCACGCCGCAGGCCCACCGTGCCTCGGACAGGGCGGGGTCCTGACAGTAGGTGGTCAAAATGATCCGGTCCCGCTCCTGAAAGCTGTTGAAAACCTCGCTCAGACCATCGCCGGCGGTGGCGGTGAGGATGTACTCGTCCGGGCCGATGGAGACGGGCTGGTCAGACAGGATCAGCTCGGTGACCTCCAGGGTGAGGGTGGAGTTGACTGTGAGGCCGGGGGCGCGTCCCGTGGCGGGGTCGGCCGCCGCCTTCATGCGCACATACCAGCCGGAGCCCTGGGCCCGGGTGGAGACGGTGGAAAAATGCTCGTTGAGCAGGTAGAGCCCGCCCCCTTCTCCCCGGGTCTTGTTGAAGTGGTTGGGGGTGACGGTGAGGCCGCTGCTGTAGTTGTGGAGGGACAGAGACACCTGGGGCCTGTCCAGAATACCGGCCCGGCCGTTGGCAATGGCCAGGGCGTTTTCGCCGTCGTTGCTGGACTTATAGATCCCGTTTTCCACCACCAGACCGATGGGCACGCCGGTGGACATGGCGAAGAAATCGGTGTTGATGGCGCCCAGCACATGATAGCCCTGGGCCTGGGCCTGGGAGACGGCGTAGTTGATACTGGCTCCGCCGTAGACCGTTCCGCTGGCCTGGGCCAGGATGGGCCAGGCGTCGCTGCCCGGCTCCAGCTCCAAAGAAAAACTCTCCACCCGGCTTCCGCTGTTGACGGTGACGGTATTGCGGTAAGTCAGGCCGTTGGCGAGCTGGGTGGTGGTCTGCAGCTTTTGCTCACCCGCGGCGGCGTAGACAGTGGGCAGAAGCAGAACAAGGGTCAGCAGCAGCGCCGCCATTCTGCGGGGGAGGGAAGTGGTATGTCTCATGGTAAGCTCCTTATTGTCGGGTGTGTTCCAAAGGGTATTTCCCACATTATAACAGAGCGGTCCGCCTCTTTCAATGGAAAAAACGGGAAAAAGGGCAGAGAAAAGAAGTTCACAAAACATTCAGGATTCTTCGGTTGAAAAATCGTTCCATATGATGTACAATATACCGATTATGTCTAAAGGAGGTGGACACTCTGGAGCAGCGGCACGACAGCGCGGCCAGGACTGTCAGCTTTGTGATGGCGGTCACGCTCATCGGCAAGGTACTGGGCCTCTACCGGGACAGGCTGCTGGCCGTTCACTACAGCACGGGTCCGGCGGCCAACGCCTTTTTCACGGCCAGCCGAATTCCCCGGGTATTTTTCGACGCGGTGTTCGCCTCCGCCATTGCCGCCTGCTTTATTCCGGTGTTCAGCGAGTATCTGGAAAAAAAGGGGAAACAGGAGGCCTTGCGCTTCGCAGGCTGCTTTCTCACGGTGGTCGCTTTGCTCACCGGGGCCCTCACTCTGGCGGGGATGGTATTCCCCGGACCCTTCGTGGCCCTCTTCGCCGACTACTCCGACCCCCAGACCGCGGCTCTGGCCGTTTCGCTGACCCGAGTGATGTTCCCCACCGTCCTCTTCTCCGGCGTGGCCTTCTGTCTGGTGGGAGTGCTCCAGGCCCAGGACCATTTTACCGCCCCCGCCCTCATGTCGGCGGTGTCCAACCTAGTGATTATCGCCTACTTTTTTACCCTGGACGCCGAGCTGGGCATTTACGGACTGGCGGGGGCCTACCTGCTGGGCTGGTTTTTGCAGGGGGCCATCCTCCTGCCCCCCTTGCGCAAACTGAACAGCCCCCTACGGCCCGGCCTGGAGGTGCGGTCGGAGGGGATGAAAAAGGTGCTGCTCCTCATGGGGCCGGTGATGGTGTCCACCTGGGTGCAGCCCATCATTCTGGCCATCAATTCCCGGTTCGGCTCCCGCCTGTACGACGGAGCGGGAGTGGCCGCTCTGGAGTACTCCTCCAACCTCTATCTGGTGATTGCGGGGGTGTTTGTCCTGTCGGTGACCAACGTGATTTTCCCCAAGCTGTCCCGGCTCACCGCCGGCGGGCGGGAGGGGGACTTTCAGGAGACCGTCCGGCGGACTTTGCGGCTGACCCTGTTCTTTGTCATGCCCATGTCGGCGGGACTGGCGGCGGTGGCCAGGCCCCTGATCTCCCTGATTTACGGCGGCGGAGAGTTTGACGCCTTCGCGGCGGACATCACCTCCTCCGCCCTGAGCTGGATGTCCCTGGGCATGGCGGGCTACGCCGTGCAAAACATCCTCAGCCGGGCCTACTTCGCCCGCCAGGAGGGGAAGGTGCCCCTCCTGGCGGGGGGCGCGGCCATCGCGGTGAATATCGCTCTGTGCAGTATTCTGGGACTTTCGGTGGCGGGGCTGGCTCTGGCCTCGGCCGCTTCAGCCACGGTATACGCCGTTCTGCTGCTCCTGCCCCTCCAGCGCCGGGGCGGAAGGGCGCTGGACAAAGCCGCCTTGCGGGACCTGCTTAAAATGGCGCTGGCCGCCGCCGTCATGGGGCTGTGCGCAAGGGCCCTGTTGGAGGCGCTGTCCCCCCTGTTCCCGGCGGGAAAGCCGGGGGAGCTGCTGTGCCTGGGCCTGTGCGCCCTGTCCGGCGTGGTCCTCTACTTCCTGCTGACCCTGGCGCTGCGGGTGGAGGAGACGGGGCTGTGCGTATCTCTGGTGAAAAAGATATTGAAACGAGGTTGAGCCATGGAACGAGCGAAGAACATGTTAAATGCCAGCTTCCTCTGGCGCTGGCTGATGGCCCTGTGCGGCTGGTGCGGAGAGCAGTGGCGGGGCAGCGCCATAGTCCGGTGGTTCCTCCACCCGGCGGGATGGGGCCCGGAGCTGTCGGAGGGCAGCGTCTTTTACAAGCTGTGGTCAGCCGTCCGGGGGGCGCTGTGCCGGCTGTATGAGCTTCTGCATCTGGAGTGGCTGTTCAAGGGCAGCGTGTTCACCAACACCTGGTTCTGGTGCTTGCTGCCCGTGATGTCAGCTCCCCTGGTGCCCACGATGGCGGTGCTGGGGATGACGGCGGTGAGCTGCTGCTCGCTGCTGCTGGCCCTGGTGCGCAGCCGGGAGCGGAAGCTGGTCTGGACCCCCGTCAACCGATATATCATCCTGTACGCCGCCGTCTATATGGCGGGGACGCTGTTCTCCGTCAACCTGCGCGCCAGCCTGAAACCCGGCCTGCTCTCGGCGGCCTTTATCCTCTTTGCCGTTGTGCTGATAAACGCGGTGGACAGCCGCGCCCAGCTGGACGCCATCCTCACCGCCATGGTGCTGGCTGCCGCCACGGTGTCGGCCTGGGGCATTTTGCAGTACCTCTTCCGCTTTGGCTACCAGTCGGAGGCCTGGGTGGACAGCGACATGTTCTCCACCATCCAGTTCCGGGTGGCCTCCACCCTGAACAACCCCAATATGCTGGGCCAGTACCTGATCCTGGCCATCCCCATCGGCGGGGCCAAGCTGCTGTCCGCCAAGAGCTGGACCGGCCGGGCCTTTTACCTGGTGTGCTGCGCCCTGATGTGCCTGTGCATGATCCTCACCTTTTCCCGGGGGGCCTGGCTGGGCCTGCTGTTTGCGGGGGCGGTATTCTTCATCCTGCTCAGCCCCCGGCTGATGCTGCTCATCCCGCCCGCCCTGGCGCTGATGTGGTTTACCCTTCCCAAGACCGTCATCGACCGCTTTGCCAGTATCGGCAACCTGGCCGACGCCTCCACCGCCTACCGGGTCCACATCTGGATGGGCACCCTGGACATGCTGAAGGACTACTGGCTGTGCGGCATCGGACCGGGGGCGGAGGCCTTCAACATGGTCTATCCCGCCTACAGCTATAACGGCATCGACGCCCCCCACTCCCACAACCTGTTTCTCCAGATCACCTGCGACGCGGGAGCCGCAGCCCTGGCCGTCTTTCTGATTCTGCTGTTCGTCTATTTCCGTATGATGTGCGTCAGCCTCAGCCGGGAGAAGGACTGGAGCAGCCGGCTGAATCAGGTGGCCTTTACCGGCGGGGCGGCGGGCTTTCTGGTCCAGGCCATGACGGATTACTCCTTCTACAACTACCGGGTGCTCTTCCTGTTCTGGGTCTTTCTGGCTCTGGGAGCGCTGTGCGCCAGGCGGAGCGAATTGCCGGAGAGGAGGGGCCTATGATCCGGGTGATGAACGTCATCAGCGACACCAATATCGGCGGGGCGGGCCGGGTGCTGCTGAACTATCTGCGCTATGCCGACCGAAGCCGCTTTGAGCTGCTGGCCGCCCTGCCCCGGGGGAGTATGCTGAAGGCCCCTCTGGAGGAGGCCGGGGCCCTGGTCTATGAGGTGGACGGAATCGCGGACCGCTCCTGGAGCCGGGCCGGCATGGGCGCGCTGAAAAGGCTGTTTCGGGAGACCGGCCCTGATCTGGTTCACACCCACGGCTGTCTGTCCGGGCGGGCGGCGGCCAGGAGCTGCCGCATCCCTGTGGTGTACAGCCGGCACTCCGCCTTTCCCGTCCCCGCCAGGCTGCGGTATCCCCCGGGACGGTGGGTCAACAAGCTGGTCAACGAGCGCTGCGCCGACCGGATCATCGCCGTCAGCCCCGCCGCCCGGGACAATCTGGTCCAGGGCGGCGTGTCTCCGAACAAGATCACGGTGGTGATGAACGGCACCGCGCCGGTGCCCCGGACCTCTGAGGAGGAGCGGGCGGCGCTGCGGGAGGAGCTGTCCATTCCGCCGGGGGCGGTGGTATTCGGTATTTTTGCCCGGCTGGAGGACTACAAGGGCCACCTGTATCTGGTGGAGGCGGTCCGCCTGCTCATGGAGCGGGGGCGGAAGGACTTCACCGTTCTGGCGGCGGGGACGGGCCCCTTTGAGGAGGAGCTGGCCCATGCCGTCCAAAACGCCGGCGTGGGGGACAGGCTCCGCCTGCTGGGCTTCCGGTCCGACGTGGCCGCCCTGCTGAACATTCTGGACGTGCAGCTCAACTGCTCCTACGGCACCGAGGCCACCTCCATGGCCCTGTTGGAGGGGATGAGCCTGGGACTGCCCTCCATCGCCAGCGACTACGGCGGCAACCCCTGGGTGGTGGAGGACAGCCGGACCGGCCTGATTTTCCCCAGCCGGGACGCCGCCGCCCTGGCGGACGCCATGGAGCGGCTGATGGACCGCCCCGAGGAGCGGCAGGCCATGGGCCGAAGGGCGAGAGAGCGCTATGAGAACAGCTTTACCGGCGAGGCCTTCGCCAAAAATACAGAGAGCATCTACCTGGACATTCTGAAAGGAGCCAAATAAATGGAACAGAAGAAATTCCGCCTGCGCCTGAACCTCTTTGACGGCATCGTTCTGGCGCTGGCCCTGGCGGTGGGGGCCTTCCTGCTGTGGACCGCCATGAAGCCCCAGATTCCCGACGAGGCGGCCCCCGCGTCCACCTCCAGCGTCCGGTATACGGTCCGGCTTCAGCGCTGCATCCTCGGCACCAGCGAGCTGATCCGGACAGGAGATCAGGTGGCCGACAATATCAAGAACTATGTGGTGGGCGAGGTGACGGCTGTGGAAGCGGTCCCCTGCCGCCGGCGGGTGCTGGACCGGGAAAACCTTCGGAAGGTCTGGGCGGAGACGGATGCTTTTGAGGATATCCTGCTCACTCTGGAGTCCCCCTGTCAGATCACCGACAGCGCCATCACGCTGGACGGCGGCTATGAGCTGCGGGTGGGCAGCACCGCCTATCTGCGGGGGATCGGCTATATGGGCGCCGGGCCCGTGGTGTCCATTGAGGAGGTGGCGAAATGAGGATCATAGACCGGGACGGCCGTCTGTTCGGTAAAATCAGCGTCATCGACCTGCTGGTGATCGCCGCGGTGGCGGTCATCGCGGCGGCTGTGTATGTCAAGAACAACGCCACCCCCACCGGCTCTGGGACAGTGAGGGAACAGAGCATCACCTTCCAGATTCAGACCGTCGGAATGGAGGACTACCTCACCGGCGCCATCCGGGTGGGAGACAAGGTATACGACGCCAACTACTCCAGCGGCAGCGGGCCGGTGGGGGAGATTACCCAGGTCCAGGTGCTCAATGACCCCGGCATCGCGCTGGAGGAGAACATGCAGGACGGGACAGCGCCCCAGATCGAGGTGGAGGGCACGGTGGACCTGCTGATTACCGTCAGGGGCTCCGGGGTAAGCGACGGCCGGAGCTATACCATCAACCGGGTCTATGAGGTGGGGGTCAACTCCTCCAGGACCTACCGGACCAACCGGGCGTCCTTTAACGGGGTCGTAGTTGACATTGAGGACTGAGTACGGGTCCTAAGACAGGAGGGACGGCATGAAGATTCTGATGGCCACCATGGGCCTGGATATCGGAGGGGCGGAGACCCACATCGTGGAACTGGCCAAGGAGCTGAGAAGCGATGGTCACGACGTGGCCATCGTCTCCAACGGGGGCGTCTATGTCCCGGAGATCGAGGCTGCCGGCGTCCGCCACTATCAGGCCCCCCTCCACCGGCGCAGCCTGCGGGATATGAGCCGGTCTCTGGGCATCCTGCGCCGGATTATAGAAGAGGAGCGGCCTGATATCGTCCATGCCCACGCCCGCATTCCCGCCTTCCTGTGCGGCATTTTAAGGCGGCGGATAAAATTCACCTTTGTCACATCCTGCCATGGGGTATATCAGGTGAGCGGGGCGCTGAAGCTGCTGTCCAACTGGGGAGAACATACCCTGGCGGTGTCGGAGGACATCCGGGATTATCTGACGGAGCAGTACGGCCTTGCCCAGGAGCGGATCACCCTGACCATCAACGGCATCGACACGGAGAAATTTTCCCCGGAGGTGTCCGGCGGGGCGGTCCGGGCCGAGCTGGGCCTGGGGGACGCCCCGGTGGTGGGCCACGTCAGCCGGCTGGACCAGGAACCGGCCCACACCGCCCGGCAGCTCATCGACCTGGCTCCCCGGCTGGCGGAGCAGGCGCCCGGGGTGCGGATTGTCGTCACCGGAGGCGGCGACGCCTTTGGCGAGCTGACCGCCCGGGCGGAGCGGGTCAACCGGGAGATAGGGCGGGACTGCGTCCTCCTCACCGGCCCTCGCACCGACGTAAACCGGATCGTGGCCGCCTGCGACCTGTTCGTGGGGGTGTCCCGGGCCGCGCTGGAGGCCATGGCCGCCGGTCGGCTGGCGGTGCTCTCCGGAGCCCAGGGCCACGCCGGCCTGTTCACCCCGGAGCTGCTGGACAAGGCGGTGGACACCAATTTCTGCTGCCGTACCGACCCGGTGTCCACCCCGGAGCGGCTGCTGGAGGACATCCTGTCCGCCCTGGCCCTGTCCCCGGGGCGGCGGGAGGAGCTGGGAGCCTTCGGCCGCCAGGTGGTCCGGGAGCGGTATTCGATCAGCCGCATGACGGCGGACTGTCTGTCCGCCTATGAAAAGGCGCGGCGGAAGAAGTACCGGGTGGTGATGAGCGGCTACTACGGCTTTGGCAACGCGGGGGACGACGCCATTTTGGAGTCTATCCACCAGGCCATCCGGGCCGCCAGCAGCGATGTGTCGGTGGCGGTGCTGTCCAACGACCCGGAGCAGACCCGGAGGCAGTACGGCCTGGAGGCTATCCCCCGGTTCCAGGTGTGGCGGGTGTGCCGGGCTCTGCGCCAGTGCGACGCCTTGCTGTCCGGAGGCGGGAGCCTGCTTCAGGACGCCACCTCCACCCGGTCGCTGCTCTACTACCTGTCCGTGATCCGGTGCGCCCAGCTTCTGCGCAAGCCGGTGATGCTCTACGCCAACGGCATCGGCCCGGTGCGCCGGCTGGCCAACCGCCGCCGGGTGAAGCGGGTGGTGGAGCGCGCCTCCCTGGTCACTCTGCGGGACCACGCCTCCGCCCGGGAGCTGGAGCGGATGGGGGTCGCCCGCCCCGTCCGGGTCACCGCCGACCCGGTGTTCCATCTGGAGCCGGCGGGGGAGAAGCGGACGGCCCAATTGCTGGCCGCCGCCGGCCTGGAGGGGACGGCAGCCTTCGCGGTGGTCTCCGTGCGGGAGTGGCGAAATGTGGGGGACTTCTGGGCGCAGCTGGCCCGGCTGTGCGATCACCTGCGCCGGACCTACGGACTGGAGATTCTGTTTCTGCTGATGCAGCCCGAGCGGGACCGGGAGGTCACCGGCCGGGTCCGGGCGCAGATGGAGGAGCCCGCCCATGTGCTGGACGCCTCCTGCACCCCCCGGGAGCTGATGGGTGTTCTGGGCCGTTCCCGGCTGTGCGTGGCCATGCGGCTGCACACCCTGATCTTTGCCGCCCGAATGGCCGTTCCCGCCCTGGGGCTGGTTTACGACCCCAAGGTGGCCAGCTATCTGGAGGAGCTGAACCTGCCCTCTGCCGGAGATGTGGAGCGCTTCGACGGCGCTGAGGCCATCCGCCGGGCCGACGCGCTGATGGCCGACTATGACGGCGTGCTCTCCCGGCTGCGGGAGAAATCCGCCCAGCTGGCCCTGGCCGCCGGGGAGAACGAGCGGCTGCTGCTGGAGCTGCTGGAAGGGAAATTATGAAAAAAGGTATATTATTCGGTATTTTGACCGCCCTTCTGGTGCTTCTGGTCCTCCCCTTCTGCGGAACCCCGGCGGCGGAGAAGCCCCGTCTCACCGTGGTGTGCGCCACCTACCCCATCTACCTGTTTGCCTCCTCCCTTGCGGAAAACGTGGACGGCGTGGCGGTGGAGCGGCTGGACACGGGGACGGCAAGCTGCCTCCACGACTACACCCTGTCCATGGCGGACATGAAGAAGCTGGAGCGGGCCGACATCATCGCTCTCAACGGCGCGGGGCTGGAGGAGTTTCTGGAGGACGCCCTGGCGGCCTCCGACGCCCAGGTCATCGACTGCTCCGCGGGGGTGGAGCTGCTGGAGAACCTGTCCCACCGCCACGACGGGGACGGCCATGACAGCCATGACCACGGCCATTGGGACCCCCACTACTGGATGGACCCGGCCAACGCCCGAATCATGGCGGACAACTTGCGGGGCGGCATGGCGCTGACCGACCCGGAGCACGCCGGTGAATACGAGGCCAACGCCGTGAAAACGGAGGAAATTCTCCTCCAGGTGGAAAAGGATGCCCGGGAGCTGATGGAGCGGTATCTGCCCCAGGGAGTCCCCGGCCTCATCACCTTCCACGACGGCTTCCAGTATTTCGCCAGGGCCTTCCATCTGCCGCTGCTGGCCTCTATCGAGGAGGAGGCGGGCAGCGAGGCCAGCGCCCGCGAGATCGTGGAGATCACCCGGCTGGTGAAGGAGTACGATATTCCGGTGATTTTCACCGAGGTCAACGGCTCCGACGCCACCGCCAGGGCCATATCGCGGGAGACGGGGTGCCGGGTGGCCCAGTTGACCATGATTATGGACGGCCCCGACGCCTCCGACCCGGAGTTTGGCGGGGTGGCGCACTACGGCCAGCTGCGCTGGGATGTTCGCAGTATTATCAACGGATTTTGCGGGGAAGGGACGGTGCCCAACGGATGAGAAAGATCAAGCACGGCAAGCTGTCCGCCGGGTGCGCCGGCTCCTGCTGCCTGAAGCTGGAGGGCCTGTCCGTTAAGCTGGAGGGGGACTCCATCCTGGAGGAAGTGTCCTTCCATCTCCACTGCGGAGAGATTGTGGCCCTCATCGGCCCCAACGGGGCGGGCAAGTCCACCCTTTTCCGCAGTATTCTGGGCCAGATGGGCTATAAGGGAAAAATCACCTTTTCCCCCGCCGGGGGGCCGGCCATCCGGTTGGCCGACGGCGAGATTACCAACGGGACCCGGCCCCTGGTGGGCTATGTCCCCCAGGCCCCCCACTTCGACCGGGGGGACCCGGTGTCGGTGCTGGACTTCTTTACCGCCGCCACGGCCAAATGGCCGGTGTGGCTGCCTATCCCCCAAACGTACCGGGACCGGGCGGCCGCCTGTCTGGCCCGGGTCCACGGGGAGGACCTTCTGGACCGGCCCATGGGAGGGCTGTCTGGGGGACAGCTCCAGCGGGTACTGCTGGCCCTGGCCCTGGAGCCGGTGCCCCATATCCTGATTTTGGACGAGCCCCTGTCCGGGGTGGATATCGAGGGGGAGCACCAGCTTCTGGAGATGCTGGACGAGCTGCGCACCCAGTACGACCTGTCTATTTTCCTGTCCACCCACGACTTCGCCACCCTGGGCCAGTTTGCCGACAAGGTAATCCTGCTCAACCGCCGGGTGCTCAAGTCGGGAGTGCCGGACGAGGTGCTCTCCTCCCCGGAGTTTTTTGACACCTTCCACCTGCGGATGGGAAAGGGGGGCGGACAATGAGCCTCTGGTACGCGCTGGTGGACCTGCTGCCCTTTGAGTGGGCCCAGCCGGGAATGATGTTCTTCATGAAGAACGCCCTACTGGCGGTCCTGGTGATTACCCCCCTGTTCGGAATCTTGTCCACCATGGTGGTCCACAGCCGGATGTCCTTCTTCTCCGACGCCCTGGGCCACTCCGCCTTTACCGGCATGGCCATCGGGGCGCTGTGCGGCTTCCACGAGCCCACCTGGGCTGCCGTGGCCTTTGCCATCCTCTTCGCGCTGCTGTTCAACCTGGTCAAGCGCCGCTCCGCCCTGGCCAGCGACACGGTGATCGGGGTCTTTTCCTCCACCGCCGTGGCCCTGGGCATCTTCCTGTCCACCCTGGGAGGGCGGTCCTTCACCCGGTTCAACAACCTGCTCATCGGCGACATCCTGTCGGTGGAGCCGGCCAAGGTGGGCCTGCTGGCCCTGATCCTGCTGGCCGTGGCGGGACTGTGGCTGGCCAGCTTCAACCAGCTCATGCTCTCCGCCGTTCACCCCGCCCTGGCCGACAGCCGGGGAATCCGGGTGTTCTGGCAGGAGACAGTGTTCTCGGCGGCCATCGCCGTGGTAGTTACCCTGTCCATGACCTGGGTGGGCCTGCTGGTCATCAACTCCCTGCTGGTCCTGCCCGGAGCCGCTGCCCGTAACGTGGCCCGGAACATGCGGCAGTACCATCTGTTCTCCCTGCTGGGGGCGATCTTAGCCGGAATCGCCGGGCTGATGACCTCCTACTACGCGGGGGGATCCGCCGGAGCGGCCGTCACCCTGTACCTGGCCGTGTGGTTTGCCCTCACCTTTGCGGTGCGGAAAAAATAATGCCGTCCAACGGCGGTCTTTTCCGCTTGACATTTCTCCCGGCCGGTGATATAGTAGCCAAAAATGGCTTTGACGGAGAAGAGGCCGGAAAAAGCGCTCAGAGAGGGATGCCAAGGGCTGCGAGCGTCCCGCGCGGAAGCTGGCCGGTACCACTCCGGAGCCGCCTGCGAGGAACAGGCCGGGCCCCTCCCGTTACAGAGGTCATGAGCGACGGAAGATCGTGCTTTCCGTAATTAGGGTGGAACCGTGGGATTATGTCTCACCCCTGAGTCACATTCAGGGGTGGGATTTTTCTTGCCCCTGTCAAAACAGGAGGTTATTTGCATGGCAGAAGAAAACAATCAGTATACCTTTGAAAACGAGGAGTACCGCCGCACCTACTGGCATACCTGCTCCCATGTGCTGGCCCAGGCCATGAAGCGGCTCCACCCCGAGGTGAAGCTGGCCATCGGCCCCAGCATTGACAACGGCTTCTACTACGACTTCGATACCCCCGAGCCCTTCACCGAGGGCCAGCTGGAGGAGCTGGAGGCCGAGATGCGCAAGATCTGCAAGGAGAAGCTGAAGCTGGAGCGCTTCGAGCTGCCCCGGGCGGAGGCGGTGGCGTTTATGGAGGAGAGGGGCGAGCCCTACAAGGTGGAGCTCATCAACGATCTCCCCGAGGACGCGGTGATCTCCTTCTACCGGCAGGGCGAATTCACCGACCTGTGCGCCGGCCCTCACCTGGACTCCACCGGCCGGATCAAGGGCAACGCCATCAGGCTCACCGCCTGTAATGCCGCCTACTGGCGGGGGGACTCCAACCGGGAGACCCTCCAGCGCATCTACGGCGTGGCCTTCCCCAAAAAGGACGAGCTGGACGAGTATCTGGCCAAGATCGAGGAGGCCAAGAAGCGGGATCACCGCCGGCTGGGCCGCGAGCTGGGCCTGTTTATGCTTCGGGACGAGGGCCCCGGCTTCCCCTTCTTCCTGCCCAAGGGCATGACGCTGAAAAACACCCTTCTGGACTACTGGCGCAAGGTCCACAAGAAGTACGGCTACGTGGAAATCTCCACCCCCATCATGCTCAACCGTCAGCTTTGGGAGCGGTCGGGGCACTGGGACCACTACAAGAATAACATGTATACCACCGTCATCGACGACACCGACTTCGCCGTCAAGCCCATGAACTGCCCCGGCGGGATGCTGGTCTATGCCAGCGAGCCCCACTCCTACAAGGAGCTGCCACTGCGGGTGGGCGAGATCGGCCTGGTCCACCGCCACGAGCTGTCCGGCGCTCTCCACGGCCTGTTCCGGGTGCGCTGCTTCAACCAGGACGACGCCCACGTATTCATGACCCGTGACCAGATGCAGGACGTGATTCAGGAGACGGTGCGGCTGTTCGACGAGGTCTACAATGTCTTCGGCCTGAGCTACACCATCGAGCTGTCCACCATGCCCGAGGACCACATCGGCACCGTGGAGGAGTGGGAGCGCAACCAGGACATCCTCAAGGCCGCCATCACCGCCATGGGCAAGGAGTTTGAGATTAACGAGGGAGACGGCGCTTTCTACGGCCCCAAGCTGGACTTCCATCTGGCCGACTCCCTGGGCCGCACCTGGCAGTGCGGCACCATCCAGCTGGACAGCCAGATGCCCGAGCGCTTTGAGCTGGAGTACACCGGCGAGGACGGCCAGAAGCACCGGCCCGTGATGATCCACCGGGTGGTGCTGGGCTCCATCGAGCGGTTCATCGGCGTCATCACCGAGCACTTCGCCGGTGCCTTCCCCGCCTGGCTGGCCCCCGTCCAGGTGAAGGTGCTGCCCGTCACCGACCGGGCGGAGGCATATGCCGGGGAGGTCTGCAAAAAGCTGGACGCCCAGGGCTTCCGTGTGGAGGTGGACAACCGCAACGAAAAAATCGGCAAGAAGATTCGGGAGGCCACCCTGGAGAAGATTCCCTACATGCTGGTGGTGGGCGACCGGGACATGGAGAATGGCACCGTCTCCGTCCGGCGCCGCTCCGGCGAGGACCTTGGGGCCATGTCTCTGGACCAGTTTGCCGCTCTGCTGGGAGACGAGGTCAGGGAAATGACCATCCAATAAGCGCGAAACCGCCCTCCTTGTACAAGGAGGGCGGTTTGACAATGACGGCTTACGATCCGCAGAAGTCCTCAGCAACCTCTACGATGTGCTCCGCCGACAGGCCGAACTGCTTGAGCAAGGCGGCGGCGGGGCCGGAGTGACCGAACTCGTCGTTGACGCCGATGCGGCGCACGGGGGTGGGGCGCTTCTCGCTGAGCAGGGCGCACACCGCCTCGCCCAGTCCGCCAATGACGGAGTGCTCCTCGCAGGTAATCACCTTGCCGCACTCTTGGGCGGCCTTGAGGACCAGCTCCTCGTCCAGGGGCTTGATGGTGCACAGGTTAATGACCCGGGCGGAGATTCCCGCTTCTTTCAGGGCCTTGCCCGCTGTGATCGCCTCATTGACCATCAGGCCGTTGGCGATGATGGCGATATCATTGCCGTCCTGGAGGACCTCGCCCTTGCCGATTTCGAACTTGAAATTGGCCTCGTCGTGGAACACGGGGACAGCGAGCCGGCCAAAGCGCAGATACACGGGGCCCTTGTACTCGTAGGCGGCCTTCACCGCGGCCCGGGCCTCCACGTCGTCGGCGGGGGACATGACCACCATACCGGGGATGGAGCGCATGAGAGCGAAGTCCTCACAGCACTGGTGAGAGGCCCCGTCCTCGCCCACGGAGATGCCGCCGTGGGTGGCGCCGATCTTCACATTCAGATGGGGGTAGCCGATGGAGTTGCGTACCTGCTCAAAGGCCCTTCCGGCGGCGAACATGGCGAAGCTGGAGGCGAAGGGCACCAGTCCCATGGTGGAGGCCCCAGCGGCCACGGCGATCATGTTGCCCTCGGCGATGCCGCAGTTGAAGTGGCGCTCGGGGAAAGCCTTCTTGAAGGTGCCCGTCTTGGTGGCCCCGGCCAGGTCGGCGTCAAAGACGATCAGGTCGTCGTGGAGCTCACCCAGCTCCTTCAGGGCGTTGCCGTAGCTGTCCCGGGTCGCGATTTTCTTTACATCCGCCATCTTACATCGCCTCCACTTCCGCCAGCTGAGCCTTCAGCTCAGTCATGGCCTGCTCGTACTCCTCATCGTTGGGGGCCTTGCCGTGCCAGCCGGCCTGATTCTCCATGTAGCTGACTCCCTTGCCCTTGGTGGTTTTCATCACAATGGCGGTGGGCGCTCCCTTGGTCTGTCTCGCCTTGTGGAACGCAGCCTCGATCTGGTCAAAGTCGTGGCCGTCGATCTCCACCACGTTCCAGCCAAAGGCCTTCAGCTTGTCCGGGATGGGGTAGGGGCTCATGACCTTGTCCACCGGGCCGTCGATCTGGAGTCCGTTGTTGTCAATGACGGCGCACAGGTTATCCAGCTTATAGTGGTGGGCCAGCATGAAGGCCTCCCACACCTGGCCCTCCTGAATTTCGCCGTCGCCCAGCAGAGCGTACACCCGGCAGTTACTGCCCTGGTGCATGGCGGCCAGGGCCATGCCCGCGGCCACCGAGATGCCCTGACCCAGGGAGCCGGTGGACATGTCCACGCCGGGGACGGTGTTCATGTTGGGGTGGCCCTGGAGATAGCTGTCAATGTGCCGTAGGGTGGGCAGGTCGTCCACCGGGAAGAAGCCCCGGTTGGCCAGGGCTGCGTACAGCCCCGGAGCGGTGTGGCCCTTGGACAGGACGAACCGGTCCCGATCCTCCTTTCCGGGGTCCTTGGGATCAATGTTCATCTCCTTGAAAAAGAGATAGGTGAATACGTCGGCGGCGGACAGGCTGCCGCCGGGGTGGCCGGCCTTGGCGCCGTGGGTTCCCTCGATGACGCCCATGCGCACCTTGCAGGCCGTGGCCATCAGCTGCTTTTTCTCACTGGCTGTCATATAAGCTCTCCTTTATGTAAAAATAAGATTGGTTCCGCTGACTTATATTATAAGTCACCCCAGCTGAAAATACAAGGACGAAAATGCGCCGAGAGGGTCAAATGAGGCGAGGGTGTGGAACAGATTCAGATAAAATCCCCCCAATTCCTGAAAACCTCTTGCCAAGGGAGAAAAAATAGGGTAAAATAAGTCAGTTGAAAATGCTAAACAGTTTTTATAATGGAGGATGATTCCTATGCCAATGATTTCTGCCAGCGATTTCCGTAACGGCGTGACCTTCGAGATGGACGGCAAGGTCATGCAGGTGGTGGAGTTCCAGCACGTCAAGCCGGGCAAGGGCGCGGCCTTTGTCCGTACCAAGATGAAGAACGTCATTACCGGCGGCGTGACCGAGACCTCCTTCAACCCGACCGCCAAGTTCGAGCAGGCTTTCGTGGAGCGCAAGGACATGGACTACAGCTACAACGACGGCGACCTGTACTACTTCATGGACCCTGAGACCTTCGACATGATTCCCATCGGCAAGGACCTGCTGGGCGACAGCTTCAAATTTGTCAAGGAGAACATGACCTGCAAGGTGATGTCCTACAAGGGCAGCGTATTTGGCGTGGAGCCCCCCAACTTCGTGGACCTGGAGGTCACTGAGACCGACCCCGGCTTTGCCGGCAACACCGCCACCAACAACGTGCTCAAGCCCGCCACCCTGGAGACCGGCGCCGAGATCAAGGTGCCCTTGTTCGTCAACCCCGGCGACAAGATCAAGATCGACACCCGTACTGGTGAGTATCTGGAGAGATGTAAGGCGTAAATATCTTACAGGGGCCGGCGCCCTCGCCGGCCCGTCCGTTTATCTGCGGGCCGCCGAAGGCGGCGGCCCCTACGAGGCATTGCCTCAGAAAGGGAAACAACTATGACTATTTCCGAGAAAGTCGCCTATCTGAAGGGCCTGGCCGAGGGGCTGAACCTGGACACTGAGAAGTCCAAGGAGGGCAAGCTCATCTCCGTGATGATCGGCATCCTGGAGGAACTGGCGATGTCCGTGGAGGACCTGGAGGAGAACGCCCTCAACCTGGGCGAGGAGATTGACGTGCTGTCCGACGACCTGGCCGACGTGGAAGAGGTGGTCTTTGACGAGGACGAGGACGAAGAGGACTACGACGACGACTGGTTTGAGGTGGAGTGTCCTGCCTGCGGGGCCGACATCGTGGTGGACGACGAGGCCCTGGCCGACGGCGAGGTGGAGTGTCCCGGCTGCGGGACCCGCTACGCCATGGAGCTCAGCGACGACGAGGACGAGGAGTCTGAAGAGGACCCCGAGGAGTAAGCTCTCCCCACATGTGAGTTTAAAGGGGCGGCCTTATGGCCGCCCCTTTAAAATTTCCGGAGTGGAAACTTTTTCTGATGAAATTCGTCTATATTAATAGAAGCTCAACCCAGAAAGGAGAATCTGCGATGAGACGAATCTTGTCCCTTGCCCTGGCTTCCGTCCTGCTGCTGGCCGGCTGTGCCGGCGGGACCCAATTTTCTGGCGGTACGGGTGAGTCTGACGGAAAGGAGCCTGAAAAAATGAGCTATACTCTGGCGGAACCGATCTATCCGGAATTTCCCAAGCAGCCCCAGATGCCGGCGGAGGGGCCCGCAGGTGGCTGGGAGGCGTACCAGGAGGCCTATGACAAGTACATGGACGCTCTGACTGCCCTCCGGAGGGAAAGTGCCGGTGTGGGCGAGGCGGAGCACGCCGCCCTGACCGCTTTCGCCGCCAGAAGCACCCCTTTGACCCTTGCGGGCCGGGAGGGGGAGAACGCAATCTATTCTCCCCTGTCCCTGTGGTCGGCCCTGGCCATGCTGGCCCAGTGCGCCGGTGGAGACAGCAGGCAGCAGGTGCTGGACGCCCTGGGAGCGGACAGTGTGGACACCCTCCGGCAGCAGGTGGAGCTCGTCTGGCGTTCACTGTACACCGACGACGGGCTCAGCGCCCTGATTCTGGCCAACTCCGTCTGGCTCAACAGCGCCCTGGAGGGCGCCTATGCCCAGGACACCCTGGACGCCCTGGCAGAGGCGTATTACGCCGGGGCCTATGCTGTCCCCATGGGGGAGCCGGAGGCCGACCAGGCGGTGACCGACTGGGTGAAGAAGCAGACCAACGGCCTCGTGGGCGGGGGTCAGCCTGTGGTCCAGACGAATGTGGATACTCTGGCCCTGCTGGTTTCCTCCCTGTACTACAAGGCCGCCTGGGTAAGCGAGTTCAACGCCGATCAGACGGAGCTCGACACCTTCACCGACGCCGCCGGGAACGAGACCCGGGTGGACTTCATGCACAGAAATAAGGACGACAGCTTCATCCGTAGGGACGGCTATCAGGCCGCCCGGCTGGCCACCCATCTGGGGGAGATGGTCTTTGTCCTCCCCGACGAAGGGGTGGCCCCCGAAGCTCTGCTCCAAAAGGAGGACTTCCTCTCCCGCCTGGAGTTCTACGGGGACGCCGCCACCTGGGGGGAGGTCCAGTGGTCGGTGCCCAAGTTTGACGTGAGCTCAGACCTGGATTTGAAGGGGGCCCTGGCCTCCCTGGGGATTACCGACCTGCTGGTCCCGGAAAAGGCCGACCTGTCCGCCCTCACCGATCTGGACGCCTTTTTGTCCGACGCCAAACAGATGGCCCGGGTGAAGGTGGACGAGGAGGGGGTGGAGGCCGCCGCCGTCACCATTTTGGAGATATCTACATGCGCTTTGCCTGAGGAGGTCTGCGTGATGGACCTGGACCGGCCCTTCCTCTTTGTCATCCGCACCCAGGACATCCCCCTGTTTGTAGGCGTGGTCAATCAGGTCCGGCAGTAAAACACAAAGGGCTTCCCCGCTCTGGGGAAGCCCTTTTGTTTTATGCGCGCAGCAGCAGCGGCTGGAGCTGCCGGCCCTCCAGGGCCGCCTGGGCGGCGTCGGCCACCTGGGAGAAGTCAGCCACCAGGGAGGTGGGCTTGTGCTCGAAGTCGTCCTGCCCGAAGGGGACGAAGTAGATGTATTTCCGGGGCAGCAGCGCGCCGATGCTGGCGGCGGAGGCGGCCAGACCGTCGTTGGTGGAGGGGGCGATGAGCACCGGGCGCTCGTTGCGCAGGTGGGCCTTGGCCGCCATGGTGACGCTGGAGTCGGTGACCCCGGCGGCCAGCTTGCCCAAAGTGTTGCCGGTGCAGGGGCAGATGATGAGCAAATCGAGGAGTTTTTTGGGTCCGATGGGCTCCGCCTCCCGCAGGTTGGAGATGACCCGGCGGTCACAGATGCGCTCCATCTCCCGCATCAGGTCGTGGGCCGTGCCGAAGCGGGTGTCGGTGCCGGCCGACGCCTCCGAGACGATAGGCACCACCCGGGCAAACCGGGCCTTCACCTGCTCCAGCGCCTCCATGGCCCTGGCGTGTGTACAGAAGGACCCGCACACGGCGAATCCAACAGTTTTATCTTCCAAAGAAAGCAGTCCTTTCTGATATAAGTGGAGGAAAAACGCAGTTTTTCCTAAAGTTTTTCTTTTGGTTCTTTTCTTTTTTAAAAAGAAAAGAACAGCGTCACAGTCCAATCTCCCTCAGCATGTTATAGATGGTGTCCCGGATGGCCGCTCCCGCCGTCACCGGGGCCACCTTCCCGGGGAGGGCCAGCGCCCAGACAACGGTCAGGCCCAGATCGCCGGCGGCTCCCAGGTCCACCCCGCCCGGCTTGGAGGCCAGGTCCAGAATCAGGCAGTCAGGCTTGACATCCTCCAGCTCCTCCCGGCCCAGTACCTGGACAGGGACGGTGTTGACGATCAGATCATAGCCGCACAGCCAGCCCTTGAGGTTGGACAAGTGCTCCCCGCCGAACCCCATGGCCTGGGCCCAGGCCAGCTGCTCATACTTTCGGGCGGCCACGCTCACCCTTGCCCCCAGAGCCTGGAAACGCTGGGCGGTAAGCCGCCCCACCCGGCCATAGCCGATGATCAGCACCCGGGAGCCGTGGATGGTGATGGGCAGATGCTCCATGGCCAGCTGGACGGCCCCCTCCGCCGTGGGCACGGCGTTGGCCACCGCCAGCTCCTCCCGGGCGAAGTAGTCGTGGATGGCGAGGCCTCGCTTCCGGGCCAGCTCCTCGGTCTCCCGGTCCACCCGCCCGCCGCAGAGGAATTGCCGGGGGGAGAATTGGTCTAAAATGGGGGCCAGGGGGTGCTCCGTCAGGGAGAGAGGCGCGTTGAGCAGCCCGTTTCCGGCGGTGACGGTGAGGGGGAGAATCACGCAGTCCGCCTTGCCGGCCTGACGGAGCGTGGCCTCGGCGGTGAGGCCGGAGACGGCCTGCTGGGGGTGGCTCAGGGCGTAGGTGTGGACGGTGTGGCCGTCCTCGGCCAGCAGCTGGGCCAGCTTGGCCTGCCGCAGGTCGCCGCCCACCACCCAGATGTTCAGTTCGTGTTTCATAGGATACCTCCAGGACCGCCGGCAGGGCGGTGGGTTTCTAATCCATTGTATGGGCTGGGATAGAGGGAGGTGCAAAAAAAGAGTGCCTGTCCCGAAAGGGACAGGCACAGTTAAAGCTGAAAAAACCTTACTTGGCCGCCTTGGCTGCCTTGATGGCCTCGATGAGCAGCGGGGTGACCTTGAACAGGTCGCCGCAGATGCCGTAGTCGGCGATCTCGAAGATGGGGGCGGTGTCGTTCTTGTTGACGGCGATGATGCACTCGGAGTCCTGCATGCCGGCCTTGTGCTGGATGGCGCCGGAGATGCCCAGAGCGACGTAAATCTTGGGATGGACGGTCTTGCCGGTCTGGCCCACCTGATGGTCGGCGGACAGCCAGCCGGAGTCGATGGTGGCACGGGAGCCGCCCACAACGCCGCCGAGGACCTCAGCCAGCTCCTCAGCCAGCTTGATGCCGCCCTCCACGTCCTTGGAGATGCCGCGGCCCACGGAGACGACCACGTCGGCGCCGATCAGGTCAACCAGCTTCTTGGCGGCCTTGACGACCTCGACCACCTCGGTCTGCATGTCGGCCTCAGTCAGCTCAAAGCTGGGCTTGATGATCTCGCAGGCATCGGCCTTGGCCTGGTCGAAGGCGGCCTTCTTCATGACGCCGGGACGGACGGTGGCCATGGCGGGACGGAACCGGGGGCAGATGATGGAGGCCATCAGGTGGCCGCCGAAGGCGGGACGGGTCATCTTCAGGTCGCGGGACACATCGTGCTTCTGGCCCAGCACCATGGCGTGGCTGGTGGCGTCGATGCGCTCGGGGGCCAGAGTGGAGTTCTCCTTCAGGAAATCCTTATAAATGCCCATGTCCACGTCCAGGTGGGTGCAGTCGGCGCACAGGCCGGTGTGCAGACGGGCGGCGCAGCGGGGGCCCAGATCGCGGCCGATGTTGGTGGCGCCGATGAGCATGATCTCGGGCTTGTACTCCTCAATCACATCGCAGATGACCTTGGTGTAGCCGTCGGTGGTGTAGTTCTTCAGCAAGGGGTGGTCGCAGACGTACACGCCGTCGGCGCCGTAGCCGCCCAGCTCCTTGGCGATGCCCTCAATGCCGTCGCCCAGGAGGATGCCGTACAGCTTGGTGTCCAGCTCGTCGGCCAGCTTACGGCCCTCGGAGATGAGCTCGAAGGAGGTGGGCATCATAGTGCCCTGGCGCTGCTCGCAGAATACCCAGACTCCGCCCTTGAAGGCGGCAACGTCGGAACTATTAAAAGTAGACATATCTTCTTATCTCCCTTCTCAGATCATGTGCTTCTTGGCCAGAATGCCGGCCAGAGTATCGCAGGTAGCCTTGTCAGCGCCCTCCAGCATCATGCCGGCGCCCTTCTGGGGAGGAGTGAAGGAGGTCAGGATGTTGGTGGGGGAGCCGCTCAGGCCGATGGTGTCCTTGTCGATGAAGGGATGATCCTTCAGGGTGTTGTAGTCGAAGATCTCATAGGGCTTGGAATAGCACTCATAGATGCCGCCCACGCTCATGTACCGCGGGGTGTTCAGCTCCTTGATGCAGGTGATGAGGCAAGGGGTCTTGACCTTGATGGTCATGTAGCCGTCCTCCAGCATGCGCTTGATGGTGAGGGTGTCGCCCTCCTTGGTGATCTCGGCGGCGTAGGACACCTGGGGCAGGCCCAGCTTCTCGGCGATCTGGGGGCCGACTTGAGCGGTGTCGCCGTCGATGGCCTGACGGCCGCACATGACGACGTCGTCCTTGTCCACGCCGATCTTGTCGATGGCGGCGGCCAGGATCTGGGAGGTGGCGTAAGTATCGGAGCCGCCAAACTCACGGGCGGACACCAGAATGGCGCGGTCCACGCCCCGGGCCATAACCTCGCGGAGCATACCCTCGGCGGGCGGGGGGCCCATGGAGACGACAATCACCTCGGCGCCGGTCTGCTCCTTCAGGACCAGGGCGGCCTCGACAGCGTTCAGGTCGTCGGGGTTGGTGATGGCGGCCATGGAGGCGCGGTTCAGGGTACCGTCGGGGTTGACGGCCACCTTACCGGAGGTATCGGGGACCTGCTTGACACAAACAATAATTTTCATTTCAATCTGCCTCCTATCTTATTTCACGCCCAGGTGGCTGGAAATGACCATCCGCTGGACCTCGGAAGTGCCCTCGTAGATCTCGGTGATCTTGGCGTCGCGCATCATGCGCTCCACGGGGTACTCACGGGTGTAGCCGTAACCGCCGAACAGCTGAACGGCGCGGCGGGTCACGTCGGAGGCGGACTCGGCGGCGAAGAGCTTGGCCATAGCGGCGTCCATGGAGTAGGACTCGTGGTTCTGCTTCTTCATGGCGGCGGCGTACACCAGGTACTGGGCGGCCTGCATCCGGGTGTGCATGTCGGCCAGCTGGAACTGGGTGTTCTGGAACTGGCTCAGGCGCTTCTTGAACTGCACGCGCTCCTGGGTGTACTTCACGGCCTCGTTGATGGCGCCCTCGCCCAGGCCCAGAGCCTGCGCGGCGATGCCGATACGGCCTCCGTCCAGGGTCATCATGGCGATCTTGAAGCCCTTGCCCTCCTGGCCCAGCAGGTTCTCCTTGGGAACGATGCAGTCCTCAAAGATCAGGTCGCAGGTGGAGGAGCCGCGGATACCCATCTTCTTCTCGTGCTTGCCCACGGAGAAGCCGGGGAAGCTCTTCTCCACGATAAAGGCGGAGATGCCGTGGTTGCCCAGCTTCTTGTCGGTCATAGCGAAGACCACGAAGGTCTCGGCCACGGTGCCGTTGGTGATAAAGCACTTGGAACCGTTGAGGACCCAGTCGCCGTTCTCGTTCTTCACGGCGGTGGTCTGCTGGCCGGAGGCGTCGGTGCCGGCGTTGGGCTCGGTCAGGCCGAAAGCGCCGATCTTCTTGCCGCTCAGCAGATCAGGCAGGTACTTCTTCTTCTGCTCCTCGGTGCCGTGCTCAAAGATGGGGGCGCAGCACAGGGAGGTGTGGGCGGACACGATGACGGCGGTGGTGCCGCACACCTTGGCCAGCTCCTCCACGCACATGGCGTAGGAGAGCACGTCGCCGCCGGCGCCGCCGTACTCCTTGGGGAAGTAGATGCCCATCATGCCCAGCTTGGCCATCTTCTCCACGGTCTCCATGGGGAAGCGCTCCTCCTCGTCGATCTCCTCGGCCAAAGGCTTGACCTCGGTCTCGGCGAACTCGCGGTACATCTTGCGGACCATCTCTTGCTCTTTCGTCAGATGAAAATCCATTTTGCAGTCCTCCTAGTTTAAATTCTTGACACTATCGTGAGCGCCCCTCCGTCCCGTACGCTCTTCCAGATCAGAGACGGGGAGCAAAACGATACATAGGGCGCACCAAACCCGTCCGCCCATCTTTGTTAGATTTTTAACAAAGAAAAGGCGAAAAAAGAGCAACACGGGCCCGTCCCGGCGTTGCGGTCTTATCAGCTCTGGCATTATGCAGTGTCTAACCATTGAAATTATATCGGGTTTTCGGGCTTAAAGCAAGTGGGACAGCCCTGTCAATTTGTACAGTTTTTTCTTCAAAAATTTGTGTAAAAAATAAAAGAGTGTTAATTGTGACCCAAACCATTGGGGAACCTGCATAGATTTGCCATTCGGGAGGGGGGAAGGGGGGTGACAGGGGAGAAACGTATTCGTCATTTTTCATCAGGGTATTGACTGTAAAGGCGCTTGATAGTGTATACTCGCCTTAAAACCAAGGAAAAGAGGGTGCGCAAATGACAATCAAAGAGGTGGAAGCCCGCACCGGGCTGGCCCGGGCCAACATCCGCTACTACGAGGACCAGGGCTTTTTCACCCCCGAGCGAGGGGAGAACGGCTATCGGAATTATGCCGGTCGTGACGTGGACCTTTTATTAAAGGTAAAGCTGCTCCGCCAGCTGGGCTTCTCCCTGGAGGACATCCACGACCTGCAGCGGGGGGACCGGGACCTGGGTTCCGCCCTGGAGCTGCGGGCGATAGGGCTGGAGAAGGAACAGCGAGAGCTGGACCGGGCGGCCGCGCTGTGCCGGGAGCTGCGGGAGGACGGGGTGGAGTTCGCCACCCTGAACGCCCAGCTCTATCTGGACCGGCTGGCCCAGGACGCGGAGGTCATCCGGGAGGACCGGGCGCCCAAGCGGGTGTTCCCCTGGCGGCGGTGGTTTGCCCGGGGGGTGGACCGGGGAATCTGTTCCACCTTGCTGGCCCTCTGCGGCCCGCTCAGTCTGGAAATGGCCGTTCTGGAGAAGAAAGGAGGCCTGACGCTGAGCATGCTGGTTCTGCTGCTGACGGCGGCCAGTGAGACCTTCCTCCTCCACCGCTTCGGGACCACCCCCGGCAAAGCCCTGTTCGGGCTGAGAATCGTCCGGGAGGACGGCACTCCCCTTGGCCTGGGAGAGGCGGCCCGGCGCTCCTTTAGCGTGGCGGGTTTCCTGGCCGTCCTGGACCTGCCCATGCTGCTTCCCCAGCCGCTGAACCTGGCAATTGGCGCCGGTGTCGGGGCGCTGTTCTACGGCTGGATGTACTGGAACGTTACCCACGAGTTCCCCGTGCCCTGGGAGAGGGAGGGGCAGGTCTATCTGGACGGCAGCACAAAGGAGACCTCCTTCTGGGACCGGAAGGGCAGCTGGATGCGGGTGGCGGGCTATATCCTGATCGTGCTGCTGTGCTCCGGGCTGACGGTGTGGGCGGCGGACCGGGCCTCACAGCCCCCCAATCGGGGAACTGAGCTGACGGTGGAGGAGTTTGTGGACAATTACAACTACCTTGAGCAGTATGAGCAGGGAAAGGTGTCCCTCCCCCGACTCATGGAGGACGGGAGCTACCTGAGGCGGATCGGGCGGCAGTACGGCTGGCACTTTCCCGTGGAGGATGCCCCTCCGCCCAGCTTCCGCTTCATCCAGAAGGATGGGGTGGTTACTGGGGTGACCATCTTCAGGGACTGGGAGAGCGAGGACACCTATGATTTCAAGGAACCCGATTCCAGGGTGGAAGTGCTCCCCGGCGAGCAACTGCGCGTCTCCATGTTGGCCCTGGGAATCGACCGGTACTACGCAGAGGCGGTGTCCCAGGCGGTGATCGACGCCGAAGGGAACTATCACCAGGACTACGACGGCTTCCGGGTGGACTGCGAGACGGAGTTCTCCGGCTACCGGCTGTATTTTGAGGACCGAATCGAGGAAAATGTCCTCGGCGGGCTCGAGGGGGAGAAGCAGAGCTATTTTGTGGAGTTCAGCATAAGCCTGACATAAAAGACGCGCCGCCGGAAGTTCCGGCGGCGCGCTTTCATATACGGTGAACTCAGAGCAGGGTGATGTTTTCCGCCCGGCGGGTGTAGTTCTGCTCCAGCATGGCCACGTGGGAGAGGAAATCCGGGTCCTCGAAGTACTTGGCGTGACGGGTACACTTGCGCACGCAGGCCTGGCACTTGATGCACAGCCCCACGGCCTCCATGGTCTCCCGGTCGATGCTGCCCATGGGGCAGAACCGGGCGCAGGCCCCGCAGCGGGAGCATTTGCTCCAGTCGGTGAGGGGCTTGGCCTTGAGGAATTTAGCGGGGGTTCCGTCCTCCCTCAGGGGGGTATAATAGGGGCCGATTTCACTCCGGTCCATATCCAGCGGGGGAAGGATGTCCCCGGACAGCTTCTCCGCCGCTCTGGCGGCGAAGGCGGCGATCTCCTCCAGGTCGTCCCTGTCGGGCCGGCCCTCGCCCACCTTGTCGGAGAAGGCGTGGCGTCCGGCGAAGGCGGCGGCCGCCGCGACCCGGAAGCCGTTGCCCTCCAGCAGCAGGACCAGCTCCCGCAGGGCCTCGTCGGGGCTGCGGTTGCCAAAGACGCACAGGGGCACGGCGGGGGAGCCCTCACCAAAAATTTTGGCCTTGTACTCAGGGGCCAGCTTGTTGGGCAGACGGCCGGCGTACACCGGGGAGGCCATCACCAGCAGGTCCTCGGGGCCGAAGCGGTATTCGGTCTCGCGGCCCTCCGGCCGGGTGAAGTCGAAAAATTCCTGGTCCAGGCCCAATTTGCCGGCCAACGCCCCGGCCGCCGCCCGGGCGATCTTCTCTGTGCCCCCGGTGGGGCTGAAATAGAGAACGCATACTCGTTTTAGAAGCATGAAACAAACTCCTCACATCGTATTTTCTGTCGGACTCCCCGGCTGCCGGGATAGTTCTTGGATGACCCCAGTCTATCACCGGCCCGCGGACCCTGTCAACCCCTCGGACCGCCCTTGATTTTTTCTTTCCGGTGGGGTATGATAGAAGAAAACTGCGGGAGGGACCGCCATGCGCCTGTTTGATACACACGCCCATTACGACTCCGGGGCCTTCAGCGCCGACCGGTTGGAGGTGCTTTCCTCCATGCCCGAGAGGGGCGTGGAGCTGATCCTCAACCCGGGCTGCGACCTGGCCAGCTCCAGGACGGCGGTGGAGCTGGCGGAGAAATTTCCCTTCGTTTACGCTGCCGTGGGGGTCCATCCCTCCGACTGCGAGGGCTTTTCCCCGGACACCGCAGACGCCCTCCGGACCCTGGCCGGCCACTCCAAGGTGCGGGCCATTGGGGAGATCGGACTGGACTATTACTGGAAGGACAACCCGCCCCACGACTTTCAGCAGCAGGTCTTTCATACTCAGCTGGAGCTGGCGGAGGAGCTGGGCCTGCCCGTGATTGTCCACGACCGGGAGGCCCACCGGGACTGCCTGGAGGCGGTGAAGGCCCATCCCGGGGTTACCGGGGTATACCACTGTTACTCCGGCAGCCTGGAGGACGCCAGAATTCTGGTGAAGCTGGGCTGGATGCTGTCCTTCACCGGGGTGGTCACCTATAAGAACGCCCGGAAGTCCCTGGAGGTCATCGGCTGGCTGCCCATGGACCGCATTATGATTGAGACCGACTCCCCCTACCTGACCCCGGAGCCCTTCCGGGGGACGCGGAACGACTCGGGCTATGTCTACCGGGTGGCCGAGACCGTGGCCCAGGTGAAGGGAATCACGCCCGAGCAGGCGGCGGAAATCACTCTGAAGAACGGAAAACGGTTTTTTGGAATTGAGGAGGAAGCGCTATGACCATCACCTACGAATATGAGGATGCGCTGTACGTCAACCTGACCAACAAGTGCAACTGCGCCTGTGAGTTCTGCCTGCGCCAGGGCAGAGCACAGGGGTCCATCTATACCGAGGACTCCCTGTGGCTGGAGCGGGAGCCCACTCGGGAGGAGGCGCTGGACAGTTTTCTGGGCCGGGACGTGTGCTCCTACCGGGAGATCGTTTTCTGCGGCTACGGTGAGCCCACCTACCGGCTGGACGACCTGCTGTGGCTGGTGGACCGGCTGAAGGAGCGGTTCGGCGGCAGGCTGCCCCCCGTGCGCATCAACACCAACGGCCATGCCAATCTGATTCACGGCCGGGATGTGTGCCCCGAGCTGAAGGGCCGCATCCACACCCTGTCCATCTCGCTGAACAGCGACAACGCCGCCGATTACGCCGCTCTGTGCCACCCCGCTCAGGGAGAGGCGGCCTATCAGGCCATGCTGGACTTCGCCAAGGAGTCGGCGGCCTATGTGCCCGATGTGGTGATGACCATTGTAGACAAGGACAAGACACAGCAGGAGATTGAAAACTGTAAAAAGATCGCGGCGGAGCTGGGGGTGCGGCTGCGCATCCGGAGCTTTATTGATTCCTGAGAGGGATGGGGCGGTAAACTTCCACCACTTTTTCCACCAGCGACTTGAGCTGTTGTGAGCATATTTGAGGTGTTTAACAGGCTCGCCATAAAATAAAACCCGCCGAAAGCCCTGATTTTCAAGGAATTCGGCGGGTTTTTGTATGGAGCAGGTGAAGGGAATCGAACCCTCGTGTTCAGCTTGGGAAGCTGACATTCTGCCATTGAACTACACCTGCGGTTTTCAGCGCTTCTATACTATACCACACCACGCTCCGGTTTGCAAGGAAAAATTTTGACGAAGCGGAAGGTGTTGATTTATACTTTTAGGCGGACCGGCGAGCCCCATGACTCACACAGTTGCCTTTCTACCCGTCCTATGGTATATTGAGGCAAAGGGGGAAAGCGAAATGAGAAAACTCCGGGCCTTCGGATTGTTTTTGCTCCTCTGTGCCGCGCTTACCGTCTCCGCCGGCGCCCAGGAGGCGGACCATACGGGCGCCGCCTTCCAGGCGGAGGGTTTTTCCAACTCCAAACGGCTGTGGGACGGCGACCAGACCACCTGGAGCGTTGCCCAGAAGAGCGGGCGGATTACAGTCTCCCGCTCCGGCGGGATTGCCGGGCTGTATCTCCTCTTTGACCGCCTCCCCCGGCCCTGGACGCTGAACGGAACCGCCACCTGCGGGGAGGAGGGCTTCCTCCACCAGTATGTGGATGTGCCCGCCCTATTGGGCGGCGTGCCGGCCGAGCTGACCCTGGAGTTTCCGGCGGGGACCGCTCTCTCAGAGGTCTACGCCCTCTCCCCCGGGGAGCTGCCCAGCTGGGTCCAGGTGTGGGAGCCGCCCCTGGAGGAGGCCGACCTGATGCTGGTCTCCTCCCACTCCGACGACGAGCAGCTTTTCTTTGCCGGCCTGCTGCCCTATTACGCCGTGGAGCGGGAGCTGGCCGTCCAGGTGGTCTACTTCGTCCAGCACTTTGAGGTAAACGGCCGCCAGGACCACCGACGCCCCCACGAGCAGCTGGACGGGCTTTGGACGGTGGGCATCCGAAACTACCCCATTATCTCTGATTTTCCCGACCTGTACTCCCAGTCCAAAAACCGGGCCGAGGCCCTGGCTCAGGCGCAGCAGGTCTACCGCCGGGCGGGGAGCGAGTACGAGGACTTTGTAAGATATCTGGCGGCGTGTATCCGCCGGTGCAGGCCCCTGGTGGTGGTCAGCCACGACCTGGACGGGGAGTACGGCCACGGCGCCCATGTGCTGTGTGCCGACGCCCTCACCCAGGCCGTCCACGCCGCCGCCGACCCGGGCCGGTTCCCGGACAGCGGAGGCCCCTGGGCGGTGGAAAAGCTGTACCTCCACCTGTACGAGGAGAATCCCGTCACCCTTGATCTGGACACCCCCTCGGACAGGCTGGGGGGCAAGTCCCCCTTCCAGGTGACCCAGGAGGGCTTCGCCTGCCACAAGAGCCAGCACTGGACCTGGTTCTACAAATGGATCTACGGCGCCGAGGACCAGCCCATCACCCGGGCGGCGGACATCAAAACCTACTCCCCTTGCCGCTACGGGCTGTACTACACCGCGGTGGGTCCCGACGAGGGGGGCGGCGATTTCTTTGAGCACATAGAGACCCATGCCGCACGCCGCGCCCGGCTGGAGGCCGAGGCCCAGGCGGCCAGGGAGGCCGAGGAGGAGGCCCGCCGTCAGGCGGAGGAGGCCCGCCGTCAGGCGGAGGAGGCCAGAGCGGAGGCTGAAGCCCAGGCCAGGGCTGAGGAGGAGGCGCTGGCTCAGGCCGCTCAGCGTGAGCAGACTCGGAGACATACGCGGTTTTGTATGGCGGCCGCCATGGCCGGCGTCATTCTGGCGCTGTGCGCCGGCCTGCTCCTTCTGGCGGGGCGGACCCGCGGAAGGTGAAAAATTCCCCGGACCTTCCGGGCCGCTCCGGTAAAATCGGGCAAAAGACAAAGCCCCCTGTGCAGGATAATCGCTGCATAGGGGGCTTCGCGGTTCAATTTTTACGGATGATGGAGAATCAGTCGGTGACGTAGGGCAGCAGAGCGATCTGACGGGCCCGCTTGATGGCCTCAGTCAGCTGGCGCTGATGCATGGCGCAGGTGCCGGTGGTGCGGCGAGGCAGAATTTTGGCCCGCTCGGACGTGAACCGGCGCAGCTTGGCGGCGTCCTTGTAGTCGATCTGCTCCACCTTGTCGGCGCAGAAAGCGCAGACCTTGCGGCGCTTGCGGCCCCGCATGGGCTTGTTATCGCGTTCCATAGCCATGAGATTAACCTCCTTTTACGACCATATGGTCAAAGTCAAAACGGCAGGTTGCCGTCGTCTGTTGAGAGCTCGGCGAACTGGTCGCCATCCGCGGGGGGCGCGCCGTAGCCGCCGAAGGGGTCGGAGGGAGCGGCGGGCGAGGAGTAGCTCCCGCCCTGGCCGTAGCTGGGGGAATAGCCCCCGCCGTCGCTGTCCCGCTTGGAGTCGCCGAAATAAATCTGGTCGGCCACCACCTCGGCGGAGCGGCGCTTGTTGCCCTCCTTATCGGTCCAATCCCGAATCTGAAGCCGGCCCTCCACCACGGCCATACGGCCCTTGGCGAAGTAGCGGCTGACAAATTCGGCGGTCTGACGCCAGGCCACCACGTCGATAAAGTCGGTGGCCCGCTCGCCAGTGGATTTGTCCTTGAAATCCCGGTCAACGGCCAGGGAGAAGGAAGCCACCGGAGTGCCGGTCTGGGTGCGCCGCAGCTCCGGGTCCCGGGTGAGGCGCCCCATAATGAAAATTTTGTTCAGCATTGCCGCTCCCCCTTACTCGTCCTTGCAGACGATCATGGAGCGCATCACGCCGTCGGTGATCCGGAAAATACGGTCCAGCTCGGCGGGGACGGCGGCGGCGGCGGTAAAGGTCATCAGCACATAGTAGCCCTCCATCAGGTCGTTGATGGGATAGGCCAGCCGGCGCTTGCCCCACTCGTCAACCTCGGACACAGTGCCGTTCGCCTCGACCACGCCCTTGAACCGCTCCACCAGAGCGGCGATCTGCTCCTCGCTCAGGTCGGGCTTCAGGATGTAGACCGCCTCGTAGTTCGCGTTGATTTTTGCCATGTTTTTGCACCTCCTTATGGACATATGGCCCCCGGAATCAGACCGGGAGCAAGGATTAAGCCTGCCCCGCTGCAGAGACAGGCTTAATCATTATATCCGAATCATCCCAAATGTCAAGTGTTTTTGAGATAAATTTCATCAGAATACGGTATTTCCCCGCCGGGCGGGCGGGGAAATACCGCGAATTCATCTTCTTACTTGACGGGCTCGCCGGCCTCTTTCTTGGCCTTGATCTCCCGGAGGGCGTCCTTGTAGGACAGGTTGACCCGGCCCTTCTCGTCGATCTCTGTGACCTTCACCCAGATCATATCGCCGATGTTGACCACGTCCTCCACCTTCTCCACCCGGCGCTCGGCCAGCTTGGAGATGTGGACCATGCCGTCCTTGCCCGGGGCCAGCTCCACAAAGGCGCCGAACTGAAGGATGCGCACCACCTTGCCGTAGTACAGCTCGCCCACCTGGGGGACGAACACGATGGTGTCGATCATCTTCTTGGCGGCGTCGCAGGCCTCGGCGTTGGGGGAGGCGATGTGGATGGTGCCGTCGTCCTCAATGTCGATCTGAGCGCCGGATTCGGCGGTGATCTTCTGAATCACGGAGCCGCCCTTGCCGATGACCTCGCGAATCTTATCGGGGTCGATTTTCATGGTAATCATCTTGGGGGCCCAGCGGCTCACCTCGGGGCGGGGAACGGAGATGCAGGGCAGCATGATCTCATCCAGAATGGCGAACCGGGCGTCCCGGGTGATGTCCAGAGCCTCCTTGATGATCTCGTGGGTCAGGCCGTCGTTCTTCAGGTCCATCTGGATGGCGGTGATGCCCGACTTGGTGCCGGCCACCTTGAAGTCCATCTCGCCGTGGAAGTCCTCCACGCCCTGGATGTCAATGAAGGTGGTAAAGCCGCCGTTGTCGTCCTGAATCAACCCGCAGGAGATGCCGGCCACCGGGGCCTTGATGGGCACGCCGGCGTCCATCAGGGCCAGGGTGGAGCCGCAGATGGAGCCCTGAGAGGTGGAGCCGTTGGAGGAAAGAACCTCACTGACCACGCGGATGGCGTAGGGGAACTCGTCCACAGAGGGCAGCACGGGGACCAGGGCCCGCTCGGCCAGGAAGCCGTGGCCGTACTCCCGGCGGTTGGTGGACCGGGGGGCCCGGGCCTCGCCCACGGAGTAGGGCGGGAAGTTGTAGTGGTGCATATACCGCTTCTCGGTCTCCTCCCAGATGGTGTCCAGCTTCTGGGAGGCGGAGAGGGTGTTCAGGGTGCACACAGACAGAACCTGGGTCTGGCCGCGGGTGAACAGGCCGGAGCCATGGACCCGGGGCAGAACACCCACCTCGGCGGCCAGGGGACGAATTTCGTTCTGGGCCCGGCCGTCCACCCGGTGGCCCTCCAGCAGCCAGGCCTTGACAATCTTCTTCTGGAACTTGTAGGTGAACTCCTCCAGATACTGGTCCATATCCGGATAGTCCTCCAGATACTTCTCATGCCAGTGGTCGATCATCTCGTTCCAGCGCTGCTCACGGACGGTCTTGTCGTCGGTGTCCATGGCGGCCTTGGCCTCGTCCATGAAGTTGGCCACAATGTCGTCGAACAGCTCCTGATTGAACTGGGCATGGTCGTACTCCATCTTGGGCTTGCCGATCTCCCTGACGATCTGGTCGATGAAGTCAATCTGTTTGCGAATCTCCTCGTGGGCCTTCACGATGCCGGCGTACATGATCTCGTCGGGAATCTCGTCGGCCCCGGCCTCGATCATGACCACCTTCTCACGAGTGGCGGCCACGGTCACATCCATGCGGGAGGTCTTGCGCTGCTCCTGGTTGGGATTGAGGACGATCTGACCGTCGCAGAAGCCCACCTCCAGACAGCCGATGGGGCCGGCGAAGGGGATTTCGGAGTAGCTCACGCAGGCGGAGGCGCCGATCATGGCGGCCACCTCGGGGGAGCAGTCGTAGTCCACGCTCATAACGGTACACTGGATGCACACATCGTTGCGGAAATCGTAGGGGAACAGGGGGCGCATGGGCCGGTCGATCAGGCGGCTGGCCAGCACGGCGGGCAGGGAGGGCCGGCCCTCTCTGCGCATGAAGCTGCCGGGGATGCGGCCCACGGCGTACAGCTTCTCCTCAAACTCCACGCTCAGGGGGAAGAAGTCGATGCCGTCCCGGGGACGGGGGGAGACGGTGGCCGCCACCATGACGGTGGTCTCGCCGTACTTCACCAGGGCGCTGGCGGAGGCCAGCTCGGCCACCTTGCCCACCTCGATGGTCAGGGGACGGCCGCACAGGTCCATGGTCCAGCTCTTGAATTTGGGAAACTGCTTTTGCTTGATAATAGTTGACATGTGGATTCTCCTTTTCATTGGTTCCCCCGGAGCTTTCACTGCCCTTTAGCACTTGAATTTTAGCTTGGGCGCGGCCCAAGGCAAAATTCAACTGCTAAAAGACCAGAAAAACTGCCGGGGTCTATATGCGAACATAGGGCGGAGCGTGAAAACGCCCGCCCTATATTTCACAATCTTACTTACGGATGCCCAGCTTGGCGATGATGGCGCGGTAGCGCTCGATGTCCTTGGCCATCAGGTAATCCAGCAGCTTGCGGCGCTTGCCGATCATCTTGTACAGGCCGCGGCGGCTGTGGTTGTCGTGGATGTGGACCTTCAGGTGCTCGGTCAGCTCGTTGATGCGGGCGGTGAGAATGGCGATCTGCACCTCGGGGGAGCCGGTGTCGGTCTCGTGGGTGCGGTTGGCCTCGATAACGGCCGTCTTTTCGTCCTTGCGGATCATGGAAAATTCCACCTTTCAAAATGTTCTGTCCAAGGGCCGGGTAGCGGGCGGGTGCGTCCCCGCGCACCTGCGCGGGCCGTATCCCGAAACCAAGCGATGGACGGCGCATGCTTCATGCTCGGATAATATATCATAGTTTTTTCCTGATGTAAAGGGGAAATTCCATGTTTTTGAGAAAATTTTACGTTTGTTCCTCTATGGGCGGATCGCCCATACTCAGCTGCAGCTCCTCCAGCTCCCGCATGGCCTGCTCGGTCCGGCGGGAGATGTCCTCCAGACGGGAAAAGGCCCGGAGATACAGGGTGTGATACTGTTCGGTGGTCAAGGTGATGTCTTCTTTTTTCATAAAAAAACCTCCTTTTAATTTTTTACTGACATTCACATAATACCAAAAAAACTAAAAGAATGTCAAGGAACCTGACGATCTTTGGTATACAATGATAACCAAAGGGGGCGTTCGTATGGATAAGACTGAGACACAAATCAGTTTTCGCGTGACCAACGATTTTAAAGAACGGCTGGAGGTTCAGGCGCATAAAGAGCGCCGGAGCGTAGCCAGCATGGTCCGCATTGTTATGGAAGATTATCTGGCGGAGAAAGAAAACGAATAAACGGGCAAACGGGCGTTTCGGCACTATAATAGACGAATGGAAGTGAATATTATGCCGAAAATTGGCGCTTAATTGGGAATTCGTTGACAAAGGACTTAAAATTCCGCCCGGCGCAAAAACTGCGCCGGGCGGTGTCTGTTTGATTCGACTTTGATCGCGGGGACCCAGGAAGGCCGCCGAAGGCGGCCCCCAACCGCGAGCCCAGCGGAGCGGGTCGCGGTTGGAAGCGGCGGAGCAAGGGAATGCAGTGAGAGGTACTCTTTTAGAGTGCCTCAAACGAAATGGACTTTGCGACGACGCGGGCGCACCGGGGGCACAGGGTGGGGTGCTTGCTGTCAGCGCCCACGGTAGGCAGCACCTTCCAGCAGCGCTCACACTTTGCGCCGGCGGCGGGCTCCACCTGAATATCTGTCACATCAGAGGATACCTCCACCTGGGAGACAATCAGCAGGTCGGCCAGCTCGTCCATTCCGATCAGCTGGCTTCCGGCAATCCGGTTGGAGGGGATTGTTACCTTAGCTTCCAGACTCTTGCCAATCTTTTTCTCATTCCGGGCCTGCTCCAAAGCAACATTGACGGCGTTGCGCACGTCGATCAGTCCACTCCAGGCGGACATAGCGTCCTCCTCCAGGGCATACTCCGCAAAGGGCTTGTTCATCTCGTTGAGCAGGACGTTCCGGGGGTCATCGCCCTCACGGTGGGGCATGGCCAGCCAGATCTCGTCGCAGGTGAAGGCCAGGATGGGGGCGAAGAGCTTGGTCATGGTGTCCAAAATCATCCACAGGGCGGTCTGGGCGGAGCGGCGGAGGAGCCCGTCCTTCTCCTCGCAGTAGAGCCGGTCCTTGATGATATCCAGATAGAAGCTGGACAGCTCCACCACACAGAAGTCGTTGATGGCGTGGCTGACCACGTGGAACTCGAAGTTGTCATAGGCGGCGAAGCACTTCTCAATGAGGCCGTTGAGCTTGGTGACGGCCCACCGGTCCAGCTCCACCATCTCCTCGGGCTTGACCAGATTGTTGGGGTCGAAGCCGTCCAGGTTGCCCAGGCAGTACCGGGCGGTGTTGCGGAATTTCAGATAGTTCTGGGAGAGCTGCTTGAAGATGTTGTCGGAGCAGCGCACATCTACATGGTAGTCGGCGGAGCCGGCCCACAGGCGGATGAGGTCGGCGCCGTACTTCTTGAAGATGTCGGCGGGGTCTACGCCGTTGCCCAGGGACTTGTGCATGGCCTTGCCCTCGCCGTCCACAGTCCAGCCGTGGGTGACGCACTCCTTGAAGGGAGCGCCCTTGCCCAGCGCGCCCACCGCGGTGAGCAGGGAGGACTGGAACCACCCGCGGTACTGGTCCAGGCCCTCCATATAGACGGTGGCGGGCCAGAAGCCCTGGTCCTTCTGCATGGAGGCGAAGTGGGTGGAGCCGGAGTCAAACCAGCCGTCCAGGGTGTCCTCCTCCTTGGTAAACCTGGACTTGCTCCCGCAGTGGGGGCAGGCGAAGTCCCTGGGGAGGATGTCCGCTGCTTCGGTCTCATACCAGGCGTTGGAGCCCTTCTCCCCGAACAGGGCGGACACGGCGGCGATGGTCTCGTCGGTGCAGATGGGCTTGCCGCAGTCCCCGCAGTAGAACACGGGAATGGGCAGGCCCCACCGGCGCTGGCGGCTGATGCACCAGTCGGCCCGCTCCTGAATCATGGACTTCATCCGGTCGATGCCCCAGCCGGGCAGCCAACGGACATCGTCACAGGCGGCCACGGCGGCATCCTTGAAGGACTCCACCGAGCAGAACCACTGGGGGGTGGCCCGGAAGATGATGGGGTTTTTGCACCGCCAGCAGTGGGGGTAGGAGTGGACGATATCCTCACTGGCGAACAGGGCCCCGTTCTCCTTCATGTCGGCCAGGATGACCGGGTTGGACTCCTCGGTCTTCATGCCGGCGTACTTGCCGGCGTAGTCGGTGTGGCGGCCCCGGTCGTCCACGGGGACCACCATCTCGATCTTGTATCGCTTGCAGGTCTCGTAGTCGTCCGCGCCGAAGCCGGGGGCGGTGTGGACGCAGCCGGTGCCGCTGTCCATGGTGACGTACTCGGCGGTCACAAGACGGCTGGTCTTGTCCAGGAAGGGGTGGTTGGCCTCCATGTTCTCAAAGAAGCTGCCGGGGTGGGTCTCCAGAATCTTATAGTTCTCCACGCCGCCCACCTTCATGACCTTCTCCACCAGGGCCTCAGCCAGGATATACTGTTCTCCGTTGTCCGCCTGGACGATGGCGTAGCTCTCCCTGGGGTGGAGGGCGATGGCCAGGTTACCCGGCAGGGTCCAGATGGTGGTGGTCCAGATCAGGAAAAAGAGGTTTGCGGGGGCCAGGTGGGTCAGCTTGGCGTTGTCCATCAACATGGGGAACTTCACATAGACGGTGGTGCAAGGGTCGTCCTGATACTCAATCTCCGCCTCAGCCAGGGCGGTCTCGTCGTGGGGGCACCAGTACACCGGCTTGAGGCCCTTGTAGATATAGCCGTTCTTATACATAGCCCCGAAAATTTTCACTTCCTCCGCCTCGAAGGAGGGGGACATGGTGAGGTAGGGGTTCTCCCAGTCACCGATGACGCCCATGCGCTTAAAGCCCTCCCGCTGCACGTCCACATAGTGCTGGGCGAACTCGTGGCAGGCGGTGCGGAACTCGGGGACGGACATGGCCTTGCGGTTGAGCTTGTTCTGCTTGATGATGGCGCTCTCAATGGGCATGCCGTGGTTGTCCCAGCCGGGGATGTAGGGGGTGAGATACCCCCGCATGGCGGCGGCGCGGGTCATGAAGTCCTTGATGGACTTGTTCAGGGCGTGGCCCATGTGCAGCGCGCCGTTGGAGAAGGGAGGGCCGTCGTGGAGGCTGTAAAGGGGTTTTCCTTCATTCTTTTTCAACAGCTCGTGGTAGAGGTCCATGTCCTCCCAGCGTTTCAGCATGTCGGGCTCCCGGGCGGGCAGCCCCGCCCGCATGGGAAAGTCGGTTTTTGGCAGATTGATGGTCTTGTTGTAGTCCATTTTGTATTACTCCTTTGCTATATTACATTTCGCATTTGATTTTCGTGGAAAATGAAACGCCTCTGTCTCCACAAAGAGACAAAGGCGCAAACCTCTGCGGTACCACTCTTCTTGCCGGGGACACAAAATCCCGGCCACTCAAAAGCTGCCCGGTAACGGGGGCGTCCGGAGGGGCCTACTGTCATTCAGCCCTCAGCTCCAAGGTGATTTTCCCTGTCCCCTCCCGTCCGCCTTGCACCAAACGGCGGCTCTCTTCGCGTCTCGGGGGCGGGTACTCGTCCTTTTCCGCGCATTTTGTATATGTGTTCCGTATTCTATCCGGTTTTTGCGGGGTTGTCAAGGGGCGTTTTTGCCAATTACCGATCAATTTTCCGCAAAACCTCCCGGAACCAGTCCGGCAAGGGGCACTCCAGCTCCAGCAGCTCCCCGGTGGAGGGGTGGACGAACCGCAGCCGCCGGGCGTGGAGGCACTGTCCCGCCAGGCCGGGGACCGCCTTTTTGGCCCCGTACACCGTATCTCCCAGAAGGGGGTGGCCGATAGAGGCCAAATGGACCCGAATCTGGTGGGTGCGGCCTGTCTCCAGGCGGCACTCCACATGGGTGTATCCCGGATACCGGGCCAGAATGGACCAGTGGGTGACCGCCTCCCGGCCGTTCTTTCGGTCCACGGCCATCTTTTTCCGGTCTGCAGGGTGGCGGCCGATGGGGGCGTCCACCGTGCCGCTGTCCTCTTTCAGACTGCCCACCGCCACCGCCTCGTAGGTCCGGGCCAGAGAGTGGTCCTGGAGCTGGGCGGCCAGGGCCAAGTGGGCGCGGTCGTTTTTGGCGGCGATGATGAGCCCGGAGGTGTCCCGGTCGATGCGGTGAACGACGCCGGGGCGCAGCTGGCCGTTGATTCCGGATAGTGATGTTCCGCAGTGATATAACAGAGCGTTGACCAAGGTCCCGTCCGGGTGGCCGGGGGCGGGGTGGACAACAAGCCCCACCGGCTTGTTGACCACGATCACGTCGGCGTCCTCGTAGACCACGTCCAGAGGGATGTTCTGGGGCGGCACGTCAATGGGCTCCGGGTCGGGGAGGACCACCTCCAGCATGTCTCCGGGGGCGGGCCTGTCGTTCTTCCGCACCGGCCGGCCCTCCCGCGTGACCGCCCCCCGCTCCAGCAGCTTTTGGGCGGCGGAGCGGGTCAGATCGGGGACCAGACGGGCCAGCAAGCCGTCCGCCCGCTCTCCCTCCCGGTCAGCGGTCAGCTTCAGCGTCGTCATTGGGTGTCTCCTCCCGGGGCTCCAGCCTGTCCATCAGGAACATGTAGTAGACACCGGCGGCGATGCCCCCCACCACCACGCAGATATCCGCCACGTTGAACACGGCGAAGCGCATGAACAGCACGTTGAACATGTCCACCACAAAGCCGCGGAAGGCCCGGTCGATGAGGTTGCCCACCGCTCCCGCCAGCAGTAAGGTGAGAGCCAGCTTGCCGAAGGGGTGGCGGAACAGGTTTTTCCACAGGGCCAGGGCCAGCGCCAGAGACATGACCAGCGATACCAGGGCCAGAGCCCAGGTGTGCTCTGAGAAGATGGAGAAGGCCGCCCCGGTGTTGGTCACATAGGTCAGCTCCACAAGATAAGGGACCAGGGGGACGTGCCCCCCCGCGGGGATGTGGGTCATCACAAGATATTTGACAATCTGGTCCACGGCCACCAGAGCCGCGGCGATGAGGGCATAGATCATGGAAAATTCTCCTTTTCAGGTTTGGAACCTGTATTCACAGCCGGTTCTTCCGCAGCAGGCGGATGTCGTCGCCGAAGAAGTGGAGCACATGGTACTCCCCGTCCAGCCGGGAGGCGATCTGAGGGGCATAGCGGCGGGCCGCTTCCTCCATGGACAGGTTGGAGGAGATGACGGTGTGTTTCTCCCCCACCAGCCGGGTGTTCACCAGCTCGTAGAGGGCGGACTGGGTGAACTGGGTGGTCAGCTCGCTGCCCAGATCGTCCAGAATGAGCAGGTCGCAATTTAGATACCGCCTTGTCTCGTCCCGGGCGTCCAGACCATTGGGGCTGTCCCGGAGGAACTTCCGGGCCTCAAACTGGGCAAAGACATTGCCGGCGGTGTCGTAGACCACGGAAAAGCCGTTCTCCGACACGGTGCGGGCAATGCAGGCGGACAGGAAGGTCTTGCCCAGCCCCGGCGCCCCGGAGAGAAACAGGTTTTTGATGGCGAAACGGCCAAATTTGGTGGCATAGCTCAGGCAGACATCGTAGACCAGCTCCATGTTGCCCCGGGGGGAGGCGCCCCGGCCGGGGTAGGGGGTCTGGCTGTAGTAGTCCAGCCGGAAGGTGTCGAAGGACTGCTCCCCCAGGTCCAGCAGCTTGGACAGCTCCTTGATCTGCTCCTGGGCGCACAGCTGCCTCAGACAGCGGCACATCTTGGCCCCCTGCCAGCCGGTGTCCCGGCACAGAGGACAGGCAGGCTTGTCATCCAGAGCGTCCTCGGGCAGGCCCAGCCCGCCCAGCAGGACGGCCCGCTCCCGCTGCAGGCTCTGGTTCTCCTCCCGCACCGCCCGGACGGCGGCGGCGGCGTCTCCCCCCTGCCGGAGGGCGGCGGCCACCAGACCGGCCATGGTGCCTTGGATGCGGCGGTCCAGCTGCTCCAGCCGGGGCTGGCGCCGGTAGGCCTCCAGTCTTGCCTGTTCCGTCCGGTCCCGGCGCAGGCGGCTCTCCTCCTCCAGCCGGCGGGCGGCCCGGCGCAGTACGTTGGCGTCATATGGCATATCAGTGTTCCTCCTGCTTCATCTGTTCCATCAGCCGGCGCATACGCTCCATGTCCTCCCGGGCTCGCTGTTCCTGACCTGGGTCGGGAGGGAGCGCCCGCTGCGCCCCGCCGGCCCGGGCCGGGCGGGGGTCCCGGTCCCCGGTGCGGACGGCGGCGGCGGTATGCAGCCCCTTCTCGTGCCAGCGGCGGAGGATGCCGTTCATATAGCCCCAGTCCATGGACTGCTTCTTCAGTACGGTGCGCTCGTAGGCCATGCGGATGGCCTCGTCGTCAAAGCCCATACCGTCCCAGGCGGCAATGTAATCCTTCTCCCGCTGAACCAGGGGGCGGGGGGCGATGTCCAGCAGGCGGAGCACCTCGCTCTCACGGGAGCGCAGGCGGGTGAGCTTAGTGATCCGCTCCTCGGCCCGCTCTATGGTATCAATTCCCAGGCGCGCCCAAGAAAAACCCTCCTTGCGAATCTGGGACAGGAAGGGCTTGCGGCCGGGGCCGTACTTCCGGACGGTCTCCTCGATGCACCAGCCCACCAGCAGGAGGATCACCTCCGTGGGGAGGGCAAGGTGGTCGTAGAGGGTATACAGGTTTTTCAGGTCGGCGGCGGACAGCCGCTTGCCCAGCCGGCGCTCCACCTCGCCCGCCAGGGCGGGGAAGATGGA
>CAJUPW010000010.1 GCA_910588635.1 uncultured Oscillospiraceae bacterium | reverse complement strand
TTGTTGGCGTAGCCGTCCGTGGTGACCTGGACGCTGGTGTGGTCCAGACGCAGAACGCCAACGTATCCGTCCTCGGTGGTCACCTCCATCTCAGCGTCCAGCCGCTGGAGGATCTGCTCCAGGCTGTTAGTATCGCTGGGCTGGGTGATGGTTTCGGTATGGGTCTGGATGTCCACGCCCACCTCGTCCTTCCGGGTCATGTCCAGCAGATAGTAGCGCCGGCCATTCCGGGTGAAGTCCTCGGTGGGGATGAGGCTGGGGTCGTCAGCCAGCGAAAGCTGGTAGACCTTGTTGATCCGCAGCTCATCGAAGTCGCCGTAGGTGTACTCCTCCACGGAAATGGGGTAATAGCTGGGGGTCTGGCCCGAAGGGGCCTCGGCGGCCAGGGCGGTGGCGCTCCCGGCCATGACCAAGGCGAGGGCGCACAGGATGGTAAAGATGCGTTTCATGGATACTTTCCTCCGTTTTCTATTGATTTTTGACCCGAATAATAGTGTTATCTGGCGATGGTTTGGCTCCGATCCCCCCTTTCTCTGGCCCACCCTCGCTGCTGCAGGTACTCGTTCCAATCCTTGCCCTGGGCAGGCGTCCGGGTGGACACGGTGTAGCCCTTTGCGGCATACTCCTCCCAGAACTTCTCCGTGGCCTCCCGTCCTGGCCCGTCCGCATCCAGGCACAGGACAATGTGATTCAGGTGGGGGTTCTCCCGCAGGTAGGTATCCAGCGGCCCTTGGTACAGTCCGCACAGGGCAACGGCGTTGCTGGTAACCGCCCTATGGAGAGTGCAGAAGCTCATCAGGTCGATGGGGGCCTCGAACACCGCCACCCAATCCAGGGCGGGGTCGCAGGGCAGGCGGAAGGCCACGCTTTTGTCGCTGCCCACCGCATCCCCCTTGAAGCCAGGGCCATCCAGGTCATAGGTACCGCGCTTGCTGGCGAACACCGGCTTGCCGCTGCCGTCCCGGCCCACGAACACGCAGTTGTGGTGCAGTGCGTCCTCATACAGCAGCTTGGAGTCGATGAAGCCCCGGATCACCTGGGGCGCGATGCCCCTCTTTTGAAGATAGGCGAAGACCCGCCGCTGGTCCTGGTTGGGAAGAGGCAGGGAGAACGCGGGCTTTTCCGTCTGCTGGGCCTGTCTGGGGCGCGGGGCGGGAGAATCTCTGGCGCGGCCTCCGTTGAACTCCAGTAGGTAGTTCACGGCATCCCGGAAATCCTTGTTGCAGAACTCCTGGAGGAATGTAATGGCATCCCCGCCTGTGCCGTTGGAGTATCGCTTCCAGGTTCGCCGGTCCTTGATGCGGATGCTGTCCATTTCCCTGGTGGTGTGATAGCGGCCGCCCAGCCTCCGGACACTGTAGCCCAGATGCTCCAGCAGATCCGGCAGGTCGGTCCCCTTGGCGGTCTCCATCTCCTCGTCTGTGAAACGAAAACCTGGGTCTGTGTTTTGTCTCATTTTTGCAGTTCACCTCCTTCTGTGAAAACGAAAAGCGGCCCCCGGAACATCCCGTTCATTGTTGGGATGCTCTGGGGGCCGCTCATCTGTTGTTTGGTTGTTGTAGTGCTGGGGTGGCCTACACGGCCTTTTCCTCACCCGACACGCTGGGTTCATCCTCCTCCTGGGGCTGGGGGCCATCCTGGGGTTGCGGGGCCTTACAGGGGCTGACACCGGCCTGACGCTCGGCCTCGGCCAGCGCTTCCTCGATCAGTCCCAACACGAACTCCCGCTGGGTGAGCTTCTTGCCGGTGCGGGCAGTTTCCCGTTCCAGGTGCGCCTTGATCCGCTGGAAAAGGGTTTCCGAGATCTGGAATGCCATCGTGCGAGTTCCATTGGTTGCCATGATTTGTTTCCCTCCATTTTCTTTCATCTCAAAGTATTCGAGCAGCAGGTCTGTGATGTACTCAGCGGTGGTCTGGCCCGTCCGCTCCCTGGCCTCGGTGATTTTGCGGTGCAGGTCGAGGTCGATGAGCGCACAGAGGTTCTTTTTTTCTGCCATGGTGCTGGTCTCCTTTCGTCTGATTGCAACGAAAGTATACCCAAAAGGCATGGCGAAAGCTATTACCAATACCACCAAGGAACCACAGACAGACTAAGCATAAGCACCAATCTGAACAGTGAGAAAGCAAAAAGGGCCGCCCACGGTCTGCCAGCGAAAAACTGACAGGCTGTGAGCGGCCCATTCTCTTTTTGGAACGCTTGAGAGTTCGAAACGTGTGGAATACCAGAAACTCCCAAAACCAGCGAATTTGCATCTCTGGCACGTTATTTTTATTTTACGCTCCCTTATTTTGGAAGCTCCCTCTTATTGTTCCGGTTTTCTTTCTGTTTTTCTTTTTATAGGCAAAAATCCCGCACCGAAGTGCGGGATTTTTGCTTGCATCTTTTTTGTCAATGCAACTTGGCGCAGAAGGAGGGATTCGAACCCTCGCACGGGTTTAAGCCGTCTACTCCCTTAGCAGGGGAGCCCCTTATAGCCACTTGGGTACTTCTGCATGGCTGCAAGTAAATGCTGCGTATTCTGTTTAAGCAAGTCTCAGCAAGCCAAAACAAAGAACGTAAGGCTTGTGTCTGCGGGGCCGCCCGAAAGGCGGCCGCCAAATCGGAGCCCAGCGTCAGCGGGTCCGATTTGGAGAGGAGGGGCAGCGGAGTGAATGAGCTTTCGCCGTAAGGCGGAAGCGAACGATACGGAGCTTGCTCCGACGACGTGGCGGAGAGAGTGGGATTCGAACCCACGGCTCTTGCGAGTCACTGGTTTTCAAGACCAGCTCCTTAAACCACTCGGACATCTCTCCGAATTATCCCTTGACCAGAGTCGTGTGATATATTACCATCCTAAATCCGATTTGTCAAGGGGTTTTTCAAAATATAGCGGACAGGGGTGGGAGGAAATTCTGTTTTGCGGACCTGATATGAGTTTCGGGAAATGACTTGCTTTTTTCAGGCCGGCATATATAATGAGAGTATCCAAATTTCAAGGAGGGTTTTTCATGAACAAGACCATTTCCGCCCCGAACGCCCCCGCCGCCGTGGGTCCCTACTGCCACGCCAAGCTGGCGGGCGATACCCTGTACACCTCCGGCCAGCTGGGTCTGATCCCCGCCACCGGCGAGCTGCCCCAGGGGGTGGAGGCCCAGGCCGCCCAGGCGCTGGACAATCTGAAGGCGGTCCTCGCCGCTGCAGGAATGGGCCTTGAGGATGTGGTCAAGACCACCGTTTTCCTGGCCGATATGAACGATTTTGCCGCCATTAACGCCGTCTATGCCCAATACTTCCCCGGCGAGGCCCCCGCCCGCTCCTGCGTGCAGGTAGCCGCCCTGCCCAAGGGGGGACTGTTTGAGATCGAGGCGGTGGCCGTCCGCTGAGAGGCCGTACCGATCACAATACCAAGGAGGCTGATTGCTATAAACGCTGCCATCCAATGGACCCTGAACAGGATGCCCAGGAGCGATGACAGATACCTGAGCCTGATGTCCCGGGAGGCCGTGGCGAAGGCCGGGCAGTTCCACCGCTCCTTCCCCGGGTACGCTCCCACCCCTCTGGCCCGGCTGGACGGCATGGCCGCCCGTCTGGGGCTGGGCGGACTGTACGTGAAGGACGAGTCCTACCGCTTCGGCCTCAACGCCTTCAAGGTGCTGGGCGGGTCCTTCGCCATGGCCCGGTACATCGCCGGGGCGCTGGGGCGGGACGTGTCCGAGACAGACTACGCCTATCTCACCGGCGAGGAGATGAAAAAGGACTTCGGTCAGGCCGTATTCTTTACCGCCACCGATGGAAACCACGGCCGCGGGGTGGCCTGGGCGGCCGGCAAGCTGGGCCAGAAGGCGGTGGTCCACATGCCCAAGGGCACCGCCAAGAGCCGCTTTGACAACATCGCCAAAGAGGGGGCCCAGGTGACTATCGAGGAGGTCAACTACGATGACTGTGTCCGCATGGCCGCCGCCGAGGCGGCCCGGACCGAGCACGGGGTGGTAATTCAGGACACCGCCTGGGAGGGCTACGAGGAGATTCCCTCCTGGATTATGCAAGGCTACGGCACCATGGCCGCCGAGGCCGCCGAACAGATGGCCGGCCGGCCTACCCATGTGTTTGTCCAGGCCGGCGTGGGTTCCCTGGCCGGGGCGGCGGCGGGCTTCTTTGCCAACCTGTTCCCCGACAATCCGCCCAGATTTGTTGTCATAGAGGCCCAAAACGCCGACTGCCACTACCGCGGCGCTCTGGCCGGAGACGGCGAGCTCCGGGCGGTGGGGGGCGACCTGAAAACCATCATGGCCGGCCTGGCCTGCGGCGAGCCCAATCCCATCTCCTGGGATATCCTGCGCAACCACGCCGATGCATTCCTGTCCTGCCCCGACTGGGTGAGCGCCAGGGGAATGCGGATGCTGGCCGCCCCTGTAAAGGGCGACCCGGCGGTGTGCTCAGGGGAGTCCGGGGCGGTGGGTATGGGGGTCATTTCCGCCGTTATGGAGGACGACGCGTACAAAGACTTGCGCTCTGCCCTGGGGCTGGACCGCTCCAGCCGGGTGCTGCTGTTCTCCACCGAGGGGGACACCGATCCCGATCATTACCGCAAAATCGTCTGGGACGGGGCGTACTCCGTGGAATAAACAAGAAAGGCCGCCTGTCAGGCGGTCTTTTTAATGAAAGCGGGACCCAAGACGGCCGAAGGGTGAAGCGGCCTTTGTTTGCCAAAACCCAAAAAGAAAGACACGCTTCCAGCGTGTCTTTCTTTTTGGAGCGAGTGACGAGGCTCGAACTCGCTACCTCCACCTTGGCAAGGTGGCGCTCTACCAGATGAGCTACACTCGCAACAACAGTGGCTATTATAGCGGCATCCGGAGAAAAAGTCAACCCCCAAATTTTAAAATTCGAAAATTTTTCAGGCGGCGGGCTGGGAGAGGATACCCTCCAGCGCCCCCTGGTGGATGGGGCGCAGCTCCTTTAGCCGGCACAGATCTGCGGGCCGAACCAGGGACGGGGGCTTGGGCAGCTCCGCCGCCCCGCAGTTCTCCAGCAGGCCGGCTACAAACTGGGAGCAGAAGTAGTGGTGCCTGCGCTGGAGAGCGAGGTTAAAGTAGCAGGCCAATACCCCCAGTACACTGTAGTGGTATTCCTCCCGCTGGGCGTACATGGAGCGCAGCTTACGCCGCAGGCGGAAGTAAGTCTCCTCGCTTACCTTCAGCTCATACAGGCAGCAAGGGACCGCCCGGCGGTACACCGTGACCTGTTCCTCCACCAGCCCGGCAGGAAGGGCCAGATAGCGGTACTTCCGGGCGAAGCTGTAAAAGGGGCCGTCGGGGCCGTCCAGGCCGATAGAGGCATGGGTGTAGTCGTCCTGGGTGGCGAAATGGATCAGCCGGGAGAACCAGGTCCCGGACCGGGTAAGCAGAATGTAGACTGTGCGCTCCGCCATGGCATATCTCTCCTTTCATGCGGACAGGTGAGATTTTTTGCCCGCCTGAATAGAATACTAACAGGGAAACTCTAAAATGACTTGAAGGAAACATTAAGATTTTCTGAAAATTTAAGGCCAATAGTAAACCAGCAGAAAATTAAGTTGACAAATAAAATGAGATATTGTATACTGAGTTAGAAATCGGGTTACAATTAAAAAGGAGCGAAAAAATATGGAAACAAAGAAAAAAAGCAGTATTTATGTCCTGGCAATGACCGCTGTAATGGCGGCAGTCATTGCGGCGGTCAGTCCCTTCGCTATTCCGATTGGACCTATTTCTCTGTCTCTGTGTACCCTTATGCTGTATATGACCCCTTATATTTTGGGCTGGCAGCGCGGCGCCATAGCTGCATTGGTGTTTATTTTGCTGGGCATGGTAGGTGTTCCGGTGTTTACCGGCTTTCAGGGTGGTATGGGTAAAGTGCTGGGTCCCACAGGGGGGTACATTGCAGGCTATATCCCGCTGGTGATCATTACCGGACTGGCCATTCAATTTTTTCCAAAGAATCGGATGCTTCAATTCCTGGGGATGGTTGCCGCTACCGCTGTACTGTACACCATGGGTACGATCTGGTATATGATTCAGTCCGGAAATCCGCTGGATGTAGCCATGAAGTGGTGCGTACTCCCCTTTATTCCCGGCGACCTGATTAAAATGGTTATTGCCACCGGACTGGGTCCCGTCCTGCGGGAGCGGCTGGTCCAGGCCAATATCCATCCCGAGGGCTGAACTGATCCCCTTTGCCCGCTGCCTCAGAGCTGTTCTGGGGCGGCGGGATTTTTTCTTGCTTTCCGGAAGGAAGAGCAATATAATAGAGTTGAAAAATTTTTTCTGCGTGCAATAAAACAGCGCCTTCGCGCGTTTCTTAAGTGACAGGAGAAATGGGCTATGCTGACTGGGCTGGGAGTTCGGACAACGGAAGAGAAGGACCGGGAGCTGGACCGGCTGCTGCTTCGGGTGGGACAAGGGGACCGGGAGGCCTTTGCCAGGCTGTATGGACTGACCCGGGGGGCGGTGTACGCCCTGGCGCTGTCCCTGCTCCGGGACGCCCATGAGGCCCAGGACGTGGCCCAGGACGTTTACGTAAAGGTGTGGGAGAGCGCCCCGGCCTACCGGTCCCAGGGCTCGCCCATGGCCTGGCTGCTCACCGTGGCCCGAAATCTGGCCCGGTCCCGTCTGCGTCAGAGCGGGCGGCAAATAGAACTGGACGAGGAGGCCTGGAACGCCATTCCCGCCGCCGTCCCGGACGTGGAGGAGCGGCAGTTCCTCCGGGGGGCTCTGGCCAGGCTGGGGACGGAGGAGCGGGAGATCGTCCTCCTCCACGCCGTCACCGGACTGAAGCATCGGGAGATCGCCCAGCTGTTGGAGCTGCCCCTGTCCACCGTCCTGTCCAAATACCACCGCGGGCTGAAAAAACTGAGAGCCCAGATGAAAGGAGAGAGCGACCGATGACCGACCGGGAACTGGAGCGAAAGCTGGCGGATGCCGTTACACGCGCCGCCCCCGACGACTTGGAAGCGATCCTCTCCCGCTGCGGCGAACAAAACGGGAGCGTGATAGAAATGAAGGAACTGAAATCTGATATCATTGACGTGGAGGCCGTTGAGGTGAAGCCCAAGAGGAAGCTGCGCCCCTGGCTGGCCGCCGCCTGCGCAGCACTGGTGCTGCTGGGGGCCGGAGGCGGCGGGCTGATCTACCGCCAGAGCTACGCCGTGGCCAGCGTGGTGTCTCTGGACGTGAACCCCAGCATTGAGCTGAAGGTGAACCGGGCGGAGCGGGTCATCTCCTGTACCGCTTTGAACACCGAGGCGGCGGCTGTCCTCTTCGACATGGACGGCGGCGCCGACCTGAAGGGCACCAAGGTGGACGTGGCGGTGAACGCCATCGTGGGGGCGCTGGTGCGGGAGGGCTATCTGGACAGCATCTCCTCTGCCATTCTCATCTCGGTGGAGGACAAGGACCAGGACCGGGCCCAGCGGCTCCAGGCGGAGCTGGTGGCCTCGGTGGATGGGGTGCTGCGGACCCAGGCGCCCAACACCTCCGTGCTGAGCCAGGTGCTGGACGCGAATACCCCCGCAACCGAGTATATGACCTTCAACAGCGGTCTGTCCGCCGGAAAAGCCTCTCTGGTCCATAAGGTGATGGAGATGAACGGCACCCTGTCCCTGAACAGTACTACCGCTTTCGACCAGCTGGCCGCCCTGTCCGTGGAGGAGCTGAGCGACCTGCTGGAGACGGGGGAGAAGCGCATCCCCATCGGCAAGGATAAAGCCGCCTGGGCGGCCCAGGAGTACGCCGGCACGCTGGTGCTCAGCTCCAACGTGGTCAAGGACGTGGACCCGGAGCTGGACGATGTTCCGCCCCGCTACGAGGTGGAGCTGATTGTGTCCGGGCGGGAGTACGAGTATCTTGTGGACGCCTTTACCGGCCAGGTCCTCAGCGGACAGAAGGACGTGCTGAACACCTCAGCCAACACGCCCGCCGCCCCAGACCCGGCTCCGACGGCGCCTGACCCAGGAGCCCAGACCCCCAGTACCCAGAAGCCCAGTACCCAGAAGCCAGCTGAAACTACCCCGTCCACCGCAAGCCAGGACGTGGGGGAGGAGGCCGCAAAGAGGGCCGCTCTGGACAACGCGGGGCTGTCCTCCGGCGATGTCACCAACTGGAAGATCGAGCGGGAGTGGGATGACGGCCGGCTGGAGTACGAGCTGGAATTCTGGTGCGGAAGCACTGAGTATGACTGCACCGTGGATGGCCATACCGGAGCCGTTTTGAAGTGTGGAATCGACCACCATGAGGAGTATGGCTCAGGCCACCACGGCGGGTCCGGGACGGGCGGAACCGTCTCTGCCGACGTCGGCCGGGAGGCCGCAAAGGCAGCCGCCCTGGCCCACGCCGGGGTGTCCGAAAATCAGGCCGCCGGAATGAAGGTGGAGCGGGACTGGGACGACGGCCGGCTGGAGTACGACGTGGAGTTTTACGTGGGCCGGACGGAGTACGGGTACACCATTGACGGCGTCACCGGGGCCGTGCTGGAGTATGAGTGGGATATCGACGATTGACGGAAAAATGAGCGCCGAATGGCGCTCATTTTTTTGGTCCGGGACCGGCTGAGGCGGCATCACCTCAGCCGGTCCCGGTATGTATGGGGATTTGTATTGAGAGGGGGCTTTTATTTCAGCTTCCAGGCCAGATCGGATAGGAACAGGTCGTGCTCCAGATTCTCTACGGTGGTATCCTTTCCGATGTGGACAAACTCAATGTCCAGCATGGCGCACCAGTCCTTCATCTGCCCGGCGGTGACATCGTAGCTGAGTACCGTGTGGTGGGCGCCCCCGGCGGTGATCCAGCACTCCACCCCGGTGGTGAGGCTAGGCTCCGCCTGCCACATCACCCGGGCCACGGGCAGGTTGGGCATGGGGAGAATGGGCTTGACGCAGTGGATGTCCTGGCAGATCAGGCGCAGACGGCCTCCCATGTCGATGAGGCTGACCACGATGGCGTCCCCCGCTTTCCCCTCAAAGACCAGGCGGGCGGGGTCCTTCTCGTTCATGCCTATCCCTAAGTGGTGGGTCTCAATCCGAGGTTTTTCCGCCGCGCAGCAGGGGCAGACCTCCAGCATGTGGGCGCCCAGAGAGTACTCCTTTCCCTTTTCCAGGTTGTAGGTGTAGTCCTCCATAAACAGGGAGCAGCCGTTGCCGTTTTCTCCCATGGCCTTGAGGATGGCGGTCATAGCGGCCACCTTCCAGTCGCCCTCGCCGCCGTAGCCGTAGCCCTGGGCCATCAGGTGCTGGCTGGCCAGGCCGGGGAGCTGCTCCATGCCGTACAGGTCCTGGAAGGTGTTGGAGAAGGCCTTGCAGCCCTCGGCGTCCAGCATCTTCTTCATGGCGATCTCCTCACGGGCCTGGTAGCGGATGTGGTCCAGCTTGTCGGTGGCGATGTCGTAGCTCTGCTGGTAGGTCTCCATCAGCGCGTCGATCTCCTCCTCGGTGACGGCGTTCATCACCTTCACCAGGTCGCCCACCGCCCAGGTGTTTACCTGCCAGCCCAGCTTGGTCTGGACCTCCACCTTGTCGCCCTCGGTGACGGCAACCTCACGCATGTTGTCCCCGAAGCGCATGACCTTCATGCTCTTGGACACGGCCACGCCCACGGCGGCCTTCATCCAGCCGCCGATGCGCTTCTGGACGGTCTCGTCCCTCCAGTATCCGGCGATGATCTTCCGGGGCTTGCGCAGCCGGGCTCCGATGAAGCCGTGCTCCCGGTCGCCGTGGGCGGCCTGGTTCAGGTTCATGAAGTCCATGTCGATCTCCTCATTGGGGATGGACTGGTTATACTGGGTGGCGAAGTGGCACCAGGGCTTTTGCAGGTCCCGCAGGCCATCGATCCACATTTTGGAGGGGGAGAAGGTGTGGCACCAGGTGATAATCCCGGCGCAGGAGCCGTCGTAATTGGCCTCCTTGGCCACGTCGGCGATCTCCTTGTTGGTCTTGGCGGTCACCTTGTAGACCAGAGGGAAGGGCAGGACCTTGCTCAGCTCGTCCGCCATTTCCTGGGCCCGCTGGGCTACCGTCTCCAACACCTCGGGGCCGTACAGGAACTGACTGCCCACCACGAACCAGAACGAATAGTTCATAAAAATTCCTCCTTACAGTTTTTCCACGGCGGTTTTTTCCACCTCAAGGAGCAGCTTGTAGCGTTTGATATAGGAATTGAAGCCCTCCACACAGGCGGGATCGGGCCGGATGGTGGAGCTGGAGGCCCCGGCGAACACCTTGTGGGACAGGAAGTCCTCCAGGCGTTCGTTCTCCCCTCGATTCAGCAGGAAGGAGGCCAGTAAGGCCATGCCGTAGGGCCCGCCCTCGCCGGCGGTCTCCATGCAGGTGACCGGGGCGCCGCAGGCGGCGGCCATGTAGCTCTGGCCTACCACGGGGGTCTTGAACAGCCCGCCGTGGCCGGTGAGGGAGTCGATGGCCACGTGCTCCGAGGACAAGATGTCCATGCCGATTTTCAGGGTAGACATGGTGGCGTAGAGCTGGGCCCGGAAGAAGTTGGCCAGGGTGAACTTGGCCTCCGGGGTGCGGAGCGCCAGGGGGCGGCCCGCGTCCATATGGGTGACGCCCTCCCCGGCCAGGTAGTTGCACACCAGCACCCCGCCGCAGTCCGCTTCGCCCTCCAGGCTCTTCTCATAGAGCCTGGTGTACAGCTCGCCGGCGGAGGGGTTGGCCCCGAAAAGTCTGGCCGCCTCCCCCAGGACGTTTACCCAGGCGTTGGTGTCGTTGGTGCAGTTGTTGCAGTGGACCATGGCCACCGGAGCCCCTGTGGGGGTGGTCACCAGGTCAATCTCCTCATAGACCTTCTCCAGGGGCTTTTCCAGCACCACCATGGAGAAAATGGAGGTCCCGGCGGATACGTTGCCCGTCCGGGGGGCCACGGCGTTGGTGGCGGTCATGCCGGTGCCCGCGTCCCCCTCGGCGGGGGCGAAGGGAATCCCTACGGGGAGCAGGCCGTCCAGCATTTTGGAGCCCTCCTCGGTGAGCCTGCCCGCGTCCTGTCCGGCGGTCAGAACTTTGGGAAGGAGATCCCGCAGCTTCCAGGGGAGCTTTTCCATGGCTGGGAGGCGGTCGAACTTCTCCACCATGGTCTGATCGTAGTCCAGGGCGGCGCTGTCAATGGGGAACATGCCCGACGCCTCGCCGATTCCCACGGCGTGGACCCCGGTGAGGGTGGCGTGGATATAGCCCGCCAGGGTGGTCAGGTGGGCGATGCGGGAGACGTGCTCCTCCCCGTTCAGCACCGCCTGATACAGGTGGGCGACGGACCAACGCTGGGGGACGTTGAAGCCGAAGAGCTCAGTCAGCTCCGCCGCGGCCTGTCCGGTGATGGTATTCTGCCAGGTGCGGAAGGGGGTGAGCAGGTTCCAGTCCTTGTCGAAGGCCAGATAGCCGTGCATCATGGCGGACACGCCGGCGGCGGCGATCTCTTCCCGGTTTTGCACCTGGGACAGGGCGGACTTCAGGCCGGTCCACACCTCGTCCAGGGGGTAGGTCCAGATGCCGTTTTCATAGGCGGAGGCCCAGGTGTAGTCCCCGGAGGAGACGGGCCTGAACGCGCCGTCGATGGCAACGGCCTTGATGCGGGTGGAGCCCAGTTCGATGCCTAAGCAGGTTTTCATGGCGTGTTCCCCCTTACTTCTTGTTCTTACGCAATAGCACGATGCTCTGAATGACCAGGAACAGGCAGAGCATGGCGGCCACGGTGATGTTGGACCACCAGGCCTGGTCGAAGCCCAGAGAGGCGACGATGCGCTTGATGGTGTTCAGACTGAGTACGCCGAAGAAGGTGCCGGCTATGTTGCCCACGCCGCCGGTCAGCAGAGTGCCGCCGATGATGGAGGAGGCGATGGCGTTCATCTCGTCCCCCGCCGCGTTGGCCACGTCGCCGCTGCCCACATGGAGGAAATAGAGGATGCCGCCCAGGCCGGCCAGCAGAGAGCACAGCACATGGGCCAGGAATTTGGTGCGGCGCACGTTGATGCCCAGCATATTGGCGCTCTGATTGTTGCCGCCCACGGCGTAGAAGGCGCGGCCCAGCCTGGTCCAGCGCAGTAGGCAGAACAGCAGGACCACCACCACCAGGGCGATGATGACGCCCACCTCCACATAGGCGGGGATATACTGGTTCAGCTTGTTGTAGGAGCCCAGGCCGGGGACGGTGACCCGGGTGTCCTTCACAGCCAGGAAGGCCTCATTGGTCACCCGCACGGGCTCCTTGCTGACGATGGTGGTCATGCCCTTGGCGAAGAACATGCCCGCCAGCGAGATGATGAAGGGCTGGATGCCCAGGTGGGCCACCAGGAAGCCCTGGACCACACCGAAGGCCAGACCGATGCCCAGGCCGATGAGAATGACCGTAAACAGGTTTCCGCCCTGCCGCTCCAGATTGACCGCGCTGACCATACACACCAGGCAGGTGACGCCGCCCACGCTGATGTCGATGCCGCCGGTAATCATCACGATGCTCATGCCGCAGGAGAGCACGATGAGGGAGGCGTTGTTGTTCAGAATGTTGAGGAAATTCTGGGGCTTGGCGAAGCTGCCGCCCAGAAAAACGATGGCGTACAGGTACAGGATGAAGAATACCACCACCGTGATGGTGAGCAGCAGATTGGTGTCGCTCATGGCGGCCCGCTCCTTCAGCCGGCCCCGGTTATCGACCGCGATCCCTTTCGGCATGTCAGGCCACCTCCTTTGACGCCTTTGCGGGCGCTTTCTTCATGTTGGCCAGCTTCTCCCGCACCACCGGGGCGCTGAGCACCACCAGCAGAATGACCACCACCGCCTTGTAGGCGGGAAGGGCCGTGGAGGGCACCTCGTACTTGTAGAGGGTGGTGGTGAGGAACTGAATGACATAGGCGCCCAGAATGGAGCCGTAGATGTTGAACTTGCCGCCGGACAGGGCGTTGCCCCCCAAGGCCACCGCCAGGATGGCGTCCATCTCAATGTTTTCCGCGATGCGGGAGTAGTTGATGGAACCGCTGCGGCTGACCCGGATGAAGCCGGCGATCGCCACGCAGGCGCCCAGGATGACGTAGGTGAGCAGCTTGACCATCTGGGGGTTGATGCCGTTGAGGCGGGAGGAGTTGGGATTGATGCCCACCGACTGGGTGTACAGGCCCAGGTTGGTGAATTTCAGCACCAGCCAGAAGATCACGATCATGAGGATGGTGATAAAAATGGGGGTGGGCACGGGGATGCCGGGAAGGAAGGTGCCGGCGTATTTGAAGCCGATGTCGTTGATGATGGGCAGCTGATTGTTGTTGATCCAGGCGGCGATGGAGCGGCCGGCGGTGTACATGATAAGGGTGGCCACCATGGGCTGGATGTTGAAATAGGCCACCAGGGCGCCGTTGAAGGCGCCGAAGCACATGGTCACCACAATGCCGATGAAAACAGCCAGAAGCAGGTTCATCTGCATGGTGTCCGCGGTGACCTGGCCGCCGCAGACCATCCGGAGGATGACGCTGCCGGCGATGGCCATGGTGGCGCCCACACTGATGTCCTGTCCGCCGGAGGAGGCGGTCACCAGCGTCATGCCGATGGCCAGGATGACCAGCTCAGAGGCGTTGTCCAGCACCGAGATGATGTTGCCGCTGAGCACCGGGTTGCCTAGGCTGTTCTCCTTGATGGAGACCGTGAAGAAGGAGGGGTCGGCGATCAGGTTGAACAGCACCAGCAGGACCAGGGCCGCCACGGGGATAAAGAGCTGCTGGCGGGTAAGCCGCTTGAAGAGGGACTCGTCAGGCCGCTTTACCTGTGTTTCAGGATTTTTTACGGGGGTACTCATTCTTCATCACCTCCTGCGATAGTCGCCATGATCTTGGCCTGAGTCAGGTCCTCTCCGTCCAGCTGGCCCACCAGCTTACGGTCCCGCATGACCATGAGGCGGGAGCAGGTGCGCAGCATCTCGTCGATCTCCGAGGAGATGAAGGTGACGCTGGTGCCCTTCTCCGCCAGCCGGAGGACCAGCTTTTGAATTTCGATCTTGGTGCCGATGTCGATGCCCCGGGTGGGCTCGTCCAGAATCAGGTACTTGGGGTCAGTGAGCAGCCACCGGGCCAGGATGCACTTCTGCTGGTTGCCGCCAGACAGGGACTTGATGGGGGTGTCGGAGGAGGCCGTCTTGATCTCCAGCAGCTGGATGTAATTGTCGGCGAAGGCCTCTGCCTGGGCCCGGGAGATGGGGTGGAAGAAGCCCTTCATCACCTGATAGGCCAGGATGATGTTCTCCCGGACGGACAGATCGCCCACGATGCCGTCGCCCTTGCGGTCCTCGGGCAGGTAGCCGATGCCGCACTTCATGGCGTCCAGGGGCTTCTTGATCTTGACGGGCCTGCCGTCCATTTTCACGCTGCCGCTGGTGACACGGTCGGCGCCGAAGATGGCCCGGACGCACTCGCTGCGCCCCGAACCCAGCAGGCCGGTGAAGCCGTTGACCTCCCCTTTGCGGATGGAGAAATCGAAGGGCTTGATGCCCGCGCTGCTGCACAGGTCCTGGGCCTCCAGCACGGGGGCTCCCTCCTGATCCGCAGCTGTGCCGCCCGACTCGCCCTTGATGTCGGCCATGTCGTCCAGCTCCTTGCCCAGCATCTTGCTGACCAGCTGGACCCTGGGCAGGTCCTCGATGACATACTCGCCCACCAGCTGGCCGTCCCGCAGGACGGTGATCCGGTCGCAGACCTCATAGACCTGCTCCAGGAAGTGAGTGACGAAGATGATGCCCACCCCCTTGGCGCGCAGGTCCCGCATCAGGCCGAAGAGCTTCTGGACCTCCTGCTCGTCCAGAGAGGAGGTGGGCTCGTCCAGGATGAGCACCTTGCATTCCATGTCCACCGCCCGGGCAATGGCCACCATCTGCTGCACCGCGATGGAGCAGGAGCCCAGCTGCTGCCTGGGGCTGGCGGGGATGCCCAGGGACTCCAGAATTTTGCCCGCGCCGCTGTTCATGGCCTTCCAGTTGGTCATGGAGCCCTTGGTGCGGCCGATGTACATATTCTCCGCCACCGTCAGGTTGGGGCACAGGGTGATCTCCTGATATACGGTGCTGATGCCCGCATTTTGAGCGTCCTGGGGAGAGCGGATGACCGCCGTGCCCTCGACGCCCTTGATGCGGACCTCGCCCCCGTCCTTGGGATACACGCCGGTGAGCACCTTGATAAGGGTGGACTTGCCCGCGCCGTTCTCTCCCATCAGAGCGTGAATCTCCCCCTCCCGCAAGGTGAAATCCACGTCCTGAAGGGCGCGTACGCCCGGAAAGTATTTGCAGATGCCGCGCATTTCCAATACCGCGCCTTCCTGCATAGGGATACGCCTCCGTTCTTCAAAAAAATGTAACACGCGGCGCGGCTGACATGCCGCGCCGCGTGTCGGGTCACGTGATGATGATGTGTGCGATCAGATCAGGTGCCGTACTTGTCCACGTCGGCCTGGGTGAGGGTGGCGCAGTCGAAGCCCTGCTCGGGGGTGTAGATGATCTTCTGCGCGGGGGCCTTGCCGGCCATCAGGTCCTTGATGATGGTATCAACGGTGTCGGCCTGCAGGGGGTTGCACAGGCCCATGTAGTTCCAGCTGCCTTCCAGCACGGCCTCAAAGGCCCACTTGTCGCTGTCGAAGCCCATGACGATGACGTCGCCGTCCTTGCCGTGGGTGATGCCGTTGGCGTCCAGAGCGGCCACAGCGCCCCGGGCCATGCCGTTGTTCTCGGCATAAATCACGTTGAAGGACTTGCCGGAGTCGATGACGGACTGCACGATGGTGCGGGCAGTGGCCTCATCCCAGTCGGCGGTCTGCTGGGCGACATAGTTCCAGCTGGCCTCGGCGGCTACCTTCTCGTCCAGAGCGCCGGTGCGGCCCAGCTGGGCATCGGAGCCCATGTGACCCTGGATGTGGATGATGTTGTACTCGCTCAGGCCCTGAGAAGCCAGCCAGTCAACGGCGGTCTTGCCCTCGGCGGGCATATCGGACACAACGGCGGCGGCGTACATGCTCTCGTCGGCCTCAAGCATACGGTCAAAGAGGATGACCTGGGTGCCGGCGGCCTTGGCGTCCTTCAGCACGGTGTCCCAGCCGGTGGTGGAGGCGGGGGACAGCAGCAGGAAGTCTACCTCGTCCTGAACCATCTGCTGAGCGGTGGCGATCTGCTGGGCGGCGTCGTTGTTGTTGTAGAAGGTGGCCTTGTAGCCGTTCTCCTCAGTGAAGGTGGCGCGCATGGCGGCGTCGTTGGCGGTGCGGTAGCCGGACTCGTTGGGGTCGTTGTTGATGACGCCCACGGTAATCAGCTCGCCGCCGCCGGCAGGAGGAGTGCTGGTGCCGGCGCTGGTGTTGCCGCCGGCGGGAGGATTGCTGCCGGCGGAGGGAGTCTTATCCCCGCCGCCGCCGCAGGCGGCCAGAGACAGGGCCAGAGCGGCAGTCAGAGCAAGACCGAGAACCTTTTTCATTTTCATTTCATGTTCCTCACTTTCTAAAATTTTGCGCTGAGGGTTTAACCTGATGACAGTATATCACTTGTTCTCTTTTTGGTCAATAATTTGTACTGTATATTTTGATTTTCTGGGAATTTAACAATACAAATTTAAAGAACATTTTCTGGAATTAGAATACAAATTATTTGTTCCAGCCGAAATTATCTTGATTTTTTATATATAAACAAATTTCGGGCACTTTTTTTCGATTTCTTGTGGCCGGATTGCTTCTTGTTCCTTTCGGGGAGCCCCGTCGTTCTGCATAAAATTTATGAATAATTCATTTCTGCATTGTACAAATTCTGCCATTACATTGGGAATAGTACAAATTAACGCGTTCAGTGGGGAGGTCTCCTCATGGCGCGGGGCGCCAATGTGTGCGGCCGCCAAATAGTTCCTTCTTCAGCCGGGTGCCTGTGGGAGTTGCGGCCAGGCCGCCCTGGGCGGTCTCCCGAAGAGTGCTGGGCAAGGCGGTTCCCACCCGGTACATCGCTTCGATACACTCGTCAACGGGGATTTTGCTCTCGATCCCGGCCAACGCCATCTCCGCGGAGGAGAACGCGATCATGACGCCCGCCGCATTCCGCTTGATGCAAGGCACCTCCACCAGTCCGGCCACCGGGTCGCAGACCAGCCCCAGTTGGTTTTTCAGCGCCATGGCGCAGGCGTGGGCCGACTGCGCAGGAGTTCCGCCCCGCAGCTCCGCCAGAGCCGCTGCCGCCATCGCCGCGGCGGAGCCGCACTCCGCCTGACAGCCGCCCTCCGCTCCGGCCAGCGTGGCCCGGCTGCCGATTGTCATACCGATCCCTCCGGCGGTGAACAGCGCCATCACAGCCTGCCGCTCCGAGCACTGACCGGCCTCCAGCACAGACAGAATCGTCCCGGGCAGAATTCCGCAGGAGCCGGCGGTAGGGGCCGCGACGATCTTTCCCATGGCCGCGTTGCATTCCGATGTGGCCAGAGCCCGGGCGATGGCCCCATTGACAAAGGCGCCGGTCATACCGCCCCCGGCGGCATAGCGCAGCATCTTCGCGGCGTCTCCGCCGGACAGACCGGAGGCGGAACGCAGCTGCGGGTCCATCCCGGTCTGGACGGACTCCCGCATGACCTGGAGACGCGCGGCCATCTGGTCGTACAGGGCCTGTTCGCTCTGCTCCAGCTGCTCCGCCTGATCGGACAGGATAACCTGGGAGAGAGTCCTGCCCTCCTGCTCCGCCAGTTGGCACAGCTCGCTTACGCTTTGATAAGTCAGCATGCTTTTCACCCCTCAGACGGCCCGGATCAATACGATCTGGATGATATTGGGCAGTATTTTCAGATTTTCCACCAGAGCTTCAGGCACGTCGCCGTCCACCTCGATGGTCATGACCGCCTCGCCGCCCTTCTGGGGGCGGGAGAGGCGGAAATTGCCGATGTTCACACTGGAATAGGCCACGAAGTTGGTCACTGCCGCGATGGTCCCCGGCTTGTCCCGGTGGAGGACCACCAGCGTGTTGCTCTGCCCGGTCACATGGACCGCCATCCCGTTGATCTCACTGACCAGGATGTTTCCTCCGCCCACAGAGGCCCCCTGTACCGTAACTTCCTTGCCGGCGGAGCCGGTCAGGGTGATGCGGGCCGTGTTGGGATGGGCGCCGGGGAGGTCCTCGCAGTGAAATTCGTAGCGCAGGCCCTTCTGCTCCGCTAGAGACAGGGAGTCCCGAATCCGCACGTCGTCCGGGGCGAAGCCCAGAATCCCGGCCAAAAGGGCCTTGTCTGTCCCGTGGCCCCGGTAGGTCTGGGCAAAGGAGCCGCTGAGCCGGATCACGGCCCGGACCGGAGGCTCACCCAGGATTTTTCCCGCCGCATACCCCAGCCGTACCGCCCCGGCTGTGTGAGAACTGGACGGCCCGATCATCACAGGGCCAATCATGTCAAATAAATTCACGGCGTGATACCTCCCATTCTATTGGATAATGAGATAAAAATCACCCCGCCGACATCCGGGGCGGGCGCGCCTTGGAAGAAAGCGGGGGCGTTTATGTTGTTCAGCTCCGGAACACCCAGAATTTGTTCATCAGATAGTTATAAAAGATGGTGACGCAGGATGTGGGCAGCTTGGCCAGCACATGGACCAGATCGCCCGGTACGATCCCGGCCAGAAAGGGGGCGGAGAGGACCTTGGTAAAGACGGTCAGGCTCAGGGAGGAGATCAGGAGAAAGCCGGCGCTGGTAGCCAGGTAGCGGGCGGCCTCTCCCCGGGTGATCCTGTTTCGCTTCCGGAAGGTCCAGAACCTGTTCCAGAGAAAGGAGTGGATATTGGCCGCCGCATAGGAGATGAAGTTGGAAATATAGAGCCCAACGGCCACCGTGGTCCCCAGCAGGACCAGGGTGGGACCCTCCCCCACAATCCAGCGGTCCATTACATAGAATACCACAAAGTCCACCAGGGTGTTGAGTACGCCGACGAGGCCGAACTTAAGAAATTTTTTGGGGTCGAAGAGGCGAATCAAGCGGATCAGTTTTTCTTTCATATATCGCTCCTGAAAAAGGCCGCCTGATGGTTACGGGCTGTCCTTCCGCACGGCGCGGCGGATGCGAAATACGTCCCGGAACATCCGCAGGCTGTCCCTGATTACATTTATTTTGGACTCCCGGAAATTGACGACAGACACCGGAATTTCTTCCACCTTCAGGCCCAGCCTGTCCGCCCGCATGAGGGCCTCAAAGTCAAAGGAGAAGCCGTCGGTGATACATTCGGAAAAAATCTGCCGGGCAGCTGCCCGGCGGTAGGCCTTGATGCCGCACTGGGTGTCGTAGGTCAGGCCGGAGATTTTGCGGGACAGCAGGCTGAAGCACTTGGACATCAGTACCCGTAGGGGGGGATAGTTTTGATAGCCCCCCTCGTCGAGGCGCCGGGAGCCGATCACAAGGTCTGCCCCGGAGGAGGCGAAGCGGTCGAGAATAATGCCGAACACATCCACCCCGTAGGCCAGGTCTGCATCGGTGTACAGGATGATGTCGCCCCGGGCAGTCAGCATTCCCGTCCGGACGGCCCGTCCCTTGCCCCGGTTGGGGCTGTAGCGCTCCAGCCGGACGTGGGGGTCGAGGCTGTTCAGCACCAGTTCGGTCATGTTGTCTGTGCTGCCGTCGTCCACAAGGACGACCTCATAGTCATCCGCCAGCTCCGCCAGCTTGACGGATACCGTGCGGAGGGTGTCCAGTATAATCCCGCTTTCGTTGTACGCGGGTATGACCAGCGATACCTTCATTGGCGCAAAAGCCCCCCGTTTAGCTTGCAGTTTCATCCTATCGTATACTTTTTTGTCTGGAATGTCAAGGAAATTCCTCTGGACACAGGGGGAAAAGGGGTAGGAGTACAATAGATATTGGACAGAAAAGAAAGAAAAAAATAGAAAGATACAGCCACATCGGTTAAAGTTGAGTTACTACACACCAACCAGACCGAGAGGAGGCCATATCCTTCATAAGGCAAGAGTACAATGTCAAGATATGTACTATTATCCACTATATTGCAAAGCTAATCCATTCGATAAAGCGCCATGTATATAGTATCACTATCATAAAAACCTTTTTCATAAGATATGGTGCCAGTAAACGGATTCATAATCGGCAAATCCCAACTTGCAGTATCTGGCCTGACATTTCCTAAATACTCTGAATCTAACGGACCAGGCTTGTGACACCATGTTCCCGCATTTGTCTGAAGCCAAAAGTGAAAATCATCAACCATTATTCCTTGGACCAACTTATGCCCAACACGTGTTGCAATTCGCCATTCCCAAGAATTAATTGATTGGCGATAACTCACCTTACGAGCCGCACCATTAAATGTTGTTACCATATCAGCATTAACACAACTATAGACATCTTCAACAGTGAAATCATCAGGCAATATGCGATTAGAATAATCACCAGGGTTGCAACGGTCTCCTATTCCAAGAGCATAACCATAACAATTTGCGATTGCTCAATTAACCTGCTCGTACGGCCACGGTCCATTTTGACTAGAACCATATACCGAACCAGGCGCAGCATCAACAGGAACTTTCCTTGCGTTAAGTGAACTTAATAAAGCTACAGCAGAAATATCTTCGTCTTCTATAGTACCAACACCATCAGCTTTGCACTGTTCAATCTCTTCGTCACTAAGTATGCGAACATAAAATATATCTAATATTTGGGGATACTGCTCAATTGCCTCGGGAAGTGTGAGTTCAGGATCAATTTGACTTAAACTAAACGTAGATATTTCTTTGTCAGCGCTAACTGTTTCCGCTAAATTCTCTCTTGAAGTAGCGCTTGCAACACCAGTTAGCAATGACAACGCCAAAACAGCAGATAATACTTTTTTAAAATTTTTCATACTATTTCCTTTCTTAATTATTAAAAATCAACTTAATGCAGTATACATATTATAACATACACCACAACATATGATGTTGTCAATGGCTTAAGCAAATATTTAACGTACTTTTTGATTCCAGTCCCAAAAAGAGAACCGATTTTCCTCTTGCGTTCCTGGAAGAAAACGGTTATACTGGTAGACAAGAGAGCGGGGCCGGACCTTCCGGCCATTCCCCGCCGGAGCGGTCCGGCAATACTAAATAATATTAGGAGGAAAACAGTTATGAAAGTAGCAATCTTCGGCGCCGGCACCATGGGCAGCGGCATTGCCCAGGTATTCGCGGCCAAGGGGCACACCGCCCTGATGTACGCCAGCAGCGTGGCCTCAGCCCAGCGGCACAAGGACAACCTGGACAAGTCCCTCCAGAAGCGGGTGGACAAGGGCAAGATGGACCAGGCCGCCAAGGACGCCCTGATGGCAAACGTGCTGGTGGAGGAGAAGTCCGCCGCCGCCGATGCCGACCTGATTATCGAGTGCGTGAAGGAGGACATGGCCACCAAGAAGGAGCTGCTGAATGAGCTGGACGCCATGTGCAAGGAGGGCACTATCTTCGCCTCCAACACCTCCTCTCTGTCCATCACCGAGATGGCCCTGGGCCTGAAGCACCCCGTCATCGGCATGCACTTCTTCAACCCCGTGCCCAACATGAAGCTGGTTGAGGTCATCCGGGGCGCCAACACCGACCAGGAGACCTTCGACTTTATCTTCAACCTGTCCAAGGAGATCGGCAAGGAGCCCGTCGAGGTGGCCGAGGCCCCCGGTTTTGTGGTGAACAAGATTCTCATTCCCATGATTAACGAGGCGGCCGACCTGCTGTACACCGGCGTGGCCTCCGCCGAGGGCATCGACACCGCTATGAAGCTGGGTGCCAACCACCCCATGGGTCCCCTGGCTCTGGGCGATCTGGTGGGTCTGGACGTGTGTCAGGCCATTATGGATACCCTGTACAAGGAGACCGGCGATTCCAAGTACCGCTGCTCCTTGCTCATCCGCAAGATGGTCAGGGGAGGCCTGCTGGGCCGCAAGACCGGCAAGGGCTTCTACGACTACAGCAAGTAAGTGGAAAAATGCTGTGCGCCCACCCCAACGGGGTGGGCGCGCTTTTTGTGAATTGGAGCGCCAAACATTTTGGTTTCGTACCGATAAAAGCTGAGGCCGGTTAATCGGATGCCAAAGCAAACCCGTCCACCAACTGTTTCAAGCCGCTCGCCTCAGCTGACAGCTCCTCACTGGCAGCGGCGCTCTCCTGAGCGGTAGCGCTGTTGGTCTGCACCACCGAGGATATCTGGTCGATGCCCTCAGTGACCTATCAATAGACTTTCTCTATGAATCGGCCTAATTCTGCTGCGCTTAAAAAGATATCTTCCATTAACATCTGAAAGCGGTTGGGGCTGTTGAAGTCTCGTTTTCTGCCATTCCGTTAGAACTATGTTAGAAACAGGATGGAGTTCTGTTAATATTTAGAGTCTGTATTTACGGAGTGTGAATACAGACTCTAAATGTTTTCGTTCAGCAGTGACACGAAATTGTGCCATAAGGGCACTTGCGCAGCCTCCTTCAATCTGATATACTGTCAGGAGATATGAGACGTTGTCTCCAGACTTAACGGTTCCCATGTCCGATTCAACTTTGCAAGCATTTGGACCGCTGACATGTTCTACTGCCGCTATATCAAAAAACGAGGTGCACAAATTGGAAAAGCTGACAAAAGGTGGGAAAACCAAACGTCTTTTATATGAATGTGCTATTGAGTTGTTTCAAGAAAAGGGTTACGATAAGGTATCAGTAGATGAGATTGTAAAAAAAGCGGGAATGGCAAAGGGAACCTTTTATATCTATTTTGAGTCCAAGGCTGCCATTATCACCCAAATGCTCCAGGAGTACGATGACTATTACAGCACCGTGGCAGCTCAGATGGAACCCAACACACCGGCCTCAGAGCGGCTGGAATTGATCGTACGCAGCTCCTGCCAATTTACCAAGGAATCCATCGGCGTGGATCTGCTTCGGGCCCTGTACATGGAGCAGCTCCTTCCTGGCCGGTCTGAACAGGATGCGTTGAACAGCAACCGCGCCTTATACCGCATTATCCATGAGCTGCTGGTAGAGGGACAGCAATCTGGCATCTACCGTACTGACTTTGATATTAATAAAATGGGTGCATGGCTGATCCGGTGTATCCGCGGCACTTTTTATGAATGGTGCATTCAGGAAGGGCGCTTTGATTTATGCGATGAGTGCGTCCAGTTTGTACACGCCTTCTTCTGTGGCTTAGAATGGCCTCACTGACTCTGGCCCTGTCACGCAGCTCTCTCCCGCATTGGGGAGGGAGCTGTTTTATTATCTTTTTTGCGCTTTCTGCACAAAATACTGCTGGCTGATTTGGTTAAATCTCAAAAAATAGGCACTTACAAAAAAATAGTTTGACAAAATCTTTATCACTCTATATAATTAAATCATCAAAATATGACTGCGGTCATATTTTGGAGGAGAGATGTTTACAGCAAACACAACCCCGTAAAAAAGCATGGAAGTTCTTCTGTGTCTGCCAATGGGGAAAGAAAGGAAAGGATGACTATGGAAAAACAAAAAAATCCAGCTTCTAAGTCTGGTGGAATCCTAGGCTTCATTGAGCGTGTGGGAAATGCGCTGCCTCACCCGTTTATCTTGTTCCTTTACATCACTGCCGCACTGATTGTTATCTCCACCTTGCTGTCTATTATGGGAGTACAGGTAACAAATCCCACCACCAACGAGCTGGTCGGCGTTAAGAGTCTGCTCAGCCGGGAGGGCCTGGTGTGGATCAGTTCCACTCTGGTCAGCAATTTTTCCAGTTTCGCCGCTCTAGGCATTGTGCTGGTCATGCAGATGGCCATCGGCGTGGCCGAGAACAGCGGCCTGCTGACCACTGCCTTGCGTCGGGCAATTCTGGGCGTCCCCCTGTGGGCGCTGACCGCCACTGTGTTGTTTTTGGGTATCAACGGTTCCATTGCCTCCGAGGCTTCGATCATCTTTATTCCGCCCTTGGCCGCAGCAGCCTTTCAGGCTGCCGGTAAGCACCCTCTGGCTGGATTGATTGCCGGATACGCCGCCACCAACGCCGGCTTTACCGCCAACGTGATGATCACCGCCACAGACGGTCTGCTTTACGGCGTTACCCAGGAGGCCGCCCACATGGTCGACCCCGCTTACACCACTACCCCCGCCAATAACTGGTACTTTATGATTGTCTCCTGCTTTGTGCTCACCGTGGTGGGTGTGTTTGTCAACGATAAGATTATCGTTCCCCGCTTGGGGGCTTATCAGGGTGACGAAAAGGCTACCGAGCGGGATGCCACCGAATTAGAGCGCAAGGGTCTGCGCAATGCCGGTATCTTCTCCCTGGTGTTTATCGCCATAATTTTGGTGGGTCTGATCCCCGGCAACGGTTTCCTCCGCGGGGATGACGGATCTGTACTGTCTGGCCCCTTCATGACTGGCCTGGTTCCCTTCCTCATCATCTACTTCATCCTGGTGGGCATTGTCTACGGTTTCACGGTGGGCACCTTTAAGACTGCCAACGACGTGCCCAAAGTAATGGCCGAATCCCTCACCTCCCTCACCGGCTATATCGTGCTGGTCTTTGTCATTGCTCAGTTTATTGCCATTTTTAACTTCACTAATCTGGGTATGATTATTGCCGTCTCCTCCGCCAACTTCCTGAAGAGCATCGGCTTTACCGGCATTCCCATGATTCTGTGCATTCTTCTGATTACCACCTTGGTAAACTTCTTTATGACCAGCGGCACCGCCAAATGGTATATTTTCGCTCCCATTTTTGTGCCCATGTTTATGTATCTGGGTTATTCCCCCGAATTTGCCCAGGTGGTCTACCGCATCGGCGACTCCTGCACCAACCCCATCACCCCCATCTATCCATATTTGCCCATGATTATTGGCATGGCATCCAAATACGATAAAAAGGCCGGCATGGGTACGATTATCTCCATGATGCTTCCCTACTCCCTGGCCTTTCTGGTTGCCTGGATTGTCATGCTCATCGCCTGGATGTTCCTGAATCTGCCCCTTGGCCCTGGAGCTTTCGTGTTCTTTGGATGAGGACCTGGGACGGACCATAAATTATGATCCTCCGCCTGTATCTCTCCCGCGGGCGGGGGATCCCGTTTAGGAGGAAGTATGTCTTACACCAAACTGATTTGCGGCAAGCTCTACGACGGCATTTCAGACGAGCTGAAGCCTAACTGGGAGCTTCTTATTCAGGATGATAAAATTCTGGAGACAGGCCCTCGAACCCCCAGCCCGGAGGGGTGTAGGGTGATCGACCTGTCCGCTCTCACCGTTACCCCGGGGATGATAGACGCTCACGTCCACGCATCCTTTTTTGACTGGCGCGAGATTGATCAGGACGCCGTCTATTACTCGAACGGCATGCGTGCGCTGGCTGCGGCTGAGTGCGCCCGCCGCTCCCTCTCCTGCGGCTTTACCACGATCCGGCATGTGGGCTGGTTCCGGGAGGACTACTCTCTGGACGTAAAACGGGCCATTGACGCGGGCTATATCCAGGGAGCCCGCATGGTAGTGGCTCCCCACTTCTTATGCACGCCCGGGAGCCATGGCGATTCCACCCAGAAGATGGCCTCCAATCCGCCTCTGGCCCGCTATCTGGAGAGCTGCTACCCCTCCATGGGCAGCGGAGCCACCTTTTTCCGGGATGCGGTGCGCCGGGAGGTCAAGCTGGGAGCCGACTTTATCAAGATAATGGCCACTGGCGGCTTCTTCACCCCAAACGACTCCCCGGAGGACCAGCAGCTCTCCCATGACGAGCTGCAGGCCATCATCGAAACTGCCCACGCCCTGTACACCCCTGTCACCGCCCACGCCTATACCAGCCAGTTAGTGAGCGACTTGGCCAGGCTGGGAATCGACGGCGTGGAGCATGCCTCGCTGATTGACCGAAAGACTGCCAGCCTGCTGGAGGACCAGGATATCTATGTAGTCCCCACTTTCTGTCCCTACGACGAGATTGTCCTGCTGGATGAAGAGAAATTGGCACAAAAGCCTGTTGAGTTCCAGCGCAAGCTGCACCGCTACCGGGACCAGCTTGTAGAGAGCCGTCAAATTTTGAAGGACAGCTCCATTCGCCTGGGATACGGCACCGACCTGGTTACCGGCTACCAGAACTATGAGTGCGGCCGGGAATACTCGGCCTGGCTGCGCAACGGTATGGACCCCTATCGCACCCTGAGGGCCGCCACCTCTGTCAACGCCAAAATTCTGGGGGTAGACCACTTCACCGGCACCCTGGAGCCCGGCAAACAGGCGGACATCTCCGGCTGGAGCCGTGATCTGCTCACGGACGACAAGGCGTTGCTGGACTGCGCCTTTGTGATGAAGGCAGGCAAGGAATTGGCCGCTATGTCTGTTCTAAACGCCTATTAGGGGGGAAGCTCTATGTCCTATCAACAATATCTGAGCTGTATCTCCGCGCTCAATGACCAATTCCGCTACTACAAGACGTTGGAGTCTCTCTTCGAGCAAGACCAATGGGCCGCTCTCCCTCAGGAAGGCGGCGCCTACCGGCAGCAGGTGGCCGCCCATATCGCGCAGCAGAAGGCCGGCCTGTTTTTCGGAGAGGACGCCCGGGCGGCCGCCGAATATTTTGCCGGCGCCGACCTGGGCAGCATGGAGGACGAGGTGGAGCGGGGATTAATTCGTACCTTCCTCTTCCGATACCGCAACGCCCGGCGCACCCCTGCGAAGCTGACCCGGCAGTACAGTATGCTCCGGGCCGACGCTATGAACGCATGGCGGCTGGCCCGGGAGAAGGAGGATTTTCAGATTTTCCGTCCCCGGCTGGAGCAGGTCTTCTCGCTGAAAAAGCAGATCGCGCTGGCTATCGACCCAGATGCCCCGGCCTTCGACACTCTGGTAGGGCTGACAGACGAGGGGACCGGCTGCACGGAGATCAGCCAGGAGTTTGAGATACTGTCTCAGGGCCTGAACCGCCTGCTCCGCCGCATTCAGAACAGCCCGGTCCGGCCCGATCTCGCCCTACTGTCCCAGGAGGAGGACCCGGCCCGCATGGAGTCCTTCGCCCGGCGGCTGGCCCGGGAGTCGGGGCTATCGGCTGACCGGAGCAGCTTTGACAACCGGGTGGTCCACGGCTTTACCTCCTTTATGGGTCCCCGAGACGCCCGCATCTCCACCCCCCGTAATAGGACGCTCAGCCTGGTCTTTACTTATCTCCATGAGGCAGGCCACGCCATGTACGCCAGCGGTGGAAATGACCGGGTAAACGCCGCCAACATGTGGGGCGGTATTGAGGGCGGCTTCCACGAGGCGATGGCACGGTTCAACGAGAACATGGTGGGCCGCAGCCGGGCTTACTGGGAGCACTATTATCCTCAGCTGCAGCAGGAGTTCCCTTCCTTCCGGGGAATCTCTCTGGACCGCTTTTACCTTGCCATGAACGCAGTCCGGCCCAGTCTGAAACGTATCGCTGCGGACGAGGTGACCTACAGCCTGCACGTCATTCTGCGCTACGAGCTGGAGCGGGACTACTTCTCCGGCCAGCTGGCTGTGGACGAAATGGAGGAGCGGTGGAACGAGCTAAGCGAAAAATATCTGGGTCTCCGCCCCGCCAACGCTACACAAGGCATTCTCCAGGACATGCACTGGGCCGGCGACTATATTGGCTACTTCCAGAGCTACGCCTTGGGCAACCTCTACGGCGGCCAGCTTCTGGAGGCCGTACATCGGGAGCTGCCTGATTTGGACACGCAGCTGGCGCAAGGGTGCTTTGATAAGTTGAATGTCTGGCTGGACAAGAATGTGCGCCAGTACGGCTGCTGCTTCACCGCAGGACAGTTATCTGAAAAAATCTCAGGAAAACGCCTTGACGCCCGACCTTTTCTGCGATATCTGGAGGAAAAATATACCGCCCTGTACCAGCTATAAGGACTTTTATCTTTGACTACATTTACATTTTTTAGAGAGGTCTTGTTGTTATGTCTCAACCAGACAGCGCGGCGGCATCCGCTGCCACAGTCCGCCCCAGCGTCCCTACAAAAAAGAATATCAGCTTGGAGAGCTTGCTCTTCCTTCTGATTTTGATGGGCCTTTTCGGAACCATGGGAACCCGCATGGGCGTAGTAAATATGCTCAACACCCTGATGAATACCGCCTACTCACTGTTGATCGACACGGTATTCTACATCATGGCCATTGCTATACTGGCCGGTGCTCTGGCCGCTTTGCTCACCGAATTTGGAGTGGTAGCTGCTATCAATCAGCTTCTCTCACCGCTGATGAAGCCGCTGTACGGTCTGCCCGGCGCCAGCATTGTGGGTGTTTTGGCCACATATCTCTCCGATAACCCCGCCATTCTGACTCTGGCTGACGATGTGAACTTTCTGCGCTACTTCAAAAAATATCAGGTCCCGGCACTGACCAACATCGGTACTGCTTTCGGAATGGGCTTGATTATCTCCACATTTATGGTGGGGATTGGGGCGACAATGGGGCAGAGCTGCTTTGTTCCCGTGCTCATCGGCAACCTGGGCGCGGTAGTAGGCAGTATTGTCAGCGCCCGACTGATGCTTACCTTTACCGCTCGGGAGTTCAGCCGGGAAGAACCTGCCGTGAACAGTCCTGCTGGCGATATGGCCGCCGTTCCGGATGGCCGCCGCGCGATCCGTCCGGGAGGAGCTGCCTCCCGGGCTATGGAGGCCCTGCTGGAAGGCGGCAAGAGCGGTGTGGACATGGGGCTGGCCATCATCCCGGGCGTACTGATTATCTGTACGCTGATCATGATGTTGTCTAACGGACCGGGTGAGGCCGGCCTGTACACTGGAGCAGCCTATGAGGGAGTGGCGTTTCTTCCCTGGCTAGGTGGTCAGTTGGAGTTTATACTCAAGCCTCTGTTTGGCTTTACATCCCCGGATGCCATTGCCGTCCCCATTACCGCGTTGGGAGCCGCAGGTGCCGCCATTGGCCTGGTGCCGCAGATGGCGGCGCAGGGTATTGTCGAAAACCACGACATTGCGGTTTTTACCGCTATGTGTATGTGCTGGAGCGGTTACCTGAGCACCCACGTCGCTATGATGGACAGTCTGCATTTCCGTCATCTTACAGGCAAAGCAATTTTGTGCCATACCATCGGAGGCATTGCCGCCGGAGTCAGCGCCAATTTGATTTGTATAATTGTTCTTTGATTGTCGGATAGCAAGAATGTAGGAAATACCAGGTCACTGATATGGACAAGACCACAATAATTTAAGCGGAGCTGCTGACAATTATTCCTTGTGAACAGGGGACATCGCTGTATGTCCCCTGTTCCTTTTGTAAACTATTCCGCAAAAATTTCTTCCCGTCCCCGGTATTCGCTTTTTACAATTTCAAACATTTCTTTGGGAGTTTCCTTGCAGCCGTTTTGTAGCCACAGCTTAATAATTTTTGTAAGTCCGCTCTTAAAAAATTCCATGTGGTATTCAATAAAACGGTTATCAAGGTGTTTCTTTGCGAGATTGTAGTCATAAGCTAAAATCTTATATTTTTCATCATATCCCAGCTTAAAGTACGTGCGATAAAAAATCTGGTTTTGTGCTATGTGCTGGAATAATATTAAGTAATTATTGGAGTTAAATCCTTGTTCAACCTCATCCTTGTATAGCTCCGCAACCTGGGCCTCCAGCTTCTCCCGTATTGCGTCAGCCAGCCCGTATATATCCACATAGTTTGCGTAAAAGGTACTGCGGTTTAGGCCAGCTCTTTTGCATATATCAGACACGCTGATTTGATTTAGTTCTTTCGTTTGCAGAAGCTCCACTAAAACCTGTTCAATTTTCTGCATAGAGGCTCGTTTACGCCGATTATTTTTTGTATTCATGGAAATCTCCTTTAATCCAACATCTGTGCAAACATTGTTGATTGTTTTTGATTTTCGGTTCCATTATACTATTCTTGCAATAAACAATCAACTGTTGCCTTAAAGGAGGTACTCAAATGAAGAAAAGTAGTTTTGTTGCGATGCTTATGGGAACGGTGAGCGGAGTGCTGTTTGCGCTGGGAATGTGCATGGCGCTCATCCCGGAGTGGGGCGCGTTCCAGCCGGGGATTGTGTTCGGCTGTGTAGGGCTTCTGCTGGGATTGGTCACGGTAATGATCTGGCGGAAAATGGAGCACAAGGCCCCCATCCACTTTTCTGCAAAGACAATTCTTGCAGCCGTGGTCGGTGTAATTGGCGCGTTGGCGCTGGGGGTTGGTATGTGCTTCTGCATGGTCTGGGGCAAAATGGTGGTCGGTATCATCATTGGGCTGGCTGGTATTGTTATCCTGCTCTGCCTGGTTCCTTTGACTAAGGGCTTGAAGGGGTGAACGCAAAACAAACTGTCATCCAAAAAATCAAGAGGACCAAATTAGGAAGGCGGTTTATTCAAGAACAACGGTTCCGGGCAGTTTTCTCTGCCGCTGTGGGCCTGCTGGCCAACATCATGTATGCCATTTACCATGGGGCTCTGGGCGTAGTCAATCAATCCCTGTGGTTCGTAACAATGTTTGCATATTATATAATTTTAAGCTCCATGCGTTTTTCTGCTGTCCTATGTGAGTGGAAACGCAAGTCTTTGGCTTCTGAGGATACAGAATATTTTGTGGCGAAACTATGCGGTGGTTTACTGGTTCTTTTGAGTTTCATTTTGGGTGGCATTGTCTATATCAGCCTCTCCCAAAACGTCGCAGTCAAACACCACGAAATTGTTATGATTACGATTGCAACGTACACGTTTTATAAAATCACAGTTGCGGTCATACGGGCCATAAAACAGCGCAAAAATACAGTCCCGTTACTCGTTGTTATCCGTACAATCGGATATGCGGAAGTAGCTGCGTCACTTCCATGTACTCCCTTGTCAGGCCAACCGGCAGCTCGATATTCTGGTTCCAGACAAAGTCCTCCAGGGTCTTAATGACCTGAAAGCCGGCGGTCTTGACCATGCGGTTAATCCGGTTGACCTCCCTCTCCCGCAGCTCCAGTTCCAGAAGCTCCCGCACATACTGCTCTGTGCTTTGAAAGGCCACGCTCCGCCACTCCCAGGCCATGCCGCCCAGCTTCAGGGTCCGCATGTACTGCTCAATCTGCTCAGGCATGAGAAACACCCCCTGTCAGTCCGTCATAGGCGGTGAGGTTTGGGTCATACCGCAATTTTGGCGTGGAAGCCCTCAGCTCCAAAGGCTTTGGCCGAAACTCCTTTTTTGCTATCATATAATAACATTGCCGGATACTGTCTGGGTCGGTCCGCCCATTTTCCGCCGCCATGGACAGGGCGTCCTCACACAGAGGGGCATTGCCATCCCGCACGATCTCATCCAGCAGCCGCAGGGCCCCTTTCCGTTCCCGTCCTCTGGACTGAGCCAGCAGCTCCTGCCACTGCTGGGGCAGCTGCTTGAAAAACCGGGTATGTTCCACAGCTCCAGGCTTTTTCAGCAGTGTCCCCACATACTGCGTCCAGTCGTACAGCTCCTCGTCCCGGCCATAGCTCCGGCGATACCGGCCCACTGGATGGTGGTCGTAGTAAAACTCGACGTGGTCAAAGAAGATCTTCGCCTGCACCGTCTTTCCTGCCAGCGTGGGAGCCAAGCCATACTTGTTGGTGTCAATGACAGCGAAACCATATTTATTTACTGATAAAACCTCATAACGGAACACCGGAAACGGATACTCCGGCAGCTTCAGCAACGCATCCCGGTCCGCTTCCCACAGCTCCTGGATGGGCATCTTGTACTTGTAATGCAGGCGCTGGGCATCTTTCTCACACCAGTCCCAAAGCCATTCATTGAACGCCTCAAAGGATGTCACTGTGGGCACAGGAACAAAGGCATTGCGCCGGCTGTACCCCACCTTGTTCTCTACATTCCCCTTTTCATTGCCTGCCGCCGGGTTACAGAATTCCGCCCGGAATCGGTAATGGAGCATAAACCGGGTAAAACCCTCTGTAAGCTCCCGTTCCCCGCCCTCCAGCACCTTGGCTACTGCTGTGGACAGATTGTCAAATCTCAGCCGGGGCGGTACTCCCCCGATGCGCTCAAAGACCCGTTTCAGCCCCTCCAGCAGACATTCCTGATTCTGTGAGGGAAAGAACTGCGTGTATCCCTTGTTGGACTGCGGAAAGCTTACCGTTAGCGCATAGCCCTTGCGCTCCTTGCCCTGCGCGTCATAATACAGGCTCTCTCCGAAGTCCACCTGTCCGTGTCCACAGGGCTGTGCCAGCGGCAGGTATCCCTCTGTGGCCAGTTTCAGCACAAACTTTTTCTTCCGCACATACCGTTTTACACTGCTGTAGCTGCCCGGGTAGCCCTGCTCATCCACCAGACGGTGGTAGATCCGCATTGCCGTGTGCCGCTGCTTTCGCGGCAGTTTCCGGTCCAACTCCATCCACTCGTCTATGCTGGGGATGTATTTCTCCAGGTTTGGGTAGTTCTCCGCCTCCAGATTCGGAAGCTTCTCCGCACTCCAGTTCTCCTGGTACGCGTATTTCTGCACCGTCTGGAAGCTGTGGCCGGTCCGCCGGGATATTTCCCGCAAACTTAGGTCTTCATTTTCGTACAAATCTTTGATATAATCTATCTGAGCCATTCTTAACACCTTTCCGCTGCCCCCTTTAGTCTTGACAAACTAAGGGTAGCTGATTTTTACGGTGCTGACAATGGCTCTCTTTTTATCCTTGACCTGCTGCTAACTTTTTTGAGCCCTTTTGCACACTTTTCATTTTACCGAAAACATTCGCACCGCATGGGACGAGGAAAAAGAAGAATGGTACTTCTCCATCGTCGATGTGGTCAGTGTTTTGACGGATCAGCCGAATCAGCGAGGTGCAAGTAATTATTGGGCCAAGCTGAAACAGAGACTGAGAGAGGAAGGTGCTGGTCAGTTGCTGACAAATTGTCAGCAACTGAAATTGAAGTCCCCCAAGGATGGGAAACGCTACCTGACCGACGTGGCCGACACCCAGCAGCTTTTGCGCATTATCCAGTCCATCCCATCGCCCAAGGCGGAACCTTTCAAGCTCTGGCTGGCAGAGGTAGGCCGGGAGCGGATTGAGGAAACCATCGACCCTGAGTTGACCATTGACAGGGCTTTGGAAACTTACCTTCGGAAGGGTTACACCCGCGAGTGGGTCAACCAGCGGCTCCAGGCGATTCAGGTTCGGAAAGAGCTGACCGATGAATGGGATGCCCGTGGCGTTCAGCGAGGCAGCGAATATGCCATTCTGACCGATGAAATTTCCCGCGCATGGTCTGGAATGACAACCAGACAGTATAAACGGTTCAAGGGCTTGAAAAAGAGAATCTCCGTGATAATATGACTACGCTGGAGTTGGTTTTGAATATGCTGGCGGAGGCAACCACTACAGAGATATCGAAACAAAAAGGCCCTGAAACATTTGCAGAAAATGTTGACATAGCGCGTGCAGGCGGAAAAGTGGCTGGAGACGCACGAAAAGCTGTGGAAGCACAGACTGGCGTTCCTGTGATTACATCTCAGAATGCAGCCCAGCTTAATCAGGTTGTGACCGATATGATAGAGGGCGTGGTTACGGAACAAGGGGATACTGAGCCGGATGAAAAGAATTGACACTAGGATATTTGCGTGATAATGATTTTATAAAATAGTACAAATATGTGTCATAAAGTGTGTCTTATCTTTGCAGTTGGTTTTTTCGGCTCTGAATGCTGTGGCATGGAAAGTGTTCGGCGCTGTAGACGATGTAAAATGCTTGGTGCCGTAGGCGTTTAGTCTAGCTCACAATTAAGGCGATGCTGGGGCAGAGTATAATGACGCATACTACACGGCATAGCTGTAAGACTGTGACTTGGGCCGCATTTCCACCCAGTTCAGCAGAAATCAACGCCATATCGCTCATGCCGCCAGGCGCTGCAGCAAAGAGCGCTGTTTCTGGCGATAATTCTCCATAGCGGTAGAGGGCACAGCCTAACAGAAGGTTTACGACGATCCATCCCAGTGTAATTATGATGACCGCTGGAAGAATAGAGCCCAGCAGCAGCAACTCGCTCATCAGAAGTTTGATCCCAATCAATGCGCCGTTGCTGCACTGCGCCGCATATCGAATGCCTGTTGGAAGCGTTCCGACCTCAAAATAGAGGTTGTACGATGCGCAGGCGGCCAGAGAGAAGCATAGGGTTCCGGCGGGCAATCCGGTGGCTTTTCCGATCATCCCGGCGGTTAAACTAATGGCCAGTGAGAAAGCGGTATCTTTTAAACCGGCGGCTCGGAGCGGAACTCCCAAATCAGCGGTTTCATCAGATTGGTTGCTGTCATGCTGCCAATGTGCCAAGGTAAAGCGGTGAAGAATAGGAACGATAGGAGCTATCACGGCAAACCGGATAATCTGTATGGAGGAGACAATTGCTGAATTGGCGTCGAGGTCCAGCGCAACCAGGGACATTTCCGTCATTCCGCCGGGCGCGGAGGCCAGTATTCCGGTCATAATATCCAGTCCTCCAAGATGCTGCAGGACGATACCGCAGATAATATTGTATCCGAGCATTCCGGCCACCATAATTGCGGCGGCAGCCGGAATCTTCTTTAATGACTGGATATCTGCCCGTGTAATTCGCATTCCAAGATAAGCTCCTGTCATAGAAGTAGCGAAAGGTTTTATTTCTGGAGGAAACCATGCGCTTCCGGTTAAGATTTGAAGCAGTCCGACAGAGCAGATTGCGCCAATCAGCGCTCCTGCCGGAATGCCGATCCTGAGTCCAATCCAACTGCCAATAATCGCCGCGGTGATTGTGAACAGCAGCCATGCTATATGTTGCATTATGAATTTCCCCCCCCAGAAGATATGCGGTACATTTGATACAACAAAGGGTTTTGGTGCCTTGCCCCCAAAACCCTTTGTTCTGCAAAAAGGAAACTTGCTTTTCTGGATGAGAAAAACTAAACGTTCTCAATTGCGGTACGGGCCGCATAGAAATTGATCTGAGGAGTATCCAGCTTTGCGACACAGCCGGGAGTCACCATATATCCTCTCTTTCCGGCCATTTCCACCGCCTCAACGATGTGGCTGCGAATGGTATCTACTGTTTCATGCATAAAGATTTTCTCATTGATGCCGCCGCAAAGGCACTTTTTGGTCATCTTACGGGCCTCTGCCAGCGTCGGGCCGATCCAGCGGTCGTGCCAGTTCAGGCAATTGCAGGGCAGTTTCTCCAGTTTGTCCCACATCGTATTCTCTCCGTGGATATGTACCATGTTAAAGTATGTGTCCATGCAGGCCGCCTCCATGACGCGCCGGTCATACTGTATGCCGAACTCATCATATTCTTCCCCGCTCATCAGGCTATAACTGGCACATTGGCTGGCGAAGAAGAACCCCGCAACGCCGGCCTCGACATTGGCCTTGATAAAATTGATTGTGGTCTCTGTGATGGCCTCCAGGGCTTGGTGCAATTCTTTGGGGCACTCCTTGACATCCGTATAAATGCGGGGACCGGCCAGCTTCTTCGCGATACTCAAGGGGCTGAAGATTGTTTGAATGTAGGGGATATCCTCGCCGTTCAGCTGTTTTTGCATCTGCTGGGCAAATTGAACCTGCTTGCCGTAGCTGCCGTAGTAGGCGGGGAGGGGCTCTAATTTGGTCCAATCGGAGGGCTGTTCAATGCCGAACTTGCGTTCTTTGGCGGGCTTGTCAGGGGTGCAGTGGAATTTGATGCTCAGGCCGTAGTCCTGGGCACCGTAGTTTCCGAAGGGCATCATTTTGATAAAGTCGTAATCATATTTTTTGGTAAGGGCGATGGTTTCTTCCGCCAGATTGATGGGGTCCTGGTCAACGTGGGGAAGGTGATACCAGATGCTGATGGGAAGCCGGTCCACTTCCTGAAAATTGAGTGCAGCTTCTACGCGTTCGCGTTTTGTCATTTTTTCCATGGATAATACCTCCTAAATCATCTGTTTTATATGTGAAATGAACGGGATTTTCACTCTGGGAAAAAGCAGGCGCAGCAGTGGTTCCCTCCCAAATCCCTTAACTCGGGACTCTGCTCTTCGCAGATTTTTTTCGCTTTATAACATCTGGTATGAAAGCGGCAGCCATTCGGGGTGTTGATTGGACTGGGAATATCGCCGCTTAAAAGGATTCTCTCTTTTTTGACGGTCGGGTCGGTAGATGGCACTGCGGACAGCAAGGATTTTGTGTATGGGTGGGCGGGGTGTGAGAAAATCTCATCTTTTGTGCTGATCTCTACTAACGCTCCCAAGTACATAACTGCAATCCGGTCTGAAATATGCTTAACTACCCGCAGGTCATGGGAGATAAACAGGTAAGCCAGTCCCATTTCTCTGCGCAGCCGCACCAACAGATTGATGATTTGTGCCTGGATGGAGACGTCCAGCGCGGAGACACACTCATCGCATACGATGAGCTTGGGCTGGACCGCCAATGCCCGGGCAATGTTGATTCTCTGACGCTGTCCCCCTGAAAACTCGTGCGGATAGCGGTTGGCGTAGTCCAGTCTCAGACCGACCATGTTCATCAGCTCCGCGACCTGCGCATCCATTTCTTTTTTCGAGGAGTACATTTTCTGGATTTGCATTGGCTCTTTCAATGTTTGCTCGATTCGAAAACGGGAATCTAAGGATGAAAACGGGTCTTGGAAAATGATTTGAAAGTCCTTGCGCTTTTCTCTGAGCTCGTTTTCTTTTAACGCGCACAGGTCGACTCCCTCAAAGCAGACGCTGCCCTCGGTGGGTTCCAGCAGCCGGAGAATAGTGCGTCCGACAGTGGATTTTCCACAGCCGGATTCACCGACAAGTCCCAGCGTTTCTCCGTGGTTGAGGGAGAATGAGATGTCATCCACCGCTTTAACACATTTCTGTTCCCTGTCCAACAGCCGTTTTTTGATCGGGAAATATTTCTTCAGATTTTTAACGACCAACAGTTCATGTTCATTCACTGCTCATGTCCTCCCATCTTTCAGAATATTTCCAACACTTCACCTCTCTGCCGTCGCCAAGGTCTACCTCCGGCGGGATTTCATTTATACAGAGCTCCCGGGCCTGAGTGCAGCGTGTACAGAACCGGCATCCGCAAGGCATATCGGCGAGAGAGGGGACCGTCCCCAGAATTTGATGCAGATTTTCCCGCTCCTCTTCAAGGGTGGGGATGGAGGCCAGGAGTCCCTGAGTGTAGGGGTGTTTCGGATCGGAAAACAGATTTCTAACCGGGGCCCGCTCCACGATATGGCCGGCGTACATGACGATGACATCGTCTACGGTTTCCGCAATCACGCCTAAATCATGGGTAATCAGAATCAGTGCCGTATTCAACTCCTTATTGAGCTGGAGCATTAAATTGAGAATCTGGGCCTGAATGGTTACGTCCAGCGCCGTAGTCGGTTCATCGGCAATTAAAATCTGCGGATTGCAGGAGAGGGCAATGGCGATCATAATGCGCTGGCACATACCTCCGGACAGCTCAAAGGGATATTGCTTCATGCGTTGTTCCGGCTGCGGAATCTGCACAAGCTTTAAAATATCAACGGCTTGGGTCCACGCTTCTTCCTTAGAAACTTTTTTATGGAGAAGAATTGCCTCAGTCAGCTGAAAACCTACGGTAAAAAGGGGGTCCAGAGAGGCCATGGGCTCCTGAAAGATCATAGATATTTTGGAGCCCCGAATCTTTTGCATCTGGCGGTCCGAGTAGTTCAGAATATTTTCTCCGTCCAGCAGAACTTCGCCGGAGACCCGCGCTTTGTCCGCAAGCAGGTGCAGAATCGCTTTGCAGGTCACGCTTTTGCCGCAGCCGGATTCCCCCACAATGCCAAGCCTTTGCCCGGGTCTGATATCTAGAGATACCTTGTCTACTGCATTTAACTTATGATCTCGGATGGAAAAGTCGATGCAGAGATCTTTAACCGATAAAATGTGCTCCATATCTCTACACCTCATCAATCTGTGTCGATCTTGGGGTCCAGGTAGTCCCTGGTCCAGTCGCCGAACATGTTCATTGAGAGCACCAGCAGTGTAATCGCGACCCCTGGGAAGATGGCCAGGTGGGGGGCTGTTTGGAGATATTGCTGGCTGTCAGAGAGCATCCGTCCCCAGGTTGGAATCTGAGGGGGGACACCCAGCCCCAAAAAGCTGAGGGAAGCTTCCATCAAAACAATTTTGGACATTTCCAGGGTGGCAACCACAATGACGGAGCTGGCGATATTAGGGATCAGGTGCCGGGTAACGATACGGAAATTTTTTCCGCCCAGAGCCCGGACGGCATCGATATAGTCCATGCTCCGGATGCTCAGCACTTCCGCCCTGGCAATTCTGGCAAAGCGCACCCAGCTGGTTAAAATTGCCACAATTACAATGTTAAATAACCCGTTTCCCAAAATGGCGACAATGAAAATAGCCAGCAGCATAAAGGGGAAGGACATCTGAATATCCATAATCCGCCCCAGCAGCGTATCCACCCATTTCCCGAAATATCCGGCAATCGTTCCCAGCAGCGTTCCCACAATGCAGCTGAGAATAGTGCCGCTGAGAGAGACGCCTATTGAGATGCGCGAACCGTAAATGACCCGACTCAGCAGGTCCCGGCCCAGGTTATCTGTGCCAAGAAGGTGTGTGTCGCTGCCTCCCTCGCTCCAGGCAGGCGGCTTGGAGATGTTGCGCAGATCCTGCGTCAGAGGATCATGCGGCGCGATTTGCGCGGCGAACAGCGCCATAAGGATAAACAGAGTCAGGCAAATCAGACCCGCCATCCCTGTTGGACTCTTTTTTAAGCTATACCACATGGATGATTCTGCCTCCTCAGTCATATCGCACGCGCGGATTGATTAGTGCGTAGGAGATATCAATCAGCAGATTTATACATACAAAAAAGAGCGCGATGACAAACACACCGGCCTCAACCACGGCAAAATCTCTTGTGGTGATTGCCCGTACCAGAAGCTTGCCGACTCCGGGATAGGAAAACACGTTTTCAATCACAATGGACCCGCCCATCATACTGGCAAACTGCATGCCAACGATAGTAATGACGGAGCTTATGCTGTTTTTCAGCGCGTGCTGTCCGATCAGATTGAAGCTTCCGATGCCCTTGGCCTTGGTTGCGACGATATATTCTTTATTCAGAACGTCTAACATGCTGGAACGCATCAGCCTGGTGATACTGGCTGCCGCATGGGTGGACAGCGCGATGCAAGGCATTATCAAATGCTTCCAGCTCCCGTATCCGTAGGTGGGCAGCAGCTGCATTCGGACAGCAAGGACGAGCATCAGCAACAGACCCATCCAGAATGTAGGGAAGGCCTGACCTACAAAGGAAATAAACCGAATTGCCGTGTCGCAGGCAGAATTGCGTTTGACAGCGGAGAGAATACCCGCAGGAATGCTCCACAGAACTGCCAGGCCCAGAGACACGGACGCCAGCAGCATCGTTGCGGGCAGGTGTTCCAGAATCAGGCTCATCGCAGGTTGACCATAGTAGTAGCTGTCTCCAAAATCCAGCCGGATAACGCCTTTGATAAAGATCAGGTATCGGATGGGCAGCGGTTGATCCAAGCCTAATCGTTCGCGCAGTGCGGCGGTTGCTTCCGGGCTGGCGCCCGGCTCCAGCATAAAATCAGTGGGATCCCCCGTTAAATTCAGCATGATGAACACAAACAGTGTGACACCCAGCAGAACGATTACAGCCTGTCCCAGTCGTTTCATTATGTACTGGCCCACATGAATTCACCTCCTCGGCTTTTAGACCTCTCCTTGCTGCGCCGTACACGGCGCAGCAAGGAAGTATTGCTTGCAACTATGAATACAGGTTCTTACTCAAAGTAGGTGCTCTGGGTGTCGATAAACTGGTCCGCCCTCGGGGTCCAGTTTTTCAGGTGAGAGTTGGTAGCGGCGATATCATATACCTGATAGAGCGCAATACCGGGCATCTCCTTGGTCTCATATTCCTGCAGCTTTCCCCAGGCCTGGGCGCACTCCTTCTCATCCATCGTCGCCTTGGCTGCGGCGTGGAGGGCGTCCATCTCGGGGTTGTTGTAGGTGGAATACCGGCCGTCCTTGGAGAAGGCGACCTCATACATCAAATCGCCGTCTGCCTGGGGGCCGCCCATGGATTCCAGGTGGAGGTCGGTAATCGTGTCATCCAGGAGCTGCTGGTTTTTGACGCCGGATTCGATTTCGCTCAGGGTAACGGTTACCCCTACCTCAGCCAGCATGGCAACAATAACCTGGGCCACCTCGCTGTCGTTCATGAAGGCGCCAGGAACATAGCTCATGGTCAGCTCCAGGCCGTTCCCATATCCGGCCTCAGCCAGCAGCTCCTTGGCTTTCTGCACGTCGTATTCCGGGCGGGACAGGTCGCTGCGGAAGCCGGTGTAGCTCTCGTTAAAGGTACAGTCGGAGGTTTTCTTGCCGTAGCCGTCCAGTACGGACTCAATAATCAGATCAACATCCACCGCCCGGTTTAAGGCCTCGCGTACGCGAATATCTCTGAGCGCGGGGTTGGCGCCGGCGCCGGTGCAGTTCATGCCTACATAGCAGGTGCGGGTAGTGGGGCCGCCCAGTAGGGTGTAGCCGCCGCTCTTCAGCCGCTCAATGTCGGTGGAGGGGACGCCGCTGATAATATCCACATCGCCTGCCTCCAGAGCGGCCACCCGGGAGGCGATCGCGGAAATAGGCACGATTTTCATGTGGGGAATCTTAGGCGCGCCGCCCCAGTAGTCTTCAAAGGCGTCAAAGTTCATCTCCACATCCTTGTTCCAGTTGACAAACTTCCAGGGGCCGGTTCCGATGGGCTTCTCCATATACCCCTCCAGACCGACCTCGTTGAAATAGGTCTCCTCAAAACAGCGATAGGCGGTCAGCTTCAGCAAAAGGCCGGAATAGGGTTTCTTCGTTGTAATACGGAAGGAGTATTCCCCTGTTTTTTCAATATTTTGAACGTTGTCTGTAATATCGGCGGCGTTGCTCAGCTCGGTTCCCTCTTCGGTAATGACGTTCCAGGTGAAAATCACATCGTCCGCGTTAAACTTTTCCCCGTTGTGCCAGACTACGTCTTCCCGGAGGATGAAATCCCAGGTGAGGTCATCTGCCAGCGTCCAGGAGGTAGCCAGCCATGGCTCCAAGGTGCCTTCTGCGTTGCGCCGAACCAGGGACTCGTTATACTGTACCGTAATATTGGAACCCGGAGTGCCAAGACCGGGATAGAACGTGATCAACGCCGTGGTCTCTTTGGTGGTGGCGACGACCAAGGTATCCTTTTCATAGGTGCTTTGGCCCGGCGCGCTGGAAGCGGTTCCGTTGCCGGGGGCAGAATTTCCGCCGGTTTTGTCTCCGCACGCTGTGAGACAGGACAGCGTCATGACCATTGCGAGAGATAGCGCAAAAACCCGTTTCATAAACGATTCCTCCTTTTAGTAGTGTTGTATGTTTCACTCCAACTATACGGGGTATAGCTGAACATGGTAAACGAGGGGCAGTTTCCTGCCTGGTCAGGAGATGGCGAAATCAAATGATTCTTTTTCAGTTGTCTGACGGCCTGTTACATTTTCAGGATTCCGTTTTCCGTGTCTGTCAGCAGTTCGTAGCCGGTTTCGGTGACCAGAACCGTGTCGGAGGGACGTACGCCCCCAAATTTGGCGGACATCAATCCGGGCTCTACGGTAAACACCATGCCAGGCTGCAGCGGCACCTTGTAAGCCGGGGCCACAGAGGGGTGTTCATGGCCGGTCATACCAATGCCATGGCCGATTCGGCCAGGCAGGAAATCTCCAAACCCATTGCGCTCAAAGACTGTCTTGGCCTCCTGATACAGTTCGGCAAAGGTTTTCCCAGGCCGGATGGCCCGAAAAACGTTCTCACGGGCCTCAATGACCGTCTCAAACACTTTCATGCGGTAGTCGTCCAAATGGTCCACATAAAGGCTGCGCTCATTTTCAATGGAGTAGCCGCCCAGTTTGGCGATGATGATAGGGAGGACCAGGTCTCCTTTGGCTGGTACGATATTCCGAGCGCTCTCGGCCCCATAGGAGGTACGGACGCCGGAGGAACAGGTGGCGGTCAGCATATCCTGGATAGACGCTTCGGGGGAGCCGAAGCCGGTGACATCATACTCGGAAAATTTCTCCAGCCAGACCTTCTGCATTGTGTATTTGGCTTCCATTACGGCGGCGGCTTCGGTTGCGCCTGCGCGCAGCTCAGCGATCATCTTGTCCATGCCGGCGTTGCCGATGACGGCGGCTTTTCTCATGCGGTCAATTGCCAGCTCATCCTTAATGGTTTTTTCATCGTCAATCAGGCCGCCGATATCGGTCAGCTCCTTTACCTCCAACGCCTCACAGATTTTGAGATAGGCGGTATAGGTCAGAGAACCTAAATCGCTGCCGATCTTCAGTTCGCCTAACTGATAGGAGCGGCCGATGATCCGAATCGCCTCGTAGGCGTCTTTCGCGACAGAGGGGTTGTCGCTCCACTTGCCGTAGAGCTTGATGTTGCGCAGTCCGGACAACTCATTGGAGCGGGGGCCGCGGATCGCGTTGAGCAAAAGGCAAGCCTCTCCTTTTGCGGGGATCAAAACGTACGAGGCCATGCTGAAATTTAGAGGGTTAAAATCTGTAAAATAAAAAACATTTACAGATCGGGAAACTACGGCCAAGTTAAGCCCGGCTTCCTCCATCTTTGCCTGAAATTTCTTGATGCGTGTCTGGATTACTGTTTGTCTGTCCATTTGCTCCAACTCCTTTCATATTTTATGGTAAAAGCGCTCTTTTACCTGGGGAACAAGGTTATTTTCCAATCATCATGTTCAAAATTTCGATATCTGTATGCCGCATTCCCTGTCTGCCCAATCGCCCGATGTTTACGATGGTAGACTCTACGCCCTTTTGTACGATTCCGTCCCCGCCATAGAACTGCTGGCGCTCCCGATACATTTCCCAGGCCAGCAGGCCGGTCTCTACCGCGATCGCAATTTTTCCGGCGCAGGAGGGCTTGGCGCCATCGCAGATGACGCCGGAGGCGATGGCCAGACCGTTGACTAAAATGTGGGAAACGGCATCCAGGTCTCCGCCGTCCATATAGCCGATCCCGGCGGCGGCGGCGCAGCCTGCACTGACTGCGCCGCAGTAGGCGGACAGGCGGCCGATATTTTTCTTTTGATAGATGCCCAGTAGATTTGCCAATACCAGTGCGCGGTAAAGCTTTGTTTCCGGCACGTTCCACTCCCGCGCATAGATATAGATCGGCATAGAGACCGTAATCCCCTGATTTCCGGAACCGGAATTGATGACCACAGGGAGCTCGCAGCCGCTCATGCGGGCATCGCTTCCGGCTGCGGCATATGCTTTCGCACGCTGTCGGACGTTGTGAGGGTCCTGCTTTAAGAGCACTTTGCCAATGTTCGCCCCCCAATCATGGGCAAGCCCCTCCTCGGCAATGGCCAGATTGTATGAGAGCTGAGGTTCAATCAGGTCTCGCACTTCTTCCGGATTGACTGTTTGGGCATACTCGTAAATACCCTCCACACGCATAAAGTCAAAGGCATTTCCCCCTGTTGTACTGTCTGCCGGTTCCGGTTGGGCTTGTTTCAATATATTGCCGTCCAGCACCTCCTGAATAATATTCAGATGGGACTGTGCGATTACGACGCAGGCCGTATGATGATCGCTTGTCAGTGTGACCGCGAGATACAGAGGGATGTCGGAGGGGGAGAGGGAGACTGTGCAGAAACCGGGATTTTCAGACAGCCTCTTGATTTCCCTCTTTTGCTGGTCTGTGACACGGGAGATGACCTGTAATTTTTTTCCTGCATCTCCAGCGACCATGCCGGCAATACATGCCGCCTCGATCCCTTTCATACCGTCCGTGTTGGGGACAATGACACTTTTTACATTCTTAATCATGTTTCCGCTGGCCTCTACATGGGCAGAGGACGCCGGTTCCCCCAGCAGCTCCTGGGCCCGCGCCGCTGCAAAGGCAATTGCGATAGGCTCGGTACACCCCATGGCAGGGATGAGTTCTTCCTTTAGCACATGAAGATAGGCCTGGCAGTCTTCTGTTGAGAGTTTCATTTATTGTGACTCCTTTTTCAAACAATCAATATGGGACGGGATAAGGGCTTCACAGGGATTTCTGACAGCGGTCCAGCTCTTTTGATCCTCCAGGCAGGTGATGGTGGAGCAAATGGTGATGCCTCCGCCGTTTTCACCGTGACGGCACAGACAGTTTTCGCCGTGCATGTGGTCGGACGCAATCTCAAGCATATCCTGGAAGCGGAGCCTGCCGTAGTTTTCTTCAAGCATCTCCATCGCACGGTCGTAACGCTGGTATGTGGACTGATAGTGGGCGCGGTCTGGGTTATAGGGGAGAAAATCCGGATGATGGAAGTGGTTGGTACCCACCAACAGATCGTTTTTCCACTCACAAACGCGAAAACCTTTATCTGTGGTTTCGACACGCACCGCTTTTGTCGGGTCAATTAAGAACAGATTGGAGCGGGATATTTTGTAGGGGTACTTGCCCTCTAAAAATGCCAGGACCTCATCCACCGTTTTGAAATTTCGCACAAAGGTGTGGGGGGAGAAGGAGTAGGGCAGATTTCCGATCAGGCCGAAATCCAGCGGAATGTTGGGCGACCAGACTCCGGTTGTGGAAACACCCAGGCCGTAATGATTGAAAGCGCTGCCGGGAAAGGTAACAATACCAGCCAGATCAACCTCTGATATCCGCACGCCATCCTCAAACCTGCGCTCCAAAATGACGGTTTGGAACGGATAGTGCATGTCTCTGTTTTTTATAAAGTAGGTCTTGCGGTCCAGCGTGGCCTGGGGGCCGGCAATGATTACACTGCATTCCTCGGGAGCCGCGACAATCTTATCAGCGAAAAAATAAAAGTTTGCGTTCAGCATCATGATGTCCCAGAAGGAATATCCGGAGCCATCCGCAATTCCCCGCAGTTCTTCCTCCAGATAGGGCTCCAGGTTAAATACATTTTTAAAGTGCTTGCTCACAAAACTGGTATACAACTCCAAATCGGATTTCTTTTCACTCAAAATCTGGTGTATTAAAGCCAGGTTTTCTCCGATCAGTTTCTTTGCGGCGCGCCCATGGGAAAAGCCCTGGTCATAATACGAGCCGATACAGGCTATTTTCATCTTGACACATCTCCATTCAATTTCTGTAATCAGGGATTCTATATTTGTATAGTCATATTTTACTGATATTGAGCATTTTTTCAATTATATTTATTCAAAATATCATAGTACTTTTCTATTTTTGATATAAAACCATACGATTTTTTTATGGTTTGACGGAAGAATATGTGATATGCTCAGAAATAACCGAAAAAACCACCCTAAATGAGGGCGTAAAGCTCCCATTTAGGGTGGTTTTTGGTAAAAATCACTTGCCGGCAAAAATATCCGGCGCAAATCTGTACACTTGGATTGAATCAGCGCTTGCCTAAGGCTCAGTATCCGGTACATACGGGTATCCGATGGCCTGCAGTTGTTTCTCCATATAGACCTTGTAATCCTGAAGGACTGATTGCACAAGCGAGACGAACATCTTTTCACCTGGCGCGGTCTTTCTTTTTCTGGAAATCACGCAAAAATTTCTGGTGCTTTTAAACTCTCTTACTTGAATAATGGAGATAAGGTCCTTGACTAAATATTCGTGCAACTCCCAATAGGGGAGCATACCCACACTATTTTTTATATTCAAAACAAAGCCGACAACCGCCCGTGCGTCCACACTCTCCAAAACAGGTGAAAATAAGAGCCCATACCGCTCCTGAGTCAGGGAATCCAGCATGTCCCTTGAGACATGTCCCTTAATTTTTAAACAGAGCTTCTTTTTTTTCAGCTCATCAAAAGAGAGAATTTGTTTATCTGGAGAAATATTTTTCCGTTTTGCAAAAAAGAAATGTTCATCCCCCGGTATTTCTTGGATCAAAAAACTCTTCGATTCCTGCATACGATGGGAAACGACGATGTCAAACTCACCCGCCGTCATCCGCTCGATCAGATAGGAGGCCTGATCGACGCAAAGGGTAACCTCTACATCGGGGTATTGAATCTGGAACTTTTTCAAGATATCCATGATGATGGAGTGGGAAAATGTGGGGCTCAGCCCAACGCGGAGCCGGTGCCGGTTGCTCAGCCCCATAATTGCGGTCTCCATCTGTTCGCAGTGGAGAAGGAGTTCTCTGGCATAGCCTAAAATAGCAAGTCCGTCCGAGGTTAAAATGAGATGGTTATTGATTCGTTCAAACAGCCGCAGGCCATAATGCCGTTCAATTTCCATGATGACACGGCTGACGGTGGGTTGTGTTACAAAGAGCTTACGGGCTGCCGCCGAGACACTGCCGCTTTCACAAACGGCGACGAAAATTCTCCAATAGTGCATTTTCATGGTACTACCTCGCAGTATCTGTCAAAAATCCTCCAGGCTGCAAATCATTATATCAACTGAACTGATCGTTTGCAAGAGAAGAAGGATGAAGCGGAACGGAAGAAAGTGAAAGCAGATATGACACTTCAGGAACGAGAATGGTGCATTCGCTCCGCTCTCGGTTCGGTTGGTCGAAGGGAGCTCCGGCGAAAATTGCATCCGGGGCACATTTGGAAATCGTCCTCGACTTTCGGGATGAGGTGTGCTATACTGAAAAAAAGACAATCAATACGGAGCAAACAAATGATGATAAGAATACTTTTCGTTTGCCACGGCAACATATGCCGCAGCCCAATGGCCGAGTTCGTAATGAAGGATCTGGTGAGCAAAGCTGGGGTGGAGGATCAGTTTTATATCGAATCCGCCGCTACCAGTACCGAGGAGATCGGTAACCCTGTTTATCCTCCTGTCCGCCGCAAGCTGGCCGAGCATGGGATCGGCTGCGCTGGCAAAACGGCCCAGCAGCTCCGGGACAGCGACTACGGCCGTTTCGATCTCCTGATTGGAATGGACAAGGCCAACCTGCGGAATATGTGCCGCATCTGTGGCGGGGACCCGTACGGCAAAATCCACGCCATGCTGAAGTACGCCGGCAGGCCCGGCGAGGATGTGGCGGATCCCTGGTACACCGGTGATTTCGAGACCACCTGGCAGGATGTACTGGCGGGGTGTCGGGGACTGTTGGAGCGTGTAAAGACTGGGGAGGATTCATGATGTTTGGGAGAAAGAAACGGCAACCCCCCATTCCTTGCGACATAGCCGGGAAAGTACCTGTCATCCGCTCCAGCATCTGCACCGGCGAACAGGTGGCGGGTTTCAAAGACCCTGTCAGCGGAAAATTTCGGGAGCTGATGTTGATTCGGGACAGCGATGACCTTGCGGAGTTTCTTTCCTCATATCAGATTGATGAAAAGGATATCCAGCGGGAGTGGTAACAAGAGGACGTAAGGAAAAAAAGAAAACGGGCGCTGAATTTCAAGCGCCGGATTTATGCGTCGATCAGATGGACATTATCGGTCATCTGATCGGCAGTTTTTCATTGCGGGTAAAAAGGGAGCTGCGGCCCGGGGCCAAGCGGAGGTCAGGCTGAAATGAAAGAACCGCCCGATCCTCTTGCCGCAGAAGCTGTGCTGTAAACTGCTAAATACGCCAAAAAACGGAAAATCGCCTCCGGCTCAATCTTTGTCGCCGGAGGCGGAAATCCCATATCCAGAAAACAGGTCTGGAGGGAGATGAAATTGTTATGTGAGCGGGCGGGAGTAGTGGCCGGCATTGTGGCAATGTGCATAATGCTTGTCTTTTGGTCTTTTGGTCGGGATAGTGTGGTACTGGCGGGCTGTCTCTTGTTATCGAAAGTATACCAGCGGGTCCTCGGGGGGCTCCGCCCTCTCTACGCTCTGGGCGTAGAGAACGACCCCCTCGTCCTCGTAGACGTCGGCGTGCTCCCACTTGATCTCAGCGGTGACGGTGATCCACTCCCCCTTTTTCAGGGAGCGGGCCTTGTCGTACTTGCACAGAAAGCCGAAGAAGCGGATGTCCTCCACGCAGCAGGTCATGGCGTTGCGCCCGGGGACGAAGGTGCCGCGGGGCAGCTTCGTCCCGGTCATGGCCTGTGCCTTGTAGGTGATGGTCTTGCCCACATAGCGGTCGGGGTGTTCCTGAATGTCCAGATACCAGATGCCGTAGTCGGCGTCCTCCAGGTCGATGCAAGGGGCCTCCAGGGAATAGGGGAGGATATCCTCTACCTCCAGCTCCTCCCCCTTGACATCCTCAAAGACAATCTCGCACATCCGGTTTACCGCCCGGACGGACCGCTTCCAGCCGGACAGGGGCATGTCGGGGGTGCAGCGGTTGAAGAGCACCATATCCGCGTTGGATACCAGGTCAATAAACATGGACTGCATGTTTTTCAGATACATCTCAAAGGTGGAGCCGTCCACCACGTGGATGGCCTGATACAGTCCCCAGTTCCGGGGCAGCTTCAGGTCGGCCAGAAGCTGGCCGGGCCACATGCCGTTGTACTCAAGCAGCACCCGCTCGGGCTGGTAACGGCGGTCGATCTCCTTCAAAAACTCAGTGGTAAGCTGCTCCTGATCCTCAACGGGAATCAGGCGGCAGTTGCGCTTGGAGAGAAATTCCTGGTCGTACTCCTCCTCCCCGTCCTCGCACATGAGCAGGACGGTGCGCTGGCCGTCGTTGAAGTAGTCCATGTTCAGCGTATCGCTGAGCAAGGTGGTCTTGCCGGCGTCCAGAAAGCCGGTGATGAGATACAGTGGAATCCGTGAATCGGGCATGTCGGTTCACCTCATTACACCAGCAGGAACAGCTTTTCCAGCTGATCCTCCCTCAGTTCGGAGCCGATGACGCACAGCCGGCCGGTGTAGTCGGCGGAGCCCTCCCGAATCTCGAACTCCTCGGGAGTCAGATCGAAGTGGAGCCAGGCGGTCCCGTCCTCACAGGGGACCATCCCCTTGGCCCGGAGGACATAGCCGTAGTCCTGGGTCATGGCCAGAGCGGCCAGGGCCTCCTGAAGCTCTTCCCGGCTGTACTTCCGGGTTGTCTCCCGGCCCCATGAGGTGAACACCTCGTCGGCGTCGTGGTCGTGGTGATGGTGGTCATGGCCGCAGCAGGCGGTACAGGTGTCGCCGTGGTCATGGTCGTGATGATGCTCATGGTGATGCTCATGGTCGTGGTCGTGCTCATGATGATGGTCATGGTTGTGCTCATGGTCGTGATGGTGGTGATGCTCGTGGTGCTCGTGCTCGATCTCCTCCATCAGGTCGTGGGCCAGATCGTGGCCGCCCTCCATGGCGGAGAGAATCTGGGTCCCGGTGAGCTGGTCCCAGGGGGTGGTGAGGATTGCGGCCTTTGGGTTGCGCTCCCGCAGGAGGGTGACGGCTCCGTCCAGCTTATGCTGGTCGATTTTCTGGGTGCGGGAGAGGATGATGGCGCAGGCGTGCTCCACCTGGTCGTTGAAGAACTCGCCGAAGTTCTTCATATAGACCTTGGCCTTGGCGGCGTCCACCACGGTGACAAAGCTGTTCAGGCGCAGGTCGGGAGCCTCGGCGTGGACCCGCTCTACGGCGGCTACCACGTCGGACAGCTTGCCCACCCCGGAGGGCTCAATGACAATGCGGTCGGGGGCGTAATCGGAGAGTACCTGCTTCAGGGCGGCGCCGAAGTCGCCCACCAGGGAGCAGCAGATGCAGCCGGAGTTCATCTCGGTGATCTCCACTCCGGCGTCCCTGAGAAAGCCGCCGTCGATGCCGATCTCGCCGAACTCGTTCTCAATGAGGACGATCTTCTCGCCCTTGAAGCTCTCGTCCAGCAGCTTTTTGATAAGGGTGGTCTTGCCGGCGCCTAAAAAGCCGGAAATGATGTCAATCTTGGTCAAATTTGTCAGGTCCTTTCCTAATTTAATTCCAAATCAAGTGAGTACGCTCCATCAGCCGGCAGAGCATGGCGGCGGCGATCTCCCGGGTGCCGGGATCGGTGGGGGCCAGATCGCCGGCCAGGACGTTCAGCTCGTCCAGGTTCCGGGCGGGGGCCTGGGCCCAGGAGGCGAAATCGGAGTACTTCTCCACCTCCTCAGGCGTAAGGAGCAGTCCGTCCAGATCATAGCCGTCCATGCTGACCCAGGCGGCTATCCGGGAGAGGATGGACACCATCTCCTGGTAGGTGATGGCCTGTCCGGGGCGAAAGGTCCCGCCGATGCCCGAGACGAAGCCCATATTGGCCATGGCGTTCACTGCCCCGGCGTACCATGCGCTGTCAGGCACGTCGGAGAATCTGCCCGGCTTTCCGGCGGAGGCGGGCAAGGCCAGGGCGGAGGCTGTCATGGCGCAGAACTGGGCCCGGGAGATGGTCTCGCCGGGGCGGAAGGTCCCGTCCCCAAAGCCCTTCAGGATGCGATAGGTGGCCAGGATATCAATTTCACGGGCGAACTGGCTGTCCTCCGTGTCGGAAAAGGTGCGGGGCGTGAAGCTCAGGCCCAGCTCGCTGGCCGCCTGCTCGGGGGAGACGAGGGTCCACGTCGCGGCCCCGGAACCCTTGTACAGAGCGGCGGACAGGGGCAGCGCCTCCAGCAGCTCGGTGAAGGCGGCCTGGTTTTCCTCCTCTCCGGCGTCGGAGGACTTGAGGTAGAAGGTCTGTCCGGACAGAACAAGCTTCCAATAGCCGTCAAGCCGCCGGGGCTCGGGGTGAGTCAGCAGCATGGCCGCCTTATCCGTGTTCTCTGGGGAGATAAGTAGGGTGGGCAGCACGCCGGTGACGTGGTTGGTGGCCCCGTCGGGGGCAAAGAAGCGGTAGGCGGTGATCTTCATGGCCTCGCCGTTCTTCATGTAGGGACAGTTGCGCTCCTCAAAGACGATCTGGGCAGTGCCCTTGCCGAAGGTGCGCTGGCCCAGGGCGATGCCGGCGTCATAGGTCCGGATGCCCCCGGCAAAAAGCTCGGAGCCGCTGGCCGAGTGCTCGCTGGTGAGGACGATCACCGGCTTGTCCGTCATGTCGGGGAAGTCGGGCAAGGTGTAGGTGTAGTTGTAGTGCCCGGCGCCGTCCCGGAAGTAGAGCATGATGCCGCCGCCGGTGAACAGACTGACGCTGGCGGCGGTGGAGCGGCTGTCTCCCCCCGGGTTGGAGCGCAGGTCCATGATCCAGACAGAGGTGTCGCCGTCCATGGCCAGAATGGCCTCCTGGACGGAGCTGGCGGTGGTGGAGCCAAAGCTGATGCAGTCGATCACTCCAGCGCCGTCCCGCTGCTCATAGGTGACGATGGGGATCGGAACCGCGCGGCGTGTGAGGGTGAGCTCCAGCGTCTGGCCGTTCCGGTTTATGGTGAGGGTCACAGAAGTGCCCTCCTGACCGGACACGGGGATGCGGGGGTCCACCTCCGGGGACATGGCTGTGCCGTCCGCCGCCGTGATGATGTCGCCGGGCCGGATGCCCGCCTCCTGGGCGGGAGAGTCGGGCAGCACGGACATGACCCGGTAGCCGCCGTTGTAGGCAGTCTCCACCGTGGCGCCGATGCCCACCACCGTCTGGCCGTTGACGGACTGGTCGAAAGCGTCGTACTGCTCAGGGGTCATGTAGAAGGTGTAGGGATCGTCGATAGCCTTCAGAATGGCGTCCAGGGAGGGCAGCTCCAGCACCTCCGGGGGGACGCCGTCCACATAGTGGACGGCCAGCAGCTCCCGGGCCTGGTCCAGCTCCAGAGCGGAGGCGGGCAGGACGGCCAGGGACAGGCCCAATACCAGGGCCAGCAGCGAGGAAAGCAGTTTTTTCATGGTTTTCTCCTTTGTGTAATATGCTCCGCACGCCGGACGCTTGTCCGCGCCCGGCGTGGTGAAGTTACAGCTTGGGGGTGCGGCGGGTCATCTCCTCCCGCTTGGGACCGGTGGACACCATGGTGATGGGGGCGCCGATGCGCCGCTCCAGAAAGTCCACATAGGCCCGGGCATTGGCGGGGAGGGCGTCGTAATCGGTACAGCCCCGGATGTCGCACTTCCAGCCGGGGAGGGAGGTAAATACCGGCCTGGCCCGGAGCAGGGCGGGAGTGGTGGGGAACTGGTCGGTGACAGTCCCGTCGATCTCGTAGCCGGTACACACGGGAATTTCATCCAGATAGCCCAGCACGTCCAGGCAGGTGAGGGCTGTCTGAGTGGCCCCCTGGACCATGCAGCCGTATTTGGTGGCCACCGCGTCGAACCAGCCCACCCGGCGGGGACGGCCTGTGGTGGCGCCGAACTCCCCGTGGTCGCCGCCCCGGCGGCGCAGCTCGTCCCCGGCCTGGCCGGTGACCTCGCTGACGAAGGGCTCGGTGCTGGAGCCCACGCAGGAGGAGTAGGCCTTGGTGACGCAGATCACGTCCTGAATGGCGGTGGGCGGCACGCCCGCCCCCACGCAGCCGTAGCCGGCCAGGGTGTGGGAGGAGGTGGTCATGGGGAAGATGCCCAGGTCCGGGTCCTTCATGGAGCCAAGCTGGCCCTCCAGCAGGATGGTCTTGCCCTCGGCCAGCGCCCGGTGGAGGAGGGACACCGTGTCCCCCACATAGGGTCGGACGCGTTCCCGCAGCTCCAGGAGCTGGGAGAGAATCTCCTCCGCGTCCACCCTGGGCTGGTGGTACAGATGCTCAAAGAGTACGTTTTTCAGCTCCACGGCGGCGCGGAGCCGCTCCCGGAGCCTGTCCTCGTCAAAAAGGTCGCACACCTGGATGCCCGTCTTGGCGTACTTGTCAGAGTAGAAGGGGGCGATGCCGCTTTTGGTGGAGCCGAAGGCCCGTCCCCCCAGGCGGGCCTCTTCATAGGCGTCCTGGAGGATGTGGTAGGGCATGAGCAGCTGGGCCCGGTTGGAGACGACCACCTTGGGGGCGGGCACTCCCTGGCCGGTGATGCTGTCCAGTTCCCGGACCAGCTTGGCGATATCCAGGGCTACGCCGTTGCCGATGACGTTGGTGACGTGGGGATAGAACACGCCGGAGGGGAGAGTGTGCAGGGCAAACCGGCCGTAGCCGTTGATAATGGTGTGCCCCGCGTTGGCGCCGCCCTGGAAACGGACGACTACGTCGGACTGCTGGGCCAGCATGTCGGTGACTTTACCCTTGCCCTCGTCGCCCCAGTTGGCGCCTACAATCGCTTTTACCATACTGTTACCTCCGGGGACGGGATTCGCAGCCGGATCGGGTTTGCCTTTTCCGTCCCTGTAACGCATGGTATTATACCTCTTTTTATTCGGCCTTGCAAGGGGAAATTGCCGCGCCGGGCGCCGCGGATTGCAGGAGCACAATACATGTTTCAAAATATAGCGAAAGAGGGGCGGACCTCTCTCCGCTCCAAGATAAAGAGCTCACCGCAGCATCCATTGAAGCATAAGTAACAGGCCAAAGCCAGGCAGGCCCAAAAGGCCCAGCACCAGGGCGTTGACCAGGTTGACCCCCAGGCGGATGCCGATGAACTGTCCGATCTGGGAGAACAGAGCCAGCGCGGCCAGCCCCACCGAGGAGCGCAGAGCCAGCCGGAGCAGCCGGGCCGCCGGCCGGCGCAGCACAAGCAGGGCGGCGCAAAGCAGCAGCCCAGCCAGACACCAGGCCGCGTATCCGGGCACGGGGTTCATGTGGCTCCCTCCAGTTCCTTCACCCGGCGCAGCAGGTAGTTGTAGCGGGCCTGGAGGGCGTTTATCTCAAAGACATAGGATTCGATCAGGTCGCTGTCGCGGGCCATATTGAAGCCGCTGTAGGCCTGATTGATGAGAGTGCGGGTGCGGGCCAGGGAGCTGACCAGCTCCCGGCGCTCCTCCTCTTGAGCGGGGGCGAGGCGGCGTGATCTCTGGACGGACTGGGGCATATGATTTCTCCTTTCTCATATTGGCGGCTGATATATTCTATGGGTAGTTTGGACAAATATTCCAGCCGCTAAACCGAAGGGAGCATAAAAAACCCGGCAGCGCTGTGCTGCCGGGCTGTGAGGATCAGAAGCTTTGAAAAACAAGATTGATGTCATAGGCGTACAGTGCCTCGGCCAGCTCCGCCCGGGTGACGGTATTTTTGGGAAGGAGCGCGCCGTCGGAAATGTTGATGAGCCAGTTGGTGGCGGCCCACTGCATACTGCTATAGGCCCAGGGGGAGACGCTGTCCAGATCAGAGAAACGGGACATATCGGCGGTGGCACGCAGGCTGGAGCCGGTGTGACGGGCGTAGCGGTAGAGGATGGCGGCCATCTGCTCCCGAGTAAGAAGGCTGTTGGGAGCGAAAGTGTTGCCGCCCTGGCCGGAGATCAGCTCAGTCTGCTGACACCAGGAGACGGCCTGATAGTACCACGCACCCTCGGGAACATCGGTGAAGGTGGTAGACCCAGCATCCGGCGAGCCGCATATGGTCCAAAGCACCTGGGCCATCTGGGCCCTGGTCAGGGACGAATCAGGGCTGAACCGTCCGCCGCCGGTGCCGGTGAAGTAACCGCGGAACAGGCAGAAAACCACCGCGTCGTAATAGGAGTCCGTAGGGGAGATGTCCAGAGGGACCAGCACATCCTCATAAATTTGAAGGTAAAAGACCTGGTCCCGTCCGTCGGCGGCCCGGAGGGTGATAACGCACAGGGGAAAGACCGTTTCGGCGGAGGTCTCAGGCGCGCCCTCCAGTGCGTGAGCGCCGCCGGACAGACGCTCCTGAGCGGCCTGTTCGCTGCGCTGAACCAACAGCTCGGAGGACAAAATATACATTTCGCCCGCGGCCAGGGTGGGGACCTGCCCCTGAGGCGCGGCCAGCTCGCTCTGAACGTTCATAACCTCCCAGGCCGGCCTGGAGCCGCCGTCCAGCAGCTCGTAGACCCCGTCGCTGTTCACGTCGGAGAGGTAGTCCACCGTTACCCACACGCCCTCCTCCGAGGGCTGAATGAAGAAGTTGGCGTCTCCGGTGACCCGGTTCAGCTTGCAGACCAGCTCCTCGGAGCCGCTGAGCTGGAAACTGCCATCCGCGCCCCGGGTGTACCGGGCGATGGATAAGGTGTGCTCAGGCGCGTCTGTGCTGCTGGCGCCAATATGGAACTCGGCGAAGGACTCGGCCGCAGGCAAGGCGAGGCAAGGGAAAACAGAGATCGCCGCCGTCGCGGCAGCCAGAAGCGCGGCCATCCACCGCCTGTATCGTCTCATGACAAACTCCTTTCCAGAGGGTTGGAACCTAGTGAGCGTATTATACTTGATTTCCCCCCCCTTGGCAAGGGATGTAACACAATGGTAAGAATTCCTCAGTCCTCCGTACAGGGGGGGAAGTCCCCCTCCTTCCAGAGGTAGCCCAGCTCCTGGAACTGCCGGTCCGTACAGAATGGGCCGCTGTCCTCAGCCTCCGGGACGGACAGGTCCAGGTGCCGCCAGCCGGCGCCGGTCTGGACCACGTTCCAGAAATGGAGCTCCTCGTTCAGGGTTCCCCAGACGGCCTGACAGGGCAGCTCCAGCTTTTGGCACAGGGCGGCGAAGGCCAGACAGACCCCCTCGCTGTCGGCGGCCCCCTCCTCAAAGAGGTGGTAGGCGGTGGAACCGGCCTGGGGGTCGTACTCGCCTGCCTCCCGCACTGCCTGAGCGGCGGCGGAGACGCGTTCCTGCCTTTCCATGGGGGCCAGCTCGGCGGCCAGCTCTTCCAGCCAGCCGGTCAGGACAGTGCGGCGCTTTTCCAGCTCGGCGTGGTCCAAAGGGTAGTGCAGCAGAATCTCCACAATGCGCTGCTGCCCGCTGTTGGGGTAGAGGGACAGGTCGATTTCCGGCATCCCCAGGGCGCAGTCAGGTACGCCGTAGTAGGCCTGCCGGGCCAGGTCGCGGATGAAGGCCTCGTCCTCGGAGAAGTAGCGGATGCGCAGAGTGCGGGAGGGGGCGAAAGCGGTCAGGGCAGCCTCCAGTTCGCTGCGGATCGCGGTGACGCCAGTGGCCTGGACGATGGAGGCCACCTGCTCCCTGGTGCGGCGGTAGGTGATGTCCAGATGGGCCTCGGAGTAGGCCACCACCGGGTCTACGGTGTATTTGATGAACTCCACACAGTAGGCGCCCAGAGGGTCCTCCTGAACCACCTCCAGACAGGCGTCGGATAGGAAGGACTCCACGTTCTCCGCGTCGGTGTACAGCCGTACGGTGCCCGCCTCCATTCCGCCGTTGACAAAGTAGATTAGGGCGTTGACCAGCTCCTGATAGCTGTCCGCCCGGAGGATGGAGGGGTCGCCCTCGGTGGCGGGGACGGCGTTGTGCGGGGTGACGGAGGTGTAATCCCGCTCCAGAAGGGCGGAACAGCCGGCCAGCAGGAGGGACACGGAGAGAAGCCCCGCCAAAAGGTGTTGCTTCATCGACTTAATAGCCCAGTTCCTCGTCAATGAGAATCACTTCCATGGTCTGGATGGCCTTGGGCTTCTCCCACAGCACCACCAGCCCCCGGCAGATGCGCTGGGGGCTCTTGCAGTCGTAGCATCTGTCTCCCTTGACGGCGCAAGGGGTCTGCACCCCGATGCGCTGGGCGTTCTTGGGGGAGGCGATGTTCCGGGCCCGCCACAGGGCCTTGTCATAGTCGGGGGCGATTTTGTTCTTTCCCACCACAAAATAGACCTTCTCGTGGCCAAAGAGGGTGGAGGAGACCCGGTTGCCGGTGCCGTCAATGTTGATAAGCTCGCCGGTCTCGGCCAGGCCGTTGACGGAGGAGATGTACACGTCGGTGGCCGCGGCCTGCTCCAGTCCGGCCTTGTCCCAGTGCCAGACGGCGTTGTTGTGGGCGGCCAGCCGGGGATAGAGCCCCATCTCCTGCACAGTCATGGAGCCGCCGAAGCCCACGCTGACGCCGTCGATCTGACTGTCCAGGTAGTCGGCGGCCTCCTCCTTGGTGGCGAAGGTGCGAACGGCAAAGCCCCGCTCCTCCAGGTTTTTGGTCAAATTGGTCCAGTCTGTCATAATAAGCACTCCTTTTTATTAAATATCGTTTTTCTGATACCGTCTGAAGCCCTGTCCCAGCACCTCATGGGCGTCGCAGACGATAAGGAAGGCCTCCGGGTCCAGCTCGTGGACCAGCGCCTTCAGAGGGACGATCTGCTTCTGCTTGAAAGCGCACATGAGCACCAGCTTCTCCTCACGGGAGAAGCTGCCCTCCCCATGGAGGAAGGTGGCCCCCCGGTCCATCTGCCGGTCGATCTCGGCGGCGACCTCCTGAGGCCGGGCGGTGACGATATAGGCCACCTTGGACCGGTCCATACCGTAGAGCACCCCGTCCATCACCATGGTGGAGATATACAGAGAGATGATGCCGTACATGGCGCTCTCCATGCTGCGGAAAGCGATGGAGACAGCCAGCAGCATGGACAGGTCCACCGCCATCAGCAGCTTGCCCACGGGCAGCCAGGCGAAGGGCAGCTTCAGCAGCCGGGCGATCAGGTCGGTGCCGCCGGTGGTGGCCCCCCTGGAGAAGATCATCCCCAAGGACACCCCCAGCATTACCCCGCCAAAGACTGCGGCCAGCATAGGGTCCATAGGCGGGAAGGTATAGGCGGCGGCGATCAGGTCTACCAGCACGGAGGTGGCCGCCATGGCGAAGAGGGAGGACACCAGGGTGTGTCCGCCCAGAAATTTCCATCCCAGGATGAAAATGGGGATATTCAGCACCAGCACCACCGTGCCGATGGGGATGGCGGGGGAGAGGTGGTTTAATATCATGCCCAGGGCGGTGAGTCCGCCGAAGCCGATCTGGTTGGGCACATAGAACCAGTCGAAGCTGAGGGAGTAGAGCACCGCCCCCAGGGTGATCCAGGCGTAGTCCCGCACCATGCGGGAGAAGGTAGTTTTGGTCATAGAGGTCCTCCTTGTAGGGGGCGCCGCCTTCGGCGCCCCGTTTTGATGGGAACGCGGGCCGCCCAGGGGGGCGGCCCCTACAGAATCATAATAAAGTCATCTGCTCCTCTCCCCGGTCCTCCTCCTTGAGGAGGGCGCCGGCGATGGGCAGAGAGCGGGCCCGGTAGCGGGCGGGGTTCTGGATGTGGGTGCGGTCCAGGGGCAGGACCTTCTCCACCGTATACTTGGGTTTCAGGGTCATCACATTGACCCCTTGGGTGTTCCGGGTGGTCTTGGGGTTGAGGCTGGCGGTATGGAATACCATGCACCGCCCTTCGGTGGAAATGACCGCCGCCTCAAAGTCATCCCCCAGCAGGAAGGCGGCCGCCAGGGGGGACTTGTCCGAGTAGGCCCCGGTGAGCTTCTTCCGCCGGGTCTGGGTCCGGTAGGCGGACAGCTCCACCCGGGCGGCCTTGCCGTTGGCAAAGAAGAACAGCACATGTCCCACGTAGTCCCCGGGGACGCAGGCCCAAATGGCCCGCTCCTCCGGGTCCATCCCCAGCTTGGAGGGCAGAAAGTCCCCCAGGACGCTGGCCTTGGTGTCGTCGAAGTCGGAAAGCCGGGTCTTGTAGCACTGCTGCTTGTCGGTGAACACCAGCAGCTCATCCCGGTTATTGGCCTCCCACTGGAGATAGGGGCCGTCCCCCTCCTTGTACTTCTGGTCGCTGGCCATCCGCAGGGACTGGGGGGTGATTTTTTTCAGATAGCCCTCCTTGGAGAAGAACAGGCGGACCGGGTAGTCGGGGACCTCCTCCTCCGCCGTCATCACCGGCTCATCCATGTGGTCGTAGACAATCTGGGTCCGCCGGGGGACGGCGTACTTCTTCTTGACCTCGTTCAGCTCATCCACAATGATTTTCCGGATGCGCTTGGGGGAGTTGACCATGTCCTCCAGGTCGGCGATCTCGTCGGCGAGCGCGTCCACCTCCTGGGTGCGCTTGAGGATATATTCCTTGTTGATGTTCCGCAGCCGGATATCCGCCACATACTCCGCCTGAACCTGGTCGATGCCGAAGCCGATCATCAGGTTGGGGATAACCTCGGCGTCCTCCTCGGTGTCCCGGATAATCTTGATGGCCCGGTCGATATCCAGCAGAATGCGCCGCAGGCCCCTTAAAAGGTGCAGCTTCTCCTTCTTCCTATTCATGGAGAAGTATACCCGCCGGCGCACTGAATCCATCCGCCAGGCGGTCCACTCATCCAGAATTTCCCGCACCCCCAGCACTTTGGGGAAGCCGGCGATGAGGATGTTGAAGTTGCAGCTCTGGCTGTCCATCAGGGGGGTGAGCTTGAACAGCTTGGCCATCAGCTTCTCCGGGTCTGTGCCCCGCTTTAAGTCGATGGTCAGCTTCAGGCCGGACAGGTCGGTCTCGTCCCGCATGTCGGCGATCTCCTTCAGCTTGCCCGTCTTGAGCAGCTCGGACACCTTGTCCAGGATGGCCTCGCTGGTGGTGGAGTAGGGAATCTCATAGACCTCGATGAGGTTCTCCTCCTTCACATAGCGCCACCGGGCGCGCACCTTGAAGGAACCCCGGCCGGTGCGGTAAATTTCAGACAGGGCGGAAGCGTCGTAGAGCAGCTCGCCGCCGGTGGGCAGGTCGGGGGCCTTTAGGGTTGACATAATATCGTGCTCCGGATCCTTCAGGAAAGCAATGGTGGTGTCGCACACCTCCCCCAGGTTGAAGCCGCACAGGTCGCTGGCCATGCCCACGGCGATGCCCTTGTTGGCGGATACCAGCACGTTGGGGAAGGAGGTGGGCAGAAGGGTGGGTTCCTTCAGCTTGCCATCGTAGTTGTCCACAAAGTCCACCGTGTCCTGATCGATGTCCCGAAACAGCTCGGCGCAGATGGGGTCCAGTCTGGCCTCGGTGTACCGGCTGGCCGCCCAGGCCATGTCCCGGGAGTACACCTTGCCGAAGTTGCCCTTACTGTCCACCAGGGGGTGGAGCAGCGCCCCGTAGCCCCGTGAGAGGCGGACCATGGTGTCGTAGATGGCGGCGTCCCCGTGGGGGTTTAATTTCATGGTCTGGCCCACGATGTTGGCCGACTTGGTCCGCCCGCCCCCCAGCAGCTTCATCTGGTACATGGTGTACAGCAGCTTGCGGTGGGAGGGCTTAAAGCCGTCGATCTCCGGGATGGCCCGGGAGATGATGACCGACATGGCGTAGGGCATGTAGTTGATCTCCAGGGTCCGGGTGATGGGCTGCTCCAGCACCTCCGCCCGCAGACCCATCACGTTGGGGTCGGCGGCGCGCTTTTTATCCTCATTTGGCGTTTTCTTCTTGGCCATTTGCTTCAGTCCTATCTAACACCCATTTCATAGGGTTGTTTTGAATGTATTCGCGGGTCGCATTGAGATCGGCGTTGTTGCGGATGATGTGCTCGTGATAACCGCGCTGCCAAATTGAATAGCCGATTTTTTTGGTAGAAAGCGCTTTTATTGTGTTGATAACGTTGGGTAATGCGATTGTAGGGGTCGCCGCCCTCGGCGACCCGTTTTCCAAAGGGCACAACTGCACAATAAGGTGAATATGGTCTGGCATAATCACATAACAATCTAGCTTAACACGATTTTCATAGACCAAATTTGCATTTTGAATGTATTTTTCCACGATTTGCCCCGCTGTGGTCAGGTTGATTTGAGGTGTGGAGGGAAATTGAAAGAGCGGGGCGCCGAGGGCGGCGCCCCCTACAAGGCCGGGATGCACCCTTGTAGCCGACTGCAAAGAAATGGACGGCACAATTTCACACAGGATATTTTCATACCGCACCTGGGTGCAGATCGTCACAAAATAATACCCTGGCTGTCTGTAATCGTAGTTTTTCAGCCGGATATTTTTTCTGGTTCGCAGTTCCCCATTCATGGCCCGTACTCCAAAGCATTGCGCAGCTCATTGACCCGTAGGGGCCAGTTAAAGCCGTTCAGCCCCTCCTCAGAGGCGGCCTGAAAGACCAGAAGCAGTTCCTCTGTCACATCGGAGCACCGCTCCGGGTACAGGGACAGAATGCCGTAGACGGCGTTCAGGTCGGTGTAATCCGGCCCGGCGCCCTTTGCCAGGAGGCAAACATCCCCCATGACCCGCAGCTCCGCGATGACCTGGCAGGAGGGGAGCTCCTCGCCGGCCTCCTGGTATTCAGTAATCACAGTCTCTCCTGTGGCCGAGGCGGACAGCCACAGTCCACGCAGGTTGTTCTCATTCCGGGCCGCCTCCTGCCGCCACAGTATGGCAAAAGCGGCGGCGGCGACCAGCAGCAAGGCGCAGAGGGCGGGCAGTAATTTCTTTTTCATCGCACCCTCCTAGGAAATATCCGCCAGCTCTAAAAATTCGTGGCCGTGGTCGGCGATATGGGTTTTCCGGCCGGTGAGGTCGTCTCCCAGGAGCAGGTCAAACATCCGGGCGGTCTGCTCCACATCCTCGGGCACCACCTTGATGAGCCGCCGGGTATCCGGGGACATGGTGGTCAGCCACATCATCTCCGGCTCGTTCTCACCCAGGCCCTTGGAGCGCTGGACATCGTACCTTTTCCCCTGGAGGGTGGCCACGATGTCGTCCTTCTCCTTGTTGGAGTAGGCGAACCAGGTCTTTTCCTTGCAGGTGATCTCGAACAGGGGGGACTCGGCGATATAGACGTACCCCTCCTGGATCAGGGTGGGGGTGAGGCGGTAGAGCATGGTGAGCACCAGGGTCCTGATCTGGAAGCCGTCCACGTCGGCGTCGGTGCAGATGACGACCTTGTTCCACCGCAGGGCGGACAGGTCGAAGGCGGCCATATCCTTGGCCCGCTTGTCGTGGACCTCCACGCCGCAGCCCAGCACCTTCAACAGATCGGTGATGATTTCGCTCTTGAAAATCTTCCCGTAGTCGGCCTTGAGGCAGTTGAGAATTTTGCCCCGGATGGGCATGATGGCCTGGAACTCCCCGTCCCGGGCCTGCTTCACGCTGCCCAGGGCCGAGTCGCCCTCCACGATATACAGCTCGCTGCGGTTTACGTCCCGGGTGCGGCAAGGGACGAACTTCTGTACCCGGTTGGAGATGTCCATGGTCCCGGTGAGCTTCTTCTTGATGTTCAGCCGGGTCTTTTCCGCGTTTTCTCTGGCCCGCTTGTTGATTAAGACCTGCTCGGCGATCCTCTGGGCGTCGGCGGGATTTTCGATGAAATAGACCTCCATCTGGGCGCGGAGGAACTCCGTCATGGCCTCCTGGACGAACTTGTTGTTGATGGCCTTTTTGGTCTGGTTCTCGTAGGAGGTCTGGGTGGAAAAGTTGTTGCTCACCAGCACCAGGGCGTCCTGAATGTCGGGGAAGGTGATTCTGCTCTCCCCCTTGGTGTACTTGTTCTGCCCCTTGAGCCAGCCGTCGACGGCGGAGACAAAGGCCGAGCGTATGGCCTTCTCCGGGGAGCCGCCGTGCTCCAGCCAGGAGGAGTTGTGGTAGTGCTCCACTACCTGTACCTTGTTGGAGAAGCAGAAGGACACCGAAAGCTTCACCTTGTACTCCGGTTTGTCCGCCCGGTCCCGGCCCTTCCGCTCGGTCTGCCAGAAAACGGGGGCGGTGAGGGCGTCCTCCCCGGCCAGTTCGTCCACGTAGTCCACGATGCCGTTGTCGTACTGGAAATCGGTGGTCTCAAATCTGCCTCCCGCCTGATTCTTGAACCGGAAGGTCACCCCGGCGTTGACAACCGCCTGCCGCTTCATCACGTCCAGATAGTATTCCACGGGGATGGCGATATCGGTGAACACCTCCAGGTCGGGCTTCCAGCGGATGGTGGTGCCCGTCTTTTTGCCCCGGTCGGTGGGTTCGGACTGTAAACCGCCGATGTTCTCCCCCTTCTCGAAGTGGAGGGAGTACTTCTTCCCCTCCCGCCACACGGTGACATCCATAAATTCGCTGGCGTACTGGGTGGCGCAGGAGCCCAGGCCGTTGAGGCCCAAGGAGTACTCGTAGTTGTCCCCGCCGTCGTTATTGTACTTGCCGCCGGCGTACAGCTCGCAGAATACCAGCTCCCAGTTGAATTTCTGCTCCTTCTCGTTCCAGTCCACGGGGCAGCCCCGGCCCTGATCCTCTACCTGGATGGAGCCGTCCTCAAATCGGGTAACGGTGATGAGCGTGCCGTGGCCCTCCCGTGCCTCGTCGATGGAGTTGGACATGATCTCGAACACGGCGTGCTCGCAGCCCTCCAGCCCGTCGGAGCCGAAGATGACCCCGGGGCGCTTCCGGACCCGGTCGGCCCCCTTGAGGGCGGAGATGGAGTCGTTGCCGTAGCTTTTCTTCATGGCGATACCTCACATTTTCCATTGGGCATACCAACCCAGCTTAATACTATAATCTTACCAGAGGGGCGGGGGAAAAGTCAAGCGGGGAGAGGGAGAGGTAAAAAAAACGATCCCCCGGCCGGGGGATCGCTGCGCTCAGCTCAGAGGGAGGCGCCGGCGGGGGCAGGGGGTTTGAGCCGGCTCATGGTCTGGAACATCTTCCGGATGTTCACCGGCTTTGCCAGGTGTTCGTTCATCCCGGCATCCTTGGCCAGCGCCACGTCCTCCTCAAAGGCGTTGGCCGACAGGGCGATGATGGGCACGGCTTCCGCATCCGGCCGGTCCATGCCGCGGATCACCCGGGCCGCCTCAAATCCGCTCATGACGGGCATCATCAGGTCCATGAGCACGCAGTCAAAGCTCCCGGGCAAGGAGGCTGAGAAAGCGTCCACGGCGGCCTTTCCGTCGTGGGCGGTGACCACCTCTGTCCCCGCGTCCCGCAGAATGAACTCCATGATCTCGCAGTTAATCTCGTTGTCCTCCACCAGAAGGACCCGCATGCCGGCGACATTGTCGGGCACGGCCCAGTCGCCGTCCGTGGGCCGGCCGCCCTGGACTCCGTCTGCCCGGAGGGACAGGGTGATTCGGACCACGCTGCCCTTGCCCACCTGGCTGTCGATCTCGACGGACCCGTGCATCTGGTCCACCAGATTTTTGACGATGGCCATGCCCAGCCCGACGCCGTTGTAATTGGTCCGAGCGCCCTGGTGCTCCTGGGTGAAGGGATCAAAGATGTGCTTTTTGAAGTCCTCCCCGATGCCGATGCCCGTATCCCGGACCGCAAATCGGAAGGAGGCGGTCCCGTCTTGGAAATCGGTCTCCTCCGCCGCAATGGACACCGACCCGTTGGGGCGGTTGTATTGGATGGCGTTGTCGATGACATTCATCAGGATCTGCTTCATGTGCAGCGGATTGCCGATGACCCTGCTGTGGGGCAGGACGGGTTCCTCCAGTTCCAGGCTGACCGCTTTCTCCTCCGCAAGGACGGACAGGATAGTGACGCAGTCGGACAGGGTGTCGCGGAGGTCAAAGGGCTCCTCCGCCGCCATCGGCCTCCCGCTCTCCAGCTTGCTGATCTGGAGCACGTCGTTCACCAGGGAGAGCAGATGTTCTGTCGAAATGCGAATCTTCCGCCGGTACTCCTTCTGGCGCTCCGGGTCGTCCTGGCACTTTTCCATGATGGAAAGCATCCCCAGGATTCCGTTGATGGGCGTGCGCAGGTCGTGGGACATGTGGGAGAGAAATTCGCTCTTGGCCGAGTTGGCCTGCCTTACCCGTTCCAGCAGCTCCATGATGGACTGCTCCTGCTTCTTCCTGGTCACCATGGTCTCTGTAATGTCCTGGTGGTATCCGTTCAGGCTGACGCCGGGTTTTTGAAAGGTCTTGTCGGGCACGCCGCCACAGCGGACGTAAATTTTGCCCAGATGGGGGTGGTTCCAGGGATAGATGACCTCGGAGCGCCCGGTCTCCAGAATCTCCCGCACCGCCTCCTGCACCATCTCCACATAATCTGGGTCAATATTTTGAAACCAGTGGCGGTAGCACTCCTCCGGGGTAATCTTGTCGGGCACGCCCAGAAGAATGCGCATGGTCCGGCCGGCGTACATCCTAGGCTGGCAGCCCTCCTCCAGCTCGATGGTCCAGATGCCTGTTCTGGCGCCCTCCAGAATGTCCTCCAGGCTGTGTCTGCCCTCCAGATAGCTCTGCTTTTGAAGCTCCCGGACCAGATTGCGCCGCTTCAGGGAGGATACAATAAAGTAGGCCGCGGTCTGGAGCATGTTGGACGCGTACTCCAGCGACTTCACCGGGGGATTGTCCACGCCGTAGAAGCCGATGATCCGGCTGCCGTCATAGAGGGGGACCACCACAAGGGAGTGGATGCCCTGCTGCTTCAGATTCTTGTACTGGAGGGGGTCGCTCTTACGAATATCCTCCAGACGCTCGATGACAATATGCCTGCCCACGCTGAAGTTCCGATACCAGCTGGCGCACACCTCCGGAGGGACATTCTGCAGATTGTCGATCTCCGGCTCCACGCCGTCGGCGGTCCACTCGTAGGTGTTGTCGTCATAGCCGGACTCGCTGCGTTCAAAGATATAAGTACGATCCCCGTTCAGCGCTTTCCCCAGGTATTTGAGCAGTATCTTCAGGGACTGGTCCGGCGTCTCCTTCAACAGAGAGACGCGCAGGCCCTCGTTGATGACGGCCTCCAGGTTTTGGACGCTCTGCATATTGTGGTCATGGGATTTGACGGCCGAAGCGCACTCTCCGCTCCGCGCCGGAAGTCCCCCTGTATCATTCATATGTCTGCCTCCTGCCTTGGCCGCTCTCCGGCCATAGCTGCCGCGGCAAATTCCAACGCACGGAGGCGTGCGCCAGAGAATGCCGTTAGTTGAATTAGATAAAAATTGGAATGGTTCCGCACCGATTTTACTGGGCTGTTGTGATAATTCGTATCATGATAACATGTATCTCCTGAGCATGTCAAGAAGTCCTTGCTCCTACCGTATGGACTTCAGTGAAAGGCCGGACGAACAAGAGAGCACTTGAATTTCCTATTAACCTCATGGTACAATAGGAATGGGAGGGGGGTTATGATGATTTCCACAAAAGGCAGATACGCGCTGCGGTTTCTGGTGGATGTCGCTGAGCATCAGGGTGACCGTTTCGTACCGCTGAGGGATGTGGCGGCCCGTCAGGATATCTCGGAAAAATATTTGGAGATTGTAGTGAAAGAGCTGGTAAAAGGCGGTTTACTTGCCGCCATGCGGGGAAAGGGGGGCGGCTACCGGCTGAACCGCCCCCCGGAGGAATACAATGTAAAGTTAATCCTTGAACTGATGGAAGGGCCACTGGCTCCCGTTGCCTGTCTGGAACCTAGCCAGGATGCCTGCCCTCGGAGCAAAGACTGCCGGACGCTTGCCCTGTGGCAAGGCCTGGATCAGGTAATCTCCGATTATTTGGCGCAGTTTACTTTGGCGTCTCTGTGCGGCAATTTCTTTGCGGGGCGATGATGACGCGCATAGGCCAAGGCCTGATTCAATCAGGGACAATAGGAGCGTGATGAAACTATGACCTTTATTTGCTACCCCAAATGCACCACCTGTCAGAAAGCCAGAAAATGGCTGGATGAAAACCAGATCGCGTACGCATTCCGAGACATCAAAACGGAACACCCTACCTATGATGAGCTGGCGGTGTGGCACAGGCGCAGCGGCCTGCCGCTGAAGAAGTTTTTCAACACCAGTGGACTGCTGTATAAGTCCATGGAACTGAAGGACAAGCTGCCCGGCATGAGCGAGGAGGAGATGCTGCGCCTGCTCGCCACGGATGGAATGCTGGTCAAGCGCCCGCTTTTGATCGGGGATGATTTTGTCCTTGTGGGCTTCAAGGCGGCCGAGTGGGAGAGCCGTCTGAAAACCACATAGGATACAAGGAAGCGGGTAAGAAACTGACTCGCCATAGACAAAAAATACGGGATCGGCTGTGCGGCCGGTCCCGTATTTTGTCCTGGACGTTCTGGAGCGCTTTGGCCAGTCCACATATTCTTCGGCACAGATCGTTTACCGAACAGTCGGTGAACGGGCCAGGCCGGAACATTCAAAGCTGGCATTGGAGTCCATATGCTGAAACAGGAGGTTGTCCCCGTGCCAGAAGCGATAGCGCGCCTCAGCGCAGAGGCTCTCATGGATAGTGCGCTCCATGCGCCCCTCCATCGGAGCCCGGAGAGGCTGCCGCCGTTCGTTCAGCAGTTCCGCCTCCAGGCGGTACTTCCCCTGGCGGATTACCGCGCCAGAGGAGGACCACGCCTCGATCCGAACACCCCGGTAAGAGGCCAGACGGTACTCCCGGCCGCCATATAAAAGGGAGCAGATGCAGCCAGTGAAGCCACCTACGGGCAGAGGGATTGTTGCGGCAGCGAGCATCAAACTGCCAGGTTCCGGCCCGTTCCAAAGGCACTGGGTCCAGAGGTACTTGCCGGGAAAGGAGCGGCCCCGGTCCGTCTCGATATACCCGGTTCCGTTGGAAAAATCCAGGTGTTTGCCGTTCAGCTCCAGGGTTCCCTCCAGGGGATGCCCCATGCTGATGACACCGTGAGAGCACTGCATCCCGGCGAAAAACTGGAATGGCCCCATAATGTCGGATTGGAGGGCGGTAAAGGGTCCGTAGCGCAGGACGCCACGGAGGGAAAGGCCGTCCTGCAGGATATGGAGGTCGATCCCTTGCTCGCCGAAGCTGGATTGTCCGATCTGCACCTGAAAAGACTGCCGGGAGATTTGAAGCTGTGATGCCGGGTACTCCAGCCGCCACGACTGATCCTTTGAAATGATCTGGAGAGAAGCGGTGCGGCATCCCTCTTTGTCGATATGGTATGCGGGGATCAACGCCAAGGTCTGGCCTTGCGTGTTTTGGTGCTTGAAATACCAGCCCTCAAAATAGGGGCCCGTCCCCTTTGCGCTGAGGAAAAATCCCATAATCATCACCTCTGGTTCAGTTTCCCCCTGAATATGGAAATTTATATCTGCAAACTAATTTGTGAAAAACTCTTGACACTACCGCATCCTATCAACAGACAATACCTTTTGGCCGAAAAATATCCACGAGGCAAAATGACATTTTCACGCTAAACCACAAGGCAGGTCACCAAAAAAACTGGTGACCTGCCTGACCTATGTGAAGAATAATATGCGATTATCTGTTGATTTTAAGGAGCGATTTAGAAATAATCCCATTACAAACAAATAAGGGGAGTTTTTATGAATGAACGCCAGGAAAAGATTCAACAGTCACTAGAGTTCCTTGCTGCGCAATACCCTGATCCGAAGGTCAACAGCAATAAATCTGTTGGCGGTTCAACTGGGCAGCATGAAAGGCTGCATAATATCGACTATATCCGTGCCGGACTGAAGAACAGCGTATTTCAGTGGTTGATTTACGAAAAGTGCACCTTTGAAAACGTGGCACTGACCGGGTCCCGCTTCCGCTCAGTAATCTTTCAAGAAACATCTCTCATTGGAAATTCTTTTGCCCACTGTGATTTTTTTGATGTGGAGTTCAATGGAAGCGGCTGTAAACCCTTTGAAGCCAATAATTTCAGCCTTTGCAATTTTGAATCGTCTAGATTTTCAAATATTCAGCTTGTCAGCTCCGGGATGCTGAACAGTTTATTCCATAATTGCAGTTTTAACAATACCGTGTTTCGTAGCAGCACACTGGAAGGAACCAGTTTTATAAACTGTCATATGACGGTTTGCGATCTCGGCTCTGTTAATGTAGAATTTGCTAACTTTTCCAAAACGGTATTAGATGGGGTGCGTTTCCCGTTTTATCAATTCCCTTATGTAATAGGGGCTGCAGATTACATCGCTGCATCGGACAGTACGGTTACCCTCCGTGCAGGAGAAAAAATTTTGCCAATTTCAGAGTATAAACTACAGCTCGACAACCTGATTTTGTACTTTTGGGACAAACACGAGTATTTTCCTATATGTAACCTCTATATCGCTAAGGGGATGGTGCAAGAAGCCAAAAATGCCCTTTTAGACGGTATTTCAGACGCGCTGGCAGGCCATGACTTTCGGATGATTCAATATTTTTGTCAGCTTGCTTTGCACCATGATATTTTAGACGAATTTACACGGTATCGTATTGTACAGGACGTGGACAGGTTCCTGCAGGCGAAAGAGATACCGGAATCCCGGCTAAACAGTTATATGTCCCATGTGGGGAAAATTCGCACATTGCTGCGCAGCGGAGCTTCCAACTCCATCTCGCTTCACTTTAACATTAAAACCAATGTTTTTCGTGATGACCCAGAGGGTGTGGAATATGTCAATAAGCTGTTTTACAACATCAATCAAGCATTGGCCCATGCCGACGGTCAGAATGGCTTTCAAGTTATGGCGGCCAATTACTGTCCATATGAAATTGTTGTTGAAGTACTCTCTGCGGTTGGCAGTGTTGCGTCAATTGCCAGCTTAATTTGGATGACAATTGACGCAGTTCAGGGACGTCGGAACCAGGAAAGGCAGCAGGTAGAGGTAGATATAGATACATATCGTGGCTATGTGGATGCAAAAATTGATTGCCTGCGTGCGGACCTGCAACGGCTTCAAGGCCAGTATTCCCAGCGTCGGTTCAGCAAGTATATTGATGAGGTCACACAGCAGCTTAAGACGGATTTGGAGGAGCTGTATTCAAAGGATATCATGATTTTCAAGGTGAAAAATAATCCTCCCCCCAAGGGACAATAATTCTGCTATATCGCCAGCATATTATTTCTACAGTCGCGGCATTTAGGTCCTAATTCTTTGATTGGGCCACCCATAGCAGCCAGATTATTTGCACAGGTGTCATGGACTCTGCGCAAGGTTGCGTTATCGGGCTGTATTGCACCGGAAAATTCAGATCCAGGCAAAGCACGAAACGCCGACAAACAAGGTATCACGCCCATTTGCGCCAAATGCTTTACCTCGTCGAACAGTACCTCCTCCGGTTCTGCACCGGCCAGCAGCGCAGAACGAACCGCTCCCACACCAAATATCTGGACTGCCTCCTCCAAAACGGAATAATACGCTGTTTTGCCTTGTCCGCGTTTGCCAGGCATAAGCAATCGGGCCAGTTGGTCGTCGGAGAGTTCAATATTAAAAGCAACCTCCGTCAATCCCGCACGCCGAAACTCAATCAACATTTCCTTGGGAGGCAGCACTGACATAAGGGAAATGGGTTTGTTTTTGTACCAATCGTCTTCGCTTAAGAAGCGGCAGAGCCAAATGACGTCTTCCCAAATATCTGTCGCCAAACATGTGCCGCCGCCAATCAAAATATGCCGGAAAGAGAGCTGTTTTGATTTTAAGCGCATGAGCGCTCCCCTGAGCTCATCTCGTGTAAATCGCTTATCCGACATAGGAAGATTGCAGAATCTGCAACCGCGGCCAATGTTCTTGTACTCGCAGCCGGCAATCAGCTTAATGCGTAAACGGTCTGTAGATAAATATAGGATACGACGGTCTGTTTCGGGCAAGTCGGCCAATTGATTTTTTTCAATGGTAATGTCCCCAAACGGAACACCATAGTAGGTAATTGTGCTGTTGTTGGCATCTGTTTTAATGGTAAAAGGGCTGTATTGAGAAAGGTTTACTTGGTATGCACAGTTCATCGCTACAGGGTCAGTACAGTACTGCGCTCCCCTGAATGTAATATCAACAGACTCGTAAACTCCCTTTTTTACTTGTGCCAAGGAGCCCGCAAAATTAACGCCTTGGTTGAGCAAGGCGATTTTTAAATCTAAAAGGTCCTGGGGAGCCTGCTTAACAGGGATATTGTCATTGAGCATCAGGGTCATGTCCGGCGAAACAGCGCAAATCCTATGGGGAAATACTGCCCGAAACAGATAGGAATCTGAATCCAGAAATTTTTCATCAGCAAAACTTACAAAGCCGTCATCATGAATAGTGACTCCTTCGCGGGCGAGTTTGTCGCGTTTCTCCATCAGATATTTCAGTGGAAGTGTCCCTTTGTAGTAATAATAGCAACTATAATTAATAATGTCATCAAAACACAGCGCAGTAGCCATCAAATTAGAAAAAGCCTGTTCGTTTAGAGCAAATACCGAATTTGCGGTGTTATTTCCAGTATTATGCTTCTGCAAATACATATCTAGCAGCACCGTTGAAGCCTGAAATCGGGGATTGATTTCCATGCAGTAGACTTTTTGATCTCTGGTCACAATAAAATCGATTCCAGCAACTCCTCGATAATCTCGCTCCCTCAGCCGGTTTGCGATTTTCAAGCTCAGGTTTCGCACCTGTTCCCGGCATGTGTCTGGGAGCATGCGAAAGGCGGCGAAATCAGCGCCGCGGTAACATAACTGATCCTGCTCCAACTCTATAATTTGTACTGAACCAGGAGAGAGGACAGTTTGTTTGTCAGAGATAAAAACATGCGTATTGACGGAAACACTATGTTTGGCGTAAGAGGATACCATGTACTGTCTTAAAGGCTGCAAGAGAGGTTTTACTTTGTCAAAACCACTGATGGATACCAAAAAGGTTCCCATCCCTCCGCCTCCGTAGTTGCTCTGAATAATACACTGTTCTGTTTGGGGAAAGCGCTGCTCCAACTTGTCACTTGTAATATCTTGTCCTAAAAAAGTTTCATATGGAAAAACCGGAATATTGCAAAAGGAAAGCCAGCTTTTTACAGTTGGCTTATCATTCAGCCATTGCAGCAGTTCCCGTGGATTCAGACAAATAAAGTACTGGTGAAACTCCTGAGGTAAATTATAGGCCATTGTACCATTGTAAAAGGCAAATCGATATTCGGACGTTTGCGACAGCATTTGTCTGATCCGGCTGGTCATAAATGGCACTACATATTTATTTGCCTTATTTTGATTTGGTCGTACAGGAAAAACCTGCGGTCCAGCGTCTTTTGAAAATATGGATATATCAGACCGAAAATATCCGCTGTCATACAAATGGTCAGAGGAACGGATACCAATATAACACCGCTTTTTATAATTAGGCAGCTGCCCTTTGATTTTTTTCATATTTCTAATCTTTTTAAGTGCTTCTTCATAGTTTAAAAACATCTTTGAATTATTGTTTTCTCTCCTCTCACGCAGAATAAAGCCGTAAAAAACCATAAGGCGTTGATATAATGCTAAGGACATCAGTTTTTCAAAAGAACGATAAACGCTTCGGTGATCAACTACCAGGAAAAAGAAATTTTCCATTTCCGTCAAGTAGTCCAGAACTCTATCATGTGCCGCCTGGCAAGATATAATTCTATCAGTTTCATAAAAGAATTCTTCCTCTTCCTGCTTTTGTATGATAGAGGTCAGTTGTGTGCGAAGTGAAAATGTTTTCTGATATAGTATGTTGAAATTGTCGGTAAAGCGAGTATGTGATTCGCGTGCTATAGTTATCATAGCAATTAATATGCTAATTATAACAGCTAGAACTGTGGCCAATGCAGTGATAACCTGCCAAAACATATTTTTCTCCTCCAACTGTTTGGCAATGATTCGATGAACCAGTGCGATGCAGTTCAAAAGAATCATCCTTAAAATCAACAGATAATCGCATATTATCCTCTAATTTACATTATAGCATAAGAAATAAAAATTACCATATCTATTTGAAAAATTTGTCATAGTATAGAATAAATACTTTTTGAGATAGGGAATCTCTAAATATCAACCGTTCCAAAACCAATCTTACCTTATTTCATATCTTATCTGAAATCTGCTATAATTGGCACCGACATATTTTTATGATTCACCTGAAAATGCCAGCCTCATGGCAACTTGGTTGTGCGCTTCCTTAGAACGGCTAAGTTTCTCCTGCTGCACTGCAATAAACATCTCATCCGAAATAATGGCCTCATGGGCGTCGGTGTAAAGATACCGCTCCATGAGGCCATCATTTTCGATTGAACAGCGCCAGTACTGATCGTTTTTTGGAGCAGCACCCGTCCGGTGTATTTTTCATTGGAGAGTAGGGCTTGTTTCAAAAATAGGGAAGGATGAGCTAAATCAACAAAATAGCGATAGCGGAAATGTAAACGAAAGCGAGAAAAGACGCATCCAATTTGTCATATCTGGTGGCAATCCTGCGAAACCATTTGAGCTTTTGGAAGAAGTATTCAACCAAATGCCGTTCTTTGTATAACCACCAATCTACAGGCCAAGGCCCAGAAACATTGCTCTGTGGCGGGATCACATAGCTGGCGCCCTGTTCCGAGAGGTAAGCCCGCCCCATAAGCACGGTCTGCTAATACATTACTGCCACTGATTTTTACCTTTTTCAGCAGTTCAACAGCGTGGACTGAATCATGGTCACTTCCCGCAGACAGCATGAATTCAACTGGGTTCCCCAGTCCCTCCACGATAGTGTGCGGCTTTGTATTTAACCCGCCTCTGGTTCGCCCAACTGCCTTATCCGCCGTTTTTTCCCTTTGGTTCTTTCGTGAACCTTTATGCAGGTAGAGTCCAAGCTCAGGTTTTCCATATCCGTATCTGCGGACAATGTGCGAAATATGGCTTCCAGTGTACCATCGTCCCGCCATTTGGCAAATCAAGCATGCGCCGTTGTTAAACGGGCCGTATAAAACGCAGAGGGTAACGGGTAGGGCAAAAAATTTAAAACGGCGGCAACGCCGCCCACCGCTGACCCCTATAAAATGACGGCCCGCAGGCCGGACCGCTTAAAAGAAGATTTAGCAAACAAAAGTGAACAAACGCCGCCAAAAGAAAACCATACTTTAAGAAACCCGAAAGGCGTACTTTCCAAAAGATGGAGGTACACCATGACAGCTCCGAAAGATAAGAATAAGTTTTTTCCGAGTATCCCAAAGCGAGAGTTGGAAGCCCTGGCTCGGTGCTTACTCCCCGCCATCCAGGAGTATTTCGAGAGCGAGGAGGGCCAGCGGGAATTTGCCGAATGGGAGGCCCAGCAAAAGCAATAAAAGAGCGGCGGCAGTATCATCACGATACCGCCGCCGTTCATATGTGTTCCAAGTAAAATGTTTCTTTGCTATTTTCGTACCATACGTGAGTAAGAGATGGATGTTACGCGAATTAGCACATGTTTGATTCAAATTAAATGTAATTAACGTCTTGACACAAAAATCAAAGCGTGGTATAATGCAATCATAATACGGAGGGAGTGGTCAGTATGACATCATTACCTGAAAAAACCGTAAAGGAAAGAAGTCCGCTGTATCCCGTGTTCTCAATTAACGAAACCCTAAGTTTTGTACAGGAGATAGTCAAAATTGGCGGCAAAAAAGTTTCGGTAGAAACCGTAGCTACAGTTATTGGAATGAGCATAAAGACAAACTCGTTTAAATCTAAGATTAGTACTGCAAAGCAATTCGGGTTGATACGAGGTTCGGGAGGGGCTGTGGAGTTAACAGACCTTGCCAAAAGAATTGTTTACGCTGTTAGTGATTATGACAAACAGAAAACATTGGTAGAATGTTTCCTTTCTGCGCCCTTATACCGAAAAATTGCAGAACGCTATGAAAATCAAGCCGTTCCGCCTGTGGATAAGCTCGGTAACATACTTCTGCTAGAATACGGAGTCACGAAAAGTGCAAAGGATACTGCCGCAGGGAAATTTATTGAAAGTGCCGAGCAAATTGGTATTTTGAAAAACGGAATTATCTTTTTGGATGCAGACGAAGATTTTGAGTCTCCTCCTGTTCCACCAGAATCATCTGACTTAGATTCTGTGGCTCCAGTTCAACAATCCAAGGCTGCGCCGCCTCCTCAAGAAGAAAGCGGCTACCGTTTTACTATTCCTACTCTGTCCGGCTCTATGGCACACATTATTATCCCTCAAGACGTAACAGAAAAAGATCTGGATTTCATTACTTTGTACATTCAAAATATGTTGCCAACATTTATTTCCAACTTGAAAGAGGCGTTGGAAACATAAAAAAGCAGACCACCCATAGGTGATCTGCCTCTTGAATCTGTGTTGGCGCACAGATTCCGCCGACATATATGCCGGGGTGCTTGGTTAACACACTTAAAATGTACCATATATTGTTGGGGATTTCAAGAGGAACCTTCTAAAAAAGGGGGTGACCGCCCTATGGATAAAGATTATGTACTGATTTACACTCCGTACATCACCCGTAAAGGCATTCGCATTTGGGCCTCTCAGTATGGCTTGAAAGCATTCTGCCTGCGGATTCCTTGCGAAAAGTATCGCGGTTGACCAACAGCAAGAGCCTGCTCCGGCGCAGGCTCTTGCTCCTTTTTTGAAAAGATTCTTTTGCTTCGAAACAATATTGCTACTCGTTCATGCCATTTTATCCAGATAAAAGATAAATCCGAACCCACCGCCTACTGGCGCTAAGTTCGGATTATCTTGCTTTGGTGGACCTGAAGGGGATCGAACCCTCGAACCTCACGGATGCGAACCGTGCGCTCTCCCAGCTGAGCTACAGGCCCTGATTTTCACCTGTTCTTTGAACAGCTCCTTTATTATAGCAGATTTTTTTGAAAAGTAAAGAGTGTTTTTATGAAACAGCGAAAACTTTTAAATCCACGGGAGCCAAGCGCGGGGAATAACAGGCTGAAGATATAACTTTGCAGATATTGACATAAAATGAAACGTTCACTGTCGCAGTTCCCCCTGAATCAGCACCTGGTCGCCCGACTGATACTCCTTGGCGTACTTGCCGGGAGTAAGGCCTGTGAGGTGGCCGAAGGTGCGGATGAAGTGGGAGTTGTCTGAAAAACCGGACAGCTCCCCGGCCTGCTGGACGCTGACCCCTTTCTGGAGCAGCTGCCGGGCTTGAAGCACCCGGCTGTAGATGATGTATTCCATCACGGAAAAGCCGGTGGCCGCCTTGAAGATGCGGCAGAGGTAGTGCTTGCTGATGTAGAACTGACCAGCGATCTGGTCCAGGGTGAGAGGCTCGGACAGATTGTCCCGGATGTAGTCCAGAATAGGGGAGACCCGTAAAAAGTCCTTGTTCTGGATGGACTCCCCGGCGGTAGCCACATTGAGGGTGGGGGCTACCCGGATGAGCAGGTTGAGCAAGGCCACCATCTGCCGCATGTCGCTGCCGAAGGAGCCGTCGTTTTTGTTGCGCTCCAGGGCCTGGAACAGCTCAATGATCTCGGTCATCTCGCCCCCGTTCAGCTCTGCCCGGCGGAAGGAGGTTCCGCAGAACTGGGTCAGGTCGGTCTGGGGGGTGGAGAGCTGGGACAGGGCCTTTTTGCTGATGTGGAGCACATATCGCGCGTGGAATCCCTCCGCCATGGTGCGGTGGAGGGTGTTCTCCCCGATGAGGTACAGCGTCCCTCTGCGCAAGGGGTATACCTGGTCGCTGACAAAGATGTTGCCCGGGCTGACCAGAGGGAGGAGCAGCTCACAGTGGTCGTGGAAGTGCAGCCGGCTCATGTTCCAGGTCTCGTTATGGTTCAACTGGAGATGAAATTCAACATTTGTCATTGAGAAGGCCTCCTTTTTTGCGGGAACTGCCGCCCTCAGTGCTCCGGACGGCATGGCGGGCCGAAAAACGGGCGCACCAAGGCCGGATTTTGAAATTTTTCTCATTATATCATGTCAGGTCCAGATATGCAAACTTTATGCTAAATTACAATATAGACCTGTTGTGAAATTTGTGGTAAAATGGGCACTGTAAAAAAGCGCGTTGCGGCACCTTGACAATTCAGAGAAAAAAGAGAACCAAAATTTTTTGTAATGGGGGTATTACTATGAACAAGGTATATTCCATGCACGACGCCGTGGCAAAATTCGTCGAGAGCGGAGATGTCCTCGCAATCGGCGGCTTTACCACCAACCGCAAGCCCTACGCGACGGTGAACGAGATTCTGCGCCAGGGCCAGAAGGACTTTATCGTCTACGCCGGCCCTGGCGGCGGCGAGGTGGACATGCTCATCGGCGAGAAGCGGGTGGCCGCCTACATCAACTGCTACACCGCCAACTCCGGCTACACCAACGTCTCCCGCCGCTTCCGCGCCGCCATCGAGAAGGGGGAGCTGACCTATGAGGACTACTCCCAGGATGTGCTGATGCTGATGCTTCACGCCGCCTCCCTGGGCTTGCCCTTCCTGCCTGTCCGCCTGATGCAGGGCTCCGGCCTGATGAAGTACTGGGGTATCAGCGAGGAGAAGCGCAAGACCATGCCCAAGCTGGAGGACCTGAAGTGCGCCGAGATCGAGAATCCCATGGTTCCCGGCCAGAAGGTGGTGGCCGTGCCCGTGCCCAAGATCGACACCGCCATCATCCACGTGCAGCAGGCCAGCCCTGACGGCACCTGCATCATCTGCGGCGACGAGTTCCACGACATCGACATCGCCGTGGCCGCCCGCAAGACCATCGTAACCTGCGAGGAGATTGTCTCCGATGAGTACATCCGCCGTGATCCCACCAAGACCCGCATCTTCGGCGAGTGCGTGCAGGCTGTGGTCTGGGCCCCCTACGGCGCCTGGCCCTCCCAGTGCTATGACTACTATGACGATGACGACGCTGGCCTGAAGGAGTACGACAAGGCCAGCAAGTATCAGGACGCCGAGGACGCCAAGGCCCAGCTGGCCAAGGCCGCCGCCAAGGCCCGGAAGGCCGCCGAGAGCAAGCCAGGCGACGAGAAGCTGGCCGAGGCCGCCGCCCGCGCCCAGAAGGCCGCCGACGATGCCGCCGCCGGCACGAAGATTCCCGAGACCTTTAAGGATTATGTGGAAAAGTGGGTTTACAGCTGCGAGGATCAGGCCGCTCTGCTGGACAAGATCGGCGGCTACCGCCTGATGCGGCTGAAGAACGAGCCCCACCTGGGCTATTCCACCCGGCACTGAGAAAAGGGAGGTATAATAGAAATGGCTGAGTATAAGATTACCAAGCAGGAGCGTCAGGCTTACGCCATCGCCAAGAACATCAAGGAAAATCAGATCGTCATCGTGGGCACCGGCCTTCCCCTGATCGGCGCCTCCCTGGCCAAGCGGGTGGTGTGCCCCTCCTGCCACCCCATCGTGGAGAGCGGCCTGATGGACTGCTCCCCCGTGGAGGTCCCCCGCTCCGTGGGCGACAACCGCTTTATGGCCCACTGCGCCGTGCAGTGGCCCAACATCCGCTTCATCGGCTTCGAGGCCAACGAGTGGCTCCACGACGAGGACCGGCTCATCGCCTTTATCGGCGGCGCCCAGATCGACCCCTACGGCAACGTGAACTCCACCTGCATCTTCGGCAAGGGCGACTATCTTCAGCCCACCACCCGCTTCACCGGCTCAGGCGGCGCCAACGGCATCGCCACCTACTGCAACACCATCATCATGATGCAGCACCAGAAGCGCCGCTTCATTGAGAAGGTGGACTACATCACCTCCTGCGGCTGGATGGACGGCCCCGGCGGCCGTGAGAAGGTGGGCCTGCCCGGCAACCGCGGACCCCAGATGGTGGTCACCGACCTGGGCATCATGAAGTTCGACGAGCAGACCAAGCGCATGTACTGCGCCTACATGTTCCCCGGCGTCACGGCCGAGATCGTCCAGGAGAACACCGGCTTCGAGATCGACTGCTCCAAGGCCGAGGTCTTCCCCGATCCCGACCAGGAGATTCTGCGCATCATCCGGGAGGAGATCGACCCCGGCCAGGCTTTCATCAAGATTCCGAAAGAATAAAGAATAGACGCGGGGCGGCCTCAGACCGCCCCGGCAATCAAACATTAGGAGGAGTTTACATTGGGTAATTATTCCATGCCCCGGTATTTCCAGAACATGCCCGTAGTGGGCAAGCCTGTCAAGGCCAACGCCGAGAACGTCAACGAGCTGCGGGCCATTGAGGACGACATCCACGCCCACATCGTGGACGCGCTCAGCTCCGGCAAGGCCGACGAGGACATGAACGCCAAGGGCCAGCTCACCGCCATGCAGCGGGTGGCCCTGCTGGTGGATCAGGGCACCTGGTGCCCCCTGAACAGCCTGTACAACCCCGAGCACAACAAGAACGGCTCCACCTCCATCGTCAAGGGTCTGGGCCGTGTCAACGGCAAGTGGTGCTGCATCATCGCCTCCGACAACAAGAAGCACGCCGGCACCTGGGTGCCCGGTCAGGCCGACAACCTGCTCCGGGGCAGCGACACCGCCAAGCGGCTGCGCATCCCCCTGATCTACCTGCTGGAGTGCGCCGGCGTGGAGCTGGACAAGCAGGAGAAGGTGTACCCCAACCGCCGGGGCGGAGGCACCCCCTTCTACCGCAACTCTGAGCTCAACCAGATGGGCATCCCCGTGATTGTGGGCATCCACGGCACCAACCCCGCCGGCGGCGGCTACCACTCCATCTCCCCCACCGTGCTGGTGGCCCACCAGAAGGCCAACATGGCCGTGGGCGGCGCTGGCATCGTGGGCGGCATGAACCCCAAGCCCCATGTGGACATGGAGGCGGCTCTGGCTCAGATCGAGGCCACCAAGGGCCTGCGCGCCGATCCTCCCGGGTCCGTGTCCATCCACTACGGCGAGACCGGCTTCTTCCGCGAGGTGTACACCGAGCAGGAGGGCGTGATTGCCGGCATCAAGAAGTATGTGGACATGCTGCCCACCTTCGATCTGGAGTTCTTCCGGGTGGACACCCCCCAGTCTCCCGCCATGTCCGACGTGGAGCTGTACGATCTGGTCCTGAACAACAAGAACCGCCCCTACGACATGTACTCCGTTCTGGGCCGCCTCTTCGACGGCAGCCAGTTCATGGAGTATAAGAAGGGTTACGGCCCCGAGATGATTACCGGCATTGCCAAGGTGGACGGCCTTCTGGTGGGCGTGGTGGCTAACCAGCAGGGCATTTTCCCCAACTACCCCGAGTATAAGATGGCCAAGTACGGCCAGGCTATGGGCGCGGGCGGCAAGCTGTACCGCCAGGGCCTGATTAAGATGAACGAGTTCGTCACCCTTTGCGCCCGTGACCGCCTGCCCATGGTGTGGATTCAGGACACCACCGGCATCGACGTGGGCGACGACGCCGAGGTCGCCGAGCTGCTGGGCCTGGGTCAGTCCCTGATCTACTCCATCCAGTCCTCCGGCCTGCCCATGATGGAGATCACCCTCCGGCGCGGCACCGCCGCCGCCCACTACGTCCTGGGCGGCCCTCAGGGCAACGACAACAACGCCTTCTCCCTGGGCACCGCGGCCACCGAGATCAACGTCATGAACGGCAAGACCGCCGCCAACGCCATGTACACCGGCCGTCTGGCTAAGGACCAGAAGGCGGGCAAGGACCTGCAGCCCACCATCGACAAGATGAACGCCCTCATCGACGACTACAACGTGAAGTCTCAGCCCCTGTTCTGCGCCCAGGCCGGTCTGGTGGACGAGGTGGTTGACATGCCCATGATGCGCAACTACATCGTGGCCTTTGCCGACTCCTGCTACCAGAATCCCGCCTCCATCTGCCCCTTCCATCAGATGCTGCTGCCCAGGACCATCAAGGACTACGAGGACGGGCATAAATAATTTAGGAGAAGAACCATATGAGTATCTACACCCTGGGAATCGACATCGGTTCCACCGCGTCCAAGTGCATCATGCTGGAGGACGGCAAGGAGATCGTGGCCAAATCCCTCATCGACGTGGGCGCCGGCACCAGCGGGCCGCAACGGGCCATCGAGCAGGTGCTGGAGGAGGCCGGGAAAAAGCGGGAGGATATGTCCTTCATCCTAGCCACCGGCTACGGCCGCAACTCCCTGGAGGAGTTCGCCGACGACCAGATGAGCGAGCTGAGCTGCCACGCCAAGGGGGCCGCGTTCCTCTTCCCGGAGGTGCGCACCGTCATCGACATCGGCGGGCAGGATGTGAAGGTCATGCGGGTGGAAAACGGCATCATGACCAACTTCCAGATGAACGACAAGTGCGCCGCCGGAACCGGCCGGTTTCTGGACGTGATGGCCCGGGTGCTGGAGGTGGACGTGGAGGACCTGGGCGCTCTGGGCGCTGAGTCCACCAAGTACGTGGGCATCAGCTCCACCTGTACCGTGTTCGCCGAGAGCGAGGTCATCAGCCAGCTGTCCAAGGGCACCGATAAACGGGACATCATCAACGGCATCCACCAGTCGGTGGCCGGCCGGGTGGCCGGTCTGGCCCACCGCATCGGCATCCAGGACCAGGTGGTCATGACAGGCGGCGTGGCGCAGAACGCCGGCGTGGTGGGCGCTCTCCAGAATGCCCTGGGCCATGAGGTCCACACCTCGCCCCTTACCCAGTACAACGGCGCCCTGGGCGCCGCCCTGTTCGCCTGTCAGAAGTACCTGAAGGCCCAGAAGTAAAGGAGAAGTCGGAATGGATCGCTTTCAAAAGATTTACAGCCAAGGTGTTGTAAATACCATTGAGGTTTGGGTTGACCGCGAAACCGGCGTGAACTATGTCTGGCGTAAGGACGGGTATGCCGGAGGAATGACGCCCCTTCTGGACGAGAACGGCAAGCCCGTTGTGACGAAAATCTAGTTAGGAGGAATTTACCATGGCAAAAGAAGTTAGCCCCGGCGTAAAGGCCCTTCGCAAGGTGGTGGACGACGTCCACGCCGACGCCCGTCAGGCCGCCAAGGAGGGCAAGCTGGTGGGCTGGTCCAGCTCCAAGTTCCCTTGCGAGCTGGCCGCCGCCTTTGATCTGAACGTGATGTACCCCGAGAACCAGGCCGCCGGCATCGCCGCCAACCGGGACGGCGAGATCATGTGCCAGGCCGCCGAGGACCTGGGCTTTGACAACGACATCTGCGGCTACGCCCGTATCTCCCTGGCCTACGCCGCCGGCAAGCGGGCCTCCCGCAAGTTTGACCCCGAGACCCTGGAGTATGTCATCAACCCCGCCAGCGGCCGTCCTCTGAAGGACGAGAACGGCAAGGTCGTGATTGACCCCGAGACCGGCAAGCCCAAAAAGGACCCCAAGACCATGCAGCCCTACACCGTGCTGGATGACATCTACGAGATCGAAGCCTTGCCCGAGACCACCGAGAAGGAGATCGCCTACAAGAACTTCCGCCGGGAGGCCATCAAGCCCTACCGCCAGATGCGCATTCCTCAGCCCGACTTCGTGCTGTGCTGCAACAACATCTGCAACTGCATGACCAAGTGGTATGAGAACATCGCCCGGATGCGCAACATCCCCCTTATCATGATCGACATCCCCTACAACAACACCGTGGAGGTCCACGACACCAACGTGGCCTACGTCCGGGCCCAGTTCGATCAGGCCATCCACCAGCTGGAGGAGCTGACCGGCAAGAAGTTTGATGAGGAGAAGTTCAACCAGGCCTGCAAGAACGCCAACCGCACCGCCAGCGCCTGGCTGCGGGTGTGCGACTACCTGCAGTACAAGCCTGCGCCCTACTCCGGCTTTGACCTGTTCAACCACATGGCCGACATCGTCACCGCCCGGGCCTACCCCCAGGCCGCCGAGGCCTTCGAGCTGCTGGAGAAGGACCTGGAGCAGGCCATCAAGGAGGGGACCACTACCACGCCCTTCCCCGAGAAGTACCGCGTCATGTTCGAGGGTATCCCTTGCTGGCCCAAGCTGCCCAACCTGTTCAAGCCTCTGAAGGAGCACGGCGTCAACGTCACCGCCGTGGTGTACGCCCCCGCCTTCGGCTTTGTCTACGACGACCTGGACGGCATGGCCCGGGCCTACTACAAGGCCCCCAACTCCGTGTGTATCGAGCAGGGCGTGGATTGGCGCGAGGGTATCTGCCGGGACAACAAGGTAGACGGCGTGCTGGTCCACTACAACCGCTCCTGCAAGCCCTGGTCGGGCTACATGGCCGAGATGCAGCGCCGGTTCACCGAGGACCTGGGCGTACCTTGCGCCGGCTTCGACGGCGATCAGGCCGATCCCCGCAACTTTAACGAGGCCCAGTATGAGACCCGGGTCCAGGGACTGGTGGAGGCCATGGAGGCCAACGCCGACAAGAAGGAGGGCTGAGCAATGAGCATTGAGGTACTGCTGAAAGAATTTGCGGAAGTTTCCGAGCACCCCCACCGCCAGATCGAGGCCTTCAAGGCCGAGGGCAAGAAGGTGATCGGCGTACTGCCCTATTACGCCCCCGAGGAGCTGGTGTACGCCGCCGGTATGGTGCCCATGGGCATCTGGGGCAGCAACAGGAAGACCATCTCCAAGGCCAAGGAGTACTGCGCTACCTTCTACTGCACCATCGCCCAGCTGTCCCTGGAGATGCTCCTGGACGGCACTCTGGACGACCTGGACGGCCTGATTACCCCCACCATCTGCGACACGCTGCGCCCCATGAGCCAGAATTACCGGGTGGCCATGGAGGGCAAGCTGCCCTGTATCTTCCTGGCCCATCCCCAGCAGCGCAAGCCTACCTTCGGTCTGCAGTTCACCATGGACCAGTACCAGCATGTGAAGGGCGAGCTGGAGAAAATCTCCGGCAACACCATCACCGACGAGGCGCTGCGCACCGCCATCAAGGTCTACAACCGCAGCCGGGCCGCCCGCCGGGAGTTTGTCAAGCTGGCCGGGCAGCACCCCGACGTGGTGTCCGCCGTCAGCCGCTCCGCCGTGCTGCGCGCCGCCTGGTTCATGATTAAGGACGACCACACCGCCAAGCTGGAGGCCCTGAACGCCGAGCTGAAGGCTCTGCCCGCCTGCGACTGGAAGGGCAAGAAGATTGTCACCTCCGGCATCATCTGCGACAACCCCACGCTGCTGCAGATCTTTGACGACAACAAGATCGCCATTGCCGCCGACGATGTGGCCCACGAGAGCCGCATGATCCGGGTGGACGCCGCCGAGACCGGCGACCCCATGATGGCCCTGGCCCAGCAGTTCGCCGACCAGGACTACGACGTGCTGCTCTACGACGAGCACTCCAGCCAGAACCGCCGGGCCGATTTCGTGGTCAGGCAGATCAAGGATTCGGGCGCTCAGGGCCTGGTGCTGTTCATGCAGCAGTTCTGCGACCCAGAGGAGATGGAGTACCCCTACCTGAAGAAGGCTCTGGATGCTGCCGGCATCCCCCACATCAAGCTGGGCGTGGACCAGCAGATGCGGGACTTCGGCCAGGCCAGCACCGCTATTCAGGCCTTTGCCGACGTGCTGTAAGAGGCAAATACTCTGCTTTCACCCCTTTCGGGGTGAAGGCAGGTTCCGAAGTATTGCCGATGTGCTGTAAAAAAAACGTTTAGTTGTGAGAAGGCTGTCTAAAGTTATATTGACACTTCTCAAAGGAAAATGGTATAATGTTCCCAATTTCGGCCCCTCTCCCGTTGTAAAGGCGGGAGAGGGACCGCAAAGCCGTGTCTGCCGCCGGGTGACCGGAGGCCGGACCAAAATAATGTAAAGGGGAAAAGAAGCTATGAATTACAATGTGACTGTCAACGGCAAGGTCTACAACGTTTCCGTTGAGAGGACCGGCGCCGCTGCTCCCGCGCCCGTAGCCGCTGCTCCTGCGGCCGCCCCCGTGGCCGCGCCCGCCCCCGCCCCCGCGCCTGCGGCCGCTCCGGCTCCCGCGCCCGCTGCGGCTCCTGCCGCTGCGCCCGCCGCCGGAGAGACCGCCGTGAAGAGCCCCATGCCGGGCAACATCTTCAAGGTGGAGTGCTCTGTGGGCCAGTCGGTCAATGCCGGCGACGTGCTGGTGGTGCTGGAGGCCATGAAGATGGAGATCGAGGTATCCGCCCCCGTGGCCGGCACCGTCAAGGCCGTGGCCGCCTCTGTGGGCACCGCTGTCAACACCGACGATCTGCTGGTTACCCTGGGCTGATAAGGGGGAATTTCAACTATGCCTAGTACCGATCCGAATAAGTATATCCTGCACCCCTTTGAGCCGCTGACCGTCCCTGAGGCCTTGCTGACGGCTGTCTGCGGCCTGCTGGTGGTCTTTGTCATGCTGGCCATGCTCATGGTGGTGATCTACGTCATCTCCTGGGTGGTCCAGAAGATCGACGGCGCGCGCAAGCCCGCCGCGGCCCCCGTCAAGAAGGCCGCCCCGGCCCCGGCGCCCAAGCCTGCGGCTCCCGCAGCTCCTGCCCAGGATGAGGGCGAGCTGGTGGCCGTTATGATGGCCGCTGTGGCCGAGGAGTCCGGCATGCCCATGGGCTCCTTCCAGATCACCAATATCGCCTCCGTTCCTGTGATGGCGGCTCCCGCCGCTCCTGCGGCCGCCCCCGTGGCCGCGCCCGCCCCCGCGCCTGCGGCCGCTCCGGCTCCCGCGCCCGCCGCGGCTCCTGCCGCCGGTGAGACCGCCGTGAAGAGCCCCATGCCGGGCAACATCTTCAAGGTGGAGTGCTCTG
>CAJUPW010000009.1:32195-87076 GCA_910588635.1 uncultured Oscillospiraceae bacterium | reverse complement strand
TCATCAACACCTACCTGGCCAAGACCACCTCTGACTACAACGAGAAGACCGACCGTGCCAACCTGGAGGTCTATGGCTTCGACAAGGCCAACAAGGTGAGACTGGTCCGTCAGGGCAGCTATCCCACCAACACCAACACCGTGGCCACCTACACCAACGTCAAGGAAGATGACGTGGCCGAGGTTGTCAACCTGAAGGAAGGCGACTTCATTCTGGTCACCATCGCCAACGGCGAGCTGCAGTCCATCAAGGCCCCCGAGATCCTTCAGGACCAGAAGATCAACACCCTGAAGGTGGCCGACTGGGTCAACACCGGCAGCCAGAAGTATGATTTCGCCGCCGCCTATGACTATGACTTCGAGCATGTCCTGAGCGCGTACGACATCATCAACATGGAGAACGCCTCCTACAACCTGTACTTCGACAAGTACGGCTACGTTGTGGGCGCCGACCTCTACGAGGGCGCGAAGAACTACGTGTTCATCTCCGGCTATGACCGCAGCGGCAGCAACATCTACGACTCCACCATCTCCGCCCACGCCATCTTCGCCGACGGCACTCAGGCCACCATCAAGGTGGACGCCGGCAAGAGCGATCCCTCCATCGGCGCCACTTCTAAGGGTAACGAGGATCAGTGGGCTGAGAAGGCCGCCGGCAACGGCGTCATCGTCAACAAGTGGTACACCTACAGCGTGAACAGCAGCAATGTGTACACCCTGAAGCTGGCCAACCAGGTTTGGGATAACGGCACCACCCACGGCGGCGAGATCACCGCTGCCCGGAACGGCCTGCAGGGCCTCTATGGCACCACCGGTAACGACGTTACCATTCCTGCCGGCTACTACCACACCGGCGTGCCCGCTGCCAACGAGGTGAAGTCTACCACTCAGTGGGTCTACGGCGACACCGACACCAACTATATCATTATCGACCCCGTCGACAACATCAAGCAGATGGGTAAGACCGGCGGCCTCAGATACGGCATCTCCGGCGTGACCAAGACCGTCACCGGCGTCCGCAACGTGGACATTGACATGTTCTTGCAGGGCGGCGCTGAGAACACCAACAATACCCACACCTACGGCGCTTACGCCGCCTACGACAGCAACTTCCACATCGTGGCCGCCGTGGTCGTCGGCAAGGATCAGGGCAGCGACAACTACGTCTACCTGACCAAGGGCACCCCCAACCAGGAGGCCATCCGCTCTGACAGCGAGGGCAACTGGTACTGGGAGTTCGACGTCATCACCAAGGAAGACGGCCTGACCACCAAGACCCTGAAGGGCAGCTACAGCGCTCTGAGCAGCTTCATCAACGGCAAGGGTCTGTACACCTTCCGCTATGACGGCGACGGTTATGTCACTGGCGGCACCATGAAGGCGGTTGACCGTGTTGACGCCGCTTATGATGTGGCCTGGGATGCTCTGGCTCCCGCTTCCGGCGTTGTGGCCAGCGAGCCCAAGGAGATCGTGTACACCTCCGGCAGCGACACCATCCTCCCCGCCCTGGCCTGGGCTACCACTCAGAAGCTGTACGCCAACGGCCGGACCCTGAATGACAAGGCCACTGCCGACATGTACGGCGTGCACCTGGCCCCCAACGCCAAGATCTACACCAACCTGATGATCAACGGCGGCTGGGAGACCGAGGAGTACAGCAACCTGTCCTCCGCCGTGAGCGCCCTGACCTACAACACTGCTGGCGATAACGTGACCCGTCGTGTCTACGGCATCCTCAACAGCAACGGCGAGGCCGAGGTTCTGGTCATCGAGATTGCCCGCAACTTCGTGACCAACCAGACCGGCGACTACGGCAGCAACGGCCGTCTGACTCTGAACAGCCTGAGCATTGCGAACAACATCGGTGTGAACTTCACCAACACCTCTGGCGTTGCCATCAACGCTGGCGCGGTTGCGACCATTCAGATTCGCAAGGGCAATACTCCGGTGTACAACGGCGTGGTCAATCTTGGCTCCGCCGTGGCTAACGGGGCTAGAGGCTCGTTGAGCTTCGCCTACGGTGGCTACAGCTTTGGGCAGGAGTACAATGTCACTCTGACCATCGTGGATGGCAACAACGTGTGCAGCGCTACCGCTAACATGTGGGCCTAAGACCACGCACCTCTAAGGCAGCTATCCTGCTTTAAGGTTCAAAAACCTCCCGGGCTTAAAGCCCGGGAGGTTTTTTCATCTAATTCGGCGTGTAGAAAGCGAACACATAGAAGGTCTCGCCTGCGGTGTCCAGCTGCCAGCGGGGGTCGCTGTTGTAGAAGGAGATGGTGTTCCCGCGCCACGACCCCTGATCCGGAAAGACATTGTCGCTGGCGGTAACGATGACGTTGCTGCTGTGTTTCGAGCCCACCCCGATGGAGTAGGTTCCGAACGCGATAAAAAACAGCGGCGGCTTCCGAAAGGTGATGGTAGTGGGATTGTTCATGCCGGACCGGCCCTGGCCCACATAGCTGAAAAATTCAATGGTGCAGTTGCCCTTGGCCGCGTCCAGGGCGGCAGACCTCTTTTCCGCCGCGGCCGCCACTGCGGCCGACCTCTGCTCCGCCGCCGCCGCCGTGGCGTTAATTTTGGCGTCCAGGCCCGCCGACCGCTGCTCCGCCGCGGCCGCCGTGGTGTTAATTTTGGCGTCCAGGCCCGCCGACCGTTGCTCCGCCGCCTTGAGGGCGGCGTCCAGCTTGGCGTTGTCGGCGTTGAAGTCCTCCATCCGCACCTGATCCGACTTCACCCACTGGCTGAGCGCGTAATGCGCGGTTTGATTGCTTGGCATTGTGCATGCCTCCTTTCACCCTTGGGGAGGAAAGAAGGAAAGTTGTATGTTTTCATACACCTTTGGAGCTGAGGGCGTGCCGCGCCCTTTTTCTCTTGACGAAAATGCTGTCCAACGGTATGATGGAAGCAGAAAAACAAGGAGGGGAGAACCTATGACCTATCAGGAAATTTTAGCGGCCGCCCGTGAGTGCAGCGGGCCTTACTGCAGGGCGTGCCCTGTGTGCAACGGCCGGGCCTGCAAAAACACCATGCCCGGCCCCGGCTCCAAGGGGACGGGGACCGTTGCCGCCCGAAATTACGACGCCTGGCAGGATATCTTTCTGAACATGGACACCATCTGCGCCAACGGCCCGGTGGACACCCGCTTCACGCTCTTCGGCCAGACCTACGACCTGCCCGTCTTTGCCGGCCCGGTGGGGGCGGTAAAGCTCCACTACGGCGACAAGCTCACCGACCAGGGGTACAATGAGATTCTGGTGCCCGCCTGCGTCCAGGCCGGCATTGCCGCCTTCACCGGCGACGGCACCAACCCTGCCGTCTTTGCTGCGGCGGCCAAGGCCATCGGTGAAAACGGCGGCAAGGGCATCCCCACAGTGAAGCCCTGGGACCGGGACACCCTCTTCGCAAAGCTGGATCAGGCCAAGGCCTCCGGCGCGCAGATGTTCGCTATGGATATCGACGCCGCTGGCCTGCCCTTCCTCAAGGGGCTGAATCCTCCCGCCGGCTCCAAGACGGTGGCCGAGCTGCGGGAGGTCATCGAGTACGCCAAGGTGCCCTTCATCCTCAAGGGCGTGATGACCGTCCGGGGGGCGAAAAAGGCCCTGGAGGCGGGAGCGGCGGGCATTGTGGTGTCCAACCACGGCGGACGGGTCCAGGACGGCGTCCCCGCCACCGCCGAGGTCCTCCCCGCCATCGCCGAGGCCGTCAAGGGCCGGATGGTGGTGATGGTGGACGGCGGTATCCGCTCCGGCGTGGACGTGTGCAAGGCTCTGGCTCTGGGGGCCGACGCCTGTATCCTGGCCCGGCCCTATGTCACCGCCGTCTACGGCGGCGGAGCCGAGGGGGTCAAGGTGCTCACCGACAAGATCAAGGCGGAGCTGGCCGACACCATGGCCATGTGCGGCGTGCACTCCCTGGCGGAGATTTCCAGAGACATGATTTTTTAACGCGGAAAGGCGGGGGTAATTCCCGCCTTTTTTATTTTTGCCGCAGCAATTCTTCCGCCCTTTGTCAAGGAAACGTCCTCCTCCGGGCCGGCATAAAGTTGCACGCAAACGTACACATATTATATGATTCGGCGCATATACTGATATGTACATCAAAAATCCGTGCAAGGGAGGAACAAAAATGAGCAGCAGCAAGGCCGCGCCGCAGGGGCCCCCGGACTGCCCCACGCCGGGCAGCCCCGATCTGGACGATCTGATTTTTCAGGATGAGAGCTGGCTGGCCAGCGACCGATAAAAAGACGTCTCCCCACCGGAGATGTCTTTTGTTTTGCCGACCGGACAGGAAGAACTGGGGGAGGGGGATTGCATATTGCACAAGTCTATGATACAATCATCCTGCGGCAGTCTCCCACATACACAAATTCGACAGGATAAAGGAGAATGATTATGAACAGATTTGGCGTCAGCGTGGAGCTGAAACATATCCCCATTCTGGACCCGGAATTCATGCCCCTGATGCGCTTTAACCACGCTTTTCTGGCGGACGCGAAAAAGCCGGTGGGGATTGCCGTGGAGCGGGCGGACGGCCAGATGGCCTCCTGCCATACCTTTATTCACGGCACGCCTGAGATGGCTCAGGCGGACCACTACTATATCGAACGCATTGTCAAGACCATCCTGTGGATGAAAGGCGGCTTCAAGGTCTATGTCAGCGGCGACGAGGGGACTTACGAGTATCTGAAGACGGTCTACTGCGCCGGCGGCCAGCAGGAGTTTGACTGGGACTACATGGCCAGCGTCTTTGAGCACCCCTTTGAGATCGTTCTGGTGGACGAAATTCCCGAAGCCAAGGACGCCCCCAAGGCCATCGGCGGCCACCTGGGGGGCTGCCGCATCGGCTTTGACGCCGGCGGCTCCGACCGGAAGGTGTCCGCCGTCGTCGATGGGGAGACCGTCTACTCTGAGGAGGTGGTCTGGTTCCCCAAGATCAATTCCGACCCCGATTACCACTACGACGGCATTGTGGCCGCCCTGAAGTCCGCCGCGGAGCACATGCCCCGGGTGGACGCGGTGGGCGTCTCCTCCGCCGGCGTGTTCATCAACAACCGGACCATGAACGCCTCTCTGTTTTTGAAGGTCCCCAAGGAGCTCTATGACAAAAAGGTCAAGGACATCTATATCCGCGCCATCCGGGACACCTTCGGCGACGTGCCCTACTGCGTCATCAACGACGGCGACGTGTCCGCCCTGGCCGGAGCTATGAGCCTGAACGACAACAGTGTGCTGGGCATCGCCATGGGTACCAGCGAGGCGGTGGGCTATGTGGACGAGGAGGGCCGGATCACCGGCTGGCTCAACGAGCTGGCCTTCGTCCCCGTGGACGCCCAGCCCGACGCCATGCGGGACGAGTGGAGCGGCGACATCGGCTGCGGCGTGAAATACTTCTCTCAGGACGGCGTCATCAAGCTGGCCCCCCGAGCGGGCATTGAGCTGGACGAGAGCGCCTCCCCCGCCGAGAAGCTGAAGGCCGTCCAGGCCCTGATGGCCCAGGACGACCCCCGGGCCGCCAAGGTGTATGAGTCCATCGGCGTCTACCTGGGCCACACCCTGGCCTACTACTACGAGCTGTACGGCTGCCGCCACGTTCTGCTGCTGGGCCGGGTGATGAGCGGCAAGGGGGGCGACCTGATTCTGGACACTGCAAAAAAGGTGCTGGCCGACGAGTATCCCGAGGCTGCCGGTAAGATGGTCCCCGAGCTGCCCGACGAGAAATTCCGCCGGGTAGGCCAGTCCATGGCCGCCGCCAGCCTGCCGGAAATCAAATAAGAGGAAAAGAGGTCAAAGATATGGACCGTCAAAAATTACAGGACGCCCAGTCCTGGGTGAAGAGCGAGCTGGAGCGCTCCGCCCAGTTCTGGCTGAAGCACGGCATGGACCGGGAGCACGGCGGGGTGTACACCTGTCTGGACCGGAAGGGCGAAATCTATTCCACGGACAAGAGCGTGTGGATGCAGGGCCGGTGCGGCTGGATATTCGCCTTTCTGTGCCACAGCTACGGCGCGCGTCAGGAATGGCTGGAGGCCTCTGAAAGCTGCCTGGACTTTATGGAAAAGTACTGCTTCAACCACGCCTGCGGCGACCGGATGTACTTCACGGTCACGGCGGAGGGCAAGCCCCTGCGCCAGAGGCGCTACTACTTTTCCGAGGCTTTCTGCGCCATCGCCAACGCCGAGTATTACGGCGTCACTGGGGATAAGGCCCGTCTGGAGCGGGCAAGGCAGTGCTACGACCTGTATTGGGACTTAAGCCAGGGCGGGCCCGACCCGGTGGGCATGGGGCCCAAGACCATCCCGGAGACCCGGACCGGCCGGGCCTTCGGCACCCCCATGATTATTTTAAATGTCACCGGCGTGCTCATGCGCACCGACCCTGAACGGAAGGCCCTCTATGAGGAGCGGGCTCAGAAGAGTGTGGACGACATCTTTAAACATCATGTGAAGCCAGAACTGAAGTGCACCCTGGAGAACGTGGACATGGACGGCGCCCCCCGGCTGTACTACACCGAGGGCCGCACCGTCAACCCGGGCCACGACATCGAGGGGGTGTGGTTCCTGCTGGAGCACGCCCAGCGCACCGGGGACAAGGAGCTGGTGAAAAAGGCGGCTCAGATGTTCGACTGGGCCATCGCCGCTGGCTGGGATGACGAGTACGGCGGCCTGCTCTACTTCACCGACTGCCTGGGCAAGCCCCCCGAGGCCTATGAGCACGACATGAAGCTGTGGTGGCCCCACAATGAAATTCTCATCGCCTCCATCATGCTCTACCGGGACACCGGGGAGGAGAAATATCTGAACTGGTTCTACAAGTGCCTGGACTACTGCAGGGCGCACTTTGCCGATGCCGAGTACGGCGAGTGGTATGGCTACCTCCGCCGGGACGGCCTGCCCACAATGCCCTCCACCAAGGGAAGCACCTTCAAGGGGCCCTTCCATATGCCCCGGAGCATGATTCTGGTGGACAAGATGATTGACGAGATTCTGGCGAAATAACAGGAGAGGTGCCCCGTGGAGAAGAATATCCTGACCCAGATGCTGCAGGAGTATGACAGCTTCACCCGCTCAGAGCGGAAGATTGCCGACTATGTGCTGGAGCACCAGAAGGAGACCCAGTACATCAGCATTACCGACCTGAGCGCGGAGTGCGAGGTGGCGGTGTCCACGGTGTCGCTGTTCTGCCGGAAGCTGCGGCTGGCCGGCTTCAACGACTTCAAGCTGGAGCTGGCCCGGGCCGCTCTGCCCGCCGGGTCCCGCGCGGGCCAGCTGGCGGGGGAGGTCCTCCCGGAGGACCCTCCGGCCGCGGTGATGGGCAAGGTGCTCCACGGCCTTCAGGACGAGCTGAACAACGCCTACCACATGCTGTCCGAGGCCGCCGTTACCCGTGCGGTGGACCTGCTGCGGGGGGCGGGACAGGTGATCTGCCTGGGCCAGGGCAACCACTCGGTGGTGGCCCTGGCGGCCTGGGCCCAGTTTTCCACCACCTCCCCCAGGTTCAAGACCATCCAGGACTCCCACATGCAGACGGTGGTGCTGTCCACCCTGTCCAAGGAGGATGTGGTCCTCTACTTCTCCCACTCCGGCGCCACCCACGAGGTGCTGGGCGCGGCGGAGATCATCCAAAGCCGGGGGGCCAAATTGATTCTGGTGACCCGGTTTCTCAACTCTCCGGCCAGCGCCTATGCTGACACGGTGTTGCTGTGCGGACCTAACGAGCAGCCCTTCCAGTTCGGGTCCTCCTCTGCGTTCATCGCCCAGCTCTATGTGGTGGAGGTGCTGCTCAGCGAGTTTGTCCGCCGGGACCCGGAGGAGGCGGAGCGCAACCGCCAGTCGGTGGGCAAGGCGCTCACCCAGAAGTGCGTTTGAAAGCAAGCGCCGAATCCCCGAGCGGGGGAGCTTGGAACGGAGCGAGAAATACAAACCAAGCGCCGCGCAGCGGGGCTGTTGGCCTTCCGAGTCGGAGCGAAAGCGACCCGGCCGCGAGGGGACCGAGGCGTGACAACAGGCGGCGAAACCCCTTTGGAGGACCTTATGGGAAACTTTTTTAACCCGGAAAAGGGAATATGGGCCTGGCTGTCCACCCTGGTGGACGTGTGCGGGCTGTCGCTGCTGTGGCTGCTGCTCTGCCTGCCGGCGGTGACCGCCGGACCGGCCACGGCGGCGCTGTACTACACCGTGGTCAAGTGCGTCCGGGGAAGGGAGAGCGGGGCCTTCGGATACTATCTGCGCTCCTTCCGGGATAATTTCAAGACCGGCCTGAAAGCGGACCTGATCGTTCTTCCGGCAGCCGCTCTGCTGCTGGTTCTGCACCATATCGTACGCTGGTACGGGACCCGGACCGGGGGAGTGCTCTACGTCCTGTATGTGGCCCAGTATTTTGCCTTGATGGTGCCGGCGGGGATGCTGTGCTGGCTGTTTCCTCTGCTGGGGCGGTTCGACTACGGGGTGAGGGGGCTGTTTCGTACGGCCTTTCAGCTGGCCATCGCCCACCTGCCCAGCACGGTGGTGATTGTCCTGCTCACCGTCGAGGCGGCTGTATTCTGTATCGAGCGATGGTGGCCAGTGTTGTTTATGCCCTCGGTGGCCATGCTGCTGGTCTCGCTGTTCACCGAACAGATTTTTCAGAAATACGTTCCGGAACTGGCTCAGGAAGAGCCAAAAGCCCAGGAAGAGGAATAAAATGATGGCGGGAGCGAAATTTTCGCTCCCGCCGCTTTCTGTATGTGCTTAAAGCAGCTCCGACACCTTCTCTGCCAGCATTGCTGCCAGTTGGGCGTGGCCCTTTTTGGTCAGGTGCATGCCATCCACCGGATTGAACTCACACTCCGCCGCGTCCAGGAAGTGGGCTCCCACCAGTTCGGCGGTCTTTTTGTAGTATATGGGCAGCTCCCGGGATTTCTCCAGGCAGCCCTTGCCCATGGGCTGGCCGCACTCGGCCTGCTCCATCTCCGGACGGATGGGGGGCGGGCAGACGATGAGGATATTGGGCGCGTGATTCCCCCAGCAGTCCACGCTCTGGGCCTTGCGGACCAGCCGCTCCATGCCGATGGCGATGCAGGAGGCGTTGGCCCCGAGCCGCTCCTTGGTGTCGTTGGTACCCAGCATGATGATAAGCAGGTCGATGACCTCATGGCTTTTCAGCAGAGAATAGAGTACCGTCAGGGCGTCCATAGTCTCGTGGAGGGGATCGGGAAAGACGGTGGTCCGGCCGGAAAGTCCCTCCTCCGTCACCAGAAAGTCCGGACCCAGGGCCTTCTGAAGCAGACAGGTCCAGCGCTCGTCCTCATTAAAGCGGATGCCGCCGTCGGCGCAGTCGGCGGGGTCGGCGCAGTAGCCGTGGGTGTTGGAGTCCCCCAAGCATAGAATGTGCTTTTTCATAGTCGGTCGCGTCCTTTCCGTTTGTGGTTTTATAGAAGAAATTGGTTCTTATATTGTAAGGGTAGCAGAATTTTTTTGTTTGTCAAGGCAAACTGTTTCGAAATTCCTCCCTTTTACTGGGGCAATTTGCACAAAAATCGAAATTGTTTTTGTTTATTCCACTAAAAATCCGGTTTTATCGAAAATCTTTTTGATTGTGATTGACAGACAGCTCGTGCCCTTGTATAATTTATACAGCAAGCCAGGGCTTGCAAACTCATTTTTTTGTGATATTAAAGGAGGATACACAATGAAGATGAAGAAACTTATCGCGGGCGCTCTGGCCATGGCCATGGCCCTGTCGCTTGTCGCCTGCGGCGGCGGCGACAAGCCGACCACCAGTCAGGGGAACACTCCCCCTCCCTCTACCGGCAGCCAAAACGGGAGCCAGACCCCCAGCGGCGGCGGGAATGACCTGAGCGCCAACCTGACTCTGGCCACTTACCCCGTGGGTAAGATGACCGATGAAACGGTAATCAAGGGCCTGATTGCCGATTTCAACGCGGTGTACCCCAACGTGAAGATCGATGTGATCTACCTGGACTACGCCAACGGCGACCAGACCGTCAACAGCATGATCGAGGGCAAGAGCGCCCCCGACCTGATCTTTGAGGGTCCCGAGCGCCTGGTGGCCAACTGGGGCGCCAAGGGCCTGATGGTGGACCTGAAGGACCTGCTCCCTGCCGGCACCTATGATGTCACCGTCGGCTCCTGCACCAACGCCGACGGCGCTGTGTATGAGCTGCCCGTGTGCCAGACAGCCCACTGCATGGGCATCAACAAGGACCTCTTCACCCAGGCCGGCGCCATGCAGTACATCAACGAGGATACCCACACCTGGAAGTCCACCGCTGACTTCCTGAAGGCCGTGGAGGCCGTTGCCGCCATCCATCCCCAGGTGGGCGTGGTGTTCTGCGGCGGCCAGGGCGGCGACCAGGGCAACCGCGCCCTCGTCACCAACATGTACGGCGGCCGTTACACCAACGACGCTTTCACCCGCTATGAGGCCAACTGCGCCGAGAACGTGAAGGCCCTTGAGGCTCTGCGGGCCGTGAACGGCATCGAGTTCGACCCCGGCATCGTGGGCGGCGACGAGATCGGCCTGTTCTGCAACGGCACCCTGGCCATGGCCACCTGCTGGAACGTGGGCGCGGCCAAGAGCGACACCCAGGGCAAGACCGCCAACTTCGAGATCTTCCCCATGGCTTTCCCCACTGAGTCCGGCGATCCCTCCCTCCAGGGCGGCATCTGGGGCTTCGGCATCTTCAACAACGGCGACGAGACCAAGATCGAGGCAGCCAAGACCTTTATCAAGTTCATGACCGAGGACGAGGCCCAGTACAAGAAGATCGTGGAGGCCACCGGCTACTGGGCTACCCGCGAGGTGTCCGGCCTGTACGCCGGCACGGAGGACGAGGCCCTCATGACCGAGTACGGCAAGCTGGTTCCCTTCATGGGTCCCTACTATCAGATCACCCTGGGCTGGGCTGACGCCCGTACCGCTTGGTGGAACGCGCTGCAGCGCATCGGCGCCGGCGGCGACGTAAAGACCGAGCTGGACCAGTTCGTGACTGAGGCCAACGCCGCGGCCGAGGCCGCTGAGGCGGGCTGAGACGCGGAGCTCAGCTGAATAAAACGGGTACTGTGCGCCCTCCCTGCGTAATAGGCGCAGGGAGGGCGCACTATTTTATTTGGAATCGACTGAAAGGAGGATGCTGACCTTGGCCAAAGCGAATCAACCGCCTATGAGCCGCGCGCTGGCCCGGCGGGAGACCATTTCCGGATATCTGTTCATGCTGCCCAGCCTGCTTTTCTTTTTCATTTTCGTGGTTTACCCTATGGTGATGTGTGTGTTCACCAGCTTGACCGACGCCACCATGGCGGACGCAGGCGGCAATTTCATCGGCATGACCAACTATGTGAACCTGTTCCAGGACGGGATATTCCGCAAAGCTCTGGTGAACACCGTCATTATCGTGGTGGTATCGGTTCCCACAGTGTGCGCCTTCTCCCTGTGGGTGGGGGCCCGCATCTATAAGATGAAGGACTGGGCCTGCTCGGCCTACCGGGTCATCTTCTACCTGCCCGTGGTCACCGGCTCGGTAGCCGTCACGGTGGTGTGGAAGTGGATATATCACTACTACAACGGCGTGCTGAACTATGTGGGCACCGGCCTGGGCCTGTGGGAGAAGAACATCAACTGGATCGGCGACCCCAAGTTCGCCCTGGGGTGCATCATCCTGATCCTGTTTACCACCTCAGTGGGCCAGCCCATCGTGCTGTACGTCTCCGCACTGGGCAATGTGGACACCACCCTCATTGAGGCCGCCGAGGTGGACGGCGCCACTGATATGCAGGTGTTCTGGAAGGTGAAGTGGCCCCAGATCATGCCCACCACCCTGTACATCCTGGTCATCACCACCATCAACAGCTTCCAGTGCTTCGCGCTGATCCAGCTGCTGACCTCCGGCGGACCCAACCACGCCACCGATACCGTGATGTACTACATCTATTACAGCGCTTTCACCCTTTATAAATACGGCTACGCCAACGCCATGGGCGTTGTCCTGGCCATTTGCATCGCGCTCCTGTCCGCGGTCCAGTTCAAGCTGGCCAAGTCTGAATGAAAGGGGAGAGGAATATGAATACAGGCGTAAAGCATCGGTCCGTATACCAGACGGTGACCATGATCCTGATTGCTATTATCGCGGTGGTCGTCTTCCTGTTCCCGCTGTACTGGATCGTCACCGGCTCCTTCAAGACTCCCGGCGCCATCAACAGCAGCGTGCCCGAGTGGTGGCCCAAGGAGTGGGTCATGCGCAACTTCAACGAGCTGTTCAGCAAGCGCAGCGCCCCCCTGTGGGAGCTGCATGTCCCTCTGAGCGAGTGGTTTACCCAGGACAACAGCCAGATCGTGTTCTCTACCGGACCCACCGTCCCTGCGGCCATCCGCTGGCTCATCAATACGGTGTTTATGTCGGTGACGGCCATGATTATTACCTGCGTCACCGCCTCGCTGGCCGGCTACGCCCTGGCCAAGAAGCGCTTTGCCGGCCGGGCCATCCTGTTCTCCCTCATCGTGGCGGCCATGGCTCTGCCCAAGCAGGTCATTCTGATCCCGCTGCTTCGGGAGATGTCCAGCCTGCACCTGTCGGATACCATATGGTCGGTGATCTTCCCCATTGTGGGCTGGCCCTTCGGCGTGTTCCTGATGAAACAGTTTTCTGAGAGCATCCCGGGAGAAATTCTGGAGGCCGCCCGCATCGACGGCGCCGGCGAGATCAAGACCTTTACCACCATTGTGTTCCCCATGATTAAGCCGGGCGTGGGTGCGCTGGCCATCTTTACCTTCATCAACTGCTGGAACGACTACTTTATGCAGCTGGTCATGCTGCGCGGCACCAACGTGCTGACCATGCCTCTGGGCATCGCGAAGATGCAGGGCGAGTTCGGACAGGACTACGGCCTGCTGATGGCCGGCGCGGCTCTGGCCTCGGTGCCTATTATCATCGTGTTCCTGGTCTTCCAGAAGTACTTTACTCAGGGCATCACCATGGGCGCGGTAAAGGGGTAAGGGCATGATATACGCGAAGAATGACGACGCCCGGACCTATCTGGGCATCCACCCCAACCTGAACCTGGCGCTGGAGCACATTACCCAGGAGTTTCTGGACAGCGTGGGGTATGAGAAAGTGCAGCTCAGGGGGGACGACGTGTACGCCACCCGCTTTACCTACGAAACCGTCCCGGAGGAGGAGAGCTTCTTCGAGGCGCATAAAAAGTATCTGGACATCCACATTATGGTGGAGGGCTCCGAGGGGGTGGAGATCGCCCCGCCGGGGGAGCTGACCGAATTTGACCGGGTGGAGGCCAACGACTTCTACGCCTACCGGGGGCCGGCCCACTACCGGCTGGCTCTGGACCCTGGGAATTTTCTGGTGGTCTTTCCCAACGACGCCCACCGGATCAAGATGGAGCTGGAGCGGCCGGAAAGGGTGTCCAAGGTGGTCTTTAAGGTGCGAATTTTAGACGATTAAGGAGCGAAAACATGAAAGATATTTCCAAATACCAGGGTATTTTTCCCGCCTTTTACGCCTGCTATGACAAGGAGGGCAAAGTGGACGCCCAGGCTGTCCGGGCGCTGGCCAGGTATCTGCTGGACAAGGGCGTCAAGGGGCTGTACGTGGGCGGCTCCTCCGGGGAGTGCATTTATCAGAGCGTGGCCGAGCGCAAGCAGACCCTGGAGGCCGTCATGGCGGAGGTGGGCGGCAAGCTGACCGTGATTGCCCATGTGGCGTGCAACAATACCGCCGACAGCCGGGAGCTGGCCGCCCACGCCGAGAGCCTGGGGGTGGACGCCATCGCCGCCATCCCGCCCATCTATTTCCATCTGCCCCCCAAGGGGATCGCCAAGTACTGGAACGACATCTCCGACGCGGCCCCCAACACTGACTTCATTATCTATAACATCCCCCAGCTGGCCGGGGTGGCCCTCACGGTGCCTCTGCTCCAGGAGATGCTGAAGAATCCCCGGGTGATCGGGGTGAAGAACTCCTCCATGCCCGTCCAGGATATTCAGATGTGGCATGACGAGGGGGCCGTGGTCTTTAACGGTCCCGACGAGCAGCTTCTGTCCGGTTTGGCGGCCGGGGCCGTCGGCGGCATCGGCGGCACCTACGCCGCCATGCCCGAGCTGTATCTGGAGATATTCCGCTGCTTCCAGGCCGGCGAGCTGGCCAAGGGAAGAGAGGTTCAGAATGAGTGCTGCCGCATCATTTACAAGATGTGCTCCACTCAGGGCAACATGTATGCCGTCATCAAGGAGATTATCCGGCTCCAGGGCGGACCCGATGTGGGCAGTGTCCGCGCCCCTCTGTTAGAGCTGGCCGACAGCGACCGGCCCATCGTTGTGGAGGCCGCCGGCATGATCCAGGCCGCCATCGCCAAATATTGCTGAGCAAACAGAGAAAAATCCGGAGCGGGAACCCTGTCCCGCTCCGGATTTACTTGCTCTCCCGGAACCGGCGTGCTATACTGAAAGCAGAAACCCTAAAAGCGGGCAGCCCGCTCAAATTATAGAAAGAAGTGATGCTTGTGCGCACTTGCAAAGCTCTGTTAGAGTCCCTGCGCGGCGGAGAGCATGATACAGCTCTTTCCGCCCTGTACGCGCTGGATGGCAGCCAGGCCAGCCTGGACCGCGCCCGAGATCGGGCCGGCCGCACCGTGCAGTCCCTGATGGACCGCTTTGCCCCGGCGGGAGAGGCCGCCCTGTTCAGCGGCCCCGGCCGCACTGAGATCGGCGGCAATCACACCGATCACCAGCACGGTCATGTGCTGTGCGGCAGCGTGGATATGGACATGCTCTCCTGCGCCGCCCCCAACGGCAAAAACATCATTCGCATCCAGTCGGAGGGCTACCCCCCTCTGGAGGTGAGACTGGACGACCTGTCCGTCAGACCCGCGGATGTCAATACCTCCGCCGCCCTGGTGCGGGGGGTGGCCGCCAAGATCAGGGAGCTGGGCTATTCTCTGTCCGGCTTCGACGCCTGCGTGACCTCCACTGTGCTGTCCGGCTCCGGCCTCAGCTCATCCGCCGCCTATGAGGTGCTGGTGGCCAACATTCTCAACCATTTCTGCTGCTCGGACAGGCTGGACCCCATTACCATTGCCAAGATCGGCCAGTATGCCGAAAATGTCCACTTCGGAAAGCTCAGCGGCCTGATGGACCAGATGGGCTCCTCGGTAGGTGGAGCGGTGGCCATCGACTTTGGAGACCCGAAGGACCCGGTGGTCCGGCCCGCCGGGTACGACTTCTCCCGGTCCGGACACGCTCTTTGCATCGTGGATACCGGCTCCGACCACAGCGCCAAGCATCTGACGGAGGACTACTCCGACATCACCCGGGAGATGGGCGGGGTGGCCGCCCACTTCGGCAAGACCGTCCTGCGGGAGGTGCCGGAGACCGAGTTCCGCTCCGCCATTCCCGCCCTACGGAAGGAGTGCGGCGACCGGGCGGTGCTCCGTGCCCTCCACTTCTACGATGACGACCGCCGGGCAGTGGAGGAGGCCCAGGCCCTGAAGGCGGGGGACTTCGGCCGCTTTCTGGGGCTGGTCAACGACTCCGGGATATCCTCCGCACTCCACCTGCAGAACACCTGGTCCATCTCCGACCCCAGGCAGCAGGCCATCCCCGTGGTGCTGGCCATCGGCCGGGAGCTGCTGGAGGGGACAGGGGCTGTCCGGGTCCACGGAGGCGGCTTCGCCGGCACCGTCCAGGCCTTCGTTCCCAATGAGAAGCTGGACGCTTTTAAATCCGGCATGGAGGAGCTGCTGGGAGAAGGAAAATGTCATGTTCTGCACATCCGGCCCCAGGGCGGGTGCGTCGTCGCAAGTTCCATATCGTAAGCTTCCCCCGCAAGCGGGAAAGCTTACTCATTCCACTGCTCCGCCGCTCCAACTGCGACCCGCTTGCTGGGCTCGCAGTTGGGAAAGGCCGCCGCAGGCGGCCTTTCAATGACGTATACAAGGAGATGTTTTCAATGATCGATAAAGCTGTCGCCAAGCTGGCGGACTATGCGGCCGCCACGGGGCTGATTGAGGAATGTGAGTACATCTGGGCCGTCAATACGATACTGGATGTATTAAAACTTGATAATTATACAAACCCGGGGCGAAACTGGGACCCGGCCGCCCTGGAGCTGGCCCCCATTCTGGAGGAGCTCCTGGATGACGCCCACGCCCGGGGAGTGCTGACGGAAAATTCCGTGGTCTACCGGGACCTGTTCGACACTGAGCTGATGGGTCGGCTCACGCCCCGGCCCGCCCAGGTGATCGAAAAGTTCCGGGCGCTCCGTACCCAAAGTCCGGAGGCGGCCACTGACTGGTACTACAAATTCAGTCAGGATACCAACTACATCCGCCGGGACCGGATCGCCAAGGACATGCAGTGGAAAGCCCCCACCGGGTACGGGGAGCTGGACATCACCATCAACCTGTCCAAGCCGGAGAAGGACCCCAAGGCCATCGCCGCCGCCAAAAATCTGCCCGCCTCCGCCTACCCCCGGTGCCAGCTGTGCGCTGAGAACGAGGGCTACGCGGGGCGCGTCAATCACCCGGCCCGGCAGAATCACCGAATTGTCCCCATTACCATCAACGGCTCCCCCTGGTTTTTGCAGTACTCTCCCTACGTGTACTACAACGAGCACTGCATCTGTCTGAACAGCGAGCATGTGCCCATGAAGATCGACCGGGCCTGCTTCGCCAAGCTGCTGGACTTCGTGGGGCAGTTCCCCCACTACTTCGTGGGCTCCAACGCCGACCTGCCCATCGTGGGGGGGTCCATTCTGGCCCACGACCACTTCCAGGGGGGACACTACACCTTCGCCATGGAGAAGGCCCCGGTGGAGACCCCGGTCGCCTTCCCCGGCTTTGAGGATGTGGAGGCCGGCATTGTGAAGTGGCCCATGTCAGTGGTGCGGATATCCTCCGAAAACCCGGAGCGGCTCATTGAGCTGGCGGACAAAATCCTCACCGCATGGCGGGGCTATACCGACGAGGAGGCCTTTATCTTCGCCGAGACCGGCGGCGAGCCGCACAACACCATCACCCCCATCGCCCGGCGGCGGGGCAAAAGATACGAGCTGGACCTGGTGCTGCGCAACAACATTACCACCGAGGAGCACCCCCTGGGAGTCTATCACCCCCACGGGGAGCTCCACCACATCAAAAAGGAGAATATCGGCCTGATCGAGGTGATGGGCCTGGCCGTTCTGCCCGCCCGGCTCAAGGAAGAGCTGGCCGCAGTGGCGGACGCCCTGGCCGCCGGGGCCGATCTCCGGGCCGGAGAGCTGACCGCCAAACACGCGGACTGGGCGGAGGGCTTTGCCAAAAACTACGCCATTACCCAGGACAATGCCCTTGATATCGTCCAGAAGGAGACCGGGCTGGTATTCGCCAAGGTGCTGGAACACGCCGGAGTCTACAAGCGCACCCCGGAAGGGAAAAACGCCTTCCTGCGGTTTTTGGAGCGGGTGTAAGGACAAGAAAAGACAGCGGGGTCAGAGCCGTGGGGCGCCTGACCTCGCTGTCTTTTGTCTATTGTTATAGTGTCTCCATTTTCAGCCACCCAGCAAGATAGCCATGTGGGCCAAGGTAGCGCTGTCGTGTTGAAAAAACTTGTCTCTTAATTCGCGTTGAGTATACCTGCCGTGAAGGATTCCTCGGCTCACCGCCACTAAAATGTGGAACAGCCTCTTTTTGCTGACTTCCCTGTCACAGCCGCAAACGGAAGTAAAACGGAAAAAGCTGTATATATTACATATATTTACATAATCCGTCCAAAGCTCTTCCGGTGAAATCAGGTTGGGAAATTCCAGTTGAAACGCTACAGAGACCATAAGATTTTCAAAAAAATAATCTGAGTGCCCTAACAGTTCTTCGAGTTTTTCCTCTAAATCTCTATATTTCAGTTCGCTAAAAGACATTTGAGCTTCTTTCTGTGAGTGATCCGCCGCCACAGCGGAAGTTAACTCACGGATAAGGTCTTTGGTTTTGGATTCGCCTAAAAGTGTAACCGCGGTCTGGTAGTTATTGGCGATGAACAGCTGCCGGTCTCTTGGCAGCCTGCTCAGTTCCGCTGCCACCGCCGGATTATGAAGCAGCTGTTCCCCCTGGGCCAACCAGTTGTCCACTGTATTCTCCGTCTGCCAGTCAGCGTCCCGAAGCCGCTGAAGCAAAAAGCCCATGAGCAGCAGCCGCTGAGGCAGCCTCAAAGACCCCTCCTGCAAGATGTCAATGCAGAAGGAACGGATGTCGGCGAATCGGGCCGTGACCGCAGTTTTCGGCTCGTAATCTATCCAGTCTTTTCTCTCCAAAGGCTCCTCTACAAAGTCAATTCCCTCCGGCAGATCCCACAACAGCGCCAGCACTCCCTCGCAGGCTGGCGACAGAGTGTGTTCCTGAGCCGCCAGGGTGTTCCTGATTAAACGTGGGAAAGTCCTGCACACAGAAGGCAAAGTGTCTTCACCGCACTTTAGCTGTAGGGCACACAGACCTTCCTCTGTATGAAAGGCACAGCGGCCCTTGTCTGTCACACAGAACTCGGCATACATACCGTCATGCTCCCGCTCCCGAAGGCGGCGCATCCCCTGGGTCACAGCAGCCTCCAGCTCCGTATCCTGTGTCGCTCGTTTGACCTTCAGATAGTCCTTTTTGCTGAATTCAATCTTCCAGCCATCGTCGCAGCAGTTGTACTGACAGGCCCCCATAATGCAGTGAAAGTCCTTGCAGTACAGCGGCATCAGCCTGGTACGAACATGAATAATCTCTTGCGGCATGATAACGTCCCCTTTTTGAGATGAAAGCTTTATTCCAGCAGCCAGTCTGTCTCCAGCTCCCAGGCGGCCAGCCGGACATCCGGCTTGACCCGTTCCCCGTGGAAATCACTGCCGCCGGTTGCGTGAAGGCCGTACTTCTCCGCCAGCCGAAGATAAAAGCTCTGCTGCTCCGGAGTATGCTTGGGGTAGAAGCATTCAATCGCGTCCAGGCCGCAGCCGGCTAAATTCCGGACGATATCCTCCAGCGTTCCGGTGTCCACGCCGATCTGATAGGGGTGGGCCAGGGAGGCTTTGCCCCCGGCGGCCCGGATGGTCTCCACGCACACCTGCGCGAGCGGCTTGGGCCGCTCCACCCGGCGGTGGAAGTCACTGGTGTCCAGGTAGCGGTCGAATGCCTCACGGTTGCTGGAGACATAGCCGTGCCGGACCAGCACCTGGGCGAAGTGGGGCCGGCCCATAATCTGGCCGCCCGCCAGCTCCTCTACCTCAGACAGGGGGATGCGCACCCCCTGTTCCTCCAGAAACGCGATGATCCGCGGAGCCCGCTGGTCCCGTCCCTCCTTCAGCTCCCGGCACAAATCGGACAGAGCCGGAGACTCAGGGTCAAAGCCATAGCCCAGAATATGGAATGTGGGGTACTCCCTGGCGCTCAGCTCGATTCCCCGGATGACCCGTATCCCCATCCGTTCTCCCGCCAGGACGGCCTCCTCCAGACCGTCCACGGTGTCGTGGTCAGTGAGGGCCAGCGCGTCCAGGCCCCGCTCCTTTGCCAGCCGGACCAGCTGCGTGGGGGTGTACTGCCCGTCAGAGGCGGTAGAATGAGTGTGCAGGTCGGCAGTCATAGCAGATTCTCCTTTACAGTTTCGCGGCTACCACCCGGATGACCGGCGGGTCATCGTTTCCGTAGGGGGCGAAACCCGTAGATTCCCGGGCGTATTCCACCCGGAAACCCGTCCGCTCCAAAGCGGCGGTCAGTTCCTCCAGCACGAGAAAACGGCGGTAGTGGTTGTCGTAGAAATAGGCGTTGCGCTCCACCAGCTTCCCCCGGCCGTAGAGGGGGTCGTGGATTCCCCGTACCTCAATAAACAGCTTGCCTCCGGGCCGCAGGCCAAGGAAAATATTTTTCAGCAGCACCGTTTCCTGGTTGGCGTTGATGGAGTGGAGCGTAAAGCGGCTGTAGGCGTAGTCGTAGGCCCCGGGCTGGTGGACATCCGCGTTGACAAAGTCCCCGCAGAGGAAGCGGGTGTTGGGGATATTCCGGCCCTGAAGTTCTGAGATGGCCTCCTGGGACATATCCAGAGCGGTGACATGCAGCCCCTCCCCGGCGAAGAATACCGCGTCCCGGCCGTTGCCGCAGCCCAGCTCCACCAGCTCCCTGCCGGGGTCCACCAGGGTGGACACATACTGGGCGAAGGGGGAGGGTTCCCTTGAGCAGACCTTGTTTTTATAGTACTGATCCCAATAGGCGGTGTTGTCCACCGTATTCTGGACAATATTGGGGTATAACGCCCGCTCCAGGCGCTCCACAATGGCCTGAGGGGTCTCCTCGCCGTCGTTCCGGACCACGAGATCGGGATGCTCCGGCTCGTCAAAGGGCAGGCCCACGCCCACCACATTCTCGCCGGAGGTGTACAGCCCCTTCTGATTGCGGCGCAGGAGGGTCTCCTTGCTCACCTTGATATAAATTTCCTTGTAGCGCTCAATGTGTTCCCGGTTCCAGGCGCGAATCTCGGCGTACATTGCGATGCTGCAGCACACCACGTCGATGCCCTGATCGGCGAGCATTTTGCATACCCGGAATATGCGCCGGGCTCGCTTGAGCCGGTCCTCGTGGGTGTAGCCCGTGTCCTCGCAGAAAACAGGCCGCAGATCGTCTCCGTCCAGCAGGACCACGTTGGGCTTGGTGGCCTTCAGCCGCTGGTGGAACAGCCCGCCGATGGTGGTCTTGCCTGCCCCGGACAGCCCGGTGAAAAAATACACAGTTCCCTTTTCCATACGTCCCTCCTCAGCGGTATAAGGGTTTTTCCAGCAGCGCCGGGTCCAGCTCCAGCTTGGGCATCATGCGCAGCGGCTGGCCGTTCGCGTTGACGAAATACAGCCCGCCCAGCAGCGTCTTGGCCACGGAGTGCCAGTTCTCCTTGATGCCCTTCATGTCCTGATTCAGGGCCTCGTTCCGGGCCCACTCCGCCTCCTCCTCAGTGACCTCTTCCCCGTCCTTGGTAATGTGGGCCTGGGAGAGCACGTTCGCCTTCCAGGCCGTGCGGATGTAGTGCTCGATGGTGGTAAAGCCCTCGATCCAGCGGTCGGCCTGGGCCTGGTCTACCGGGCGGCCGTCGTAGTACATAAAATCGTAGCCGTAGGTCTCATAGGCGTCCCGCATGAAATACTCCAGAAAGGCCCGCTCGTCGTCGTTGGCGTAGTCGTCGTAGGTGCGGTAGATGGCCGCGGGGGAGAAGCCCAGGTCGTTGCCCTCCAGCGACTCCGGGTCCCGCTCGCCAAAGAGGGAGCAGTAGGTCATGCTCTCGGTGTAGGGCAGGTCCAGAAAGGCCGCCAGGGCGGTAAAGGTGGCCTTGGGGTTCAGCTTGCCGTCCTCAAAGCGCACCAGGCGGCTGTCCATATACAGCCGGTCCTCCGGGTCGATCATGTAGCTGCGGTTGAGCACGCGGATACTCAAAGCATCATTTATTGTAGCAAACTCATCCAATTTTCCCTGCTGATATTTCACCACCCGGTCCTGCATGAATTTGACGCCAGCCCCATAACTGTTGGTGATTCGGCGCATGGGGGTAAAGGTTTTAATGTACTTGAAGTTCTGAAACAGGGGAGATTGTCTGATTTTTTCATATTGCGCTGAATACAGCTTCACACTTTTCTTGTGCCCCACAGCAAATTGGTAGCTGATATTGCCGAAGTGGGGCTGCAAGAACAGGGCGGGGGCGATGCGGGCGGCGGGGTCCACCGCCTGCATGTACCTATCATCATTCATACATACAGCAACAGCAAGGTCTTTGTCTGTTCGGTCTTTGAGGGAAAGCAATTCCCGAATAATCCTTGCTGCATTCCTTGAGAGCCTGCTGGTATCCACCTCTCTGTGCCCATCTGCCAGCGCCAGTTGTTCCTTCAGGTCGGCTATCTCGCGCTCAATATTTTTCATCATAATAGAAGGGTTACAGATCAGGTTGGGGTGGCTGTCGAAAATTTCGTTGAAGAAATCGCCGCCGTTGTGGCTGGCCAGCTGGGTGTGCCAGATCAGCTTCTGGACCTCATGGATTTTGATGGGCTTTACCGGGAACTTGCTGTAGTCCACGCCGAAGCGGGCCTTGAAGTCGATGGGGTACTGGGCAATCTCGTCCCCGATGAGAAAGACGAACTTTTTGTCCTCCAGCAGCTTGTGGATATCCAGGCACTGGAGGCGGGCGCAGAAGGTCCCCCAGTCGGTATAGTGCAGGTAGACGTGGTTTTCCCGCCCCACCCACTCGCTGGGGCGCACATTGTCGTATAAATATTCCAGCTCATACTGGGAGTAAACATCCTTGGCCAGGATGGGATTTTCCAAGTCTTTAAAGAAGTTCCGGCTGATGACCTGATGACCGGGCTTCCAATAGTCCCCGAAGCTGCCCGTTTTCGGGTCGAAGGGGAGATAGCTGTCGTCGTCGAAGGGGTAAAATAGGACAGGCAGGTCCTCGAAAGCGGGAAAGTCCTTCCGGAACAGATAGGGATATTTTTTCAGAGCTTTGCAGGCCCTCTCATAGTTGGCTTTGAGCAGGCCGGCGTTGGGGCCGTAGAAGGCCCCGGTCACAATGGACAGGCAGTCCTCCTGGAACAGCCCTCGGTTATAAAGGGAGAGGAAGCAGGTGTAAGCTACCTTGTAGTCCCCGCCCGACTGCAAAATATAAATCGCTCCCTCCATCTCCTCCTCCGGGGTGAGAGAGCCGCTGTGAAGGGCCAGGGTATAGGCCCGGCAGGCCTCTTCGGTCTGATTCAGCTCCGCCATGCGGCGGGCGATGTCGATTGCTTCCATAGGAGGTTTCCTTTCCTCTATATATCATTTATAAAAGGGGCCGGGCGCAGGCCCAGCCCCTTTTTTGTTGAATTATGCGATATTGCGTTACAATCCGGAGACGGATTAGCCCAGCAGCTGCAGGACGCCCTGAGGCACCTGGTTGGCCTGGGCCAGCATGGCCTGAGCGGACTGCACCAGGATGTTGTTCTTGGTGTAGGCCATCATCTCCTCGGCGATGTCGGTGTCGCGGATGGAGCTCTCGGCGTCCTGGATGTTCTCCTTCATGACGGACAGGTTGTTGCTGGTGTGCTCCAGACGGTTCTGGGTGGCACCCAAGGTGCCGCGGACATCGGAGACGTAGTTGATGGCGTCCTTGATGGCGGAGACGGCCGCCTGCGCGCCGGTCTGGGTGCCCAGAGACAGCTTGTCGATGCCCAGCGCCTTGGTGTGCATGTCCTTGATGGAGACCTTCAGCTGGTTGAAGCTGTCGGAGGTGTCGCCGATCTGGAGGGTCAGGGGCTTGCCCTTGGCGGTGGTGTCCACAGTGCCGGTGCGGATCAGGCCGGCCCAGTCAGCCTGAGTGGCGTCCTTAGCCTGGGGCTTGGTGCCGGCGGCAATATTGGTGCCCTTGTTGTCCTTGCCAGCCAGGTTGTTCTTGGTGTAGTCCACGCCGCCCTCGCGCTCGGTGAGGGTGATCACGCCGGTGGCCACAGTAGTACCGACCTTGAAGTTCTTGTTGTCCTTGGCGGCCTCAGACAGGCGGGAAACAGCGACCTTCAGGTCCACGTCGCCGATCTGATCGGACAGGTCGATGACGTTGTCCATGTCCTTATACTTGCTGTTGGGACCCTTGGCGACCACATAGGTGCTGTCGCCGATCTTGATGGTGGAGCCATCCTTGAAGTGGTCGGCGGTGAGGGTCACGCTGGCCATACCGTACAGGCGGCCGGAAGTGTTGGAGATGGGCTCCTCCTCCACGGTGACGGTGAGCTCGTGGGCGTTGTTCTGGGTAAGCTTGCCATCGGCGGTGTTGAACGCGCCGGTGGTGGCGGTGAAAGCGGCATCAATAGCGGAGGGAGCCTTCTCCATGGTGAAGACGACCTTGTTGCCCTCCACAGTGGCCTTGGCCACCACGCCGTGGAGCTCGGTGGCCTTGGAAGCTGTCTGCGCGTTCCAAGCATCCGCAATGGCCTGGGCCAGATCAGCGCCCTCAAGGGACTCACCCGCGCCGAGTTTTACACCGCCCTTGGTAGGATCGCCGATAGCCAGCGTCTTGCCGAAAATAGTGAACGTGGCGCTGGAGGTAGCCGTAGTCTGAACGTTGGTGATCTTGGCGTCGGTGAAGTCGATGGAGTAGGCGCCGGCCTGGGGGGACTTGGCCAGCTGGCCGTCGGCCAGCACGGTGACGGTCATATCGGTCTCGCCGGCGACCTTCACATCGGCACCCAGAGAGCCGTCCAGCAGCTTGATGCCGTTGAAGTTGGAGCTGTCGGCGATGCGGTTGATTTCAGACTTGAGCTGCTCGAACTCGTTGGTGATGGCCTCGCGGTCCACCTCGTCCTGATAAGTGCCGTTGGAGGACTGCTCAGCCAGATAGACCATGCGGTTGAGCATGTCGTGGATCTCCTGGGTGGCGCCCTCAGCGGTCTTCACCAGGGAGATGCCGTCCTTCACGTTCTTCTGAGCGGCGGACAGGCCGGTGATCTGAGCGCGCATCTTCTCGGAGATGGCCAGACCGGCGGCGTCGTCGCCGGCGCGGTTGATCCGGTAGCCGGAGCTCAGCTTCTCCAGGTTCTTGGCAACGGCGGAGGTGTTGTTGGTGTAGTTGCGGTAGGCGTTCATCGCCATAATGTTGTGCTGAATACGCATAAACTTTGACTCCTTTCAGTCTATTAATGTGCTCCCCTTGAATCCTTTCAACGAAGCACAGGTCTTTTTGCGTCTCCCGCTCCGGAAAGCCGTGGCCACAGCTTCCCACAGCGCTTGACGCCGTACTTTATTCCAAACCGGCTCGTCAGCCGCTTTGAAACCGCAGTCCAGTGGGGATGAGCCCCCTGACACCTATTGTATCGGCTGCTTTTTCCAAAAGTTTAGACCCGCCGCGAAAAAATTTTTGAAAAAATGCGGGGGGCGGCCCAGAGGCCGCCCCCCGCACACGGGTTGGGTCAGTTATTCTTTATCCTGGCTCAAATCCAGGCCGCGGATCAGCTTGCGCAGAGGGAGAATGGCGGAGGGGGAGACGGACAGCTCGTCCAGGCCCATCTTGAGGAAGGTCTCGGTGAGCTTCTGGTCCGCGCCCAGCTCGCCGCAGATGCCCACCCAGCAGCCGTGGCGGTGCCCGGCCTGGACGGTGTGCTTAATCATCCGCAGGATGGCGGGGTGGTGGGGGTCGTAGAAATTGTCCAGCTTGGGGTTCTGGCGGTCGATGGCCAGGGTGTACTGGGTCAGATCGTTGGTGCCCAGGGAGAAGAAGTCCACCTCCTCGGCCAGCTCGTCGGCCATCATCACGGCGGCGGGGGTCTCCACCATGATGCCGATCTCCACGTCGCCCATGGCCACGCCCCGCTCCTTCAGCTCGGCTCTGCACTCCTCCAGAATCTCCTTGGCGTCCCGCACCTCCCGCACGGATATGACCATGGGGAACATGATGGACACCGTGCCGTAGGCGCTGGCCCGCAGGATGGCCCGGAGCTGGGTCTTGAAGATCTCCTTCCGGGTCAGGCAGATGCGGATGGCCCGGTAGCCCAAGGCGGGGTTCTCCTCCTTGTCCAGGTTAAAGTAGGAGGCCTGCTTGTCCGCGCCGATGTCCAGCGTGCGGATGATGACCTTTTTTCCGGCCATGGTCTCCACCACCCGCTTGTAGATGGCGAACTGGGCGTCCTCGGTGGGGAAGTCCTCCGACTCCAGGTAGATGAACTCGCTGCGGAACAGGCCGATGCCCTGGGCGTCGTTCTGGAGCACCAGCCCCACGTCGCCGGCGTTGCCGATGTTGGAATACACCTTGATCTCCCGGCCGTCCAGGGTGATATTGGGCTTCTTTTTCAGTCCCTGCAGAAGGGCGGCCTGCTTCAGGTCCTCCTTGCGCTTGGCCTCCATGGAGGCCAGCAGCTCGGCGGCGGGGTCGATATAGACGCAGTGGTTGTAGCCGTCCAGAATGGCGGACTGGCCGTCCCAGCTGTCGTCAAAGTCCACGCCGATCAGGGCGGGAATGTTCATGGTCCGGGCCAGGATGGCGGTGTGGCTGTTGGAGGAGCCGTACCGGGTGATGAAGCCCAGCAGCTTGCTCTTGTCCAGCTGCACCGTCTCGCTGGGAGTCAGGTCGTCGGCCACCAGGATGGCGGGCTGGTCGTCCTGCATGGAGGCGTCGTCCGCGCCGGTGAGGATGTTCACCACCCGGCGGGAGATGTCCTTCACATCGGTGGCCCGGGCCCGCATATACTCGTCGTCCATGGCGGCGAAGGCGGCGGAGAAATTCTCGCCGGTGGCCTCGGTGGCGTACTCGGCGGAGGCTCCCTGGGTCTCGATGATGCCCTGGATGGCCTCCAGATAGTCGTCATCGTCCAGCATCATCTGGTGTATCTCGAAGATGGCGGCGTTGTCCTCGCCCACCTCTTCCAGAGCCTTGTTGTAGAGGCCGCCCAGCTGCTCCTGGGCTTTCTCCTTGGCGGCCTGGAAGCGCTTCCACTCCTCCTCGGGGGTGAGGCTGGAGGTCTGGCTGGTCTGGACCTCCGCTTTTTTATAGATGCGCAGAGGGCCGATGGCAATGCCGTTCAAAATGGATTTTCCGGTTGCAACCTGCATGGAACTGCCTCCTTATTGCTTTTTCTTCCCCAAAACAGGGCGCGGTTCTTACAGGTTCTCCTTAAAGAACTGCTCCATCGCGGCGGCGTTGGCCTCTTCGTTTCCGCCTTCCACGGTGACGGTGACGGTCTCGCCGGTCTTGATGCCCATGCCCATAATGGCCATAAGCTTGGTGGCGGCGGCGGACTTGCTCCCGTCGGCCTTAGTGACGGTGACGGTGCTGTCCAGCGCCTTGGCGGCCTTGGCCAGCAGCCCGGCGGGACGGGCGTGGATGCCCACGGGATCGGTGATGGTGTAGGTGAACTGTTTCATGGTGATGACTTCCTTTCAAATTGATTTTATTGCCATCCGCCCGCAAAAGCGGGGGGAAATCCAACCAAAATGAGATTCAGCTCTCCAGCTCGGCCAAGGTGGGCATGGCGGGGATGGCCCCGCTGCGGGAGCAGGTGAGAGCGGCGGCCCGGTTGGCAAAGGAGAGAATATCCTCCAGACCGGCCCGGGTCAGACCCTCCAGCGGGGTCTTGTCACCCCGGCGGCACAGCCGGCTGAGGACGGCGCCCAGGAAGGTGTCGCCCGCGCCGTTGGTGTCGGCCACCTTGACGGGAACGCCTGGCTGCCGCCAGCATTCCCCGTGCCAGCGGCAGTATACGCCCTCTCCGCCCAGGGTCACCAGCACCAGCTTCACGCCCAGCTCCTCCAGGGCGCGGGTTCCCTCCTCCGGACGGCCGGTGCCGGTGAGCAGCGGCAGCTCCTCGTCGGACAGCTTGAGCACATCCGCCATGGCCAGAGGACGGCGCATCCAGTCCACCGCCTCCTCCTGGCTGGACCAGAGGGCGGCGCGGTAGTTGGGGTCGTAGCTCACCAGCACCCCGGCCTCCCGGGCGGCCCGGACGGCGGCCAGGGTGGCGGAGCGGGCGGGGTCCTCGGTCAGGCTCACCGAGCCGAAGTGGAGGAATTTGCCTCCGGCGGACGCTTTACCGGCCTCGTCGGGAGACAGGTCCCGGTCCGCGCCGCGGACAAAGCGGAAGCTGCGCTCCCCCCGGCTGTCCACGGCGACTACCGCCATGGTGGTGGGGGCGCTGCCGGTGTACAGGCCGGAGCAGTCCACCTTGTCGCCCTCCAGCACCTGGCGCAGGTAGGCGCCGAAGCCGTCGTCCCCCACCTTGCCCACAAAGGCGGCGGAGGCCCCCAGGCGGGAGGCCGCTACCGCCACGTTGGCGGGAGCGCCCCCGGGATTGGCGGCAAAGAGAGGCACGCCGCTTTCATTGATACCAGTTTGAGTCAGGTCGATCAGGATTTCTCCAATAGCGGTGATGTCTTTCATATATAAGAAGGCCTCCTGTGCCCGTGACGCCGGAGCGCGGCGGGCGGTAAAATTGATTTTTCTTATTTTACCAAATCGCTTAGGATTTGTCCAGCGATTATGTGCTTCTTGTTCAAATCAATATCAGTCGTCAGAAACAATCACGCCTCCCCGGCCGGGGAGGCGTGATTGTTCATCCTAAATCTTCGATCCGCATTTTTTTCAGGTCGGCCGCCGTGTCCCGGCGGCCCTTGTAGTGAAGCCAGATGCCCCCGAACACCGCCGTGGGGATGTTGGTTACCAGGAAGACCAGTCCCACAGCGATCAGAGTGTTGCTGGCGAACTCAGTTTTCTGTTCCGGCTGGGCAGGAATGACCTCCTCCTGAATCACATTCCCATTTTCGTCTGTTACTCGCAGACTGCCTCCGCCAACTGTGCCATTGACCGCGCTGAAAGCCGCGATAGAAAACACCATTACCAGAGACAGAGCCAGAGAGAGGCTCGGCAGGATCAGTCCCAGTCTTGGACCCTTCTTGCACAGCCACACCTGTAAAGCCACCAGTAGGGCGACGGGCAGCAGCAAAATAAACAAATAAAACATCAGTCCAAATACTCCGATAAAAATTCCCGCTCCAGCCATTACAATTCCTCCTTATTCCTCGTCTTTTTATACTCCGCGATCAGAACCTTGGCGGTGTCCAGGTCCAGCTTCTCATTTACCGCCAGACGCTTGATGGTGGCGATGTAGGGGTCGGCGGCGGTGTCCTCGGTCAGCTTGATCTTCTGGATCAGCCGGTCCAGACGAAGGCGCACCGTAGGGTAGGTGACGCCATACTGTCCGGCCACCTCCTTCAGCGACCCGGAGGCCAAAATGAACTTTTTGATGAAGGCCACGTCCTCCTCCTCCAGCCCGGCCATCCACTCGGGCAGCAGTTCCATTGCCATGGGGGGACCTCCTTTCTGTGTGTCCCAGTATACACTTTAATTTTATTAAAGTCAAGCTTTAATTTTATTTTTCTTTTTGTTAAAAAATTCCCCGCCATCCGGCGGGGAATTTTTACGCTTTCATCTTCATCCGTAAAAATGAGAACTTGGTCTCGGAGCACAGCACCCCCACAAAGATGAGGGTAAAGCCCGTCAGCAGGCGGGGGGTAAGGGGGTCGCCGTAGAAGATGACCGCCAGAATCACCCCGAACACCGCCTCCAGAGAGAGGATCACGGCGGCGGGGGCGGGCTCCGACCACACCAGCCCCACGTTCATCAGCACCAGGCAGACAGCGGTGGCCATGACGCACAGATAGAGCATGGGCCAGATTACCTCCGACCGGACCAGAGCGGAGAAATAAAAGGTCTCAGTGGTCAGGGCCAGAACCCAGGCGCACAGGGCCACCGTGGCCAGCTGGACCACGGTAAAGAGCATCACGTCCTTATCCCGCCCCAGCCGGGCTACGGCGATGATGTTGGCGGCGCAGAAGACAGACCCCAGCAGGGTGAACCCGTCGCCTGCGGAGATGGTCAGCGCGCCGGTGAGGGAGACGAAGCCAACCCCCGTGATACACAGCAGAGCGGCGGCCACGTTGTAGCGGTCGGGCCGCTCCCGGAAGAGCAGCCAGGTCATAAAGGGGACGATGACACAGTACACCGCCGACAAAAAAGCGTTGTTGGAGGCGGTGGTGGTCTCCAGCCCCACCGTCTGCGCCCAGTAGACCAAGAAGAGCAGCAGACCCGCCAGACCGCCCCGCCACAGGTAGTCGAGGGAAAAATCCTTCCAGTGCCGCCAGCTGATGAGGGCCACCAGCGGGGCGCCCGCCGTGAAGCGAATGGCGATCAGGTGGCCGGTGGGGATGCTGTCCAGGGCGCCCTTCATCAGCATAAAGGAGGCGCCCCAGAAAAACGCCGCGGCAAACAGCATGGGCTTGGCCAGCAGCTTCATGGTCTTGTCGGACATGGCAGTACCTCCGGATGATTCATAGGGGACGGCCTCTGTGCCGCCCCTACGTTTTTTTTCGCAGGAAGGAGAACTTCGTCTCCGAGCACACCACGGCCACGAAGATCAGGGCGAAGCCGGCCAGCAGCCGGCCAGTCACCGGGTCGCCGTAGAAAATCACCGAGGAGGCTACCCCGAATACCGACTCCAGCGATAAGATGACCGAGGCGGAGGCGGGGTCGGACCACACCATGCCCACGTTCTGAAACAGCAAAGCCACGGTGGTGGCCATGACGCACAGGTAGAGCATGGGCCAGAGCACCGCCGGGCCGGTGAGGGCGGCGGCGGGGAAGGTCTCGGTCAGCCCCCCGCAAATCCAGGCGTAGAGGCCGGCGAAGGCGAACTGGAACACGGTGAGCAAGGTGATGTCCTTGCCCGGGGAGACCTTAGCTACCGCCACGATGTGGCCGGCGTAAAAGACGGCGCACAGCAAGGTGAGCAGATCGCCGGTATTGACGGTCAGATCGTCCGTGAGGGACACCAGCCCCACCCCGGTGACGCACAGCAGGGCCGCCAGAATGTTGTAACGGTCGGGCCGTACCTTCACCACCGCCCAGGTGAGGAAGGGGACAATCACGCAGTACACCGCCGTGAGAAAGGCGTTTTTGGAGGGGGTCGTCTGGGCCAGACCGAAGGTCTGCACCGCGTAGGCCAGAAACAGAAAGCCGCCGATGACAGCCCCCCGCCACAGATAGTCGGGGGCGAAGCTCTTCCACTTTTTCCAGCAGACCAGAGCCAGCAGAAGGGCTCCGGAGGTAAAGCGGATGGCCAGCAGGAAAAATACCGGCATCACGTCCAGGGCGTTCTTCATAATAAAGAAGGAGGTGCCCCAGATGAGGGCGGCAGCAAAAAGCATGGGCTTGGCCAGCATACGCATGGTTTTAGGGGACAAAGAGATCAGCTCCTAAGATTCAATAATCGGGAATTTTCGCCGGAGAACGGCAGCTTTCTTGACTATACTACAGCCCTCCGGCCCCTGTCAACCCGTCGGCAGAGCCGGGCCGAAAATATTTTTTCGTCCCGGAGCGGAACTTTTTCCCTTGAAATACGTCTATATTTAAAAAGATTTTTATTAAGAAAATCTTAAGTAATTTGTAACCGGCTTGTAGTTGAACCCCGAAAGACTTGCGCCTATAATTAGATTTATGTAAAACGGGGCTGTCCGGTCAGCCGGACAGCCATTTAAACAGGAGGAAGCCGCTATGCCAGATGTAAAAGACATCCAGACCGCCACTGCTCAGGAGGCGCCCGCCGCCCAGGAGACAGTACAGACCGCCGTCCCCGCCCAGGAGACGCCCAATCCGTCCCCCAGGCCAACCATGAAGAAGTCCGGAGGCAAGGGAAGGAAAAAGATGATTAAGCGCCTTGTCGCTCTGGCGGTGACTGCGGCCATTGTGGGCGGAGCAGGCTTCGGAATGTGGTATCTGGTATTCCGGGAGGACAAGGGCGTAAGAACGCCCCTGACCGATGTGGCCGGGATCAACACCATCCAGAGCGTGGTCCAGGGCTACGGCACCGCCGTGCCCAAGGAGTCGGCGGCCATTACGCTGAACGCCGCCGGCACGGTGGATGAGGTCTACGTTACCGTGGGTCAGACCGTCTTCGCCGGCCAGGAGCTGTACACCATCGACAGCCAGGCCGCCCGGGACAACCTGCAGAAGGCACAGGATGAGATGAACAAGCTGCTGGAGGAGGCCAACAACCTCACCGTCCGGGCCCCCTTCGCCGGCAAGCTGATGGAGGTGAAGGAGTTCCAGCCTGACGATGAGGTGAGCGTGGGAACTCCCGTGGCCAGGCTGGTCAACGACAGGAAGCTGAAGCTGTCCCTCTATTTCAGCTACGCCTACGAGCACGACATCCGCGCGGGCCAGCCGGTCCAGGTGACTGTCCCCGCGGTGATGCAGGCCTTCGACGGCCGGGTGGAGAAGGTCAACAAGGTCAGCTACATATCCCCGGAGGGGGGCGTCTATTTCGAGGCGGTCATCGTCTTTGACAACCCGGGCACCCTCACCGAGAAGATGGACGCCTCCGCCGTCCTCACCACCGCCGGCGGCGACGATATCTACCCCTATCAGAACGGCCAGACCCAGTTCTACGAGACCCGGGATATCCTGACCAAGGCGGGCGGCCCGGTGACCGGCCAGGGCAACCTGCTCAACTACGCCAATGTGGGCGAGGGGGAGGCGCTGCTGTACCTGGGGTCCTCCACCATCGACGAAAAGATTCAGACCCAGCAGGAGGTGCTGGACAAGGCCATGGAGGCGATGAACAACTTCAACGCCGTGGCCCCCATCGACGGTCAGGTATTCTCCTGCACCCTGGAGCCCGGCCAGAACGTGAAGGAAGGGGATACCGTCATCACCATCTCCAACACCACCACCATGGTGGTGGATATCCAGGTGGACAGCCGGAACATCGGCTTTATCCAGGCGGGTATGACCATGGAGCTCACCGACGACTACGGCAACCCCGTGACGGGCACCGTCACCAACGTGGCCATGCAGGGCGAGGTGGGCACCGGCACCACCACCTACCCCGTCACCCTGGAGGTGGACAACTCCATGGGCACCATCTACAACGGCTCCTGGCTGAACTACAAGCTGGTCACCGCCGAGTCGGTGGACTGCGTCACCGTACCCAACCAGTGCATCAAGCGGGTCAACGATGTCAACGGTGAGAAGCAGACGGTGGTCTTTATTCAGGCCGATTCCAAGCCGGACAACGCTGTGGAGATAGACCCGTCCAGCCTGGGAGAGGGCGCGTCCACCACCGACCGCCTGCCCACCTCCGCCGAGGGCTTCTGGCCCGTCCCCGTCACCACCGGCCTGTCCGACATCTATAACTGCGAGATCACCGAGGGCCTGGAGGCGGGCGCCACCGTCTTTACCGGCTGGGGCTCCGGCATGGAAGATAACATGGGCGGCGGCGTGATGATCGGGTAAGGGGGCGCTCCCATGCTGATTGAGATACAGGATATTTATAAAATCTACAACGAGGGGAAGGAGAGCGAGGTCCGGGCCCTGGACGGAGTCTCACTCACCATCGACCGGGGGGAGTTCGTGGCCATTGTGGGCCAGTCGGGCTCGGGCAAGTCCACCATGATGAACGTGCTGGGCTGTCTGGATATCCCCACCTACGGCACCTACCTGCTGGACGGTACCCAGGTCACCGATCTTTCAGACCGGCAGCTGGCCCGCATCCGCAATCGGGAGATCGGCTTCATCTTTCAGGGCTACAACCTGATCCAGGAGCTGGACGCCCTGGAGAACGTGACCTTGCCTCTGATTTACCAGGGCGTGTCCGTCTTTGAGCGGGAGGACCGGGCCATGGAGGCTCTGGACCGGGTGGGCATGGCCGACCGGGCCCACCACCGGCCGTCGGAGATGTCGGGCGGACAGCAGCAGCGGGTGGCCATCGCCCGGGCCATCGCCACCCATCCCCCCATTATCATGGCCGACGAGCCCACCGGCGCCCTGGACTCCAAAACGGGCCGGCATGTGCTGGAGATTCTCCGGCAGCTCAACAGAGAGGGCTCCACCATCATCCTGATTACCCACGACGACGGCATCGCCGCCCAGGCCCGCCGCCGGGTGCGGCTGACCGACGGCAAAATCGTCTCGGACGAGCGGGGAAAGGAGGCGGCCACGGTATGAATTTAGTACAGGCCTTTAAAATGGCCTTCAAATCCATCGCCATGAAAAAGACCCGGTCCTTCCTCACCATGCTGGGTATCATCATCGGCGTGGCCTCTGTGGTGGTCATGGTGTCGGTGGTGTCCGGCCAGAACAAGAAGCAGATGGAGTGGATGGAGGCCATGGGCAACAACATCGTGGACGTCTACGCCTACTCCAATACCGGCCAGGATATGGACGCCATTATTAACGAGTATGTGGCCGCCCTGGATAAGAAGCTGGTGGTGGGGATCTCCCCCGTCATCAACCTGTGGGGCGAGATGATCGTCCGCTATGGGGGCAAGGCCTACTCCACCCAGAACTGGGACAACTGGCAGGACCGCATTCAGATAGTGCTGGGCAACGAGTCCTATGGACTGTGCAACGACTACGAGCTGGCCGAGGGCCGGGAGCTGTCCTTCCTGGACATCGAGAAGGAGAACAGCGTCTGCGTGCTGGGGGGCGGCCTGAAGGAGAAGCTGTTTGACTACACCAGCCCCGTGGGGGAGACCATCACCATCAACGGCCTGCCCTATCTGGTGGTCGGCTGGTATCAGGCCAAGAACATTGAGGACGACTATTCTGGGATGGACAATGTGCTCCTCCTGCCCTACACCGTCAACCGGACGCTGAACCGGAACCAGACCATCTCGGACTGGAAGATCAAGTGTACCTCCAGCTCGGCCACCAGCGAGGTGACCGCCCGAGTCCAGAACTTCCTGAACGGGATGTTCCCCACGGACGAGAATGGCAACCAGTGGGACGGCTACGGTTACGCCAACACCAATAACGACTGGCAGCAGAGTGCCCAGGAGTCGGCCAGAATGCAGACCCTGGTCATGGGCGGCATTGCCGCCATCTCCCTGCTGGTGGGCGGTATCGGCATTATGAACATCATGCTGGTCACCGTCACCGAGCGCACCCGTGAGATCGGTATCCGCAAGGCCATCGGCGCCGAGCGCCGGTCCATCATCGCCCAGTTTTTGATCGAGGCCGCCGTCATCTGCGGCATCGGCGGCATTTTGGGCATCATCTTCGGCTGTATGGGCTCCCTCATCGCCGGGAAGTTCCTGCTGAACGGGATGATCCTCTGGCCCGACCAGGGCATTGTGATGGGGGCTTTCCTCTTCTCGGTGGTGCTGGGCATTATCTTCGGCATGTACCCGGCAGTGAAAGCCTCCGGCCTGCAGCCGGTGGTGGCCCTGCGTGCGGAATAAAAAGGAGCGTGAAAGAAATGAGATTGAAACGATTTTTTGCGGCGGTGCTTACCGCGGCGCTGCTGGCCTCGCTGGCGGCGCTGCCCGCGGGGGCGGCCGCATCCTCCTTCAGCGATGTCGGAGATCAGACTACCGCCGTCAACGCGGATATCCTGCGGCTGATGGGGGTGGTCAGCGGCACGGGGAGCAACCGCTTTGACCCTGGCGGCGTTCTGACCCGGGCTCAGTTCTGCACCATGGCGGTCAACTTCCTCCAGAAGGGGAACGAGGCCAGGCGGTACGCCACCCAGACCATTTTCAGCGACGTGACCAGCACCCACTGGGCCAGAGCTTACATCAACTACGCCGCAAGCTACACCGTGGGGGGCTCCGGTGAGGACGCCTCCGGCGTGCGGCTGATCTCCGGCGTGGGGGACGGGCGCTTCCTGCCCAACCGGAACATCACCATGGGCGAGGCGGTGACCATCCTCCTGCGGGCGCTGGGCTACTCCGGGAAGGACGCCGGCGCGGTCTGGCCCCAGGGCTATATGGACCTGGGCGCCTCCATCGGGTTGACCAAGGGGCTGTCCGCCGGGGCCTATGACAGCATCAGCCGCGCTCAGGCCGCCCAGCTCTTTGTCAACGCCCTGAAGTGCAAAAAGGCGGACGGCACTGTCTACTACAAATCGCTGGGCGGCAAGGTGGAGTCCGGGGCTATCATTCTGGCCGTCAACGTGGAGACCGACGACGGCAGCTCCAGCGGAGCCATCCGCACCACCTGCAACAAGAACTCCGAGGCCTATCTCCCCGCCCAGGGCTCAGGCAATCCCGCCGCCCTCCAGGGCCGGCGGGGCGACCTGGTGCTCAACGACAGAGATGAGATCGTTACCTTCGTCCCCGACGACAGCACCGCCGTTACCATCACTCTGTCCGGGAACGCCCAGGCGGGCTATCTGAAGGCCAGCGGCGGCAAGCAGTACACCATTTCGGGCGACACCCAGGTGTATACCGCCGCCGGGGGAGAGGGCAAGAACTACTCGGAGGCATTCTCCACCCTGGTGTCGGGCACCAAGGTTACCATGTACACCGACAGGGGCAAGGTACAGGCCATCTACGCCACCGGCGGGGCCACTGAGACCACCTCCGACGCGGTGGTGGTCATGGGCGACGCCTCCAAGGCCGCCTTCCACCAGCTTACCGGCGGGGTGACCAACTTCACCATCATGAAAAACCGGCAGGCAATCCGCCTGTCCGACATCAAGGAATACGACGTGGTCACCTACGACAGCCTGTCCAATACCCTGATCGTGTCCGATTTGAAGCTGTCCTGCATCTACGGCGACGGCGTCCCCAACACCAAGGCCCCCACCAGCGTTACGCTCAGAGGGAGCGGGGATCAGTTCGACGTGCTGGAGAGCGCCTGGAACACCTGCGGCGATTTTAAGCCGGGGGACAACGTGGTCCTTCTGCTCACCGCCGATGGCAAGGTGGCCGGTATGGCCGCCCCCTCCGGCAAGGTCCGTTCCAACGCCGTTGGCTACCTGGATGGGGGCCAGGTGGAGATGTTCCTGCCCAACGGCCTCACCATGCCCCTAAACGGGAAGATCTCCAACACCAGTCTGGACAAACAGCTGGTGGCCGTCTCGGCCACCGGGTCGGGGATCAGCGTCAACTACCTGTCCACCAGCCGGACCTCCGGCGACTTCAATGTGACCGGCATGAAGCTGGGCAGCTACACCGTCGCCGCCGGCGTTCGGGTTTACGAGCAGGTAAAGGGCGGGGCCATGGTAGAGATAGACCGGGGCGACCTGGGCATGAACTCCATTCCTGGCGCTCAGATCACCGCTTACCACCTGGACAGCACCAATCTGGTGGACTACATTATCCTCGGCGACGTCACCGGCAACGCATATGAGTACGGCGTGATGGTGACGGTAACGGAATCCAAAACTGAAAAAGTGGCGATTAAAGATAAGGATGGCAAGGACCCGGATGACAAGGACTGGACGCCTACCTATAAGGATGTCATCAACCAAAACACCCATTGGGAGCTGAGACGGGGCAGCAAGGAAACGATTACGTTTACTGCTTCTACCGGCTATAGCGGCCACAGCGGCGACATGGTGGGCGTGGTAGCCGGGAAGCCCATGAGCGATGAGGCAACCGGTTCCACCATCAAGGCCATCCTCCAGCTCACCGAGGTGAAGAACGTGAAGGGCAGCGACTTCTTTGAGAGCGAGGGAGTCCCCCACGTCAACGCCGGCGGACGTACCTACCGCATTGCCGACGGAGTGGAGTGCCTCCGGAGTATTGGAGGCAACATCAGAGATGAGGCCAGCTGGCTGAGCGGCACCCAGTCGGAGCGGCTGTCGGCTATCAAGGCCTACGGCGACAGCTTTACCGTCTATGTGGATCCTGTGGGCGGTCAGGTCCGGATCATCCGGGCAAACTGAGCATATTAGGCCCAGGCCCCCGTTGCGTCTGTCAGAAAAAAGCAGACAAGAAAAAGCCCGGTTCGGTCTTGTACCGAACCGGGCTTTTCTGTCTACAAAAAAGTCGGAGCAAGCGATATGACGCTTGGGGCCGCTTGATTCCGTTTATCCCAGCAGCCGGTGAAGATAATCCATGATTTCAATATAGCCTTTGTCCAATTCCGAGTACATCCGGAAGGTCCGGCTGCCGTCTACGGCAAGCTCCAGCTGGTGATAGTATCTGGCCTTCTCCTCGCCGCTGTTGATCCCGTTGCTGTGATAACAGATGTTTCCGCCCCGCGAGGGAAAAATATTGCCCACATGCTCGCAGTCAAACATCAGCCCATAGGCCAGAATCTGCAGTCTGTCGGCACGGGAGAACCGGGCGCCGGACGGGTCCTTGTACTTTACGTCGAACACAGCATGCCTGCCGGTTTGGGAGTGATAAATTACGATGTCCGGCTTGATATTTCCCCCGATATAGTTGGCGTAGGACTTGTCCCTCTCCCTGAGCACGGCGGTTTTTTCGTCAAACCTTGCCATCCGCAGCCCTTCCTCCTGAGAGTCAAAGGAGTATACCCCAGCCTTTTTCAAGTAAGACCTGACGTACATCTCGAACAGCTTTTCCATGGAGACGGCATAGGGGATGACATAGCTTGTAGCGGCCGTATTGCCGTTCGCCTCCAGGGTGATCTCGTTCAGCACCATTTTTGCCGCGCTGATCACCGGCTTGTATGAGACGTATACCCCCGTCGTCTTGATGCCGCTGAGGTCAAACCGGGTAATCTTCCTGTATGAGACGTGGGACAATGCGTTTTTGCAGCAGGCCGCCATCTCCCTGAGCCTGCCGCCGCCCCCGCTGACTGAGAAAAAGTATTGGCTGAGAAAGGCCTCCGCTTTTTTCAGGGCAGCTTTCAGAATTTGATTTTCAAGGATATCTTCGGTGTACTGCAGATATCTGCAGTACAGGCGGTCGTCTCTGCCGCGCAGCGTGTTGTGCCGGATGTTCCGGCTGAACACGATCCTGCCTCTGGCCTTGCCCGTGAGGTTTTCCTCCCGGCTGACGGTTCTGCCCATCAGCGGCCGGCTGCACAGGCTTCGCAGGAGGGAAATAAAGACGCTTGCCGTGATAATGCTGCTCTCCTGCGCAATCTCGTCCTGTATAAAGATGGGGTCCTCATCGGTGAAAAAGTGGAACAGCTCGTTGTCAATCAGGTCCTCAACCTCCCGGTCCGCCGCTCCGATACGGGTGGTCTGGGGAGCCAGATATCGGTCAAATTCATCGTCCTCCCGGATGATATTTAACAGATCGACCGCCGAAAGCGGAAACCTGGGCCTGACCTTCAGAATGACCTCACGGCCGTCCCGGGCGGTGAGGTTTCTGCCGTTTATGCCCTTGAGCCGGCACAGTCCAACATAGTTTCCCGCGTATAAGCGGCCCTTCACCCGCCGGATGCCGAGATTGACCGCCTGCGCATCCTCCGGGCAGAACACCTGGCTGGGGTCTATCTTCTCGGACAGCCCCTCCAACGAACTGTTGTCGCCGGCATAAAAGATCCACTGGCGCCGCGGACCCTCGGCCCAATAATTTCCCTGCTCCATGTCGGCCCTCTCCTAATCGGTTTCGATCAGTTTATCAAAGATTTCCCACAGCTCCTCGTCCCCGGCGCTCTGTTCCACATCTCCGGTGATGCAGCCAAGCAGGCCGTTCCAGCCGTCTTGATCGTCTCCGGACAGGTCAAACTGGAACAGCCCGTCCTTATAGTATTCCCTGAGAATGGGCAGCATCTGATACTTGAACCTCAGATAGAGCTGCTCCTCAGAGGAGACAAGGAAGTATGTATGGCCGATCTGAACGTCGTCCCGGTAGAACTCCGCGTTGAGGCTGCCGTCGCTGAACAGCTTCGCGATTTTGTCGAACAGGACGGCGGCCTTGCTGTTTACGGCCGTCTGGCGGTCCGTCTCTTCCTCCGTAAGGCCGCCGCCGAGGTTGTACCCCAGGATCACCTCCCGGTCCGGAAGGACGGGGAAGAAGAGAAAGCGGCGCCGGATGGCGTAGTCGATCCCGCCGATGGACTTGTCCGCCGTGTTCATGGTGCCGATGATATACAGATTGTCCGGCAGCAGCACCTTGTTCGAGCTGCCCACCGTGTAGGGCGTGGCCACGTTCTTGTTGCGGTATTCCAGCCCGTAAATCAGCTCGCCAAAAACCGTGGCCAGATTGGCCCGGTTGATCTCGTCTATAATCAGGAAAAATTTGGTGTTCCGATACCGGGACAGAGCGGCCTTGGCGGCGATCTTTCCCAGAATTTTGTCCGCGGTTTCATAGGAGACGAAGGATGCCTCGCCATTTTCAGTCTGAACGGTGCTGACCTCAATTCCGCGCACAAAGTCCTCGTATCCATAGGAGGGGTGAAACTGAACCAGATCCCAGACAATCCGCGGGGTCTGACCGGGGTTGTCGGCCTCCCACTGGGTGAGAGCCGGATTGCCGGAGGAGTCCTTCACCTGGAGGGAGTCCAACTGGGCGTCTGTGAGCATGGCGCCGGAGGTCCCGCCCGCATATTTCAAATATTCCTTGGCGGAGTAGGTCTTTGAGGTGCCCGGAGGCCCCTGCATAATCATCTGATGGATGTTCAGCAGTTCCATCGCCTGCGCGTATTCCTCGTATCTGTTTACGTTGTCCACCTTGTATACTCCTTCCACGGTAATGGTCTGTCCGCCGATTGAAACGGTCTCGCCGCGATTGGTCCAGAGGAGGGGGAGCCGCCGAATGATGTCGCGGAAGGCCACGTTCGCCCGGAGGTTGACGTCCGCCTCGTCCGACGATTCTGGGTGCAGCCGCCGCGTTTCAGCGACCAGGGTGCGGTACTCCTGCCGGACACAGGCTTTCAGCCCGGATATGTTTTCATCCTCCGGGAAGAGGGCCAGATACTCCTCATACCGCCGCTCCAGGGTCTTGTAGTAGCTGCGCAGGATGCGGAACATGATGGAGTTGGGCGAGGAGGAGTAGCGCTCGTTCCACTCGCTCCCGCTGTCCAGCGCGTCGTACCATCTGGTATATTCCTTGGGCTGCATTTCCGAAGCGACGGCATATTCGCGCCCGCGGAATACGACCATATCGTTCCGGTTTCCGGAGTAGAAAAACCTTGGCCGTTTGGCCCCTCCGCGGCCGTCTGCGGTGGTTCCGTAGGTGTAGAAATCCCGCGCCTCTCGGGGAACATAGAGACAGCCCGGGGCAGGAAACGCGCGCTCAGCGCCGTCTAATTTGGCCTTGAGCCGCACGACCACCTGCGGATTGAACATGATCTGTTCGGCGATGTCGCCGTCGCTCAGCAGCCCCTGTTCTTTGATTCGGGACACCAGATTCACCATTGGCTGGTGGGTCTTGTCCTCACGGTCAAAGACTTCGGCGGTCACGCCCGTCTTGCGGAGGACAAGGCTGTCTGCCTGTGCGCGGTCCTTGCTGTACCCCCTGTTCACCAGCTCCTGCAGCGCTGTGATACCGGCCTCGGCCGTGCGGTTCAGGATGCCGTCCTTCTCATACTGCCGCAGCATGGGGATGACCTGATATTTGACTGCCAGGGTCGGAGCCGTCTGCTTAAAAACCCCATGTCCGATGACATACCTGAGCCGCTCCCGCCGGGAGGCGGAGAACCCGCCGCGCAGGTTCTCCAGCACGATCCTCCGCGCGCGGAAATAGAGCGCCTGAGCCGACATGTCGAAGTCTGAATACGTCCCAGCCGGGTCCTGCACCATGTACTTGTAGTCGTTTTCCAGCGGGTACTCGTAAAAGTGCCGGAAAAATCCGTAGTGTAAGGGCCGGACCGGCTGGGCCGTATCGTTCTTGGTCGCGATTATGTACATGTTGGGCGGGATGCGCCGCCCGGACGCTCCGTGGGGCTCTATGAGAGACAGCATATCGCCGAGAATCTCGGAAATCTCGCCGCGGCCGATGTCGTCAAGAATGAGGAAGTACTTTTTGCCGTCCCGGCGGCTCCAGCTCTGCTCTGCCCGATGCAGCATGGACAGGAAAATTTTATCCTCGCAGCGAAAGACGGCCTTGCCGTTTCGGGTGGAGACCGCTACGCCGGCGACAAAGTTCTCATACGAATAGGAGGGATGGATGGGGACCATCTCTGAGACGACCTCATAGCCGCGTCCCGGAGGAGGACTTCCCTGGGCGTTGTACTGCGGAAGGGCGCAGTTCTCCGCTACAGCGCAGGCGAGATAGGTTTTCCCCACGCCGATCCCGCCGGAGAGGATCAGATATTTGTTTTGATCGACCAGCTGACTGAGCCTGTCAATCAGCCTGAGCGTCGTGTTGGTCATTTTGATTCTCCGTTTGATTCTCCGTCAATTCGTCCAGCAGCTCCGCCGCGGCCAGCGCCACGCATTTTGCCAGCAGCGGCGGAACGGCGTTTCCGATCATGATGTAGACGTCCGTCTGTGTGCCGATAAAGTCAAAGTCGTCGTCGAAGGACTGGAGCCGGGCGGCCTCTCTGGGCGTGATGTCGCGGCTCTGCCTGGGGTCGTAATGGATAAACCGGTTGCCGTCCCGGTCCAGGTGGGAGATGATCGTCGTGCCGGGCTCGTCCCTCCTGAGAACGTGGTATCGGTGGATGGGGGATCTGGCGCCGACGCGCTTCTCATACAGCTCGCTGAGGGCCGCGCTGTCTGCGTACTCATTCCGGCCGGATGAAATGTCCTCGGCCAGCATCCCGTAAATCTCCACATCGCGCAGGCTGTGACGCCGTGCGCGGTGCCAGGTCGTTTTGCAGTCCGGCCTGGTATAGCTGATCCGCTGGGGGGAGGCCTTCTCGCCGGTAATGGGATAGATGGCGGGCAGGTCGCCGATGGCCTCCTCAACGGTCCGCTTCTTCGAGACCTTATACTTAGGCAGAATATCGCGGTAGAAGCGTTGGAGCAGTGTCTGCGGGCTGCCGCAGACGTCTTTTCGAATCCCCAGGATAATCAGGCGCTCCCGGTGCTGGGCAACGCCGTAGTCGCTGGCATTGATCTTCGCGTCCCTTTTGATGTCGTCCACGATCTCGTAGCCGACGCGGTGGAAGCCGCGGCGGATCAGGGCGGCAATGGGCGTTCCGTCCGGCATGGCGCTGAGCAGGCCGGGAACATTTTCAAATACAAAGACCTTGGGCTTGTAGCGTTTGACAACGCTGAGATAGTGCTCAAACAGGTAGTTTCGGTAGTCGTCCCTCATCCCGTTCTCGTCCCTGACCCGCCCGGCGATGGAGTAGGCCTGACAGGGGGGGCCGCCGATAATGATGTCGATGCCCCCCGCCTTGTTGACAAAGTAGTCCAGCCCCCTGCCCTTTCCGTAGGGACCCGTCTTATACCGGCTCTCTTTGCCGCCGGGGAGCAGCTCGGGGGAGGGGACGGTAGAACTGTCGGACCAACCATGAAAAAGCTCCTGCTCCCGCTGAATGTCAAAGCACATCACCCGCTGGTCGGCGTCGGATATGTTCCATTTGGTCTTTAAGCGGTTCGTCAGCGTTTTCACCTGGGGCTGCAGCCACTCCACCGCCGCGATGTCCTCATACCGCCCGCTCTGCAGGAACCCGTCCTCCAGCCCGCCGCAGCCGGCAAACAGATCAATCATCCTGTACCGGGTACTGACGAGATACGGCTTGAGCTGCTCCGCCAGCGCCTTGCCGAGAAGGGGCGGGACGGCGTTCCCGACCTGTTTAAACTGCTGGGACTGATTGCCGTAAAAGATGAAATCGTCAGGAAAGCTTTGAAGCCTGGCGCTCTCCCGCACGGTGGGGATGCGGTTCCATTTATAGTGGAAGTGGGAGCGGTGGCCCGTATTGATGGTAAGGGAGGGCTTCTTGCTGTGGTATCTCGTCAGAGCCTCATGATACTTATACATTCCGCGGTATTCATCGGGCAAAGACAGATAATTTTTGCCCTCCGGCACAAGGGAGATCATCTTCCGGGTTTTCTCAATGGGAATACAGCCGATGTGATTGTACACAACGGACATATCCTTGCGCATCGCCCGCTGATACGCCGAAGCAGGCTCCGTCATGTACGCCTGCTCTTCGTCGCCGCGCAGGATGTTTCCGCTCTCGTCCTGCAGGCTGGGCAGGTCGCTGACGGCGTCTTCCGCCGTGACGTAGTCCGCCGCATCCAGAACAGGGGGGGGGAAAATAAAATCCTGTCCGGAGTGATACAGTCCCACAAAAAAAACCCGCTTCCGGACCTGTGGGACCCCATAATCGGGGGCAAACAGCACCTCACGCTTCATATGATAGCCGATTGCGGTAAAATCGTCGATAATGCGCTGAGCCCCGGCGCCGCCATTGGCCTCTGCCAGGGCAAGGACGTTTTCGATCAGCACCGCCTTGGGCTTCAGCCGCTTGGTCAGCTTCACCATGGCCAGATACAGAAAATTGCGCCGGTCATCGGCCTCCATTTTTCCCGCGTAGGAGAATCCCTGACACGGGGGCCCCCCCACCAGCACGTCAACGCTTTGGATCCCGGCATCCTCCAGATACCGTATGATCTGTTCGATGCTGTCGTCGCTGTAGAGGTCCAGCTTCATGGCATGTGTATCGCCGTGGTTTTGTTGAAATGTCTTGAGCGCGGCGTCGTCGAAGTCCACGCCCAGAACCACATCATATCCGGCGTCAAGAAATCCCCGAGAGAGACCTCCGGCGCCGCAGAACAAGTCCACACAGGTCAATTTACGTTTCATTTATATACCAGCCTCGCGAAAATTTATTGCCGTATGCGTCGTGCGGTCATGGGTTCTCTGCGGCAGATTCGCAGACAAATTTATAGACTGGTTTCGGTGTGTTCTCGGGGATGATCCAGCTCCGCCCAACGCGCGAAACCTGAGGAATGGTCCCGTTTTTGCAATACGCCTGGACCTGCCGCTCTGAGACGCCCCACTTTTTGCTGGCCTCTTTGCAAGTCATATAGCCGTTCATACAAATATCCTCCTTCGGAGATGGTATGGGAAACAGCCTCCGCCAATCTGGCTGAGCATATTTTACCATCGGATAAACGAGATGTCAATGCGGATAAACGATGTGCTGTCTGAGGAGATGATCTGTTGAAAAAAGCAGCGGCCGCCGGGTGTCTGGCGGCCGCCGCCAATTATCAGAGCGAGAATGTCATTTTACCTCTCGGATGTTTTTCAGCCAACAGCAGCGTCTGCTGCCGAGCAGTCACATGGGTGTAGATTTGCGTCGTGGAAATGGAACTGTGGCCCAGCAGGGATTGAATGTACCGTATATCCATTCCCGCCTCTAAGAGTGAGGTTGCAAACGTATGGCGAAACATATGAGGTGTTATACGGTTGGATGCACCAATTCGATTCAGATATTTATTAATAATCCGCCTGACTGACTGCGGGGAGAGGGGGCGTCCCCGCCGGTTGAACAGAATTGCCCCCTGTTCCTGAATCTCCTTAGAAAACACATCGCAGTACGTCTGCGCAAGCTGGAGCAGTTCGGAAGTTGTAATTTGAATGATACGCTCTTTTCTGCCCTTACCCTTGACTAAAAGCCGAAGTCCGCTGTCGCTTAACAGAAAAGTATCCTGTGACAATGCACACAGTTCCGATACGCGAAGTCCCGTACTGAACAGGAGCTCCAGCACCAGGATATCCCGAAGGATCTCCCGGCACCCCTGTGTATAGGCATCATAGGCACTTTGCAAAAGGGCCTGCACGATTTGCTCGGGGATGATCCGTGGAAGTTGCTGCGGCGAATGGATACGGATGTGGAGTTTGTCAAATGGGTTCTTCTCTAGCTCTCCACTAATTTCCATCTCGTGATAAAAAGCTCGAATGCTCGCTAGTTTACGCTTGACAGACCGAGGGGCAAAGTGCTGGTTGAGATATTTGATGTACTGATTCAACATATCCTTATCAGCCCACGCACCTTCTGTAAAGTCAACAAACTGCCGTAGATCGATGCGATAAGCCTTTATCGTATCTGGCGACAGTTGTTTTTCGTACTCGCCCGTTTCAAGATAACCGGCGATTAGTGATGATAGTGTCCGCATAACACAGCCTCCATTTTCTAAAAACTTTCTTTATTATGGAGATTCTGTTTCTGCCTGTCCACATATGCATTTCAAAATACCTCAAAATTCAAGAATTTCGCCGCCATCATCGCACGTCGTGCGATGATGGCGGTATGGTTGCTAAAGGCAACCAAGCCGAATCGCACATAATTTCTGAGATACAATGATCTCAAGAATCATATAGTTTTTCTGGTGACTCGGTAGGCGGGTGACCAGGGGGCCCCAACGACTTCATCTGATAAGTATATAAATCTCTGTAAAATGAGAGAAAATAAAAACTTTTCAAGTGCTAAAATTGAGGTAAGGGGTATAGCTCAGCTGGGAGAGCGCTTGAATGGCATTCAAGAGGTCAGCGGTTCGATCCCGCTTATCTCCACCATCGGGAACCGAAAGAAAAAACTACGAAATTTTATAATTTCGTAGTTTTTTCTCTTCTTTTCACAACTTTTTCAATATAATAATACTACTTCTAACTTCTTCATCCTAACTTTTTGGAGCCATTTTCGGAGCTATCCTCCTTTTCCTATCCACAAAGTCCACCATTGGCAGACAAACGACCTAACAGCTCCCGATTCTTTTCCGCCCTCTCTTTTGTCTGATTATCTATGTACTTTTGAGCTGTTTTAATTTGAGTATGGCCCAAAAGCTGCATTATATTGAATACGTTGGAATCCGGTTCGTTTGATAACATGGTTGCCACTGTGTGGCGTAGCCGATGGAGCCTTAAACTATCCACTCCTGAATCTGAATTTTTGAGCGTTCTATTAACCGAACTGCGGAACCCCGCATAAGTCCAGCTAGGACTTTTGCTGTTTCCAAATACCCGGTCACTTTCTCCAAACTGTGTTTTGCTTACAAGTGGTGCCGTTTCTCTCCATTGTTTCAATAAGTTTATCACCCCCTCCGGCACTGCTATTTTCCTCTCACTTGAGCCGTTTTTCGTTGGCCCAAGTATGGTTTTAGCAGAAATTTTGTTGCCGTGCGAATCCCAGGCTATTTCTTCAGTCACGGCTCTTTGAATGTGAATGGCGGCATTTTCAAAATCAATGTCACCCCATTGAAGCCCAAGGGCTTCTTGTGTCCTCATTCCTGTTATGGACATGAGGGCAATCACTGGATAAACTGCTTTATTTTCCATGAGCGCATTTCTTAAAATGCTCATGTCCTCCGCTGTCAAAGCTGTGATTTTAGCAGTTTTCTTTTTTGACCGAGGTGCTTTAAATTCCTCTGTATCCATCGGGTTTGTTGACAGATACTCTTTTCTAACAGCTCTGACAAACATCCGATTGACAACATATACAGTACGGTCAAGGGTCACCTGACTGTATCTGTATTTCCCATTCTCCATAAAATTGACCATCCACGCAAAGAAGCGGTTGATTTCATCGGTATCAACCATTCCTATACGCTTGCCCTTAAAATACCTTTGAAAGTATTTCAGGACGTAGGAGTAGTTTTCAAGGGTCACGTCTGAAATGCCAGACCCCAATAGGCCCTTGATCTTGAACTCCTCCACAAATTCATCAATGGTAGATTGGCCATTGATGATGATTGCGTTTTCCTCTCCCATATATCCGTTTTGAGAAAGCCAACGCTTCATTTTGTCGACGGCTTCTTGCTCCGTCTTGCCTGTTTCAACATGACGGAGCCGCTTTCCTTTTTCGTCCTTTCCCAGACTGATGGCCGCACCAAAGCGGCCATCTTTAATTTGATATACTGAACCCTCACCATTGGCCCGGCGTGTAAACTGAACCTTTTTGCTCATGCTCGTCACCTCCTTACATTGTACCAGTAACCAGATAATAGGCTACCCACACAACAGGCACAACCTTGCGGCGGCCTATTATTCTAACCGCTGGGCAGGTCTTGACCCAATCGTAGGCGTTGCTCTCTCCTACATTTAAGACCTGTTGCAACTGCTTCACATCTAAACAGTCGGTTTTATAAGCTCCACGCAGTTGAGAAGCTTGAATTGTCACCAGCTTGTCAAAATCTTTCTGCTGGAGCTGGGGTTCTGACTTTTTAGGATTCCCAAATAATGAGCCTGTATAAGACATAGTATCAAACCTTTCTAAAATTGATACTATTCCATACAACTAAGCCAAAACCCCAGCATAAGCATTTCTATTCTGTGCTGTCCTCTAACTCTTTCAGCTCCTTCAAGCAATCACGAAGTAACTGAAAAAGCTGAATTTGTATATAAATTTCAATCAGAAGCCACAACACCAGAAACCCAGCTAAAAATGAGAGGAGGGCAAGCATTAGCTCACCCCCTCTCTAACCCCCTTGGGATCCTCTGTGGCATCTTCCACGCTTACCCCCTCATGGATTACCACCCGGCCCTTTTCGTCCACTCTGGCCCCGCCTACGCTTATCAGAGACAGCAGAGCTTTCAGCCTGTCAGCGTCCACCACCTCCAGCTTGAACCGATTCGATACCAGTTCATAGCGATCTCCAGCCTTGCCGCCTTTGAGTACACGGGTAACAGCAAAATACTTGCTCACGCCACTGTCCTCGTCCTCCATGATGGGAGTGAACGTAGCCAGCCCGGTTTTTGCAAGCAGGCCAGTGGTGAAATCTTCGTCCATCATAACCTCCCCAGCTTCGTTCACTATCACGCCGTTGATACGCTCACCGCTGGCAATTTTGGCTTTGACCTGCTTGTCACTGTACCATGTAAAGTCCCGGCTCTGATTCAGATAAACCGCCCAGCCCTCACGCCGCTTGCCCAACTTCTCCTCAAAGATAACAGTAGCTTTGCACATTTCTCATTTCTCCTAACTTTTTGATGTTTGAAAACTTTCTATTGCTTTCAACACAATCATCTTAACGCTGAGGTCATTGATGTACAAGACGTGATAGTGCAAGGAGATGTAACCTTGATTTTAGTGAGTTTGTAGCACTTAAAGAGCCTGTTTTCTCCGACCGCTCTATACTGGTAAACTTCTACCCCCGGTACTGTTTCTTATCATTGTCATAAAGGCTATTGGAAACATCTGAAACGGAATTTCAACTAGCCCGTTTTCTGTATCAGCACAGATTTTTCAACTTCCCTTTCCCCTCCCATTCTTTTTTCTGGAACCCCCTATTTTCACATCTTCAAACCCTCTAAATTTAAAAATCATCCATCAGTAATATTAAAAAAATAAATTAACCGAAAATTTGGTAATCACCCTTGATTGCATTAACCGAAAGTTTTCCGTTGTCATTTTTCTAATTTTTTTAACTAGCCTTTCAACTGTATTATAAAATTCACTTTTTCAAAATAAACATAAAAATAGGCCAGATGTTTTCACATCTGGCCCATCTGCTTCAACAGTTTATTTTTACTTCTTCCTTGGTGGATTCAAGTGCCATATTTCAGAAAGAAGTTTCGTCTGATCGTCAATGTATTTTATCAGCTCTTTGCGGCTACAGACGGGAATGTGTGACCTCAATAGTAGTTTTTTAAACTGTTTATACGGTCCATATCTATATTGAAAGTAACAGCCGTATACTCTACCAGAATCATACTCCTCTCTTATGGCAACATCTATACCATTTTTTGTTGTGGTCATAATTATACCTGATTGCATTTTGCTTTCATCCCCATTCATTTCAGAATAATATATATCTGTTTTTTGAATGCACTTAATAGAGCCTACTGGTTTATATAGAATGAATCTATGTGGGTTTTGTTTGGGTGCAAATGCTATACTATTCCCACTTAAACATGAAAAGCCGTCAGGAATGAATCCTGACAGCTTTTTGTATTGATGGATGTTGACGGATTTGATAAAAATAAAAAAGAAAGCCAGTCAGATAAACCTGACTGGCTTTACTGGTTGTTGATGTATCTTGAATTGAAATAACACAAGTTATAAAAATAAGATAAGTAGTTGAACTGGTGATTCAACTACTTATCTTATAATGTATTATTCTATTTCAGCTGATCCAGCCGCTGTATTCAACATCGCCTTCATTTGCAACGGAACCATCTCTTCCAGGTACTATTTCTTGGAATCCTTGGTTGGGGTTAGATGAATAACCACCTGGGGGTATACTTGGGTCAGATGTTTGCCCTTGCTGCTGTTGTGAGCTAGTGCTTTGTTGCCCGCTACTCTGCTGGCCTTGCTGATTACTTCCTGTGGATGGCTTCGTTGTGGTTAAGTAGTTGGATGCTGCATAAACTTCACTTCCATCACTCAGTTTAACCTTGCTCCAGCTGCTGTAATCTCCGGTGCCAATGCCTATGCGGGTCACACTTTGATTTTTGTTTAAGCTACCTACTTTATCATCCTCTGTACTTGGACCACTACGGAGATTCACCGTTCCTGTTGCCCAAACCGTCTCATTACAATCAGTGAATGTTAAAGTGACTTCCGGTGTCTGATCTTCTAGTGTTTGCTCTGTCTCTGCTGGTCTCCATGCTCTATATTGTTGCTCATAGTCAGAAGGAAGTTTTTTACCATCTGTATCACAGAATGATACAAGCATATCTAATTCTATTGCTATTTGCTCCTCTGTGTATGATGTATCTAATACTGAACATGTATTATGCACTAGTTGAAAGTATTCAATCAGTTCATCACCAGATGGTTCTTGCTGTTCTCTATCATTCGATAATTGCTCCGGCGCATTATCTGATGTCATGATTGGCTCGCTCTGCTGAACCTCCTGCTTTGGCTCCTGCGGTTCCTGCTGGGCTTGCTGACCCCCACAGCCTACCAATGAAAAGGTCAGTAACAGAGATAAGCCGCTAATTAAAACCTTTTGCTTCATTTCTTTTCCTCCTTGTTGCAATACATTCTGATTTGCGCGGTGGCTGAATCAAATGTATCGCTTTAATCTCAACAGCTCCACCATGGGGGACACATACCTGGCTGGTATGCTCCCCGCATGGCTTCTACTGCCGAGATAACAAATCAATGCGTATACAGGCATTTTAACTTACCCATACACGCACAATCAATCTTCGCAATGTGCTTACACAACCAGTATAAACATCTTGAAAATACAGCCCTGATGATTTATACTGAGTATGTGGTACTGCTAACGCAGTTGTGTATGGATGCTCACTCATCCTGCACAGGGCCTAGAGGGTTGCCGCCCTCTAGGCCTGCCCGCACTACTCGTTACCTCGTGTTCTTATTCTACCGCATGATACCATCTCCGTCAATAGAATATTTCAAGGGCACCAACTAAAATAGTCAGTGCCCTTGTTTTTTGTGTCATTTTGTCACTATCTACCACATCCAGTGGGTATGGGGTGGTACTCTTTATGTTCTTCGTGGTGCTTGCGCAAAAGGCACCCTTGGGCAAGGAACGCCTTCGCTAAACCTCCTATTAACTCCAAATGCTTCTTTATAGACTACAATTCAGTCTATGTATCACTTTTCCCCCTATGCTACAAATAATGTCAGGCAACCATAGGCTTACCCTCGGGCAATTTAATTTGACCACCTACTTTTCTATACACCCCATTTTTATAAGGCGTGCCTTCACCGTATTGTGCGAACACCCCAAAGCCTTCGCAACAGCACGCAAAGACTTTGCTTTTTTGTATTCTGATAATACCGCTTCATCTGTTAAACTATCTTTTTTCGCTGGCGGCTTGATACACCTACGGATTTCCGCTAACAAATCCTGCTCCCTTTGGCGGCTCTCTGAAAGCTGGATTTGTAAATTCTCGTTTTTCTTTTTTTCTATCTCCAGTTCATACTGTGTCTCCCTCAAATCCCCCTGTGCATTTATTATCTCGATTATTGCTTCTTTTCTGACCTTATTATTAGATAATAAAACATCGACGATACTGTCTATATCTTTGGTGCAAAGCGCAGTGAGGATTCTATTGTATGCTTCTGTTTCAACAGAGTAATAGATGGGTTTCAGTCTCTCCACTAATCTGTTATATTCCCGACTTCCCGGCTCTATCCTTGTCTGATCTGTATCCATGCAGTCCTTCCCCTTTCACATGTTCAAGCTGACTTAAAATTTTTCTCCTTTTGAAATTCAAGCCTTTTTGTCCCCAATGCTTACCCCAAAAGCCAACCATGCCCACCCACGAAAAAGCCCACTGCACAGTTAGATTTTTTGACTGCCGGGACTTGTTTTCGCCCTCCTGCTTTTTCATCACGGAGGATTCACAAAGACTCAAAATGTTGGCAGAGGTAACGCCTACCCCCATTTTCCTAAATGCACCCTATCAAATACCACCCATGGTGAATTTTGCTTCTTTGCTTCACACATAAAATCCGCTTTGAGAAATGGGAAATATGTTATCAGATGGTTCACAGTTGAAGCCGAGACCTCGTAGCCAAAGAGTGGCACCGGCTTTCCATAATCATCAAATTCGGATGTCCATTGAGCGATGCCTTCTGGTTTTAATCGGCAGGGTGCCCCCAGTGCGGCTCTGTTTCCATACAGTTTTTCCATTGTTTCATTCGTTATCAGAGCGATCCCTCCAGCACAATCTAAAAAATTACTTATGCGCCAGCGTTTAGTTTCCAAAGGCAGCGAAATCGTATAATTCTTGAATGGAGAGGGCGTTGTTATATAATTTGTTGTAACGAAGCTTTGTGACGGATTTAAGTCCAGCAAATTTTCAATGTACTTTAATGAATCGTGAATCTTTCTCACGTTATAGCTTCCCGTAACATAGCAAGGTTTCCATGATGGTGGTGCAGGAATCAACTCAACGAACTCCCCATTTAAATTATCATATTGAAAGTCAACTTGGGTAATCAAATATTGGTTTGACTGTATCATCTTTTTTATAATGCTTTTTTCGTATTTACAATATGCTATAGACAGACAGGCCATTATCAATCCTTTCCATGAATTTCTCAATGAAAAAGATACTCGTTTTCTATCATCCGCAACTACAAATTTGTAATAGGTTCGCAAAGTGTGTACATTTAATGGCGTTAATTGCTCTTTCAATGACAGTTCTGCCTGTAAGCAGTTTTTCTTACCTATGATCTCATCATCTACTTTTTCTAATCTGATACTATCAGTATCAATCATTTTCTTTCTAGGCACTCCTATTTCTCCTTATTTCCATTTTATTCCATTTCATTCTCCTGCCCCAACAAAAAACTGGGAACCTTGGCTCTGACGAGCCATCCCAGTTTTGTGTTGGTCACAATCTGGTAAGTTAATATTAAAAATGTCGGAGCTTCGCCACTGGTGGGGCCGGGTAGAGGTTCGTTGAAAAGTAGTAGTCGCTGAACTCCACCAGTCCTGCCTTTGTGCTGTTCACTTGGCTATGCTTGTTAGGTGCCCTACCTTGGAGCAGTTGTTGAACTTTTTGAAGCTGTGCCTTTGTCCCGTTCCAAGTGCTGACCTCCATGGGCTGAGCCAGCCCCTGTGACACAAAATAACAGCGTTTGGCGTATAGGGGATGGCTTCGGCTTTGGTGAACCAAGTCTTTCGTGATGTAGAGCAACACCTTTTTTGTATCATCGACACTTACAATGTCCATGATTCCATTTTGCCATAGCGGTGCGACATTGTCCAGACCGAATTGGGCATCAGGAGCATTGAGCAAAAGATGAAAGTGGTACGCTCCCCTCTGCTGGATCTCCAGCGTGGCGATATAGCGTACATCCTCCAGCTTGCGGCGTAACCGCTTTGTGAATAACTTGAACCCCTTGACCGCTGTGTCATAATCCTGCACATTCTCCTGGAATGTTAGTGTAACGAACACACAAGCCCCAGCTTCAAAATTCACATCAGCCAGCCTGAGTAGCTTTTCACGTTTTGCCCTTTGGCGGTATTGATATGCTGTGTCCAGCTCCTGCGCAGTCATGGCGGTTGGCGGCTGTTTTGTTTGAGCTGACCTTCTGCCTGTGTTGATTCGTTCATAATTTGTTTGCTTGACAAAGTTTCTGGTTATGATATAATTTGAATAGTTTATATGTGTCATGAGATTTTCTCCTGTCAACCTTTAATTTACAAAGATTGATAGGAATACGTCATTTACACACGCCTAAAAATTTTTACCCCCATGTCCTACTCCAATTTTCCACACGCTCAACATTTCGATTTGCAATATCAAAAATTTAGTGCGTTAGACGTTTGATTTTTTCAAACGCCTAACGCTCTTTTTAAATGTTCTCACACCAGTCAAAATTGCCAAATGATTCCTTTTTATGCTATTATGAGGGGCCACTGTCCCAACATCGCAACCAGAAGCTCGGGAGCCAAAGCCGTAGCCATAACCCCAACCCCCCAAGGAAAGCCAAGGTTAGGCAAGGCTAAACCCCACATTCTGGCTACACCCACCAGCCGTCCACGCACAAAGAAAAAAGCTCTGAACCCTTACGGCCCAAAGCTTTTGCGTGATTATCGTTCAGCCTACATAAGGTCCAATCGTCTGAATGGCATTCAAGAGGTCAGCGGTTCGATCCCGCTTATCTCCACCAAAGCAAGATAATCCGAACCTAACGCCGGCAGGCGTGAGGTTCGGATTTATCTTTTATTTGGACAAAACGGCATAAGGGAACGGCGGCGGAAATGGCGTCCTTTGTATATACTGGTTTTCGCCAGAGGATAAGGGAAGCTTAACCTAAACCAGCTCCCACTGGAAATCCTCCAGCTTCAGGCGGCTGCCCAGGGTGGTCCCCTCGGGCAGCAGGAACATGGTAACGGAGTGCTCGCCGCCCTCGTCGGTCACCAGGTCGGCGTAATCGCCGTTGATGGAGCGGACGGTATAAAAGATGGCGTCCAATCAGATTTCCTCCTTTTTGTGCCTAGTCCAGGCGCTTGACATAAGCGCCGTTTTCCTTGACAAAGCCCATTTTGCTCAAGTAGGCGGCGTGGGCTTTGGACTCCTCTCCCGCAAAAAGCAGGGTATGGACCCCTTTCGAGGGGAGCTTCGCGTACAGATAGGTTCCGATGGAGCAGTCGCGGTAGGTGGGCGTGGAGTAGTCCAGGGTCACTTTCAGCGTCCCCTGTCCAACCGCTGTCCCCAGCAGCAGGCCAGCCGGGTCGCCGCCGCAGAACACCACATAGGCCCGGTCCTCCGCTCCCGCCCCGGCAAACCCGGGGAAGTAGGTCCGGATGTCCTCCCGGTAGTGATCCAGCAGATAGCCCAGCAGGCCGTCCCCGGTCGCCGCCTCCGTCAGATCATAGGCCCGGTCTTTTTGGTTTAGACGCGCCAGATTATAGAGGTTGATGCCCACCAGGCAGGCGTTCATCAGCGCCGTGGGGTAGGAGTGGATCATCAGGGCATAGGCCGCGAAAATCCCGCTGCCTATGGTGTTGATGACCCGCAGCTTGACCACGGACGACATCAGCATGGACACAACTACCAGGATAGAGCCCAGATATCCGATCATTTCTACCATCGTTTCCGCCTCCCTTGCCCTGATTATAACCCCTTCCTGCAAAATGCGCAACCGGAAAAGAAAAGTCCGGTTTATGGGACTTCCCTTCTTGTATACTGTGGTCAGAATACAAGGAAAGGAGCCAGACGCAATGGATTACAGCATCGTATGGGTAAGAGGACATGTAGAGGTCTACGACTGGGCGGGACGGTTTTGCTTCTCCGCCGACAATGAGCGGGAGGCCCGGGAGGAGCTGGCCGGCACCGCCGCTTGATGACACGCAAAAAGCCCGGAGCTTGCGCTCCGGGCTTTGCAGCTTGTCTTAATACATGCC
>CAJUPW010000009.1:25358-32185 GCA_910588635.1 uncultured Oscillospiraceae bacterium | reverse complement strand
CCGGGGGCTGGGGCTTGTCGGCCACCAGGGACTCGGTGGTCAGCAGGACGGAGGCGATGGAGGCGGCGTTCTCCAGGGCGGAACGGGTGACCTTGGTGGGGTCCACAATCCCGGCGGGGATCATGTCGCAGTACTCCTCCTTGTAGGCGTCGAAGCCGTAGCCGGTCGTACCGGCCTCCTGAATCTTGGCCAGCACCACGGCGCCGTCGATGCCGGCGTTGGCGGCAATCTGCTTCACGGGGGCGGTGAGGGCCCGGGCCACGATCTGGACGCCGGTCTTTTCGTCGCCCTCGGTCTCAGCCAGCAGCTTCTCCACGGCGGGGATGGCGTTGAGGTAGGCGGTGCCGCCGCCGGCCACGATGCCCTCCTCCACAGCGGCGCGGGTGGCGTTCAGAGCGTCCTCAATGCGCAGCTTCTTCTCCTTCATCTCCACCTCGGTGGCGGCGCCCACTTTAATGACGGCCACGCCGCCGGCCAGCTTGGCCAGCCGCTCCTGGAGCTTCTCCTTGTCGTAATCGGAGGTGGTAATCTCAATCTGGCTCTTGATCTGGCCGATGCGGGCACGGATCTCCTCGGTGGAGCCGGCCCCGTTGACGATGGTGGTATTCTCCTTGGTGACCTTCACCTGGCGGGCGGAGCCCAGCATGTTCATCTGAGCCTCCTTCAGCTCCAGGCCCACGTCGGCGGAAATCACCTCGCCACCGGTGAGAATGGCGATATCCTGGAGCATCTCCTTGCGGCGGTCGCCGAAGCCGGGGGCCTTGACACACACCACGTTCAGGGTGCCGCGCAGACGGTTGACGATCAGGGTGGACAGAGCGTCGCCCTCCACGTCCTCGGCGATGATGAGCAGCTTCTTGCCGGACTGGACCACCTGCTCCAGAATGGGCAGCAGCTCCTGGATGTTGGAAATCTTCTTGTCGGTGATGAGGATGAGGGCGTCGTCCAGCTCAGCCACCATCTTCTCGGTGTCGGTGACCATATAGGGGGTAATATAGCCCCGGTCGAACTCCATGCCCTCGACGACCTCGGAGGAGGTCTCGGCGGTCTTGGATTCCTCAATGGTGATGACGCCGTCGTGGCCCACCTTCTCCATAGCCTCGGCGATCAGCTTGCCGATGGTCTCGTCGCCGGAGGAGACAGTACCGACCCGGGCGATGTCGTCGGAGCCGTTGACCTTCTGGCTGTTGGCCTTCATGGCCTCAATGGCGGCGGCGGCGGCCTTGGCGATGCCCTTCTTCATGACCATGGGGTTGGCGCCGGCGGCCAGGTTCTTCAGGCCCTCATGGACAATGGCCTGGGCCAGCAGGGTGGCGGTGGTGGTGCCGTCGCCGGCCACGTCGTTGGTCTTGGTGGAGACCTCCTTCACCAGCTGGGCGCCCATGTTCTCAAAGGGGTCCTCCAGCTCGATCTCCTTGGCGATGGTCACGCCGTCGTTGGTGATGAGGGGAGCGCCGAACTTCTTGTCCAGCACCACGTTGCGGCCCTTGGGGCCCAGGGTGATCTTCACGGTGTCGGCCAGCTGGTTGACGCCCTTTTCCAGAGCCTTGCGGGCCTCCTCGCCGTAGCAAATGATTTTAGCCATAAAGCATTACCTCCAATAATTGCATTCATTTTAATCTGTAGGGGGCGGTCTCCGGGCCGCCTCGCCGGTTTTCAGATTGTCTTTCACGTGGGGCGGTACAGAGGCCGCCCCCTACGGGCAATCCTTACTCCACAATGGCCAGGATGTCGTTCTGGCGGACGATGGTGACTTCTTCGCCGTCCAGCTTGACCTGGGTGCCGGAGTACTTGCTGGTGATGACCTTGTCGCCCGCCTTCACGGTCATGACGACCTCCTTGCCGTCCACCATGCCGCCGGGGCCAACGGCAATCACTTCGGCCACTTCGGGCTTCTCCTTGGCGGCGCCGGTGAGGATGATGCCGCCCTTGGTGGTCTCCTCAGCCTCCACCAGTTTCACAATGACACGGTCAGCCAGGGGTTTGAGTTTCATAATGGGTTCCTCCTTATATGACTTAATTTTTTGGATCAACTGGCTTTGAGTTTAGCACTTAATTTGCTTGAGTGCTAAGTACAGCTATGATAATAACCTGTCTTGGCAAAAAAATCAACCCCCAATTTTTAAAAAATGGGGGGTAATTTGAAAGGATTTACATTTCGTTCACAAACATGGTACCGGAGTGCTAAAATTTGTGCCGCAGCCGGAAGAAACGACCGCCCCGGCGCCGGCCGGCCGGTAAACGGCCCCGGCGGGGTAGAAAAAGTTCACCTTCTTCTCCGACAGCCGGACGGTAAAGGCGGTGTCCCGCATGACCTCGCCGTCCACTACCACGGTGATAAGCTCCTTCGCGGAGAAGGAGACCGCAGCCCCGTGGTAGTCCCAAATCAGCTCCGGGTACTCCTTGTACAGCCCTTTGGCGTATTTGCCCACCAGCCGCAGGAAGGTAAACAGCCCAACCTTGCGCACCAGCAGCATATCCAGTATGCCGTCGTCCGGCATGGCGTCTCCCACAGGCATGAAGCCGCCGCCGTAGTGCCGGCCGTTGCAGATGCACAGCAAGGAGGCGGGCCTGTCTTCCCACCGAAGCTCTCCCATATGTACCGTGATGGGCCGGGCGATGCCCCTGAGAAAGACATTTTCCAGCAGGGACAGAATATAAGCTCCGATGCCGGAGACAAACCACCAGTCCTTGTATCGGTGGACATCGGCGGCGATACGGGCGTCCACCCCGGCGCACACCACGTCGATGCCCAGCTTGCCGTTGCAGTCGATGAGATCGAATGGGGTCTCCGGGCCGGCGGACAGGGCCTCCAGGTTATAGAACAGCGCGCGGTAGTCCGGCCCGAAAATCTTCAGAAAGTCGTTCCCTGTCCCCTTGGGGACGTTGGTAACGGCCACATGGCTGTGTCCAGCCGCCCCGTTAACCACCTCGTTCAGGGTGCCGTCGCCCCCGCAGGCGTAGACCCGTACCGGCTCGCCGGACCGGGCGGCCTCCTCGGTGAACCGCTGGGCGTCCCCCTCCCCGGTGGTGTAGGCCACCTCATGGGGAAAGGACAGCTTTTCCAGTAGCGCCTCCAGCTGAGCTGTGGTATTCTTCTTCCCGGCGGCGGGGTTGATGATGAACAAATGTCTCACGCCGTTCTCTCAAACTCCATTCCGCTCCGCCCGCCTTGCGGCGGGCATCCGCTCCATTTCGATGTTCGTCCTCTCCGAAGCGAACCCGCTGCGCTGGCTTCGCTTCGGGACGCGCCTACAGATACATAAACAGGTCGCACTTCAGCATTCCGTTGTACAGCTTGCGTTTCTTGTCCGCCTTTTTGCCGAAGGTGCGCTCAAACTCAGTGTGGGAGGACAGCAGGTAGAGCTTCCAGCTCTCCGGGAGCTTGCTCCACGCCTTGCCGAAGGAGCGGTACAGCTCCTCCGCCTCCTTCCGCTCCATTACCCGCTCGCCGTAGGGCGGGTTGGTCACCACACGGCCGCGGAGTCCGCCCCAGTGGAAGCGAGCGGCGTCTTCCACGTCGAAGCGGACGATGCCGTCCACCTCGGCCAGCCGGGCGTTGCGCTTGGCCAGGGCCACGGCTTCTGGGTCGATATCCCCGCCCCAGATTTCGTAAGCGCCGTCAAATTCCCTGTCCATCGCCTCGCCGGCGGCGGATATCCAGTGCTTTTTATCCAGCCAGGACCACTTCTGGGAGGAGAAGGAGCGGTTCAGTCCGGGGGCCCGGTTTTTGGCGATGAGGGCCGCCTCGATGGGAATGGTCCCCGACCCGCAGAAGGGGTCGCACAGGGGGTCCCGGCCCCTGTAGCGGGACAGGAGCACCAGCCCGGCGGCCAGAGTCTCCCGCAAGGGGGCGGCCACCCCCTGGGCCCGGTAACCTCGCTTGTGAAGGCCTGGCCCGGAGGTATCCAGCATCAGCGCCGCCTCATCCCCCATGACGGCAAACTGCACCTGATACAGCGCCCCCGTCTCCGGGAGGGTGCGCAAGCCGTATTTGCCCCCCAGCCGGGCGGCAATGGCCTTTTTCACAATGGACTGGCAGGCGGGCACCGAGCGGAGGGCGGAATTGAGGCAGTGGCCCTTCACGGGGAACTGACCCTCCTTGGGGATGAACTGCTCCCAGGGCAAGGAACGGGTCCCCTCAAATAGGGCGTCGAAGTCCCGGGCCGGGAAGGCGCCCAGGACCAACAGCACCCGCTCCCCGGTGCGGACATTCAGGTTGAGCCGCACCAGATCGGCGTCCGTCCCGGCGCACAGCACCCGGCCGTTTTCCGCCCGGACCTGGGGCAGCTCCAGCCGGCGGAGCTCGTCGGCGCAGATCCCCTCCAACCCAAAGAGGGTGGGTATGGCAAACTGTAAGCTGTCTATAACAACACTTCCTATCTGTCTCGTCTCCGCACCGATCAGGATACCCGGGACACGCCGCCGGTGACGGTGTCGATCTGGTAAGCGCCGGTGTCGGTGGTAACCCGCCAGACTGGGGTGAGGACCGTGGGTCCGGACAGGGAGGCGGCGGTGATATAGCCTGGCTCGATGCTGTCAATCCGGTTGCACACATCTCCCAGGGCGCTCATCCCGTTGATAAAGTCGATGACCACGGTGGCCACGGACAGGGTGCTCCGGCTTGTGTCCTCCTGGGGCTGGCCGATCATCTGCCGGCCGGCGGTGATGGCTGTCAGCCCCTCCGCTCCGCAGACCAGTGTCACCTGCTGAGTGAACAGGGGGCTGCCCCTCCAGCTCTGGCGGAAGGTCAGCTCATTCTCCAGCTCTTCCGCGATGATCCCCTCGCAGCCCAGGCGCTTCATCAGGGCAAGGCACTCCTCCGCGCGGTCCGTACCCAGGGGGAAGGCCCCCGGTTTGAGCTGGGCGGACACGGTGCCGTCGCTGTGAAACTGCACCGAGCCGTTCTCGCTGTCGTAGCGGTACACTCCGCCGCCCCTGGCCCGGACCGACACCGTACCGCCCAGCAGGGCGGCGGCGGCCCTGGCCTCCTCCTCCAGGTCCCGTTCCAGCACCTGGGGCGTCAGCTCCATGGACTGAGGGATCACATCCTCCTCCACCTGTACGCCCCGGCTCCGGAGGAAACGGATGGCCTCCTCCCGGGCCTGGCTGAGCTGGCGCCTGCTCTGGATGGCGGGTCCCGCCACCAGGGACAGCAGGCACACATTGGTCAGTACCAGGATAGCCAGAATGATGTTTTTCAGCTTTGTCCACGGCATAATGTCAGTCCCTCCGGTCGCTGTGAGCCGACCAGCCGGCGCTCAGCGTGTCGCCGCCGCCGTCTGCGTAGGTGAGCACCATCTCCTCCCCCTCCAGCCCCCGGGCCAGAAGGGCGGCCGTCCCCTGCCGCGGAGGAAGGACCAGGCTGGACGTGTCGCCGGCGGTATAGCTTCTCAGGCAGATAGAGAACTGAACTACCTGCTCCGCCTCCACCAGGAAGCGGGCGGCGTAGCCCCGGTCCAGCAGGACGGGAACCCCGTTGAGGCTGTATCCGAAGTCGATCTCCAGCCCTTCGGGCCGCTCCGTGACGCGGAGCAGATACAGTCTGGCCTCGCCGCACCGCCCGCCCATAGCGGACAGGGCGATCTGGCGGCAGGTCTCCACCTGATCGAACAGGAGGCCCCCGTCCCCATGGCGCAGGACGGGAAACAGACCCCCTCCGGTCCGGCCCTCATACTGGTATTGGGCCACCCCGCGGCTGGACAAGCGGACGCTGTCGTCTCCGCTGCGGGCCACCTGCTCGTCGGTGGAGTAGAAGCTGGTGGAGTTGAGGGAAAAGCCCAGGTCCTGGACCAGGGCCTCCAGAGTGCTCTGGCCGGCGTTCATGGGGTTGGAGGCGGTGTACACCGCCGGGGACGGGGCGTCGGGCAGCAGCAGGGTATCGGGCGCGAGGCCGGCGTACAGCTCCGACTCAAAGGCGAAAAAGGCCCCGTTGTCCGTCAGCCCGGACAGGGCCTCCGCCAGGGAGAAGGAGTCGGCCACCTCGGAGCGGCAGCGGTAGAAGCCGCCGTCCCTCTCGTCCAGGTAATAGACGTCGGTTCCCCCTTCCCACTGGGTGAGGACCAGCCGGCGGACGGTGGCGGTCAGCCCCGTCTCTCCGCCGGACAGCCAGCCCACCAGCACGGACAGGGGAATCTGCCCCTGAAAGTCCATATAGACCCCCAGCCGGCCGGTCAGTGCCGTCTCCCATTCCGACCGGCTCACCGCCTCGGGCGCTCCTGAGCTGGACAGGGTCTCGGCCAGGGAGCCCGCCACCTTTTGAAACAGCTCCTGACAGCCGGCCTGATCGTAGCACACCCCGTAGCGCGCCCCCTCGGCGCCGTCGGGCAGGTCCATCCCGCCCCCCGGCAGGTTGGCAGCCATTGCCATGGGCAGCGCCCCGGAGTCCCGGCTGCCCACCTGATTCTGGCCCTGGACCACGTGTGGGCCCTCTTCCCGGAACAGGCCCCACAGGGGGGCGGCCAGGGGAGTGCGGGCGGCCAGCCACAGGGCCGAACAGCTGAGCAGTACAATGAGCGCGTCCTTTGTCAGCTCAATCAGGCGGCTCTTTTTCTTCTCATCCATTGCCCGGTCCCTCAATATTCAGCTCCAGCCGGACCAGCAGGCCCGGCCCATCCTTGTCCAGCAAGGCGATGCGGCCCTGGTGGCGCTCCATGATCTCCTTGGCGATGGACAGACCCAGTCCGGTGCCGCCGGACTGGCGGGAGCGGGCCTTGTCCACCCGGTAGAACCGCTCAAAGATGCGGGGGCGGTCCTCCTCCGGGATACCGATGCCGTCGTCGTCCACCTGGAGGGGGAGCTGCAGGTGCGGGAACGCTACCTCCAGC
>CAJUPW010000009.1:0-25348 GCA_910588635.1 uncultured Oscillospiraceae bacterium | reverse complement strand
CCGTCGTCGGCCACCTCCATCCACACCTTGCCCCCGGCCCGGCCGGCCCGGATGGCAATATGGCCCCCGTCAGGGGTGTACTTGATGGAGTTGGACACAATATTCATCATCACCTGGATTACCCGCTCCCGGTCGGCCATGACCTCGGGCAGGCCGGGCTCCGCGGCCAGGGTCAGGGTGTGGTTGTGCTTCTGGGCCTCCATATAGACGGCGTTGTAGATATCCTTCACCGCCTCCACGAAGGGGAAGCGGGACAGCTTCAGTTCGCTGTGCTCCGAGTCGAACCGGGACAGGGTGAGCAGGTCCTGGACGATATGGGTCATCCGGTCGCTCTCCCCCAGAATGACCCCCAGGAACTTCTTCTCCATGTCTGGGGGCATGTCCCCGGTGCTGTCAATCAGGGTCTCGGCGTAGGAGCGGATATTGGTCAGAGGGGTGCGCAGCTCGTGGGACACGTTGGCCACGAACTCCCGGCGCATCTCCTCGTTCTTGCGCTGCTCGGTGACATCGTGGAGCACCACCAGGGCTCCGCCACCAGCCCGTCCCCGGTCGAAGGGGGCCAAGAGCAGCTGGAGGTAGCGTTCCCGCACCTGCAGCTCCCCCTCCAGGTGGTCGTCGGAGGACAGCACCTGCTCCAGAGACGCCGTCGCCCCGAAGAGCTCCTCATAAAAGGTGTCCGGACCGATGGCCCGCCGCAGCATCCGGGCGGCGGCGGGGTTGGAGTGAATCACCCTGCCGGCCCGGGAGAAGGCCACCACGCCGTCTGTCATGTGCAGGAAGAGGGTGTCCAGCTTGTTGCGCTCGTTTTCCACCTGACGCAAGGTGTCCTGGAGCTGTCCGGCCATGTCGTTGAAGGTGTCGGTGAGCACGCCGATCTCATCCTGGGACAGCACGTCGATCTTGCGGGAGAAGTCCCCCTCCGCCACCCGCATGGCCCCCTCGGTCAGCCGCTGGATGGGGGTGACCATAGTCTTGGACAGCAGGAAGGACAGCAGAATGGAGATGACCAGGCCGAATCCCAGAGCCTCGATGATGAGCACAAGCATCTGGTCGGTCAGGTCGTTGGAGGTGGCCTTGTTGTCCAGAATGTAAATGACATAGCTCTCCCCGCCCCGGCGAATGGGGATGGCCACGTCCATGTAGTCCAGGGAGAGGTTGCTCTCGTCGCCGGCCTGATTGGTCTCCAGGCCGGTGTTCAAGGCGAACACCAGGTTTTCCGTGTACTCCAGCCGTCCCTCCTCCCCGTCGGGGGAGACCAGAGGCACGCCGTTGCCGTCCAGAATATACAGCTTGCGGTTGCGGTTGTCCACCCCCAGCTCGCCGGCGTAGGCCTCCAGCACCCGGGAAAGCTGCTCCGCCCCGTTCTCCTCCTCGTCAGAGGGGGTGGTCAGGTCGTGGTGGAGCAAGGGGTCCTGGAACACGTCGGACATCTGGCTGTAAAAGTCCTCCAGATAGAAGGCGGTCACCGAGTTGATGAGGAAGGCCCCCACCACCATCATCAGCGACAGGATCAGCAGCACCAGGATCATAACCAGCTTCATGTGCAGGCTGCGCAGCATGGGGGGACCTCCTCTCCGGTAGTTTTCTTGTAGGGGGCGGCCTCCGAGCCGCCCTGTTTTTCAATCATCCGTCAGCGGGGCGGCACAGGAACCGTCCCCTGCGTTTTACTCCCCGAAGTAGTACCCCATGCCTCGCTTGGTCTTGATGAACACGGGGGAGCCGGGGTCGTCCTCGATCTTCTCGCGCAGGCGGCGGACAGCCACGTCCACGGCCCGCACGTCGCCCACATAGCCCTCATAGTTCCAAACATGCTCCATCAGGGCCTCCCGGGAAAACACCTTCCCCGGCCGGGCGGCCAGAAAGCGGATCAGATCGTACTCCCGCTGGGTCAGGTCCAGGGGGGCGCCGTCCTTGAAGATGGCGGCCCGGTCCTCGTCGATGTGCATCCGCTCCCCCAGGGGCAGCTCGGCCGCCGTAACCGGCGGCGGGGCCGCCGTCATGGATACCCGGCGGATGTTGGCCTTCACCCGGGCGATGAGCTCCCGGTTCTTGAAGGGCTTGGTGATATAGTCGTCCGCCCCCAGCTCCAGGCCCCGGACCTTGTCGTCCTCCTCCTCCCGGGCGGTGAGCATGACGATGGGGGTGGTGGACCCCGCCGCCCGGATTCTCTCGCAGACCTCAAAACCGCTCATGCCGGGCAGCATCAGATCCAGCAGTACCAGGTCCGGGTTCTGCTCCAGGGCCAGCTGCAGCCCGGTGGGGCCGTCCAGCGCCTCCAGAGTGTCGTACCCCTCCTTCACCAGAATGAAGGACAGGATATCCACAATGCTCTGCTCATCCTCTACGATCAGGATGGTCTTCCCCATAAGTCCTCCTATTCTCTCACAGGCCCAGCAGGACCTTTACCTTCAAGGTGGTGGACACTGTCTTGCCGTCGGTGATGGAGCCGTCCATCACCTGTTCCACCAGCTTGTCGAAGGGCATGGTCACCACGTCCAGGAACTCGTCCTCGTCCAGGTGCTGCGGTTTCCGGGTCAGACCCCGGGCCAGATACATGTGCAGCGCCTCGTCGCAGAAGCCTGGGGAGGCCAGGATGTGGCCCAGGTAGGTCCACTCCGACGCCTCCAGGCCGGTCTCCTCGCTCAGCTCCCGCTTGGCCCCCAGGAGCACGTCCTCCTCCGCGCCGTGGTCCAGCTTGCCGGCGGGCAGCTCCAGCAGCTGCTGCCGAATGGGATAGCGGAACTGCTTCACCAGATAAACCGTGCTGTCGGCGTCCAGAGCCAGCACCGCCACCCCGCCGGGATGGTACACCACCTCCCGGGAGGCCAGAGAGCCGTCCGGGAGACGGGCCTGATCCAGAGTCACCTTGATGATCTTTCCCTCGAAAATTGTCTGGCTGTTCACCGTTTTTTCTGTCAGATCCATAGCTGCTCCTCCTTGCGGAATTTTCGCTCAGTTACAGTTAGTATATCACAAACAGGAGGGCGGGTAAAGACCGGATTTTGCGGAAAACCCTTGCGGCGGCGGGAAAAACAGGCTATAATGTTTTTGCCCGGCCCTCAAGGCCCGGAGCCTGCCCTTCAGGAGGCCGCCGTCATGAAATTCAAGCCCGAAATTTCCGCGCTGCCCGCCGGCATATTGGAGCCGGATTACGCCAAAGCGCAAAACATGGGCAAGGTGCATCTGGGGGAACAGTGCCTCTACTTCCGCAAATTATCGGGGACCTCCTACCTCCCTTACGGCCAGATCGTCAGGGCCTGGCTGCGCCAGGAGGAGGTCAGGGCCCGGATGTGCTGCGCCACCGTCAACCTCGACCAGTTCTTTCTGGTAATGGCCTGCGCCGACGGCCGGGAGCGCCGGGGTCAGGTGATCGACAAGGAGACGGGCCGGCGCTGTCTGGACCGTATCGCAGCCAAAAACCCGGACGTCAAAATCGGAGTGGAGTCTGTTTCTATGTAACCATACGACAGCTCAAAGACAGCAGCCTGTCAAAAAGCCTCGCCGGCAGCGAGGCTTTTTGACAGGCTGAAGCGGGAATCCCTGAGCATGGGGATTCCCGCTTTTTGTGCGGTCAGACCTCCATGATAACAGGCAGGATCATGGGGGAACGCTTGGTCTTTTTATACAGGTAGCCGGACAGATCGCCCTTGACGGCTCCCTTGATAGCCGACCAGTCGGTAGAGTATCGCATATCCACATGCTGCAGGGCCTCCAGCGCCACTTGGCGCAGCTCCTCGAGGAGGCCCTCGGACTCCTTCACATAGACAAAGCCGCGGGTGATGATGTCCGGGCCGGACACCAGAGCGCCGTCCTCGCCGGACATGGACAGGGCCACCACGATCATGCCGTCCTCGGCCAGATGCTTCCGGTCCCGGAGCACCACGCTGCCCACATCGCCCACGCCGTAGCCGTCCACAAAGACCTGCCCGGCGGTGACGGTACCAGTGAGCTTGGCGGAGTTGGGAGTAAACTCCATCACCCGGCCAATGTCGCTGATGAGGATGTGATTGGGGTCCATGCCCATCTCCCGGGCCAGCTTGCCGTGAATCTGGAGCATCCGCTGTTCCCCGTGGACAGGGACGAAGAACTTGGGCTTCACCAGGGCGTGAACGATCTTCAGCTCCTCCTGACAGGCATGTCCTGAGACATGGAGGGGCATATTTCCCTCGTTCATGACCTCCACGCCCTTGCGGTACAACTCGTTGACCACGCTGCCGATGGCGTTTTCGTTGCCGGGGATGGCGGAGGCGGAAATGATGACCCGGTCGCCGGGGAGCAGGTCCACCTGCCGGTGGGTGTTGAAGGCCATCCGGGTGAGAGCGGACATGGTCTCGCCCTGGCTGCCGGTGGTGACGATGCACACCTTGTGCTTGGGCAGGGATTTGATGTGGTTTAAGTCCATAAGGATGCCGTCCGGGACATTCATGTAGCCCAGTTCGGTGGACACCTTCATCACATTCTCCATGGAGCGGCCGGTAACGGCCACCTTTCGTCCGTACCGGGCGGCCACGTCGATGATCTGCTGGATGCGGTCCACGTTGGAGGCGAAGGTGGTGACGATAATCCGCTCCTCACAGCCCCGGAACAGGGCGTCGAAGGAGGAGCCCACGCTGCGCTCGGACCGGGTGTAGCCGGGGCGCTCCACGTTGGTGGAGTCGGCCAGCAGAGCCAGGACTCCCTCCTTGCCCAGCTCGCCCAGCCGGGCCAGGTCCATCATGCCCCCCTGGATGGGGGTGGCGTCGATCTTGAAGTCTCCGGTGTGGACGCAGGTGCCCACCGGGCACTTGATGGCGAAGGCAACCGCGTCGGCGATGGAGTGGTTTACATGGATGAACTCCACGGTAAATTTTCCCGCCTTGACAAGCTGTCCGGCCTCGCAGGTGATGAGCTTGGTCCGGTCCAGCAGGCGGTGCTCCTCCAGCTTCAGCTTGATGAGGCCCGCCGACATACGGGTGGCATAGATGGGGGCGTTGATGGACCGCAGGACGTAGGGCAGAGCCCCGATGTGGTCCTCATGGCCGTGAGTGATGAAAATGCCCCGGATTTTGTTCTGGTTCTTGATAAGGTAGCTCACGTCGGGGATGACCACGTCGATGCCGTACATGTCATCGTCCGGAAAGCCCATACCGCAGTCCACTACAATGATATCGCCGCCATACTCGTAGACGGTGAGGTTCTTGCCAATCTCATTGAGACCGCCAAGGGAAATGATTTTCAGTTTTTCTGCCATAATAACTCCTTTTTGTCGTAAAAATGATGTACTCTGACAGAAATACCCGCAGGAAATCCGCCGTGCCCCACGGCACAGCGACCAGACGAAGGACCGCTCCCCTGGCCGGCCCTGCCTCGCCGGTGGGGAAGGCGGTCCTTTCGCCTCCCGATGGGTTTTCTGTCTTAAGTCTCCGCGGTCCGTTCCCGCCTGTCCTACGGTTCTGGCCTTGCGGAATATATTTAGACGCCGGGGCGGGAGCATGTCTCGCCCGCTTGGCGTTTAAATCAAAAATCGGCCTTTATAGTTTACCACACTTTCCCTGAAAAGTAAACTATGCGTTTCAGAAGAACAATCATACCGCTATTTGTCCTCTTCTTGGGCACATTGCTCAGAAATTGTCCGGTCAATCTCGGCCGCCCGCCCGGCGTAGAAGTCGCACAGCTCGGCGGCCAGCTCCAGGTCGGGGCCCTCGGCCACGATGCGCAGAGCGGAGCGCCGGGCCATGGGGGTGAGGTAGACCCAGCCGTTCCCGGTGCGCATCCGCAGGCCCTCCCCGGTGGGAGTGCGGGCATGCTCCCGGGCCAGGGCCTGCATCACCTTGCCCCGGTCGGAGGCCAGGGACACCTCCCGCCGCCAGGCGGAAAACCGGGGGGCCTTGGCCGCCAGCGCCTCCAGCTTCTGGCCTGAGACGGCCATCCGGGAGCAGATGCGCACGGCGGCGGCGGGGGCCTGACGCAGCCAGGGCTGGGCGGCGTACAATTCCCGGGCCTGGTCCCCGTCCCGGTCCAGCCGCAGGACGGCGCCCCCATAGCCGGCGGCCACCAGCTCCACCGCCGCGCTGGCTCCGGCGGGAACGGCTACCTTGCCCCCGCCGTTTTCCATCTCAATGAGGGCCAGCAGCGTCAGGAGCTGTCCCCCGTCCAGCACTGTTCCCCGCTCATCCTGGGCCGTGAGGGTAAAGCCCCCGTGTCCGGCGCGGAAGGCTATGATTCCGGGGCGCCACTCCTTCTCCAGCTTACAGCCCAGAGCGGACAGGGCCCGCCGGAGGGCTTGGTCCTCGGGGGTGTCCTCTCCCACCGCCGCAGTGAGCCGCCGCAGAGCCGGCCTGTGGAGCTTCGCATGCTCTACAGTCCGCCCGGCCCACTCCTCCTGGGTCAGCTCAAGCTGTCTGATCCGGCCCACCTGGGCTCCTCGAACCCGGCGCAGCTCCCCCTGGAGGAGGGACTGCTCCAGCTTCCGCTCCCGGGCCCGGCCTAGAGGCAGGCCGTCCTTGTCAAAGAAATGAAGATAAACTGTCCCGCCGCTCTCCTCCACGAAGAGGGAGGCGGGAATCTGATGAATCATGGCGGCTCCCGCCCCCTGGACAGGGCTGCCCAGGGCATGAATGAGTACCTCGCCCCCGGCGGCGGCCGCGCCGGCCGCCGCCGCCCGGGCCAGCATGCCGGCTCCGGGGGTGGGGGAGCAGCCCAGGCCCACGGCGCCTTCCTTCCCCAGGATGCTGCCCAGGGTGAGCAGAGCCTCCGGACCCAGGTCCTCCCCCAGCACGCCCTGGATGACCCCGCTGTCACCAAAGCGCAGCGCCCCCTTCTGGTTTCCGCTGGTGACAGACCGGGCCAGACGGCAGCCTGCGGGAGCGGTCTGGCCGGGCCAGAGCTTTACCCGCTCCAGCAGGATGGACTCCTCCTCGGCCAGGGCGTTCTCCCCCAGGACCGCCCCCTCGTTGAGGACAACTCCTTTCCGGGCGGAGGCGTCCCTGCACAGGATGGCCCCATACAGGGTGGTGCGGGAGCCCGCCGCCGCGTTTTCCAGCAGCACCGAGCGCTGGACCATGGCCCGCTCCCCCACGGAGGCCCCCCGATCCAGCACGGTGTGGGGGCCGATAAGGCAGCCGGTCCCCAGCTCCACTCCCTCGCCGATCCAGCAAGGGGGCACCAGGTTCATTCCCTCGGGGAGAGGCCGGGCCGACCAGACCCCTGCCTGGCGCCGGGGCAGGCCCATTTCCAGGCGCACCTTGCCGGACAGCGCGTCGCAGACGCAGTCCAGATAGGCCTTGCAGTCCCCCATGTCCCGCCAGTAGCCCTCCAGGGGCAGGCCGTAGAGGGGCTCGCCCTCCCTGAGCAGAGCGGGAAACAGGTCCTTGCCGAAGTCGAATACCTCTCCCTGGGGCGCCCGATCCATGGCGGCGGCGGAGAGGACATAGATGCCGGTGTTGATCTGGTCGGTGAACACCTGGCCCCAGCCCGGCTTCTCCACAAACCGCTCCACCCTGCCGTCCTGGCCGGTGAGGACCAGGCCGTACTCCAGCGGGGTCTTATGGTGGTACAGCCCCAGGGTGGCCGCCGCCTTCCGCTCCCGGTGGAACCGGATCAGGGCGGTCAGGTCCAGGTCGCAGACACAGTCCCCGCTGATGACCAGAAAGTCTCCGCCCCCCAGCTGATCCATGCAGTTCTTCACACTGCCCGCCGTCCCAAGGGGCTCGTCCTCGGTGAACCAGGTCAGCCGGACGCCCAGCCGCCCGCCGCCGCCGAAATAGTCCATCACGGCCTGGGGCTTGTAGCACAGCGTGACACATATCTCTGTGATCCCGTGGGACTTCAAGAGGTTGATGATGTGCTCCATCACCGGCCGGCCCAGCAGCGGGGTCATGGGCTTGGGACTGCCCAGAGACAGGGGCCGCAGACGGGTGCCCTCCCCGCCCGCCATAATGACAGCCTTCAAACGCTTCGCCATCCTTCCATCGTTCAGTGACGGTTAGTATGGCTTATCACCCGGCGTTTCAAACTTGTTCCCAAAAACAATATATGGTATAATGGCGAAAAAACGGAGAGGAGCTTCCATATGGACATCAGACTGGGCCGGTACCGCCACTTTAAGGGAAAGGAATATGAGGTTCTGGGGGTGGCCTCCCACTCGGAGACCCTGGAGCCCATGGTGGTCTATCGGGCTCTCTACGGCGAGGGGGGTCTGTGGGTCCGCCCCGCCGCCATGTGGGAGGAGCGGGTGGAACGGGAGGGGTACTCCGGGCCCAGATTCGTTTTCATTGGGCCGGAGACATGAAAGTCCGTTTTATCGGACAGCTTGTCCGCTACACTGGGGCGTGAAACCCGGAAAGGAGGATAACGTTTATGTCAAAAAGCTCCAATCAAAAGACCAAGCTGCTCCATCTGGCCCGGATGCTCCTGCGCCAGACCGACGAGGACCACCCTCTCACTGTGCCCCAGATCATCGAGGGGCTGGCCCGGCAGGATGTCAAGGCCGAGCGCAAAAGCATATACGACGATCTGGATGCGCTGCGCCTGTTCGGGCTGGACGTTCAGTCCCGGAAGGGCAAGTCCCCCGGCTGGTTCATTGGCGGCCGGGACTTCGAGCTGCCCGAGGTAAAGCTGCTCATGGACGCGGTGCAGTCCTCCCGCTTCATCACCCAGAAGAAGAGCGACGCCCTCCTGCGCAAGCTGGAGGGGCTGGCCAGCGTCCACCAGGCGGGGCAGCTCCAGCGGCAGGTCTATGTCGCCGGCCGCATCAAGGTGATGAACGAGAGCATTTACTACAACGTGGACAAGCTCCACACCGCCATCGCCGGGCAGAAGGCCATCACCTTTAAATACTTCGACTACGACATCGCCCGGAACAAGGTGTTCCGCCAGGAGGGGAAGCGGTATGTGGTCTCTCCCTATGGCCTGATCTGGAACAGTGAGAACTACTACCTGGTGGCCTTTGACCACGCCCACCGGGAGCTGCGCCACTACCGGGTGGACAAGATGACCGAGATCGTGGTCACCGGCCTGGACCGGGAGGGGAAGGAGCAGTATCCCGGCTTCCAGCTGGCCGAGTACGGCCAGAAGCACTTCGGCATGTACTCCGGGCAGGAGATGAAGGTTACCCTCCGGGGCAGGCGGGACAAGGCCAGCCTGGTCTGGGACCGTTTCGGTCAGGACGTGATTCTGGTGCCCGACGGGGAGGAGCACTTCACCGTCACCTTGCCCGTGGTCATGAGTCCCCAGTTCTTCGGCTGGCTGCTGGGACTGGACGGCAGCGTCACCCTGATTGGGCCCAGGCAGGCCGTGTGCGCCTACCGGCGCAGGCTGGCCGCCGCTATGGACGAGCTGACCCTCCCCCGGTGCGAACATTAAAATTTATTAAAAATTTCTTCGTCATGGTGGTATTTTTTTCGCGGACATGATATGATAGAGATGGTTTTATCTACCCGTTGACTTGAAAGGAGGCATCGTCGTGGGATTTAAGGTTTTCTGGCTGGCCGCTGTCATTGCCCTGTGCGCGGGAGAAGCGGCCACGGTGGGACTGGTGTGCATCTGGTTCGCCGCGGGGGCCCTGGGCGCGTTTCTGGCGGCCTGCGCGGGCGTTCAGTTCTGGCTTCAGCTCGTTGTATTCGCGGTGGTGTCCACAGCGGCGCTGGCCCTGATCCGCCCCGCTGCGGCGCGGCACATCAAGCCCCGGCGCTCCCCTACAAACGCCGACCGGGTGATTGGTCAGACCGCCACGGTCACCGAGACGGTGGACAACGACGCCGGGACCGGCCGGGTCAGCGTCCTCGGGCAGGTCTGGACCGCCCGCAGCGAGATGGGCGTGGTCATCCCCGCCGGGGCACAGGCGAAGGTCCGGCGCATCGAGGGCGTCAAAGTATTTGTGGAAGCTCTGTAATTCAATGAAAAAGGAGAGGTTGTTATGGGTCCTATGGAAATTTTAACAGTTGTGCTGCCCATCGTCGGACTTGTCATCGTATTGCTGATTATTTTCGGCTCCTGCGTGAAGATCGTGCCCCAGTCCCGGGCCTACGTCATCACCCGGCTGGGCGTGTTCTACGCCGTGTGGAACGAGGGCCTGAAATTTAAGGTGCCCTTTATCGACCGGGTGGTCAAAAACGTGTCACTGAAGGAGCAGGTGGTGGACTTCGCTCCCCAGCCCGTCATCACCAAGGACAACGTCACCATGCAGATCGACTCGGTGGTCTACTTCCAGATCACCGACCCCAGGCTGTACACCTACGGTATTGAAAACCCCATGTCCGCCATTGAGAATCTCACCGCCACCACCTTGCGGAACATCATCGGCGACCTGGAGCTGGACCAGACCCTCACCAGCCGCGATCACATCAACACCAAGATGCGCGCCCTCCTGGACGAGGCCACCGACCCCTGGGGTATCAAGGTCAACCGGGTAGAGCTGAAAAATATCATGCCCCCCAGAGACATTCAGGAGTCCATGGAGAAGCAGATGCGGGCTGAGCGTGAGCGCCGGGAGGCCATCCTTCAGGCTGAGGGCCAGAAGCAGTCCCAGATCCTGGTGGCCGAGGGTGAGAAGCAGTCCGCCATTCTCCGGGCCGACGCCGCCAAGCAGGCGGCCATCCTCCAGGCAGAGGGCGCAAAGCAGGCCAAGATTCTGGAGGCCGAGGCCGAGGCTGAGGCCATTATGAAGGTTCAGCAGGCCACTGCCGACGCCATCCGCCTCATCAACGAGTCCGCCCCCGGCCAGGGCGTGCTCACCATCAAGGCCCTGGAGGCCTTCACCGCCGCCGCCAACGGCAAGGCCACCAAGATTATCATTCCCTCCGAGCTCCAGGGCATTGCGGGCCTTGCCGCCGCCGCCAAGACCGTGTTCGACACCGAGGATCCCAAGGCCACCGTCACCAAAACGGTGCCAAAGCAGTAAATGAAACGCGCCCCGCCTGTTCCAAAACAGGCGGGGCGTTTTTTGCGGAGCGGAATACCGACCTTGATTTCCTCGGGCGGACATGGTAAAATTTTCGTACGGAACCGACAAAATTCGATGGTGAGAGAGATGATGTACAATGAAACAGCGCCCTTCGTCAATTGTCAAGCTGATTGTCTCCGCCGCCGTGCTGGCGGCTATGCTGGGCCTGTCTGGCCCGGTGGGTGATATCCTGGCCGCGTACGTCGAGCCGGTCCCGTCGGTCTGGAGGATCGTTTCCCGGCTGATTATGCTGCTCTCCGGGCTGACGCTGGCCTCCGTCCTGGTCCGGCTTCTGCTGGAGCGCTGGGCTCCGGCCACCGGCCACGGCCGCACCGTCCGCACCCTGGCCGGCAGCGCTCTGCGCTACCTGGTCATGCTGGTGGGGCTGCTGTGGGGACTGAGCATTCTGGGCGTGGATGTGAAGGCCCTTCTGGCCGCCGCCGGGGTGATGGCTCTGATTATCGGCTTCGGGGCGGAGAGCCTGATCGCCGACGTGGTCACCGGCACCTTCATGCTGTTTGAACACCAGTACGAGGTGGGCGACATCATCGTGGTGGACGACTTCCGGGGAACGGTCACCCAAATCGGCATCCGCACCACCAGCATCACCGACACGGGCGGAAATGTGAAGATCATCAACAACTCCGACATACGCAACCTGATTAACCGCTCCAGCGACAGCTCCTTCGCGGTGTGCGACGTCGGAATCCCCTATCAGGGCTACCTGCTCCGGGCGGAGGAGAAGCTGGCCGAGGTCCTGCCTACCCTGCAGAAGGAGTGGCCCGAGCTGTTTCAGGACACGCCCAGATATCTGGGCGTGCAGGCCTTGGACAACGCCAACGACGCGGTAATCCTGCGCATCTCCGCCAAGGTGGTTGAGCGGGACATTTACGCGGCCCAGCGGGTTCTGAACCGCACGCTGCTGCTGGCCTTCGAGGAAGCGGGCATTCCCAACCCCGTGGCCGAGCTGAAGGTGGTCGAGGAGTGATCCCATGATAAACGACAGGGAATTTTCCTCCCCAGGGGAGGAGTTCAGCCCGCCCGCTCCCGAGTTCGCCTCCCCGGGGCCGGAGCAGGACCGATCCGGCCGGGAGTTCGGACAGTTGTCCGGCGTGTCCGTCCCGCCAAAAAAACGGCGGCGGGTGCCGGGGTTTATGTTCGCCGCCGCAGCTGTGGTGACGGTCACTGTGGCCCTGAGCGCCCCCGCCCCCGCGGCTGTAGAGTTCCCCCAGCCGGAGGGCTTTACCGCGGAGTACCGGGCCTATTTGGACAGCATCATAGAGGCCTGCGAGGCGGAGGACCCGCTGGCCGTCAACCGGCTGGGCGCCGACCCAATGGCCAACAAGTTCTGGTATGAGTGCATGGAGCCCTACGAGGAGCTGCTGCATGAACAGGGATTTTCCTGGCATGTTTTCTACGACGGCGAGGAGATGACTGCCGAGCCTGACCCCAGCCACCCGGCGCTGTACTTCTGGCATGGGGAATCCACACCGGAGGAGATTATTGAACGGAATACATGGCAGTATTTTACACAACTGACCTACTTCCGGGACGGCGGTCGGCGTAACCGGGGGACATGGGGGGTATATTATAATGCGAACTACGGGGTGACATCTTTTAGCCAAGAAAACGACCTCTTTTTTAACATATTCTTGGGAGAAATGACTCAAGCTGAGGACAGTGAGCTCCTGTATCACCGGGGAATCTGGCAGTCCTATGAGCCTTACGGTTATGGATACGATGATGTCTCCCCGGACACGCCTCAATTGCAAGCTGAGCTGACCGGAACATTTTACAATGAGATGTTCACTTCCGAGAACGGAACCTTTTTCAAGGTAAACTATCTGGAAAACGGAACCTGGACTCAGCATTTCCGCCGCGGAGAGGTTGAGACCAAAATTGTAGACGGAAGCATCATACTCAATAAACATCTGGAGCCGGAGCCGGCGGAGGAACCGGGTCTCTACAAGGGCATGACGGTCTGGAGCCCGGATCCAATGGACGGAGGGCGCGGCTGGGTCAATCCCAACGATCCACTCACCCTGGAAGAGCTGCTCTATCACCATCCATACACCAGAACATACTAAGAAAACCGCCCGGAGCAAAACGCTCCGGGCGGTACGCTTTTTATTCTGTTGGGTCCCGCAGCCGGTCCAGGACCATCTGATAGCCTCCGGAACCGTAGCGCAGCTCGGTGTTCACCCGGGTGATGGTGGAGCTGCTGGTGGCAATCTCCCCACGGATAATCTCGTAGGTCATGCCCTCGGAGAGCATCCGGGCCACCTGGAGCCGCTGGGCGAAGGCGGACAGCTCCTGCACGGTGAACAGGTCGCCGAAGAAGCGGTAGCACTCGTCCAGGTTTTGGAGGGACAGAATGGCGCGGAACAGCTGATCGATGGAATCGTTGCGGTCATTACGGATACGAGGCATAGCCGAAGCTCCTCCTTATATCTCGATCTCACAAGGGGAATCCAGGATCACCGGACCGCCGATCCAGGCGGACGCCGCTTTCCCATTTTTCCGGATGACGGAGGCCTCCACCGTCCCGGCGGGCTGGACATACGCCCGGACAAAGGGGCCGTCGGTCCGGCTCTGAGCCACGGCGGCGGCCAGGGAGCCGGAGCCGCAGCTCCCCTCCCACACCAGGGTGTCCGCCGCAGGCACCTTTACCAGCGGGGTCAAGGTCCCCTTCCGGGCGTCCAGAAAGATGACGCCGTAGGCCTCTGCGCCGGGGAAGCGCTCAAACAGCGGCTCGGCTTTTTGAAAGAATTCCAGGCTGGGCGGAATGTCCTCCACCACCAGGTGGGCGATGCCCCCCAGGTCTACCAGGGTACCGGAATGGCCGTCCGCCTCCACCCGGCTCACGGAACGGGGCAGAGGCATCTGGGCACGGGCGGTCCCGCCGGACAGGTCCACGTCCACGGCCACCGGAGCCGCACAGCCGCTGACCTCCACCAGCACCTGAGGCTCCCCGCCCAGACGCCGGGATATCAGCATTCCGAAGGCCCGGGTGGCGTTGCCGCAGAACTCACCCCCGGCCATTTCCATCCGGCCGGCCCCGCCCATCACAGGCGGGCAGAGGTAGCCTACCTGCTCCACATCGCTGCCGGGCAAGGCCATCAGCCGGGCGGCAATGCCGGCCCGGTCCCCAACGGGGACCGGGTCCAGCACAAAGAGGGTGATATTTCCCGCGGGGTCGGCCCGCAGGATGTTCAGCTTCACGGCTTACTGGAAGTCGGGGATGTATTCCTTCACGATGTCCAGCAGCTCGCCGCTGCGGATCATCTTCTCCACCTCCAGGATGTCAGGCCAGATCTCCCGGTCGATCTCGTAGAAGTCAACCTTTTCACGGACATGCTTGAGGATGGCCTCGTGGACGGGGGCGATGCCCTGGCCGTGGGTGTTCAGCCGGCGGCGGATGTCCACGGCCTGGCAGGCGGTGAGCAGCTCGTCGGCCAGCACGGAGAAGGTGTTCTGGACGATCATGCCCGCCTTGCGGCCGGCGGTGGTGCCCATGGACACGATGTCCTCCTGGTTGGCGGAGGAGGGGATGGAGTCCACGCTGGCGGGGTGGGCCAGCACCTTGTTCTCCGACACCATGGAGGCGGCGGCGTACTGCACGATCATAAAGCCGGAGTTGACGCCGGGCTTGGTGGTGAGGAAGGGGGTCAGTCCGTTGGACAAAGCGGCGTTGACCATGCGCTCGGTGCGGCGCTCAGAGGCGTTGGCAATCTCGGAGCAGGCGATGCCCAGGGTGTCGAAGGGGATGGCCATAGGCTCGCCGTGGAAGTTGCCGCCGGAGATGACAGCTTCGTCCTCCAGGAAGATCAGGGGGTTGTCGGTCACGGCGTTAAGCTCGATCTCCACCTTATCCCGCACATAGTCCAGAGCGTCGCGGACAGCGCCGTGGAGCTGAGGGATGCACCGCAGGGCGTAGGCGTCCTGCACCCGGTCCTTCTGGCAGTTGTCCAGAATCTCGGAGCCCTCCAGCAGCTTGCGCATGTTGGCGGCCACCAGCATCTGGCCCTTCTGGCCCCGGACCTGATGGATGCGGGGGTCAAAGGCGTTGCGCAGGCCGGTGAGGCCCTCGAAGTCCATGGAGCCGATGATGTCGCCCAGCTGGGCGGCGCAGATGGTGTCATACAGAGCCAGAGAGCCCACGCTGGTCATGGCGCAGGTGCCGTTGGTCATGCCCAGGCCCTCCTTGCACACCAGGGTGTCCAGAGTGGCGATGCCCGCCTTGGCCATGGCGTCGGCGCCGGACATCAGCTCTCCCTTGTAGTAGGCCTGACCCTTGCCCAGCATGGGCAGAGTCATGTGGGCCAGGGGGGCCAGGTCGCCGGAGGAGCCCAGAGAGCCCTTCTGGGGGACCCAGGGGTGAACGCCCTTGTTGAGCATCTCAATCATCATTTCAACCAGCAGGGGGCGCACGCCGGACACGCCGCCGCACAGGGCGTTGGCCCGCAGCAGCAGCATGCCGCGGACGACCTCCTCGGCGTAGGGCTCGCCGGCGCCGGTGCAGTGGCTGAGAATCAGGTTGGTGGACAGCTGATTGCTCATCTCCTCGGGGACGGCCACCTTCTGGAAGTCGCCGAAGCCGGTGGTGATGCCGTAGGCCACCCGGCCCTCCTCGGCGATCTTCTCAGCCAGGGCGCGGGACTTCTTCATGGCCTCCAAAGCGCTGTCGGCCAGCTCCACAGCGGCGTTGTACCGGGACACGGCGACGAAGCTCTCCAGGGTCAGGCTGTGGCCGTCCAGGACCACATTTTTGATGGCGGAAGGATTCATAATCATGGTAGTTACCTCACTTTTATATATTTTTCGGCATAAGCCGATTGTTGCCAAATTAGGGCGCGGCCCCCAAAGGGCAGGGGGTCCCTCTGGGGGCCGCGAAGGTTCATAGCCCCTTGCTCCGGCGGGAAAATTTACCGGAACGGGGGTTGTCGGTTACCTGGCGTACGGGAACGCCGGGGTGTTTCTCCCGGGCCAGCACCAGAATTTTCTCGGTGTCGGGCCGGGTGAAGAAAAAGCGTTTGCTCATGCTGCCCCGCCCGATGTGGAGGGCGATGAGCTCAGGGTGATTCCGGTCCTCCACCACGATGGCGTTGATCTCCGCCCAGGGCCAGAAGTTGTAGTTGGTGGTAATCCTCATTTGATAGAAGATTTCCAGCCCCCGCTCGGTTACGGCCACATCCTTTTTGGTCAGCAGGGTGAGGCTGTAGAGCACACCGAAGATCAGGGCAATCTTAAACCGGGTGAAGATACCGCCGATCAGCAGGAGGACCACCATAGCCCAGCAGCTGTAGATAATATAGGGCTTTCGGGGCTTCAGCTCCCGGGGGAGGTAGACGGGGCCGGTCAGATCGGCCCAGGGGAGAGGTTTTGCGCTCACAGGCAGATTCCTTTCTTCACCAAAAGACCTTTTGGTGTCCACCCCCCTACGGGGGCGGAGCTGTCACAAAGTTACGTCAGAGACGATCAGGCGCTGATCTTGGGGGCCTTGCCGGCGGCGCGGCGGGCTTCCAGAGCCTTCAGGGCCTTCTCGTGGGCCTCGGCGGGGGCGGCGGCGGGCTTGCCGGCCTTGGTCTTGCCGAAGATGTTGGTGTAGGAGCCGTCAGCCCAGAAGATGTTGCGGCCCATAAAGGCGGTGATGGCGGCATAGATGGGGTTGAGCAGGTTCACGAAGGCGAAGGGGAAGTAGGTGAAGGTGCTCATTTCAAACACGCCCATCTGGTAAGCGCCGCAGCCGGTCCAGGGGAACATGGCGGCCCACAGGGTGCCGCAGTCCTCCAGGGTGCGGGACATCATATTGCGGCTCAGGCCCAGCTCGTCATACTTCTCCACGTACAGGGGGGCGGGAACGCCGATGCCCAGGAACTGGTCGCACATGGTGGCGTCGCAGAACAGGGAGGTGGCCATGGTGGTGAAAATCAGGCTGCCCACGGAGTTCAGCCGGTTCTTCAGCTTGCCGAACAGGGCCTCGGTGCAGCCGCAGCGCTCCAGAGCGCCGCCGTAGGCCACAGCCAGAAGGATCAGGTTGATGGTCCACATGGTGTGCTCCATGCCGCCGCGGTTCAGCAGGCTGACAGCCAGCTCGTTGCTGGACTCGAAGGAGTAGCCGTAGTGCAGCATGTCGAACAGGTCGGCCAGGCTGCCCACGCCCTGGAAGATGACGGCAAAGAGCACGCCGGTGCCCACGGACAGAGCGATACCCACCAGGCCGGGCAGACGCATAATGCAGGCGCCGATAACCACCAGGATGGGAACCAGCAGGATGGGGCTCATATTGAAGCCCTCCTTCAGGGCGGCCTGGAGCTCAACAGCGACAGTAGGATCGTAGCTGCCGGAGCTGGTGGTCACGCCCAGGATGGCGTAGCCGATCAGGGCCAGGACGAAGGTGGGGGCGGTGGTGGACACCATGGCGGTCACGTGGTCGAACAGGCCGGTCTCAGACACGGCGGCGGCCAGGTTGGTGGTGTCGGACAGGGGGGAGAACTTGTCGCCCACATAGGCGCCGGAGATAGCCATACCGGCGGTGATGGGGGCGGGGATACCCAGGCCGGCGCCGATGCCCAGCATGGCGATACCCATGGTGGCGGTGGCGGTCCAGGAGGAGCCGCAGGCCAGGCCCACGATGGCGCACAGGATGCAGCCGATGGGTAGGAACAGCTGGGGAGTGAGCAGGTTCAGCCCGTAGTAGATCAGGGCGGGGATGGTGCCAGACATGAGGAAGGAGGCGACCAGCAGACCAACCGTACACAGGATCAGGATGGCCTCCATGGTGGCGTTCAGCCGGTCGATCATGCCGGCCAGCATGTCGGAGAAGCTGTGGCCGCAGAAGCAGCCCACGGCGCAGGCCACCACGATGGACACGGCCAGCGGCATGTGGGCGTCCACATAGGTCCCACCGCTGAAGTTCAGGCCGTAGATCATCAGGCCCATCATCACGACGATGGGGAGCAGCGCCTCAACTACGTTGGGGAGCCGCACATTGCGGGTTTTTTCGTTACTTGCCATAGAAATGTACCCCTCTTTCTTAGATATGTTTCCTCTTCCGATTTTCGCGGCCCGGCCGGATTTCCTTTTCCGGGAGGATGGTTTTCCTGGAAAAAGAGCCCCTCTCCAACAGGACCCCGATACAAAAAGTATCATATCACAACCGATTGTGAAAATCAACAAAAATGTGCTGTGAAATCGAAAGTTGCTTGTACAGTATCATGGTCTACTGCTGATGTGTTAGTATAACGGTACACTGCTTTGCGAAAGAGTCCTTGCGGGACAGGGGGTTGCCTTGACCGGGCCGCACTTTTTTGTAAAACTGGCCTTTTACTTTATGAAAAAAAGTAATTGTCCTGATGTGAAAAAAAAATTATATTTACGGAACCGGCTTTGTGCGTTATAATGGAGACAGTCAAATCCCGGAGGGAACGCTCCGGAGGAAAACAACAAAATTTATAGAAAGCAGGAGGCCCACCAACATGACTGACATTGAAATTGCCCAGCAGTCCACTATGCTCCCCATTGAAGAGGTCGCCGCCAAGATCGGCATCGGTTCCGAAAACCTGGAGCACTACGGCCACTATAAAGCCAAAGTGGATATCCACGCCCTGAAGGAGCTGCCCCGCAAGTCCAAGCTGGTTCTGGTGACCGCCATCAGCCCCACCCCCGCCGGCGAGGGCAAGACTACCACCTCTGTGGGTCTGGCCGACGCTCTGAACAAGATCGGCAAGAAGACTATTGTCTGCCTGCGTGAGCCCTCTCTGGGCCCCGTGTTCGGCGTGAAGGGCGGCGCCGCCGGCGGCGGTTACGCCCAGGTGGTCCCCATGGAGGACATCAACCTCCACTTCACCGGCGACTTCAACGCCATCGGCATCGCCAACAACCTGCTGGCCGCCCTCATCGACAACCACATCCAGCAGGGCAACGCCCTGGACATTGATACCCGCCAGATTACCTGGAAGCGGGTGGTGGACATGAACGACCGCCAGCTGCGCCACATTACCTGCGGCCTGGGCGGCAAGGCCTCCGGCGTGCCTCGGGAGGACGGCTTCGACATTGTGGTGGCCTCTGAGATCATGGCCGTGCTGTGCCTGTCCACCGGCCTGATGGACATGAAAGAGCGCCTGGCCAAAATGGTGGTTGGCTACAGCCGCGCCGGCAAGCCCATCACTGCCCACGATCTGAAGGCCGAGGGCGCCATGGCCGCTGTCCTGAAGGACGCCATCAAGCCCAACCTGGTCCAGACCCTGGAGCACACGCCCGCCTTTATCCACGGCGGCCCCTTCGCCAACATCGCCCACGGCTGCAACTCCATCCAGGCCACCGAGACCGCCATGAAGCTGGCCGACTACACCGTTACCGAGGCCGGCTTTGCCGCCGACCTGGGCGCTGAGAAGTTCCTGGACATCAAGTGCCGCGCCGGCGGGTTCCACCCCGACGCCGTTGTGATTGTGGCCACCGTCCGGGCTCTGAAGTACCACGGCGGCGTGCCCAAGGCCGAGCTGAACAGTGAGAACCTGGAGGCCCTGGAGAAGGGTCTGCCCAACCTGCTGCAGCACGTGGATAACGTGAAGAACGTGTACGGCCTGCCTTGTGTGGTGGCCATCAACGCCTTCCCCACCGATACCAAGGCCGAGCTGGACCTGGTGGAGGCTAAGTGCAAGGAGCTGGGCGTCAATGTCCGCCTGTCCGAGGTGTGGGCCAAGGGCGGCGAGGGCGGCAAGGCCCTGGCCGAGGAGGTCGTCAAGCTGGCCGAGGACAAGAGCCAGGATCACTTCCAGTTTGTCTACGACACCGAGGACACCATTGAGAACAAGCTCAACGCCATCGCCACCAAGGTCTACCGGGCCGACGGCGTGACCATCGTGCCCGCCGCCAAGAAGCAGATTCAGCAGCTCACCGAGCTGGGCTTCGACAAGATGCCCATCTGCATGGCCAAGACCCAGTTCTCTTTCTCCGACGACCAGACCAAGATCGGCGCGCCCCGGGGCTTCAAGGTCACCATCCGCGAAGTCAAGGTCAACGCCGGCGCCGGCTTCCTGGTCGCCAAGACCGGCGACATCATGACCATGCCCGGCCTGCCCAAGGTGCCCGCCGCCGAGCGCATCGACATCGACGAGAACGGCAGAATCAGCGGCCTGTTCTAAAAATTTCTTCCCATACACTCGAACCGCCCCCAATCACGGGGGCGGTTTTTTGCCGCCGGGCAATCAAAACAAAATCTTGAAAAATCCGTTGACAAATCCTTGCCAAGACAGTATAATAGTCAAGCGGTCAAAAATGACCGCAGTTTGCGGCTGTGCTGGAATTGGTAGACTGGCAAGCTTGAGGTGCTTGTGTCCGGATGGGCGTACGGGTTCGACTCCCGTCAGCCGCACCAACCGGAACGACCCTACTCAATTTGAACAGACTGTTGTCAGTTGTTCAGATTGGGTAGGGTCGTTTTTTGCTTAAAAGCCTTGACATGTCAAGACTTTTAAACTTTTCTATTTATCTACAATGCGTCACCAGATAAATACAATCAGTTCAAAATTTGAGTGCAAAACGTGTAAATAAAGGGACTTGAACTCCTTATATGTCAGCGGTCGAGTTGTAAATTCCACTTTACAAAAGAATTTTAAGCATCCAAAATCTTTATCACAGCTTATCCCGCGAAATCAAACAGTAGGTAATACCTGGAAACTAGTTATATGTCCAGGAACTTCCAATTCACAACATGCTCTGGCTTCTTGCCCGCTGCGAAATTCCGGATATCCTGAACAAGCATAGGAATAATCACATCTCCGATATCCGCCGTCCCGCCGCCAATGTGGGGGGTAACGATGATATTTGGCTCCGTCAGCAGCGGGTCGCCGGCGGGAAGGGGCTCCCGCTCCACGCCGTCCAGACCGGCCCCGGCCAGTTTGCCGGAGCGCACCGCCCGGACTAGGGCCTCGTCATCCACCAGACCGCCCCGTGCGGTGTTGATGATGATGGCCCCGTCCTTCATCCGTTTCATCTCCTCCCCGCCCAGCATGTGGCGGGTGGAGTCCAGCAGAGGCACATGAAGGCTGATGATGTCGGAGGTCTCAATCAAAGTCTCAAGGGGCACATAGGTCATGCGGCATTGCTCCTCCAGCTCTGTGGGGAGGCGGTAGGGGTCGTAGTACTGCACCCGTGCGCCGAAGGCCTGGACCTTGGCTGCCACCTGACGGCCGATGCTGCCGCCGCCCACAATGCCCACCAGCTTGTTGTTCAGGCAGAAGGAGCTGTTCAGATAGGTGTTTTTGCTCCACTCGCCCTGGGACAAGCTCCTGGTGTGGCAAAGGAGCCTTCGCCCCACCGCCAGCATCAGCATCACTGCCAGCTCGGACACCGCACCGGCGTTGGCTCCAGGGGTGTTGGTTACTAGGATACCCCGCTCCCCGGCGGCCTGAATATCTACAGAGTCGTAGCCCGCCCCCCAGCGCAGGATCATCTTCAGCTTGGGGTTGCGCAGAATCACTTCCTTCGGAGCCTTGAAAATGCGCAGGATCATGATCTCCGCATCTGTCATGGCGTCGTAGGCCTCCAGAGTATCGACGGCCTTCAGACCGAACTGCGCCTCGGGCAGCATAACCCGGAGCTTCTCAAAGGTCCCGGCGGGGTACTGGCCCGCTAAAACTACGTTTACCATTGCATCTCCTCCCTTATTTCAAAGCGGCGGCGGTTTTGGCAATCAGTTCGTCCGACGGAGCCTTTTGGTCAACGGCGGATGCGCTGATGGCAAGGCTCTGAACACTGCCACAGGCCATAGTCTCCTTGGGCGTAAAACAGCCGCTTCTTGCTGATTTGAAGTTTTTAGTGACAGCCGCGGCAGTTCCCGCAGTCGCCGTTGCAGCCTCCGCCGGATTTGCGTGACTTCCACAAAGACCGGACAGCCAGTGCCACAACGCCTGCCAGTACCAGCAGAACGACAATTTCTCCAAGAGTCATGTATCGTTACCCCCTCACTGTACGGCGGCCACGGAGGTCAGCCGCCGGGCGTTCTCCTCGCCCTGATAACCCTTGCGGAACAGCAGGTAGAGGATACCGGCCAACAGAACCAAGGCCGCAACGGTCCACAGGCTGAAGCTGGCGGCACCCGTGATCAGCCCACCGAGCTGGTAGACAATCAGGGAGATCATATAGGCGAACACGCACATATAGCCGATGGCAAAGGCGGTCCACTTGGCGTTATTCATCTCCCGCTTGATGGCTCCCATGGCGGCGAAGCAGGGGGCGCACAGCAGATTGAAGATCATGAAGCTGTAGGCGGTGATGGCGCCGAAGTCCGCCCCCACCAGGGCCCAGATCTCCTCGCCGTTCTCACTGACCTCACCGGCGAAGTGGTAGAGCGTGGCCATGGTGCCCACAACATTCTCCTTAGCGATCAGGCCGGTGAAGGAGGCCACGGTGGCCTTCCAGGCCATATCGCCCGTCCAGCCCAGAGGATAGAAAATCCAGGCGATGGCATTGCCGATAGCGGCCAGTAGGGAGGTATTGTTGTCCTCCACCGGGCCAAACACGCCGTCAGTAAAGCCGTAGCCCTGGAGGAACCACAGCACGATGGTAGACAGCAGGATCACCGTCCCGGCCCGCTTGATGAAGCTCCAGCCCCGTTCCCAAGTGGCCCGCAGGACATTAGAAGCGGAGGGAGCGTGGTAGGCGGGCAGCTCCATGACAAAGGGGGCAGGCTCTCCGGCAAAGGCTTTGAACTTTTTCAGCATGATGCCGGAGATCACCACGGCGGCAATACCGATGAAGAAGGCGGAGACGGCCACCAGAGCGGACCCGCCGAACACCGCGCCTGCGAACAGGCCGATGATGGGCATTTTTGCCCCGCAGGGGATGAAGCCGGTGGTCATGATGGTCATTTTCCGGTCCCGGTCCTGCTCAATGGTCCGGGAGGCCATGATGCCGGGGACGCCGCAGCCGGTGGCTACCAGCATGGGGATGAAGCTCTTGCCGGAGAGGCCAAAGCGGCGGAAGATGCGGTCCATGATGAAGGCAACACGGGCCATATAGCCCACATCCTCCAGAATAGCCAGCAGCAGGAACAGCACCAGCATTTGAGGCACAAAGCCCAGGACGGCACCCACGCCGGCCACGATGCCGTCCATAATCAGACCGTACAGCCAGCCGCTGACGCCCAGGGAGGTGAGGATGCCGTCAAAGAAATTGGGGACGATCTCGCCGAACAGTGTATCGTTGGCCCAATCGGTGCCAAAAGTACCAATGCCCACGCCGCCGTCTGCAACGGAAGCACCCATAGCGATGGCGTAGATGCAGAACATGATCACCGCGAAGATGGGCAGGGCCAGAATTCGGTTGGTGACGATCTGGTCGATCTTGTCCGAGACGGACAGGCTGCCTTTTGCCGCCTTTTTCTTCACCGCCTTGGTGACCACAGAGTTGATGTAAGAATACCGCTGATTGGTGATAATAGACTCCGCATCGTCGTCCAATTCCTTTTCACAGTCGGCTATGTGCTCCTCCAGGTGGGCTCTCAGGTCGGGGGCGAGACCCATTTCCTCCATGACCTTTTGATCCCGCTCAAAAACCTTGATGGCGTACCAGCGGAGATAGCCCGCCGACACCTTGCTCTGGATGGATTCCTCAATGTGGGCCAGGGCGTGTTCCACGCTGCCCGTGAACACATGGGGCAGCTCCCCGGCCTGCTTCTTCTGCGCCAGAGCCACGGCCTTTTCCGCTGCCGCCATGCCGCCCTCGCCCTTGAGGGCGCTCATCTCGACTACCTCACAGCCCAGGGCTTTACCCAGCTTGGCAAGGTCGATGGTGTCGCCGTTTTTCCGCACCAGGTCGATCATGTTCACGGCCACTACCACGGGCAGGCCCAGCTCGATCAGTTGGGTGGTAAGGTAGAGGTTCCGCTCGATGTTGGTTCCGTCCACAATGTTGAGGATGGCATCCGGCTTCTCGTTCACCAGATAGCTCCGGGCCACCACCTCCTCCAGAGTGTAAGGGGACAGGGAGTAGATGCCGGGCAGGTCCTGGATGACCACATCCTTATGACCCTTCAGCCTGCCCTCCTTCTTTTCCACGGTAACACCGGGCCAGTTACCCACGTACTGGCTGGAGCCGGTGAGGGCGTTGAACAGGGTGGTCTTGCCGCAGTTGGGGTTGCCCGCCAGGGCAATTTTTATGTCCATTTTGATGCTCTCCTCTCAGATATTAGATATAGCTAACCTACAGTCAAAAAATTTAGCGGACTTCAATCATTTCCGCGTCAGCCTTCCGCACGCTGAGCTCATAGCCCCGGACATTCAATTCCATAGGGTCCCCCAAGGGAGCGACCTTGCGCACAAGGATTTCCACGCCTTTGGTGATGCCCATATCCATAATCCGGCGCTTTACCGGACCTTCGCCGTGCAGCTTCACCACGGTCACGGTTTCGCCTACCTTCACATCTTTCAGCGTTTTCATCTTGCTCTCCTCCTTTTTGATTCTTAAATCATAATGCGGTTTGCCATGGTCTTGTCCAGCGCAATCCGGCTGTCCTTCACCTGGACGATCAGGTTTCCCGCAATTTCGCTGACTACCGTTATATCGCTGTCCACCACAAAGCCCAGCTCCGCCAGATGCTGGCGCGCATCGTCCTTGCCGGAGATTTTGCGGATGGTAGCAGTCTCCCCCACTTTTGCCATTGTCAGCGGCATCATTTTTTCGCCTCCTCCTACAATGCGGTTAGCAGGAACTAACCTCGAAATCGGTCTTAGTTTACCATTGCTAACCGCCATTGTCAAGAGGCTTGAAAGAAAAACTTGCTTTTTGGTTAGAATATACTAACTTATGCGCAGAGCTTTTCGTGGGAGGAGCGTTTTTGTGAATATCCACAAATCTGCTACCCCTGAAACGAGTTGTCAAGGACTTTTTAATACGGTTCATAGAATATTCAAAAAATCGACACAGCAAAAGCCGGGGGCCTCATGGCTCCCGGCCTGCTCATGCGGCGCTTACTCCTGCGCCATCATTTGGCGGACTTCCTCACGGAGCATACGCTTGATTTTGTCCTCCATTGTCTCGGTGCTGGTTTCACTGAAATGCGCCCACACAAGATAGGTGGTCTTGCCGATTTTCTTCACCATTGAGGGCGGGGTGTCCGGCTTGGGTCGGGGGAAGGTCATGCCTGCGGTAGCGTTGGGAAGTTTGTTTGCCATAGGCGGCTCCTTTCAGTCTATCAAATTTTTCAAACGTGCCAGCTTGTCCTGTGCTGTGGCCTTTCGGAAGTTCTCGCCGGAAAAACGGATAGGGGCGCACATCTCCAACAGCCGGTCATAGATGCGGGCGTGGGCGGTGTCCTGGGGGTGCTGCAAGTCCTGGAGGGACAGGTTGGTGGTGACGATCAGCGGCCTGCGGCTGCGGTAGCGGCTGTCGATCACGTTGTAGACCTGTTCCAAACCGTACTCC
>CAJUPW010000008.1:11696-93631 GCA_910588635.1 uncultured Oscillospiraceae bacterium | reverse complement strand
ATCATGGACCGCATCATCCACAACGCCTATGAAGTTCTGGTTGAGGGCCGCGTCTCCATGCGCGAACGCAACGGCCTGAAGTCCTCCCACGCCGAAGGCGGTGAGGAGGATGCCTGACTGCCCCTTCAACCCCTCCGCTTCCCCTTGTGATCTCGAATTGGACCTGATGGTCCTGCGTGAAGCGGAACGGGAGTCCATGGAAATTTTCTATGCCATGCGGGAGGAATTACACTTTTACCTGAAACGCACTCAGCTGCTGGAGACTATTTTGACCGAGAATGGCATCCCTATTCCCGACTACGATGACTGATCCTACGCTCTGCCAGCCACTACGGCTGGCAGAGCCCATTACTGGCGGACCCTTCCGGCGGGGTGGCAGGTTTTCTCCGGCCACCTGGCGGAAATTCTCCGTGCAGCTGGCAAGTTTGATCCGGTATATGCATCTCCAATGGCTTTAAATGAACAATCTTCAATAACGATTTCGCCGTTACCTTCGGCTCGCGTAGTAATCGTTGCAGAACTTATCAAACCATTTTCAACAAAGGAAAATCCGCTAATAATCCCACCGCCGTATATCTCAATCATCCTGCCACCAGTTTTTTTCAAACCTTCATGACGTACAAGGGTAATGTGTTTGTCCGTAACAAGGGTATCTCCATCTAACATTTTAATTGTGGCATCTAAGGCTATTGTATCCCCATCCTCGGCGGTATCAATAGCAGCTTGCAGTTCATCCAGCGTAGCAACCACAACAGGCTCTTGCTCCTGCTGGATAGACTGATCTGTAGCAGGATCACCCTCCGCTGCATAGGCGGGAATCACCAGCATTAGTATTGTAAGTACAGTCAAGATTGCTTTCTTCATCGTTTAAGTTCCTCCAATTTCCTGTTTTTATCGGTCATGCTGGCAACCAACTGATTAATTATTGCGGCTTCGGCGGCTGTCAGGCCAGATAGATCAAGGGGGCTACTGTTTTTGCGCCCCAGCAGATAATCCGTTGTGACATTGAAAACATCGGCTAATCGTACAAGTGTTGTATATGAGGGCTGGCGCATACCAGTCTCATACATGGAGATTGAAGATTTTTCAACATTCACCAACCTTGCAACCTGATCCTGCCGCAAATGGTTTTCTGTCCGCAATGCTTTCAGTTTTTCGCCCAATTCAATAATCATTTTGTTGCGTTCACCTCCACGCAACAATGATAGAATACCAGATTTTGCTTGACAGTTGGTGAATTGCGCTTGACGGGCTGTGAATCCGTAAAAAATAGCCGCATAACCCCAATAAAGGTTATACGGCTGTAATGGCACTTTGATAAATGCACAAAAAAGTTGTGAATTTGTCAAAATCTCATTAAAAAAGAGTGTTGGCGGCTCTTTTGTAATCCACTTCATGTTGATTGTATTGGCGAGTGCCTGCGCCTGTGCAAGGAGAAGATGGACGCCCGGAATGTCTACCTCACCAACCCGGCCTTTGACAAAATTCAGCCCCGTGGCTAAGTTAGGGACATTCTGACAGAACGAAAAAATGGACCGCCTGTCAGGCGGTCCATTTTTCATTCATCCGTAGAAGTTGTGATCTCCGAAGGTGGCGATCAGCTGCTTGTTCCGCGCAGCCCAGCTGTTGTTGGTGCAATCGAAAAACAGCGCGCCGCGGGTCTCCTTCACCACTCCGCCATCCAGCACCAACTTGGCAGCAATGATGCTTTTGGCGGAAGGCTCTGTCTTGCGCAGAACTCCGGACTTGTAGGTAGTGAACTGGTTCTTCTGGGCCAGCACCCCCTCCACCGTGTCGGGGAAGGCGGGGTCGGCCACCCGGTTGAGCACCACATTGCCCACGGCCATCTGACCCTCCAGGGACTGGTTGCCGCTCTCCCGGTAAATCACTCGGGACAGCCAGAACAGGTCGTCCTGGTTGTAGAAGCTGTCGCCGGAGAGGATAGCGCCCGAGCCGCTGGTGACAGTAGCCACACCTGTGGCGGCGTCATAGCCCACCTGCGCGCCGAAAGCCTCAGCCGCGGCCCGTAAGGGTACGGCCGCCTGGCCCGCCTCAGTCAGCTGCACCGCCTCAGGCACATAGAGATACCGCCCGTTGGCCTCCACATAGAGCTGGCCCACTTTCGCGGTCATGGTTAGCTGATCGGTGACGACCGTCATGGTGGCGCCATCCCAGTTAACCTGGACGGCCGGCGCCAGCTCTTTCGCCAAAACTTCCAGGGCCACATAAGTGGTGCCCATCTGCACATACCGGCTGATCCCCTCGGGGGCCGGTTGGCCGTTGATCAGCAGCTTGGAATCTCCAGCCGCTGCCGGCGGCGCCTCAGGAACGGGGTTCCCAAAATCCTCCAACGGCGTCTCGGGGACAGAGTCTCCATTCTCCTCCGACGCGGGAAATTCCTCGGGCAATTGCGCTTCAGTCTCAAGCTCCATCTCCTGAGAGGCGGGGCTCTCCTCCTCTGCCAAGAGGGCATACGCCGGGTTTGGTTCCGCGGCGGCGCCCATCAGGAGGAGCAAGGCAAAGGCGCTCAGCATTGCGGAAAATAGCTTACGCTTCATTGTCTGCACTCCTTTTTGATACGCTTTTGTCAGAATTATGACAACCAAAAGCAACGTCCTGTTACTTTTGTAACCACATTGTAACCAATTCCAAAGTGCAAAACAAGGGCAAAACTGCCCAGAAATAGCAGTGGATTATTGTCTATGTTGTATCAAATTAATAAGAATATCCTCTTTTTTTCCTGTTTTTTACCGTCTTTCCCAGAATACAGCGTACAACGACAGGAAGAAAAACTGCCCTCCCGGCTCAAAAGCCGGGAGGGCAAGCAAGTTTTTTTAATTGAGAAAGCGCTGAATCAGTTCCTCCCTAAATCCCCCGGTTCAGGGTCTTGCGCAGGCGTATCTTTCCGGCCAGGGCCTGGTCAATCATGTCCAGAAATTTTTCCCTGTCCTCGGGCAGACCGCCCTTCAGCGGCAGATAGTTGGAGGCGTGGTTGCTGGTGAAGTGGAGCGGGTCCACGTCCAGGTGCTCAAGGAGCAGCCGGCACTCCTCCAATACATGGTCGGCGGAGCACACCTGGAACCGTCCGGCCAGCACGTCCTCCCCCAAAGGGGTTCCCTTGGCGGGGGCGAAGGTCATAGCCGACAGGTGTCGGGGCTTCATCTCGTTTATCATCCTGGCGGTGGACAGGATATGCTCCTCCCAGTCGCCCCCCTCGCCGTTGGCCCCGGTCATACCTAATATAATGGTAACCCACAGGTCGATGCCCGCTTCCACCAGCCGCCGGCCGGCCAGCAGCATCTCCTGGGCGGAGCAGCCCTTGTGGATGAACTGGAGCACTCGGTCGCTGCCGCTCTCCACCCCCAGATAGGCCCGGGACAGACCGGCCTCGTGGAGGGTGCGCAGTTCCTCCGGCGTCTTGGATAGGGTGCTCCTGGGCCCGGCATAGAGAGTGACCTTCTCCAGCGCGGGGAAGCGGCCGTACAGCTTGCGAAGAATCTGGAGCAGCTCATCCGTCTTCATAATGATGGCGTCCCCATCCATGAGAAACACCCGCCGCAGCTCGGGGCCGTAGTAGTCCCGGGCCATGTCGATGTCCTCTAAAATGTCCGCCACCGGGCGGATTCGGAATTTTTTCTCCTTGTACATCCCGCAGAAGGTGCACTGGTTGTTGGAGCAGCCGATGGTGCACTGAAGCAGGTAGCTCTTCCACTCCCCCGGCGGCCGGTAGAGCAGATCGCTGTCGTAGCGCATATAGTATGGCTCCTTTCCTTTACAAGAGATATCAAAACAGGTCGGCCAGGGGGCCGACCCCTACAGAGAATGCGTAGGGGCCGCCGCCCTCGGCGGCCCGGTATTCAACCCTTTATAGGCCCTCAACGCTCTGACCATCCCGAAACACCTTTTTGATGTTCTTTTCCGCCTTGCTCCGGGGGAGCATCACCTCGTGGCCGCAGCCCTGGCACCGCATCTTGAAGTCCATGCCCACCCGCAGCACCAGCCAATCCTGGCTGCCGCATGGGTGGGACTTCTTCATCTTTAGCATATCATTGACATGGATGTCCATAGCAGCCTCCCTGTTCATACAACGCCTCTGCCCCAGTCAATATGGCGAATTATGCGGCGTATAGCGCTCCAAAATTTCCAGAATGCTTTCCTGACAGACATTGCCGCCCAGTACGCCGCCGTCCGGGTCGACACAGACGGTCCGGATGTCCTCCGGGTCCTCCTCATAGGGGTCTGCATATTCCTGTTCCAGGTCATAGTATTCGCTCAAGTATTTGAGCGCGTTCCCCTGGGGGATAATGATATTCCCGTCCGACTGCAAGATTCCCATTTTCTCAAACTCTGATACAATTTCTGCTGTCTGACGGTTAAAGGAGTTCTCATGCTGCCGGCCGGCCACCCAAGCGGGATGGGTCCGCAGACTGACGCCCGCCCTGACCGCCGCCTCGGCAAAGGCTTTGACCGGCTCCAGTGGGATGGCCTCCTGATGGAAGGCGTCCACGGACAGGAGGATATCGTTCACACCGGACCTGGCCAGCTCCTGGGCGGTGCGTTCAATGGCCTCACCGTTCCGGCTGAAAAAACCGTTGGTAATGAGCTGACGCTTCGGGACCCCCAGTTCCGCCGCCGCCGCATGGACGGCGCACACCGTCTCCGGGTGGAGCAGCGGCTCTCCGCCGAAGGTCATAACTGACGCAATCGGAAATCTGCCTGCCGCGTCCCGCACCACCCTGGCCGCGGTTTCCGGGCCGAGATACGGACCGGAGCCGCTGTGGTCCCCCTCTGAACAGTGCTTGCAGCGGCCTGTACAGGCGTAAGTGACCACAAACTCAATCCGATTCAGATTTTTTACATCATGGTTCATCCGGTCACGCTCCTGACTGCCGCAAGGAGTGGGGCTTCTTCATCTTTGGTATATCGTTGACATGGATGTCCATATCAATTCCTCCCAGCTATTCGCCCACATCGATTCGCTCAATTTTGAAAATGACCGGCCTGGTGCCATCGGAGCAGCAGGCAATCATGGTATTTTCTTCCTTCATCCAGCCTCTCATAATGGAGCCGCCCTGGAGTCCGGTATAGATATAGCGGGCAATGGCGTCCCACGCCTCCGAGCAGTGGGGTATTTTCGGGCCGCCCGCCACAGTATCAGGGTCGGCATCCGTTTTCACAAGGGTGTTCAATCCCCCATGCCAGAAATGGTCCTGTTCCTCATCCCGCTCAAAGATAAATTCATCTCCCACGTTATAACAGGGACACATGCCCGCGTCCGGATCGGCGCAATACTGCTTCTGCAATTCAGGATATAACTTTTTATCAATGACGGTTACTTTTACCTTATATTTCATGCCGTACCTCCAGAACCTGTGTCAATCAAAGAATTTCCCGGTGAAAAAGTTTTCATTCCCTGGGGGTCTTGCTGTCAGGCGAAACATCACACAGCCGTCGGGACAGACAACTACCTTGCTGTATTTGTCATCGCCCCCCATCTTTTCCAGGTCGCCGCCGCTACGGACCGCTTTTTCATACAGCGTACCTCTTGATACCAATGGCAACATTATAATATAGTGCGCTCTCCCTTGTCAACGCTCCCTTTTTATGGTAAAATAGCGTATCAAATTGAGGGGGTCTCACTTATGAGCCTGACGATTATCCCCGCTTATAAGCATCCCAAGGAGATCGGCGCGCTGTTTTCGGAGTATACACAGGCGCTCATTGCCGGGGAGCCCTCCTTTGCCGGCTATCTCTCCCTACAAAATTACGATGAGGAGGTCCAACATCTGGAGCAGAAATACGGCCCGCCCGAAGGGCGGCTGTATCTGGCCCTCTGGGACGGGGACCCGGCGGGTTGTATCGGCCTGCGGAGGATGGACGAAAGGAACTGCGAGATGAAGCGGCTCTATGTCCGCCCCCAGTACCGGGACAAGCACATTGGCGGGAAACTGGTCCGGCAGGTCATTGACGACGCCAGAGCCATCGGCTACTCCCACATGCTGTTGGACACCTTTCCCTTTCTGGACAGCGCCATCCGTATGTATCAGGCCCTGGGGTTTTACAACATTGAACGCTATAACGACAATCCCATTGAGGGCTGTATCTATATGAAGCTGGACCTTTAAAAACGCCGGGCGCTGTTGAGCGTCCGGCGTTCAGGCTGTGTCCTGCTTACTTGGCCAGCTCGGCGGTGTCGACGGCGATCATAAGCTCCTCGTTGGTGGGGATGAGCAGCACCTTCACCTTGGAGTCGGCGGCGGAGATGACGGTCTCCTTGCCCCGCACGTCGTTGGCGGCCCCGTCCAGCTTCAGGCCCATGAAGTCCAGCCCCTGGCAGACCATGGCGCGGATGGCTTTGTCGTTCTCGCCCACGCCGGCGGTGAAGATGACGGCGTCCACCCCGCCCATGGCGGCGGCGTAAGCGCCCACATACTTGCGGACCTCGTAGGCGAATTTCTTCTGGGCCAGCTCAGCCTTCTCATTGCCCTCGGCGGCGGCGTTCTCCAGGTCGCGGAAGTCGGAGCTGACGCAGCTCAGTCCCTCCACGCCGGACTTCTTGTTCAGCACATTGAGCATCTTGTCGATGTCCATGCCGTACTTGTTCATCAGGTACTGGAGGATGCCCGCGTCGATGTCGCCGCAGCGGGTGCCCATGGGCAGGCCGGCCAGAGGAGTGAAGCCCATGGAGGTGTCCACGCTCTTGCCGCCGTCCACGGCGGCGATGGAGGAGCCGTTGCCTAGGTGGCAGGAGATGAGCTTCAGCTCCTCAATGGGCTTGCCCAGCATGGCGGAGGCCCGCTGGGTGACGTACTTGTGGGAGGTGCCGTGGAAGCCGTAGCGGCGGACCTTGTCCTTCTCATAGTACTCATAGGGCAGAGCGTACATATAGGCGGCTGGGGGCATGGTCTGATGGAAAGCGGTGTCAAACACGGCCACCATGGGGGTTCCGGGCATGAGGGCCTGGCAAGCCCTGATGCCGATGATGTTGGCGGGGTTGTGGAGGGGGGCCAGGGGGTTGCACTCCTCAATGGCGGCCATGACCTCGTCGGTGATGAGGACGGACCTGGCGAACTTCTCCCCGCCGTGGACCACCCGGTGGCCCACCGCGTCGATCTCCTTCATGGAGCCGATCACGCCGTTTCCGGGGTCCACCAGGGCGTCCAGCACGGCCTTAATGGCCTCGTTGTGGGTGGGCATGGCCACATCGGCCTCCTTGACCGCCTCCTTGCCCTCGGGCTTGTAGGTGAACTTGCCGTCGATGCCGATACGCTCGCACAGGCCCTTGGCCAGCACCTGCTGCGTCTCCGGGTTGAGCAGCTGATACTTCAAAGAGGAGCTGCCGGCGTTAATTACCAGAATATTCATGGGGATCGTCTCCTTCTCAAATCAAATTTGGGTTGCCTCGGGCCAGGGAATGTATTACAATAGAGACAGCCCGGTCGATATTCCTATTCTAACGCTTTTCCTTCCTTTGGACAACCTCTTTTTTTACTTTTCTTCCAAATATTTTTTACTTGATTCACAAAGTTTTTTTGACGGGAGGACCTCCCTTGAAAACCATCGGAATTGTCGCGGAGTACAACCCCTTCCACGCCGGACACGCCCGCCATATCCGGGAGTCCCGGCGTCTCTTCCCGGAGGAGACCGCCATTGTGGCCGTCATGAGCGGAAATTGGGTGCAGCGGGGGGAGTGCGCCGTCACCGGCAAGTGGGTCCGGACGGAAATGGCCCTTGCGGGCGGCGTGGACCTGGTGCTGGAGCTGCCCACGGTGTGGGCGGCCGCCTCCGCCGAGGGCTTCGCCAGAGGGGCGGTGTCCATTCTGGGGTCCACAGGGGTGGTGGACGTGCTCTCCTTCGGCAGCGAATGCGGGAAGATTGGCCCTCTGTTGGAGCTGGCCCGGTGTCTCAACAGCCCGGACTTCCCCACGGCCCTGCGGCGGGAGCTGGGGCCGAAGAGGTCCTTCGCTCAGAGCCGCCGTCAGGCGGCGGAGGCGCTGCTGGGTCCGGACAGGGCCGCCTTGCTGGATTTTCCCAACAACAACCTGGGGGTGGAGTATCTGCGCTTCCTGCCCCCTGGAATGGAGGCGGTCACCATCCCCCGCCTGGGGGCGGGCCACGACAGCGACACAGAGCGGGACGGCCTGCCCTCCGCCTCCCTCCTGCGCCGGCGGCTGCGGGCTGGGGACATGGCAGGCGTTTCTCCTCTTCAGCCCTTGCCCTGGAAGGGAGAGGCGGCCGATATGAAGTATCTGGAGCGGGCCGTCATCGCCCGGCTGCGCTCCATGACCCTGGATGAAGTGCAGTCCCTCCCCGACAGCGGCGGCGGCCTGGCCGCCCGGCTGCTGTCCGCCGCCCGGCAGGCGTCCGGACTGGAGGAGCTGTACGCCCTGGCAAAGACCCGGTCCTACGCCCACGCCCGGGTCCGCCGTCTGGCCCTCCACGCCTTTCTGGGCCTGCGGCGGAAGGACGTTCCTCCCGCCCCGCCCTATATTCGTGTGCTGGGCTTCAATGGCCAGGGTCAGGAGCTGTTAAAGGAAATGACCCGGAAGGCGGCCCTCCCTCTCCTGGTCAAGCCCGCCCATTCCCGCCGGCTCCCCTCCCAGGCCCATGCCCTCTTCGCCCTGGAGGGGCGCTTCACCGACCTGTTCGCCCTCTGCTTCCCCACCCCCCGGCCCGGCGGGCTGGAGTGGACCACCAACCCCGTCATCATGAGATAAGGAGACCCCATGGAAACCAAAAAAAGGGACCGTTCCGTTGATTTGCTCTGGCTCACCCTAGGAGCCGCTGCCATTCCCCTGGCGCTGGCAATCCTGTTCCAGCTGCTGAAAAGCAGCCGGGGTATTATGAGCGGCTGGGTCTGGTTTGTCATGGCCCCGCTGGAGCAGGCGCTGGGACGGCTGTGGTCTCTGTTTCCCTTCTCGGCGGCCGAAGTCCTTGCCGCCCTGTTCCTGCTGGGCTGCGCGGTGTGGCTGGTGCGGGCGGTGGTCCTGGTATGCCGGCAAAAAGCGCCTCTCCCCTTTTTGCGCCGGCTTCTGGCGCTGGCCTCCGTCTGGCTCTGGCTGTGGGCGGGGCTCTGCTGGCTGTGGAACGCCGCCTACTATATCCCCTCTTTCGCCCAGCGCGAGGGGTTATCCGCCGCCCCCTGCTCGGTGGAGGAGCTGGCCGCCGTCACAGAGTATTTCGCCCGGCAGGCCGCCGCCCTGGCCCCCCGGGTGCCCAGGGACGGTGAGGGACATTTCGCCGCGGAGCGCTCGTACTGCTTCAACCGCGGCCCCCAAATCTACCAGAACATCGTCCGGGAGTTTCCCTCGCTGGATGCAAAATCCGTAAAGGCGAAACCCTTGCTCTGCTCCAGGCTGCAAAGTATTCTAGGCTTCACAGGCATCTACTTTCCCTTCACCGGAGAGGCAAACGTCAATGTGGACGCCCCCGCCTGTCTGCTCCCCGCCACCATCGCCCACGAGATGTCCCATCAGCGGATGGTGGCCTCTGAGCTGGAGGCCAACTTCGTGGGCATTGCCGCCTGCGTCTCCTGCGACGACGTGGTCTTTCAGTATTCCGGCTATCTCATGGGGCTCATCCAGCTCTGCAACGCCCTCTACCCCGTCGATGACGCCGCCTGGTACGCCATCGCCGAGGAATATTTCAACCGGGAGCTGTCGATGGACTGGAGCGACAACAGCAAATACTGGTCGGCCCTGGAGTCCCCCCTGGAGGACGCGGCGGAGGATGTGTACGACTCCTTTCTGAAAAGCAATGACCAGAAGCTGGGCATCCGCTCCTACGGGGCCTGCGTGGACCTGCTGGTCAACTACTTTGGGGAAAAGCTGTAAGAATCTGTACCAATAGCCTCAGCACAAATCTTTGCGGCCAAAATTGCCGCTGACCGCGTTAAAAAATCTTGAAATACACAAAGTATTTCCGCGATTTTTTGCCTTGCCATCGCCAATTTTGTCTCGCAAATCTGTAAGCTTCGGCTAATGGTACAGCTTCTAAAAAACCGCAAAAGGGCGGCGCTTCTTTCGAAGCGCCGCCCTTTTATATTTTTGGAATTACTCCTCAGCGGGAGCCTCTTCCTCTGCGGGGGCCTCCTCATAGGAGGGCTCCAGCAAGGCGCGGATAGACAGGGAAATCTTCTTGTTCTCCATATCCACGTCAGTGATCTTCACATCCACCTTGTCGCCCTCGGCCACCACGTCGCCAGGCTTCTCCACCCGGTGATCGGCCAGCTGGGAGATGTGGATCAGGCCGTCCACACCGGGAACCACCTCGGCGAAGGCGCCGAAGGTCATCAGCTTGACGACGCGCACATTGGCGGTATCGCCCACCTGATAGGTGCTGGTGAACACGGTCCAGGGGTCCTGGCTGTGGTCCTTCATGCCCAGGGAAATCTTCTTCTTCTCCTTGTCGGCGGAGATGACGTACACGTCCACCGTGTCGCCCACCTTCACCACCTCGGAGGGGTGCTTGATGCGGCTCCAGGACAGCTCGGAGATGTGGACCATGCCGTCCACGCCGCCGATATCCACGAAAGCGCCGTAGGAAGTCAGAGACTTCACGGTGCCAGTGTAGCGCTTGCCGTCCTCAATCTCGGCCCAGACCTTCTCAGCGGCGGCGGCCCGCTCGGCGCGGGTGACCCGGCTGATGGAACCCACCACACGGCGGCGGGCCCGGTTGACTTCGGTGATGACCAGACGGACCTTCTGCTTGAGCAGCTCGCTCATGGGCGTCTCACGGGGCAGGCCGGTCTGGGAGGCGGGGACGAACACCCGCACGCCCTTGACGGAGACAACCACGCCGCCCTTGTTGTCCTCGGTGACGAAGCCCTCCATAACGGTCTCGTTCTCCCGAGAGGCCTCGATCTCCTCCCAGCCCTTGTTGATGTCCAGACGGCGCTTGGACAGCTTGACCATGCAGTCCCGGTCGCTGACCTGAACCACGATGGACTCGATCTCGTCGCCCACCTTCACAATCTCCTCAGGCTTGACGGTAGGGTCGTCGCTCAGCTCGGTCAGGGCAATGTAGCCAGGGTACTTGATGCCCAGCTCAACCTGGACTTCGGTGGGCGTGATGGCCACAACGGTGCCGGTAACCTTATCTCCATTATTCAAAGTTTTGAACGACTCCTCCAGCATCTCCTGGAAAGATTTGTCCATCTCTAAAATTTCTTCGCTCATTTTGTCAATGACCTCCTTTATTATCCACGCGGGCGTGGACGCGCCCGCCGTGATGCCGACCATATCCGCTTGAGGCAGCCGGCCCAGCTCCTCCGCCCGCTCGATCAGCAGGACGTTGGAGCAGGATTCCCGACAGATTTCCCCAAGCCGTCTGGTGTTGGAGCTCTGCCTGTCGCCTACCACCACCATCAGGCCGCATTGCGCGGCAAGCTGGCGGGCCTCCTCCTGGCGTTTGGACGTCGCTCCACATATTGTATCAAAAAATTCCGCGTTTGTACATAGTTTTTTTGCTTTTTTCACGCAATCATCCCAAATTTTCTGGGTGGAGGTGGTTTGGGAAACAAAGGTAAGAGGTTGTTCCGTGCGTTTTTCGTCCTCTTTCAGCCATTTTTCAAGGTTTTCCGCCCCGGAAAGTACCACCGGGGCCTCACACCATCCCGCAATTGCCAGCACCTCCGGATGGTCCGGAGTGCCCACGATCACGGGCTGCCGGCCCCGTTTTTCCGCCTCCGCCACGATTTCGTGGATGCGGGTGACGTTGGGACAGGTGGCGTCAAAGACCTCCACCCCCCGCCGGGCGAAGGCCTTGTGGACAGCCCGGCTCTCTCCGTGGGAGCGGATGATGACGGCGCAGCCGTCAGGTACGTCCTCCGGCCGGTCCACCGTCCGAAGCCCCCGAGCGGCCAGGCGGCTGGTCACGTCCTTGTTGTGAATGAGGGAGCCCAGCATGACACAGGGGACACCCTGGGCGGCCTTCTCCTCGGCCAGCTCCACCGCCCGGCGGACTCCGTAGCAGAAGCCGGCGGATTTGGCCAGCGTAATCCTCATCCCACGCCCTCCCCCAGAGCCTTTACCCGGCCCATCAGGTCCCGGGCCATGGCTTGAAGCTCCTCCTCGGAGGGCTTGCGGCCCTCATACTCCGGATAATAGGGTTCCCCGATCACCACGGTATTACGCCGGAACCGCCGTTTTTTCCGCTGTATGTACACCGGCAGCAAGGGCACGCCCGTTCGGGTGGCAAACAGCGCCGCGCCCACCTTGGCCTCCACGTCCTCGTCCCCCCGGACACGGGTGCCCTCGGGGAACATAAGCAGCTTATCGCCCTCCTTGAGGAACTTCATGGCAGTGCGCACCGCCTTTACGTCGGTGGCGTTCCGGTCCACGCCGAACACCCCCGCCTTGGACAAAATCCAGCCGATAAAGGGCACCCGCATGATCTCCACCTTGGCCATGGCCCGCATGGGCCATTTGTAGCCAAAGGCGAATACCACATAGAAGGGGTCGCCGGCGGTGGAGTGGTTGGGGCAGATCACCGCGGGACCCTCCGGGATGTTCTCCCGGCCTATGGCGTACACCGGATGGATCAGCTTAAAATAGGGGTAGATGATGAGATAGAGAAAGTGGAAAAACCAGTCCATCCGCTTTTTCCGATGCTCCGGCGTCTCCTTCACTCTCTTCTCCGCCTTGACGGCCGCTTCCTCGCTCACGTAATCTTCTCCTTTACCATGGACAGCAAGGCCTCCAGGCTCTGCTCCAGATTTAAACTTGTGGTGTCCAGCAAGGCGGCGTCCTCTGCCCGCTTCAGCGGGGCGATGGGCCGGTGCTCATCGCTGTAATCCCGGTCCCTGATGTCCTGGAGGACGGTCTCATAATCCGCGCTCCGTCCCCGCTGCTCCAGCTCCAGCAGCCGGCGGCGGGCCCTGGCCTCCGGGGCGGCGGTGAGGAATATCTTCACGTCCGCGTCCGGCAGCACCACGGTCCCGATGTCCCGGCCGTCCATGACCACACTGCCCTCCCGTGCCAGCCTGCGCTGATAGTCCAGCAGAAAGGCCCGCACCGCCGGGATAGCGGATACCTTTGACGCCACACCCGAGATCTGATGCTCCCGGATGGCCGCAGATACGTCCTCCCCGGCCAGATACATCCGCTGTACGCCGTCTCCGCCGTAGGCCATTTTCAGGTCCAGCCCGCCCAGCAGGCCGCCTGTCCCCGCCTCGTCCGACGGGTCCAGCCCCGCCCGCAGGACCGCCAGGGCCACCGTGCGGTAGATGGCCCCGGTGTCCACATATAAAAAGCCCAGCTTTTCCGCCAGCTTCCGGGCCAGGGTGCTTTTCCCCGCCCCGGCCGGGCCGTCGATGGCAACGCTTCTGTAATTCATGCTCATTACTCCGTTCCTGCTTCATAAGCCCTCCCCTTCAGGGGAGGGTGCCCCCGAAGGGGGCGGGTGAGGCCGTCCAGCGGAGAGTTCCAATGATCGGCCTCATCCGTCACGGCTTCGCCGTGCCACCTTCCCCTAAAGGGGAAGGCTTTATTCTCCCCGGCCCAGGAGGTAATCCGTGGTCACACCGAAGTAATCGGCAAAAAAGTTCAGGGTCGTCGCGGGGACGTTTATCATTCCATATTCATAACGCTGATACTGACGGTCTGTCATTCCCATAATATCAGCCATATCAGTCTGTTTTAGACCTTTTTCTTTTCTCAAAGTCTTTAGGCGTTTCCCAAATTCAACTAATAACAATTTTTTTTCCATAATATCACCCAAAACCCTTGACACGAATAATTTAGTTGTGTATAATACCAATAAATAAGTCGTCTGGAGGTATTATCATGACGGAACTAATGCGCTGGATGTACGACCATTATATCAAGCCCAACATTGAAAGCCAACCTATAGATGAAGGTGAAGCCTTGCAGATCGACCTGCTGAACAATGAGCTTTCCCCTCAGCTTCAGAAAACCCTCCAGGAAGTTCTGGCCCTATACGCCGCACAAGGCTTCCGCCTGGGGGTGCGCACGGGGGTCACTCTGGGCGCTGATTTATAAAGGCGGCAGCGCCTTCCCCGGCGGCTCTCCCGGTGGCCCAGGCAATCTGCAGGTTGAAGCCGCCGGTACAGGCGTCCACGTCCAGCAGCTCTCCGGCGAAAAACAGGCCGGAGACCTTCTTGCTCATCATGGTTTTCGGGTCCACCTCGGACGTTTTTACCCCTCCGGAGGTAATGATGGCCTCTTCGATGGGCCGGGGTCCGGACACCGCCACGGTGAAGCTTTTAAACAGCTCCAGCAGACGGCGGCGCTCCCCCTTTGTCAGGTCGTGGGCCTTCTTGTTTCCCGGAATATCCGCCCGCTCCAGCAGGACGGGGACCAGCAGCCGGGGAGCCAGCGCCCCCATTAGATTGTCCATATCCTTGTTGGCCCCGGCGGTCAGCTCCCGCACCAGACGGGCGTCCAGGTCGGCCTCGTCCAGGGCGGGCTTCAAGTCGATGGCGCAGGTGTACTGTTCCTTGTCAAAATCCCGCATGTGGGCGCTGGCCGACAGCACCAGCGGCCCGGACAGGCCGAAGTGGGTGAACAGCAGCTCCCCCTGTTCCTGAAAAACGGTCTTTTTCTTCTGGTTTTTCACCGTCAAAGCGACATTTTTCAGGGCCAACCCCTGCATCTTTCCGCAGAAGGGGTCGGGGGACTCCAGCGGCGCCAGAGATGGTTTTATGTCAACCACCGTATGGCCCAGCTCCCTGGCCAGACGGTGGCCGTCGCCGGTGGAGCCGGTGGCCGGGTAGGACAGTCCGCCGGTGGCAAGGATCACCGCCTTACAGGAAAGCCGGTCTCCGCTCTCCAGTTCCACAGCCTGGGCGTGAATCCTCACAACCCGCCCCTGAATGACAGGCACCTTGAGCCGTTTCAGCTCAAAGAACAGGGCGTCGATGATATCGGCGGACTTGTCGGAGACGGGAAACACCCGATTCCCCCGCTCCACCTTCAACGGCACGCCCAGCGCCTCAAAAAACTCCTCTGCCCAGGCGGGAGGCGTATGTTCCAAAGCGCTGTAAAGGAATTTCCCGTTACGGGAAACCGCCGCCCGGACCTCCTCGGGGGAGCAGTGGTTGGTCACGTTGCACCGGCCCTTTCCGGTGATGTACAGCTTGCGCCCCACCTTCCGGTTGCGCTCTACCAGTGTGACCGACGCCCCCATCCGGGCGGCCGTGACAGCCGCCATCATGCCGGCGGCTCCGCCGCCCACCACAACGATGTCCGTCATTCGGGCACCTTCTCGTACACGTTATACTCCTCCCATATCTTCTCCAGGGTATGGAAGGTATTGGACAAGTCTTCATTCTTCCGCTGGCTCACCGCCACCAGCAAGGCGTTCACCAGGGACAGCGGGGCCACCAGGGAGTCCACAAAGGAGGCCATGTCGCTGCGGGCCATGAGGGAGTACCGGGAGATGGGAGCCAGAGGGGAGGTCTCGCTGTCGGTAATGGCGATGGTGGTGGCTCCCCGATCCCGTGCAAAGCTTATGGCCTGAACGGTGCGGCTGGAGTACCGGGGGAAACTGATGCCGATGACCGCGTCCCCCTCCCCCACCCGGAGCAGGCTCTCAAATGTCTCGCTGGCGGTGTTGGCGGACACCAGCACCACATTGTCAAAAATCAGATTGAAATAAAAGTGCAGGAAGGAGGCTATGGACGCGGAGGAGCGCACGCCGATGATGTAAATTTTCCGGGCCGACACAATGGCTTCCACCGCGTTGTAGAAGCTGTTCCGGTCCAGCTCCTCCAGGGTCTGGCGGATCTTCTCGATATCCGACTGGAGCACCATGGACAGCAGGTCCTGATCCCCCAGCCGGTCGCGGGTCACCTCGATGCGCTGAACGGTGGTCAGCCGGCTGCGGATCATCTTCTGCAGGGACCGCTGCATATCCGGATAGCCGCCGTAGCCCAGCTCAAAGGCGAAGCGGACCACGGTGGATTCGCTCACCCCCACCTTCTGGCCCAGACGGCTGGCCGTCATAAAGGCAGCCTTGTCGTAAGACTCCAGGATAAAATTGGCGATTTTCCGCTGTCCCTTGGAAAAGGTGTGCATGCTGTCCTGGATTACGGTCAAAATATCTCGGCTCATACGTTCCATCCTCCCAGTCGAATCACCAAACTAATCATACTCGCTTTCCGGGAGAAACGCAAGAGATTTTTGCGGGAGCTTCGTGTTTTTCCCGCAAAAATCTCTCATCTATCGCTTAACGGCCCTGTAAGCTCCAATAGCTCCCTGTCGGTGAGAGTTCGCCACTGGCCTGCTTTCAGGGAGCGGTCCAGGGACAGCGGTCCCTCCCGCACCCGCTTGAGCCGCAGCACCTTCAGCCCGGCCTGGGCGCACATCCGGCGCACCTGCCGGTTTTTCCCCTGATGGACGGTAACGGACAGCTGGTGGACCCCGCCGCTGTCCCTCCCCCGGCGCACCTGGGCGGGGGCCAGCCGCTCCCCATCCAGGGTCATGGGGGCGGACAGGATGGGCAGCGCCTTGTTCACGTTCCCCGTCACCCACACCAGATACTCCTTGTCCACCTCGTGGCTTGGGTGGAGAAGCTGGTGGGTGAGCGCGCCGTCGTCGGTGAGAATGAGCAGCCCCTCCGAGTCCATGTCCAGCCTTCCCACCGGCCACACCCGGGTCCCGCAGCCAGCCACCAGGTCAATCACCGTCTTTCGCCCCTTCTCGTCGGACAGGGTGGTCACATACCCCCGGGGCTTGTTCAGCATGAGATAAGTCCGTCCGCCCCCGGGGGCCAGAGGCTTCCCATCCACCAGGACGGTGTCCCGGTCCAGGTCCGCCCGGTCCCCCAGGCGGGCCTTTTCGCCGTTGACCGTCACCCGCCCGGCGGCGATCCACTCCTCCGCCGCCCGCCGGGAGGCCAGCCCGCAGGCGGAAATCAGTTTTTGAATACGCTCCTCCAAAGCCAGCCCCCTCCCTTCGGCGCTGAACAATCAGGAATATCCTGGCCAGTGACCAGCGGCACTCTGGCCAGCTCCTTTCGGTTTACATAATATATGATCTCGCCCACCTGGGTCCCCTGGGTTACCGGAGCAGTCAGCACCGCTTCTGACAGCTCCCAGACCCGCTCCGGCTTCTCGCCGGGGGCCAGGGCGGCGGTGAGGCCGGCAGCCGTCTCGACGGGGCAGGCGGGGGCCAGACCTCCGGAGACAGGCAAGCGTCCGATTCGCTCCCCTGTCCGGGACAGGGAATGGGCCTTGTAATTGGCAAAGCCCCAGTCCAGCAGCGCGGTGTGGTCCGCCCAGTCGCTGGGGGCGTTGAGGGTGACGCAGATCAGGGTGAGCCCGTCCCGTCTGGCGGCGGAGACCAGGGTGCGGCCCGCCTCCTTGGTGTAGCCCGTTTTCAGTCCCAAACAGCCCTCGTACCGCCACAGCAGCTTGTTGTGGTTGGTAAAGGTGCGGACGCCCAGGGTAATGGATTTCGTGGCGGCAATCTTGGCCAGGGTCTCGTTTTCCAGGCAGGCCCTGGCTAAAACGGCCATGTCGTAGGCGCTGGAGCGGTGCCCCTCGGCGTCCAGGCCGTTGGGGTTGGCAAAGCCGGTATCCTTCATGCCCAGTTCCCGAGCCTTTTGGTTCATCTGGGAGACAAAGCTGTCCACCGTCCCCCCGCAGTATCCGGCGATGGCCAGGGCGGCGTCGTTGCCTGAGCGGAGAAGCAGGCCGTAGAGCAAGGTCTCCAGGGTGACCTCCTCCCCCGGGCGCAGGTAGATGGAGGAGCCCTCCGCCCCCGCCCACTCAGGGGCAACGGTGACCATCTCCTCCAAGCCGTGCCCCGACTCCAGGGCCACCAGGGCGGTCATCAGCTTGGTGGTGCTGGCAATGAGCCGGGGCGTATGGCTGTCCCGCTCCCAGAGCACCCGACCGGTGCCGGCGTCCATCAGCACCGCGGCCGCGGCGGAGATTTTCACGGTTCCCTCTGCCCGGACAGTGGGCAAGGCGCACCACAACAGCTCCACAATCAGGAGCGCAGAAAAAAGTCGCTTCAACATTTGCCACCTTCTTTTTTGCGGATAGCAATAGTATGGAGCGGCTTTTCTCCGTTATTTCCAGGGAAATTTTTGTTTTTCCGCGGTCTACTCGGCGAAGTCCCCTTCGGCCTCCTTCCGGGCCTTCTTCTCCTGCTGCTTCTCAATGAAGCCAGTCACCTTGTCCACCACCTCGGGTACTGTCTCAATGACCCGGTCCACGGTGGTGGCGGGGGGCGGAGCCACCGGGAGCAGCTTCACGCTGCCGTCCTCCCGGACAACGAGAAACGCCACCGGCTCCAGCTTGGCGCTGGCGGCAGAGCCGCCGCCAAAGCCCTCCTTGGGCGCTCCGGCCTTGGTGGAAAACTCCGTGCCGCCTCCCCCCATGCCGAAGGACATCCGGGACACAGGAATAAGGGTGACCCCCTCCGCGTGGATGGGGGTGCCGATAATGGTGTTGGCGTCCGCCATAGTCTTGATATGCTCCATGGTAATCTTCATCAGTTCACCCAGAGAGTTCTTCTGTTCCATAGGTCATACCGCCTTTCTCTGCTGTCGTTTTATTTTCAGCCGCTTTCGTGCGGCAAGCGCTCTAAACAGGGTCTTTACGCACGCCCGCATACCAACCCAGGTCACCGTCCCGATCTTGATGGACAGGGCCGCCTGGCCGTACACCGTCGTACCCAAGGCGTCGAAGTCCAGCTTCACCCGGGCGGCGCCCTCCTTTACATGGAAAGCCTCGGTCAAAGGGCTCCACAGCGCCCCCAGAACGGCGTTGGCCCGGCCGTAGAGCATGGCCGCGTCCGCCGGATCGCTCCCGCCGGCGGTGAGCTCCAGCTCCAGTGTATCCACCCGCAACCCCCGCCACATGCCTCTCCCCGCCTCCAGAACTACGGGCAGCAGCTCCTGGGCATACTCCAGCGCCCCGCCGATCTTCTCCGGGAGCGGTACGGGCTCCTTCTCCTTTTTGGGCTTTTGGGGTTCCTTTTTTTTCTTCGGTTTTTGGGGCTTTGCGGGCTTTTCCTCTTTGGGGGACATGGGGAGAATTTTGATCTGAAACAGGCCCAGCCGGACCCAGAGGAAAAAGCCCTGGGCGTTGAACTCCGCCCGGCCGCCCACCCGGACCTGCCCGACGAGGAACAGAACCAGCGCCACGGCGGCCAGGATGTAAACGGCCCTCATGTCCCCTCTGCCGGGGGCTCCGGCGGCTCAGATTCGCTCTCCTCCAGCACTTCCGCTTCCCGGAGACGCTGAAGACTGGCCTCCAGCTCCAGGGTCATCTGACTGCCCTCCTGAGACGGTCCCGGCAGTTCGGGCAGTTCGTCCAGGCTGGACAGGCCAAAGGAGCGCAGGAAGTTTTTGGTGGTCCGGAACTGCATGGGCCGGCCGGGGACGGCCAGACGGCCCGCCTCCTCAATGAGCTCCCGCTCCAGCAGCAGACCCATGGTGTAGGAGCTGTCCACCCCCCGCACCTGGTCCACATAGGCCCGGGTAACAGGCTGGTAGTAGGCGATGATGGCCAGCACTTCCAACGCCGGCTGAGACAGCCGGGCCGGCTTGCGGCTCTCCAGCGTCTTGCGGACGTAACCGGCAAATTCCGGCGCGGAGCACAGCTGATAGCTGGTATCCAGCTTGACCAGACGAATGCCGCGGCGGTCGTAGCTGTATCGGTCCATCAGCCGCTGGGCCACCGCGTCCAGGGTAGGCCGGTCCACCTCAAGGCCCAGGCACAGCCGCTCCACCGCCACCGGCTCTCCGGCGGCAAACAGCACCCCCTCCAGGGCGGATTCCAACTCTTTTACCTCCATCGGGGGCACCCTCTTTCATCAATAATTCTCCGACGTAAACTCCACCGCGCCCTCCTCCCGGGTGCAGGTGACGGTGCAGTCCGATTCGGTGCCCGCCAGGTGCAGGCGGCGGGCCTTGCACAGCTCCAGCACGGCCAGGAAAGTAGCCACCACCTCCGACCGGCTGCGGCTGCCCTTGAACAGGGCCCGAAACCGGGTGACGCCGAAAGCTACCAACCGCTTGATGATCTCCCCAGCCTTGTCGGCCACAGGGTAGGGCTCCCGGCCCACGATACCCTGGAAGGCGGACACCGGCGGAGGCAGCTTGTTGTCCAGCCGGCCCAGCACGTCGGTCACAGCCCTGAGCAGGTCGGTTCTGTCGTGGACGTAACGGTATATTTTATCCGGCTGGACCGCCTCGGGCACCTTGGTCAGGTAGTCCCGGCCGATCTGATACCGGCCGTCCAGAGCGGGGATCACCGCCTTGATCTTCAGATAGTTCTCGTTGCGCTGGTGAGCCTCCAGAGTGGCGATGAGCTGTTCCATCTCGCTCATGGCCTCCTCGTCGTTGATGGACAGCAGCATCCGGGTCTTGATGTACACCAGGTGGGAGGCCATGGTCACGAACTCGCTGGCTATCTCCAGGTCAAGCTCGCGGCGCTGATTCATCCACTCCATGTACTGGTCCAGGATGAGGGCGATCTGGATATCCTTGATCTCCAGCTTGTTCTTGCTCAGCAGGTGGAGGATCAGGTCCAGTGGACCCACAAAATCCTCCATGCTCTCCTCCTTCGCCTTCACCACCCCTTCCAGGTGGTAAATGGGTGCCTCCAAGGGCCCACCTCCCCATTTTAGGTTTATCTTTCCTGTTATTATAACAGTTTGTCCAGGAAAAGACAAGTTAAATTCCGAAGAAGTCACAGAGAACGGCGGCCCCCTACGGAGGCCGCCGCGTTTCTCTATTCTATCCCCGCAAAGATGGCTGACAGCAGCTCCTCCCGGCCGGTTCCCTTCTCCGCCGAGAAAGGAATCAGCAGATTCTCCTCCCCCAGCCCCAGGGTGTCCCGGATGAGCTGGAGGTTTGGCTCTATCTCTCTCTTTTTCAGCTTATCCAGCTTGTTGGCTACAACAATCAGGGGACAGCTGGTGTCCTTGAACCACCGGAACATGGTACAGTCGTCGGCGGTGGGCTTGTGGCGGGAATCCACGATCATCACCCCCAGGGTGAGCAGGTCGGGCCTGGCAAAGTAGTCCTCCATCAGCCTTCCCCACCGATCCCGCTCCGCCTTGGACACCTTGGCGTAGCCGTAGCCGGGCAGGTCCACCAGGTAAAACGCCCCGTCGATATCAAAGTAGTTCACATGGACGGTCTTTCCCGGAGCGGCCCCCACCCGGGCGAAATTCTTCCTCCCCAGCAGCCGGTTGATAACCGAGGATTTGCCCACGTTGGACCGCCCCGCAAAGGCCACCTGGGGCCGGCCGTCCTGAATGAAGTTTTTCGGAGAGACGGCGGACAGCACAAACTCCGCTTTCTGTAGATTGACAGGCATATGGGCCTCCTTATTGGCTCAGACGGGAGCCGCCTTTCCCCTTGGCCGCGGGGGGCAGATCGGGCAGAGCCTCGCTCTTTCTGGGACGGCCCCTGCGGCGGGGCGCGGCGGCCTCCACCGGGCGGTTCAGGGCGTGGGAGAGCACCTGGTCCGCCCGCTCCACCAGAATAAACTGGAGGGCCTTGCGCACCGTCTGGTCGATCTCCTCCAGGTCCTTGCCGTTGTCGGCGGGGATAATCACCGTCTTGACGCCGCTGCGGAAGGCGGCCATGGTCTTTTCCTTCAAGCCGCCGATGGGCAGGACCCGCCCCCGGAGGGTGACCTCGCCAGTCATGGCGATTCCCCGGCGCACGGACGCCCCGGTGAGGGCGGACACCATCGCTGTTGTAATGGCGATGCCGGCGGAGGGGCCGTCCTTGGGGACCGCCCCCTCGGGGAAGTGGACGTGGATATCCTTCTCCTTGTAGAAGTCGGCGGGGACATTCAGCTGGTCGGCCCGGCTGCGGATAAAGCTCAAAGCGGTGTGGGCCGACTCCTTCATCACATCGCCCAGGTTGCCGGTGAGCTCCACCTTGCCGGAGCCGGGGACCACGTTGACCTCCACCTCCAGCAGTTCACCCCCCACGCTGGTCCAGGCCAGGCCGTTGACCACGCCCACGCGCTCCTCCAGAGCCTGCCGCTCAGGGTGGTAGCGCGGCACGCCCAGATACTCCTCCAGGTCTTTTTCTGTCATGCGGATAGACTTTATATCCTCTGCCACCACCTTCATGGCGGCCTTTCGGCAGATGGCGGCCAGCCGGCGCTCCAGAATACGGACCCCCGACTCCCTTGTGTAGGCGGCGATCATCTCCCGCAAGGCGCCGTCGGTCAGCTTGAGCTGCGCCTTGGTCAGCCCGTGGCGCTTCAGCTCCTTGGGCAGCAGGTGCTTTTTGGCGATCTGCACCTTCTCCTCGTCGGTGTAGCTGGACAGCTCAATGACCTCCATCCGGTCCAGCAGGGGCCGGGGGATGGTGTCGGTGGTGTTGGCGGTTGTAATGAACATGACCTGAGACAGGTCAAAGGGAATTTCCAAAAAGTTGTCCCGGAAGGTGGAGTTCTGCTCCCCGTCCAACACCTCCAGCAGCGCCGAGGAGGGGTCCCCCCGGTGGTCGTAGCCCAGCTTGTCAATCTCATCCAGAAGGATGAGGGGGTTGCAGCTCTGGGCCTGATTGATGGCGGTGATAATCCGGCCGGGCATGGCTCCCACATAGGTCTTGCGGTGACCGCGGATTTCCGCCTCGTCGCTGACGCCGCCCAGAGAGATGCGGGCCAGCTTCCGGTTCATGGCCCGCGCCATGGACATGGCGATGGAGGTCTTGCCCACTCCCGGCGGGCCCACCAGACAGATGACCTGCCCCTTCAGCTCTGGGGCAAGCTGGCGGACGGCCACGAACTCCAGCACCCGCTTTTTCACCTTGTCCAGACCGAAGTGGTCCTGATCCAGCGCTTTTTTCACGGCGGCGACGTTGACCTTCTCCCTGGTGGTCCTGCCCCAGGGCAGCTCCAGGCAGATGTCCAGATAGTTGCGCAGTACGGTGCTCTCCGAGGAGCTGTAGGACTGCTTGGTCAGACGGCCCAGCTCGCGGTTCAGCTTCTCCCGTACCTGGTCGGGGAGCTTGGCCTTGGCAATCTTCTCCCGGTACTCCTCAATCTCGTCGGCCTCCTCCCCCAGCTCGGCCTGGATGGCCTTCAGCTGCTCCCGAAGGTAGTAGTCCCGCTGGTTCTCGTTCACCTGCTCCTTGGCCCGCTCCTGGATTTCCTGATCCAGGGTGAGAATCTCCACCTCCCGCTCCAGCAGGCGGTAGAGCTTCTCCAGCCGTCTGACGGGGCGCAGCTCCTCCAGGATGGACTGCTTGTCGCTGTTGCGCATGGGGATGTTCTGGGCGATATAGTCGGCGATATGGCCCAGGTCCTGGCTGGCCAGCACATGGACGATCAGATCGGGGGACAGCTTGGGAGACAGCTCGGCGTAGTCCTGAAACAGCTCATAGGCGGAGCGCATCAGGGCCTCTGTCCGGGCGCTCTCCCGGACGGAGGCCTCCTGAATTTCCCGTATCTCCGCCTCCAGATGGGGTTCGGTGCCCAGCAGCTGGAGCAGACTGCCCCGGGCAGCCCCCTCCACCATTACCCGCACATTGTCTCCGGGCATACGGAGAATCTGCCGGATGTTGGAGATGGTGCCCACCTGATACAGGTCGTCCGCCCCGGGCTTTTCCACTCCGATGTCCTTCTGGCCTACCAGAAATACCGGGCTGCCGGCGGTCATGGCCGCCTCCAGCGCCCGTACGGAGGCCTCCCGGGCCACCTCAAAGTGGATCAGCACGTTGGGAAAGACCGTCAGCCCCCGCAAGGCGATAACGGGCATGGTACTGGTGTGGAGAATGTCCCACTCTTTGGACATAGTCGTTCACTTCCTTTCGAGGAATAGCACAGACGCCCCGCGCCCCGCTGTGGGGGTGCCGCGGGACGTCTGGATATATTTTATCTCAACCTGCGTGGCCATAGCGGCCGTTTGGACCGGATTTCTCTACCTGGACGGCGGCTTTGCCCAGCTTGGGCCGCTGGGTACGCTCCGGGTCCCGGACCAGCTCCGGCCCCGCCCCGTCCCTGACGCAGCTCTCGGTGATAATCACCTTGACGATGGTGGGGTCGGAGGGGATGTCATACATGATCTGATTCATGACCTCCTCCAGAATGGCCCGCAGGCCGCGGGCGCCGATCTCCCGCTCCACCGCCCGCTCGGCCACTGCCTCCAACGCCTCTGGAGCGAACTCCAGCTCCACCTGATCGTAGCCCAGCAGCACCTTGTACTGCTTGACCAGGGCGTTCTTGGGTTCGGTGAGGATGCGGACCATCTGACCGCGGTCCAGTGACTCCAGCGTCGTCAGCACCGGCATACGGCCCACCAGCTCGGGGATGATGCCGTACTTAAGCAGGTCCTGGGGCTGGATTTCCTTCATCAGCTCGCCCATGTTGCGCTCCTTGCGGCTCTGAATCTCCGCGCCGAAGCCCAGGGAGCGCTTATCCAGCCGGTGCTCGATGATCTTGTCGATGCCGTCGAAGGCCCCGCCGCAGATAAACAGGATGTTGCGGGTATCGATCTGGATGAACTCCTGGTGGGGGTGCTTCCGTCCGCCCTGGGGGGGGACGTTGGCCACGGTGCCCTCCAGAATTTTCAAAAGCGCCTGCTGCACGCCCTCGCCGGACACGTCACGGGTGATGGAAGTGTTCTCGCTCTTCCTGGCAATCTTATCCATCTCGTCAATATAGATGATGCCCCGCTCGGCCAACTCCACATCGTAGTCGGCGGCCTGAACCAGACGCAGCAGGATATTCTCCACGTCGTCACCCACATAGCCGGCCTCTGTGAGAGTGGTGGCGTCGGCAATGGCGAAGGGCACCTTCAGCACCCGCGCCAGGGTCTGGGCGAAGAGGGTCTTACCGCAGCCGGTGGGGCCCATGAGCAGGATGTTGCTCTTCTGCAGCTCCACATCCTCCGCTCCGCCGAAGTAGATGCGCTTGTAGTGGTTGTATACCGCCACCGACAGGGCCACCTTGGCCTTCTTCTGGCCGATGATATACTGGTCCAGAACGGCGTGTATCTCCTTGGGTGTGGGGATGACGTCGGGGATTTCCCCGGTGAACTGGGCACCGTCTCCCTCCAGGAAAAGGGCGTCCTCCCCCATGGCCGCCATGCACAGGCCCACGCACTCATCGCAGATATACACACCCGGACCGGCGATGATCCGCTTTACCTGATCCTGATGCTTGCCGCAGAAGGAACACCGTATTCTTTTTTCCTCATTTCTTGCCATGGCAGTACCTCAATTTCAATCTCTTACCGTCTGTCCAGCACCTTATCCACCAGGCCGTACTCCATGGCCTCCTGAGCGGTCATGAAGTTGTCCCGCTCGCAGTCGGCGGTGACTACCTCGATGGGTTTGCCGGTGTTTTCGGACAGGATGCGGTTCATCCGGGTCTTAATGATCTCCAGCCGGCGCAGATGGATGGCCATATCGGTGATCTGGCCCTGTGTGCCGGCGGAGGGCTGATGGATCATAATTTCGGCGTTGGGCAGAGCCAGACGCTTGCCCTTGGCCCCGGAGGACAGCAGGAAGGCCCCCATGGAGGCCGCCATGCCGATGCAGATAGTGGACACGTCGCACTTGATATACTGCATGGTATCGTAGATGGCCATGCCCGCCGTGACGGAGCCGCCGGGGCTGTTGATATAGAACTGGACATCCTTATCCGGGTCCTGGGCCTCCAGGTACAGCAGCTGGGCAACCACCAGAGAGGCGGTGGTGTCGTTGACCTCCTCGGACAGCATGACAATCCGGTCGTTAAGCAGGCGGGAGAAAATGTCGTAGGAACGCTCGCCCCGGTTGGTCTGCTCTACTACATAGGGAACTAAGCTCATAAAAATACTCCTTTTTTCAGTGGGATACCAGAGTATACCCACACCGCTGGAAATTCATTCCTTGTGATATTCTTACGCCCGGGGCGGAACGTGCCGCCCCGGGACGTGTGCTTTCATTACTCGGCCGCTTCCTCTTTGGACTCCTCGGCCTTCTTGGCACGGCTGCGCTTGGGCTTCTCCTCACCCGCGTCTTCTTTCTTGCCAGAGGCGGCTTTCTTCTTTGCCTTGCCCTCCTTGGCGCTGGAGAGGACCACATCGTTCGCCTTGCGCAAGGACAGGTCCTTTCTCAGGCTATCCATGGTGACAATGGCTTTCACCTGGTCGGCCTCCATCTTATACTGCTCGGCCAGCTTGGCCACCTCGGCCTCGCACTCCTCGTCGGACACCTCGATCCCCTCCGCCTTGGCCACGGCGGTAAGGGCCAGCTCCACCTGCACCTGCTTCAGGGCGGCGGGCTTGGCGGAGGCGCGCATCACCTCGGGGGTCATACCCATCATGGACATATACTGGTCCATAGGGATGCCCTGACTCTGCAGGCGCATGGCGTAGTCGTCCATCAGCCGGTCGGTCTGGGCTTCCACCATTCCGTCGGGAATCTCGCACTCCATGTTCTCCACCAGCTGCTCCAGAACAGCGTTCTCAAAGTCGCTCTTGGCCTGGGCCTCCTTACGCTGCTGCAGCTTCTCCCCCAGGTCCTTGCGGAAATCGGCCAGGGTATCGAACTCGGACACGTCCTTGGCAAACTCGTCGTCCACCTCGGGGGCCTGGGACTCCTTCACCTCGTTGACCTTCACATGAAATACAACAGCCTTGCCGGCCAGGTCGGCATGGTAGTCCTCGGGGAAGGTGATGTCGATATCCTTCTCCTCGCCGGCCTTCATGCCCACGACCTGCTCCTCAAAGCCGGGGACAAACATACCTGCGCCCAGCTTCAGATCGTAGTTCTCGCCCTTGCCGCCCTCGAAGGGGGTGCCGTTGTCGAAGCCCTCAAAGTCGATGACGGCGGTGTCGCCCTTCTTGGCCTTGCGCTTCACGCTGACCAGACGGGTGGCCCGGTCGATATAGGGCTTGAGCTCCCCGTCGATATCCTCCTCGGTGACCTCAACCTTCTCCTTGGGGGCAGTCAGGCCCTTGTACTCGCCCAGCTTGACCTCAGGACGGACGGAAACCAGCGCCTTGAAGGTAAAGCCCTCCTTACCCGCCTCCACGATCTCCATTTTGGGGTAGCCCACATCGTCCAGGCCCTGTTCCTTCACGGCCTGCTCATAGGCGGCCGGATAGCACTCGTTAATGGCGTCCTCGTAGAACACGCCGGTGCCGTACATACCCTCGATAATCTTCCGGGGGGCCTTGCCCTTGCGGAAGCCGGGAACGTTGATGCGGCCGCGGTTTTTCAGATAGACCTTCTGGATGGCCGCCTCAAAGACATCGGCCTCCACCTGGATGGTGAGCTCTACGGTGCTCTTCTCTTTCTTCTCAACACTGGTGACCTTCATTTGTACAATTTCCTCCTGTCGGTCCCGCCTCCGGAACGGCCGGCGGAGGGGCCCTTTTACTTTCGCCACGATATTCTATCAGATACGCAGCGGTTTGAACAGTCTTTTTTTGAAAATTTTCCAGATTATTTCCTTTTGCATGGGAAGCAAGGCTCTAGGACAGCAATTTGACGGGCGTAAAGCCCACATAGTCGGCGGCGACAAGGCGGTATTCCACATCTCCCCGCTGTCCGGTGACGGCCAGCCGGTGGCTCCCCCCGTGGAGATGGCCGTAGCAGCACAGCTTTACCCCGTACCGCTCCAGCAGGCCGATGATCTCCCCGCATCGGTAGCCCTGATACAGGGGCGGGTAGTGGAGAAAGCACAGCTTCTCCCGCTCCCCCGCCGCCTTCAGCGACGCCTCCAGCCGGATCAGCTCCCGGTTAAAGATTTTGGCGGAGTGTTCCCCCCGATCCTCCTCGTAAAACCAGCCCCGGGTGCCGCACAGGGCGGCCTCCCCGTAGAAATGGCAGTTGTTGTGGAGGATGTCCAGGGTGGCAAAGCCGTTCTCCTTAAAAAACGCTTTCATCTTGGACGCGGTAGTCCACCAGTAGTCGTGGTTGCCCTTGAGCAGCAGCTTCCGTCCCCCGGGCAGAGCGTCCAGAAAGGCAAAATCCGCTTTCGCCTCCTCCAGGCTCATGCCCCAGGACACGTCCCCGCAGACCACCACGGTGTCCTCAGGGGACACCGTGGTCTGAAAGCCCTCCCGCAGCTTGTCCACATATCCGTCCCACCTGCCGCCGAACACGTCCATGGGCTTGTCGCAGGCCAGGGACAGGTGGGTGTCTCCTATGGCGTACAGGGCCATGGGCTCACTCCAGCAAGGACCGCACCGCGTCCAGCATGTGGTCCTTCTCCACCACTTGGGTGAACCGGACCGCCTTATCCCGCAGCCCGGCCAGAGGGGCTGGGGCTGGCTGGCCCGTCCGGGCGGAGAGCTGGTCCAGGGCGTCCAGGCCGGAGGCGGGGGCTTGCTCCCCCAGAGCCTCCAAGACGCTGGCGCAGAACTTGAAGGGACTGGCAGTGGAGGCCACGATGGCGGGGGCGTCGTCCCCGGTCTCCTGCCGGTATTGCCCCAGAGCGGAGAAAGCCACGGCGGTGTGGGTGTCGATGAGGTAGCCGTATCGGTCGAACATGGCGCGGATCATCCGCTGGGTCTCCCGGTCATCGCAGAAATAGCCCTTGAACCGCTTCTGCAGCTTGGTCTTTACCCTGTCGCCCACCTGATACCGGCCTGTCTCGGCCAGCTGAGCCATGTATCCTCTCACCTCCGCCGTGTCCTGGGTGAGAGAGTAGAGCAGCCGCTCCAGGTTGGAGGAAATCAGGATGTCCATGGAGGGGGAGATGGTGTTGTAGAAGGTCCGGTTGCGGTCGTAGACCCCCTCCCGGATGAAGTCGGTAAGCACGTTGTTGCTGTTGGACGCGCAGATGAGCTGGCCGATGGGCAAGCCCATCTCCCGGGCATACCAGGCGGCCAGGATGTTGCCGAAGTTGCCGGTGGGGACACAGATATTCACCGCCTGTCCGGGGGCGATCTTCTCATCCCGGAGCAGGTCGCAGTAGGCGGAGATGTAATAGACGATCTGGGGCAGCACCCGGCCCCAGTTAATGGAGTTGGCGGAGGAGAAGAAACAGCCCTTCTCGGCCAGCTCCCGGCGGATATCCTCGTCGGAGAACAGCTCCTTCACCCCGGTCTGGGCGTCGTCGAAGTTGCCCACCACGGCGGCCACGCCCACGTTGTCCCCCTCCTGAGTGACCATCTGCAGCTTCTGGACCTCAGACACCCCGTCCTTGGGGTAGAACACCAGAATTTTGGTCCGGGGCACATCCCTGAAGCCCTCCAGGGCTCCCTTGCCCGTGTCGCCCGAGGTGGCCACCAGGATGCAGGCCGTCTTTTCCTCCTCTGTCTTAATCAGGGAGGCGGTGAGCAGGTGGGGCAGCATCTGCAGGGCCATATCCTTGAAGGCGCAGGTGGGGCCGTGCCACAGCTCCAGGCAGTGGGTGTCGCCGTCCACCGTATGAACGGGGGCCACCGCCGGGGTATCGAATTTGTCCGGGCCGTAGGCGGCGTTGACAAAATTGGTGAGCTCCTTCACAGAAAATTCATCCAGAAACTGCTTCATCACATACACTGCCCGCTGCTGATAGGCCATATCCCGCAGGTCCTCCAGCGCCTTGCCCGGCAGCTTGGGGATGAAGAAGGGGGTCAGCAGCCCGCCGTCTCTGGCCAGCCCCTGGGTAATAGCCTGGGCGGCGGAATACTGTATGGTATTGTCCCGTGTGCTGATATACCGCATGGTAATCCTTCCTCACTTCAATCATTGATGGGTCCTATTATGCCAGCTTTTCTCCTCCGGGTCAAGAGATTTTGGCGTCAAAAGGCGTTTTCCAGGTGAAAAAGCTCCGGTTTTTCCGTCTCCACTCCCTGGGGAGCGTATATCTCAACAACGTCGAACCGGGGCTGGAGGTCCGTGGGATACCGGGACAGGTAGAGCATAGCGGCGGCGCGCAGCTTCTCCTGCTTGCGCCGGTCCACAAAGGCGGCCGCCGGGCCGTAGGCGGCGTTTTTCCGCAGCTTGACCTCTACGAAGCAAAGGTACGTCCCGTCCTCCGCCACGAGGTCCAGCTCCCCGAAGCGGCATCTCCAATTGGCGGCGAGGATGCGATACCCCTTGTCCCGCAGATACTCCGCCGTCAAGTCCTCCCCCCACCGGCCCAGCAGCCGGCTGTTCTGGCCGCTCATGGCGCCATTCCTTTCAGAAAGGTCCTCCGGTGGATGGGGCAGGGGCCGTATTCCCGCAGCAGCGCATAGTGGAGCTTGGTGCCGTAGCCCTTATGTCTGTCAAAGCGGTACTCCGGATACTTCGCCGCCATCTCCACCATAAAATGGTCCCGCCTCACCTTGGCCAGGATGGAGGCCGCCGCGATAGAGGCTGACAGGCTGTCTCCTTTTACAATACAGCGGTGAGATATTGTGATGGCCGCGCTCCTGCCGTGGTCCCGGTTGCCGTCGACCAGCGCGAAATCCGGCTTCCGGCTCAGCCCGTCTATGGCCAGCTGCATGGCGCGCATCCGGGCGCTGAGGATATCCGTTTTATCAATCTCCTCCGCGCTGACAAAAGCCGCCGACCAGTCCAGGGCCCTCTCCTGAATGACAGGGAAAAGCGCTTCACGCCGCTTTTCCGTCAGCTTCTTTGAGTCGTCCAGGCCGGGAATATCCTCTCCAAGGGGCAGAATCACCGCCGCGGCGTATACCGGGCCGGCCAGCGGCCCCGCCCCCGCCTCGTCGCAGCCGCAGACGGCGGCATAGCCCTCTGCGGCCGCTTCCTTTTCATACTGCCAAAGGTCCATCGTCACATTCCCTCCGGAAGCTCCAGGGTAAACCGCCCCAGCCTGCCTCCCCGGTACTCGTCCAGAAGGACCCGGGCCATGCGCTCGGTGTCCACCTCCCCGCCGGAAATACGCATTCCCCGCTTGGCCGCCGCCGCCTGAAGCAGCCGGTATCCCCAGGCCGCGTCGTTCTCCCCCTCCTCCCGGGCGGGAAGTTCAGGAAGCCTATAGCCGTCCATGAGGGCCTGGGGGTAGCGCTCCCCCAGCAGCGCCATGAAGTGACAGCCAAGGGTCTCCACATCCATGATCTCGTCCTTCACCGCCCCGGTGTAGGCCAGATTCATGCCGGTGGCCTCGTCCTCAAACTTGGGCCACAGGATGCCCGGAGTGTCCAGCAGGTCCAGCCCCTGGTCCACATGGACCCACTGCTTCCCCCGGGTGACGCCGGGACGGTCGCCCGCCTTGGCGGACTTCTTCCTGGCCACCTTGTTGATGAAGGTAGACTTGCCCACGTTGGGCACCCCCACCACCATGGCCCGGACGGGCCGGCCTATCTGACCCTTTTCCCGCCACCTGGCAATCTGCTCGCTGAGCGCCCCCCGGACGACATCAGAAAACTGGTTGATCCCCCGGCCGGAGCGGGCGTCGGTCTCCAGGACGGAGCGGCCCTGACTCCGGAAATACGCCTCCCAGGCCCTGTTCTGGGCGGGGTCGGCCTGGTCCGCCCGGTTGAGGACGATGAGCCGGGGCTTGCCGGCGCAGATGGCGTCGATGTCCGGGTTGCGGCTGGACGCCGGGATACGGGCGTCGATGATCTCCACCACGATGTCCACCAGCTTCAGGTCGGCCTCGATCTGCCGCCGGGTCTTGGTCATGTGGCCTGGATACCATTGGATGTTCATAGGATGTCCTCCTGAAGATTCAGAGATTTGTAAGAGATTTATCCGCTTTTTTGTAAGAAATATCTGGTATCCTCTCTGTACCCAAAACAGAAAGGAATCTGATTGCCCATGAGCTTTTTCGCCCTGAAAACCGTCGCTCTGCTGTCTATGCTGTGGGACCACGTCACTTATGTCTGGCCCCTGGCCCTGACATTAGAAGTCTTTTTCTTCCCCGACGCCGCCGAGGCCGTTCCGGCGCTGCTGGTCCTCCAGCGGGCCACCGATTACATCGGGCGCATCGCCGCCCCTATTTTTCTATTCTCCATCGCCAACGGCTACCGACACACCCGGAATTTTAACCGATACGCCTTGCGGCTTCTGATCTTTGCCTGTCTGGCGGAATACCCCTACTATCTCCTGTTTGGCTTCCACGGCAACATCATGTTCACTCTGCTGCTGGGCCTGCTCACTCTGCGGCTGATGGACTGGGGCAACGAAAAGCGGGCGGGGCTGGGGTATGCCCTGGCCGTCTGGATGGTGATTGCCGCTGAGTACTTCAGACTTACCGAGGGCGGCGGGCGCTATATCCTGTTTGTTCTGGTCTTTTACCGAACCGAACTGTGGCCGGTCCGGAAAAAGACTCTGCTGTGGCTGTTCCTCATGCCCCTGGCCCGGTACAGATTGATCTGGATGCTCTTTTCTGAACAGTTGTTTACCTACCGCTGGTTTCATATGCTGTGCATCAACGCTGTGGGCCCCCTGCTGGGTGTGGCGTTTACCTTCTTTTACAATGGCGAGAAGGGACGTTCTTTCCCCGGAGACAAGTACCTGTGGTATGTCTTTTACCCCGCTCATCTGCTGGTGCTGGGGCTGGTCAGCGCCGGACATCTATAACTCGGCTCTTTTGCTTTGAATTATATCATTGTAAACCTAAAACGTCAACGTATGAGAAACTCCCTCTTGACTTAAACCCGGCTTCAAGTGATAAGATGGCTCCATTCAAAAGCAAGGAGGAATCCCATGAACTACCGTACATTGGGCCGCACCGGGTTGGCGGTCAGCGAGATCGCTATGGGCTGCGAGGGCCTGGTGGACAAGAGCTATGAGCAGGTCCTGGCGTTTGTGGATAAGATGGAGGAGCTGGGCGTCAACTGCATCGACCTGTACTCCCCCAATCCGGACATGAGGGCCAACCTGGGCCGCGCCCTGAAGGGCCGGCGGGACAAGTTTGTCCTCCAGTCCCACCTGTGCTCCATCTGGGAAAATGGCCAGTACCTGCGCACCCGGGACATCACAAAGGTAAAGGCTGGCTTTGAGGACATGCTCCGCCTGCTGGACACCGGCTTCATCGACATCGGCATGATCCACTACTCCGATGCTCTGTCCGACTGGAACGAGATAGTCAACGGCCCTGTGATGGCCTACGCCAAGGAGCTGAAAGCCGCGGGAAAGATCGGCTGCATCGGCCTGTCCAGTCATAACCCGGAGGTGGGCCAGGCGGCGGCGGACAGCGGGCTCATCGACGTGCTCATGTTCAGCGTCAACCCCTGTTACGACCTCCAGCCCGCGGGCGAGGACGTGGAACAGCTGTGGGCAGAGTCGGCATATGCGCACAAGCTGGTGAACATGGACCCTCAGCGCCAGGCCCTGTATGAGAGCTGCCAGCGCCAGGGGGTGGGCGTCACGGTGATGAAGGCCTTCGGCGGCGGCGACCTGCTCAGCCAATACTCCCCCGCCGGGGTGGCCCTCACCCCCTTCCAGTGCCTGCACTACGCCCTCACCCGGCCCGGAGTGGCCTGCGTCATGGCGGGGGCCCGGACAGTAAAGGAGCTGGAAACCTGCGCCGCCTATGAGGACGCTCCGGACAGCGAAAAGGACTACGCCGCCGCCTTCGCCGCCATGCCCAGGATCAGCTGGGAGGGCCACTGCATGTACTGCGGCCACTGCGCCCCCTGTCCCCAAGGCATCGACGTGGCCTCTGTGACCAAGTTCTTCAATCTGGCCCGCGCCCAGGGCCAGATACCCGAGACGGTGCGGGAGCATTACGCCCTCCTCCCCCGCCACGCCGGGGAGTGCGTGGCCTGCGGGGCCTGTGAGAAGCGGTGCCCTTTCTCGGTATCCATCATTGAGAACATGAAGCGGGCCGCGGAGCTCTTTGGAAAATAAGCGAAAACCGCCGGCGGCGCCGGCGGTTTTTTTCATGCAGTCAGCGGTAATTTTGGCCGTAAAGATTTGTGCTGAGGCTATTGGTACAGCTTTTTACAGCATCGTCTCCATGGGGATGGAGACGATATAGTTTTCTCTGCCCAGATACCGCAGCAAGGCAGGCAGCACCCGCGCGGCGTTCTCCCCCCCCTCCAGGGTGAGGCAGACCGGCTGGCCCTGCTTTCCCAGCTTCCTGACGGCGTCGGAGGCGTAGGTGTTAGGAGCTGCCGTATCGCCGGGGCGGAGCAGAACGGACTCCTTCCAGCAGACCCAGCCCCGCTCCTCCAGGCTCTCCTGCTGTCCTGGGGCGTAGGCCAGGGTCGTCCGGGCGCAAGCCGCCCGCTCCAGGGCCTGACCGCCCCGCTCCAGCAGCGGGAGCGCCTCTTCCCCGTCCGCCAAAATCCCTACACTGTGGCCGCCGCCCAGAATGCGGCGCACCAGATCGCCCTCCTCCAGCAGCTGAGGGGTCAGGAAAAACACGGCGCAGCGTTTGTCCTCTCCCAGAACGTCCAGAATGTCCGCCAGCCCGGCGGCCGTCTCACAGCGAAAGGCCAGATAGGCCGCCGTATCGTCCTTCCCCACCTGGGTGTTCTCGCCGGGGCCGGAGGAGTTGGAGGGGTTGGAGTCTGGGTTGGTACTCTCCGCCGGGTTCAGGCTCTGAGTATACTCCCGCAGGCGGTTGCTGATTACATTCTTAGCCGCGTCAATGAAGTCGGCGTCGCTCATCGCGGTGTCTCTGTTCTTGATGCGCACCAGATAGCCCTGGGGGACATCGGGCAGCTGGTTGTAGCTGTACTCCAGGTCAAAATGGGAGCACACCGTGCTCAGGGCCAGGTAGGGCCGCCCCCCCCGCATGATGGCCCGGGAAATATAGGTCGTCCCCGTCACATCGTCCCGGCAGGTCCCGCTGTTCAGATCGAAAATCAGCATTTGCCGCAGATTAAACAGGGTCACCGTGCGGCTGTCCCGGTTGTAGCTGGTGTACAGACCCAGCCCCACCCCGATCTTGTTCAGGCTGGCGTCAAAAATGCTGTAGGGCACATAGAGGGTTCCCCCGGACCAGAAGGGCATGGTGTCCGATGTCAGCGGGGCCACGCTGTTGTTGACAGCGGTGAAATACAGGGTGGCTGCCGAGGCGGGCACAGGCGGGAACAGCCCCAGGATCAGCACGGCGGCCAGCAGCAGCCGCACAGCACGGCGTTTTTTTTCCATCGGCTTTCCCTCCCTTTTTGACCGCTTCGCACACGAGCTTTGATCTGTGCTTCCCCCGCCCCCGGCGGAGGCGGCACGTCAGCTTCTTTTGTTGCTCTTTCGATTATATCATAGTATAATCATTTGGGCAAGCGCCACTATTTTTAAGAAAATCTTAATCTTCGCTAAACGGTTCTTCAACCCGGCGGTGGTACAATAAGGGCACAAATCAGGAATACGATCCAGAAAGGAGCCTTTTTATGGAGATTACACTGGAAATGGTGGAACGTCTGAGGGAAAAAGCCAATGTCAGCTACGCCCAGGCCAAGCAAGCCCTGGAGTACAGCGGCGGCAATCTGCTGGACGCGCTGATCTATCTGGAGGAGAAGGGGGGCATTCCCAGAGAGGAGGGGGCCTACTACTCCACTAAAAGTGAGACCCTGCCCTCCCCTTCCCCCGCCGAGCCTCTGCCCGCCCAGCTCCCCGACAAGGGGAAGAAGCAGAAAGCCCCCAAGCAGCCCCGGCCCGGGAGAGGCGGCGCCCGGCGGTTTTTCAACACGCTGCGCCGCTGGCTGGTGGACAATGAGCTGGAGATCTGGCGCCGCGACCAGCCCGTCACCGCTCTGCCGGTGCTCATTCTGGCGCTGCTGCTGTGCTGCGCCTTCTGGATCACGGCCCTGATCCTGGTGCTCGGCCTCTTCCTGGGATTCCGCTACCGCTTCTCCGGCCCCGACCTGGAGCGGGACAATCTCAACGGTATGATGGGCGATTTGGCCGACACCGCCGCCGACCTGGGCCGCCAGGTGATGAACGAAATCAAGCACGACTGGCACTCCGATGAGCAGGAGAAAAAATAATCCCGTGAGGTGAGAGAGATGGCAGAACGCATCCTCCTGGTGGAGGACGAGGAAAAGCTGGCCCGGATGGTGGAGATGGAGCTGAAATACGAGGGCTACCAGGTGGAAAAGGCCCTGGACGGCCGGAAGGGCCTGGAGCTGGCTCTGGGCGGCTCCTTTGACCTGGTGCTGCTGGATATCATGCTGCCCCAGCTGTCCGGAATGGAGGTGCTGCGCCGGCTGCGCCGGGAGAGTCAGGTTCCGGTCATTATGTTAACTGCTCGGGACAGCGTGGTGGACAAGGTGGCAGGCCTGGACTCGGGGGCCGACGACTATATCACCAAGCCCTTCGCCATTGAGGAGCTGCTTGCCCGCATCCGGGCCGCTCTTCGGAGCAAGGGCGGTCAGGGGACACAGAACATCCCCCTCTCGGCGGGTCCCCTGGTGATGGATGTGGACAAGCACCAGGTGACCGTCCGGGGCCGGAACGTGGAGCTGACCAAGAAGGAGTTCGACCTGCTGCGCCACCTGCTGGAAAACAAGGGCCGGGTCCTTACCCGGGAGACCCTCCTGGATGCGGTGTGGGGCTTCGACTTTGTGGGTGAAACCAACTCCGTGGACGTCTATATCCGCTTTCTCCGCTCCAAGCTGGACGACGCCTTCGATCTCAAGCTTATTCACACCGTCCGGGGTGTGGGATATGTGATTAAGGAGGAGTAACTATGGTCATCGTATACCGCTCCAGCACCGGCTTTACCAAGGAGTACGCCGAAATGCTGGCCAAGGCGGAAAAAATGAAGGTCTGCCCCCTCTCCGAGGCCCAGGGCAGGGTGGGACCCGGGGAGACCGTCTTTTTCATGGGTCCCCTCATGGCGGGCCACATCTCCGGCGTCGATCAGGCCGTGAAAAAATTCGCCGTCAGGGGGGTGTGCGGCGTGGGTATGTCCCCCGCCTCCCAGCAGACGCTGGACACCCTGGCTAAGGCCAACTACGTTCCCGGCGCCCCCATCTTCTATCTCCAGGGCGGCTGGGCCCCTAAAAAGGTGGGCTGGCTCAAGCGCCGGATGGTGGGCATGGCCACCAGGTCCATGCGGGAGGCCCTCCAGAATAAAAAGCGCACCCCCGAGGAGGACAAACAACTGGACTTTCTCCTCCACGGAGGCAGCTTTGTGGCCTTTGAGAATCTGGAGGCCATCCGGGAGTGGATCGAAGAAAACAGGTAACGTTCTTTCCGGTTCTCTTGCTTTCGAGAAAGAAAACGCCCGCCCGGACGAATCCCCCTGTCAGGGGGAGATGTCGCGAAGCGACAAAAAGGGTAGGGAGAGGGCACACAGGAGGTGAACCCCCATGGCCCGAAAACACCACAAATTTCAAACACCGCCCCCGGCAGACCCCATCGCCGCCGCCCGGGACTCCTCCCTGGCTCTGCGGCTGAACATCGGCTTCTTTCTGCGGCAGCTGGGCATCTTTATCGTGATGGACCTGCTGCTGCTGGCGCTGGCCGTTTTCGGCATGTCCCTCTACGCGGAAAACCGCTGCGCCGACGTGGTGGAGCTGGTCGACCGGCGGGGTGTGCCTTCCCAGGAGGCCCTGGCCTGGATGGAGGCGAGCGACTATACCATCACCCCCCTGGACCGCGCGCCCAAGGGCTACGACTACGCCGTGGTGACCTGGCCCACCGTCCGCTGGGAGACGGTGGACGGCCTGCGCTCCTGGAATCTCAGCAGCTACTACACCGTGGAGATGCCCAACGACGGCCAGCCCTACGCCGTCACGGTGGACACCTCCGGCATCTTTGCCAGCCTGTACTGGGCCGGGGTGGTCATCCTAATCTGCCAGGGGCTGTCCCTCATCTCCGGCCTGTTTCGGGGCGGCCGGTCCATCCGCAAGGTGTTGCGGCCCATCCAGGACCTGGCCGCAACGGCGGCCCGGCTCAACTCCACCACTCACATGTCCCGGCGGGAGATCGAGAGTCTGGCCGGGGAGCTGGACAAGATCGACGCCGCCCATCTGGACAGCCGCATCGACCTGCCTCCCACCCAAAAGGAGCTGCGCTCCCTGGCCCAGTCCATCAATGAGCTGATGGACCGGGTCAACCAGGCCTACAGCGCCCAGATGCGTTTCGTCTCCGACGCCAGCCATGAGCTGCGCACCCCCATCGCCGTCATCCAGGGCTACGCCGCCTTGCTGGACCGGTGGGGCAAGAGCGACCCGGACGCCCTCCAGGAGTCCATTGATGCCATCCGGGCGGAGGCCGCCTCCATGGAGCGGCTGGTGGAGCAGCTGCTTTTCCTGGCCCGGGGGGACAACGACTCTCAGCCGGTGAAAATGGAACCTGTTGACCTCACCAATCTGGCCGGGGAGGTACTCCGGGAGGAGGAGATGATTCATCCGGAGCGCACCTTCCTTCCCCGCTGGGGGGAGGATCCCGTCCGCGTATACGCCGACCCCGGCCTGATGAAGCAGGTGCTGCGCATCCTGATGGACAACAGCCTGAAATACAGTCCTCCCGAGGGGCGTGTCTACCTGCGGGTCCTGGAAAATCAGGACCATGTGCGCCTCACTGTCCAGGACGAGGGCATGGGGATTCCCCCCGAGGACATCCCTCACATCTTCGAGCGCTTCTACCGCACCGACCAGTCCCGGGACCGGAAAACCGGCGGCACCGGATTGGGGCTGTCCATCGCCAAATGGATTGTGGAGCGCCATGGGGGCTGGTTTGAGGTGGTGTCCCGCCCCGAGGCGGGCACCCGCATCACCGCCGTCCTGCCCGCCCTCCAGGACGCAGCTGACAAGCCCTCCGCCGCCGCAGTATAAGGACACGGCCTCTCCCGCTCCCTCGGGAGAGGCCATTTTTTCGGACATACCCGCCCCCGGCCCGGCATAGGATGGAAGCAACAGACCCTTTGACGACATAGCCAGCGCACTTGAAAAAGCGCATTTGCGCTTTTTCATCCAGCGGGCCTTTTGGCCCGCTGGGTGTGCAGAGCACGCGAACGCTGGCCATGAAGTCCAAAGCAAGGCCGCTTTTGCGGCCTTATGCGGCGTGAAACGCCGCAAGTTTCAAAAGAGGTATTTACCTCTTTTGAAACACTTTGACTATAGGAGTGTTGCTTTCATGCAGACCAACAACATTATTTTTCTCCGGGGACGGCTGGCCGCCTCCCCCGCCTTCTCCCACAACAACCACGGGGTAGACTACCTTGTCTTTCCCCTCTCGGTACGCCGCCTGTCCGGAGCGGAGGACCGGCTCAACATTGTCGCCAGCCGGGAGCAGCTCAGCTCCCTCCTTCCGGAGGCGGGCAGCCCTCTCACCGTCCGGGGCGAGGTGCGCACCTTCAACAACCGCAGCGGCGTGGGCAGCCGGCTGGTGGTCAGCGTCTTTGCCCGGGAGCTGTCCCAGGAGGAGGGGGAGGACGAGAACCGTCTGGAGCTGTCCGGTACATTATGTAAATCTCCTATTCTCCGCTCCACTCCGCTGGGCCGCACCATCTGCGACATGATTTTAGCCATCAACCGCCGCTACGGCCGGGCCGACTACTTGCCCTGTATCGCCTGGGGCAGTCTGGCCTACCGCTGCGGCTCCATGGGGGTGGGGGACCGTCTGTCTCTGGAGGGCCGGCTTCAAAGCCGGGTCTACACCAAAGAGGTGGACGGCCGGCTCCAGGAGCGCACCGCTTTCGAGGTGTCGGTTATGTCGCTGACCCAGGAATCCGACGTTGACAGCCACTCCCCTTTCGGAGTATCATAGTACCAGCCTTTTCCGGAAAGGACGGATTTTTATGTCAACTATATACGACAGCGTGGAGCAGCTGGTGGGCAATACCCCCTTGCTCCGCCTCTCCCGCCTGGCCTCGGACCACGGCTGGAAGGGGGACGTGCTGGCCAAGCTGGAGTACCTCAACCCCGCCGGCTCCGCAAAGGACCGGCTGGCCCTCACCCTCATTGACGACGCTGAGGCCCGGGGCGAGCTGACACCCGGCGGCGCCATTATCGAACCCACCTCGGGCAATACCGGCATCGGCCTGGCCATGGTGGCCGCCGCCCGGGGCTACCGGGTCATCCTCACCATGCCCGACTCAATGTCCGCCGAGCGGCGGGCCATGCTGGCCGCCTACGGAGCCCGGCTGGTTCTCACCCCCGGGGTAGAGGGGATGCAGGGGGCGGTCAAAAAGGCGGAGGAGCTTCTTTCCTCCATCCCCGGCAGCTTCATGCCCCGGCAGTTTGAAAATCCCGCCGGACCGCTGGCCCATTACCGCTCCACCGGGCCGGAGATCTGGCGGGACACGGCTGGTAGGGCGGACGCCCTGGTGGTCTGCGTGGGCACCGGCGGCACCCTGTCCGGGACCGCCCGGTATCTGCGGGAACAAAACCCCGATCTCCATGTGGCGGCGGTGGAGCCCGACGCCTCCCCCTTGCTGTCCGGCGGCCAGGCCGGGTCCCACGGCATCCAGGGCATCGGCGCCAACTTCATCCCCGCCGCTCTGGACCGAGGCTGCTATGACGAGGTCATACGGGTCAGGGACCAGGACGCCTACGCCATGGGCCGGGAGGCTGTCCGACGGGAGGGCGTTCTGGTGGGCATCTCCTCCGGCGCGGCCCTCTGGGCGGCCATCCAGCTGGCCAGACGGCCGGCTAACAAGGCGCGGCCCTCTGGGCCGCGGGACAGCTGGCCCGCCGGGAGGAGTTTGCCGGTAAAACCATCATAGCCGTCCTTCCCGACTCCGGAGACCGCTACCTCTCCTCCCCCATGTTCTCCTGACGATGCGCGGACCGCCCTGTGGCGGCCCGCCTTTTATTTTCCATATTTTCTCGCCGCATAATTTCCCTATGCGGGAAAAACAATAGGGATATATCCATTTTTAAGGAGGTATCCCCATGAAACGCAATTTTTTCCGCCGGGCTGCAGCGCCCCTCCTGGCGCTGAGCCTGACCTTCTCCCTGGCCCTCCCCGCCTCCGCCCTCTTCTGGAACAAGAAGCCGGAGGCCCCCTATGTAGAGGATTTTTCCAAAAACGGGCTGGTCGGCTCCGCCATCGTCTTTGACCTGGCGGACTTTGTGGTCAAGCCCGATGAAAAGACCTCCCTCGCCGGCATCACCGTGGATCAGCTCCCCGACGCCGGGGCGGGCGTGCTGAACATCGGCGGCCAGCCCCTGGAACCGGGCGCCCGCATCGACGCCACCGCCCTGTCCGGCCTGCGGTTCCAGTGCGCCGAGCACCCCTCCGTGACCACTGCCTCCATGCTGTTCACCCCCGCCTTCTCCGACCGCCAGGGGGAGCGTCAGACCACCGTGACCCTCTATCTCCTCACCCAGGAGAACAACCCTCCGGTGGCCCGGAACATGGAGCTGACCACCTATAAAAACGTGGCTATCACAGGCTACTTCGACGCGGTGGACGGCGAGGGGGACTCCCTCACCTTCCAGCTCACCTCCACCCCGGCCCGGGGAGCGGTCACTCTGGCGGAGGACGGCTCCAGTCAGTTCGTCTACACCCCCTATGAGAACAAGACGGGCCGGGACTCCTTCACCTATGTGGCCATCGACCCGGCGGGCAACACCTCCCCTGAGGCCAAGGTGTCTCTGCGCATTGACAAGCCGGACACCAAGGTGACTTACTCCGACCTGTCCGGACACCCCGTCCAAAAGGCCGCCATCCGCCTGGCGGAGGAGGGGGTCTATGTGGGCCGGTACGTCAACGGGCGGTACTTCTTTGACCCGAACCAGCCCGTCACCCGGGCCCAGTTCCTCACCATGGCCATGTCGGTGGCCGGGCTGGAGGACCTGGAAGGGGTCACCCTCACCGGCTTCTCCGATGACGACGCCATCCCCACCTGGGCCAAGGGGGCCGTCTCCGCCGCCCTGAAGGCGGGGGTGGTTCAGGGCTCCCGGGACGAAAGCGGCGCGCCCGTATTCCGGGCAGACAGCTCCATCTCCCGGGCGGAGGCCGCCGTAATGCTGGACAACCTGCTGGACATCACCGACGTGCCGGTGGCCGTGTTCTCCGCCGGCGGCGGCCACTGGGCTACCCAGTCGGCGGCTAACCTGTCCGCCTCGGGGATCATCCGGGCGGAGGACGCCGGCTCCGTCCCCCTGTCCGGCACTCTGACTATGGCCGACGCCGCCGAGATGCTGGACGGCGCGCTGGACATGACGGAGGCCCGGAACAGCGGAAGCTGGCTTCCCTGGGCATAAAGAAACCGCCGGAGCATATGCTCCGGCGGTTTTTACTGCTTAGTAGAACTTCTTGCGGTTCTTGCGGGCGGCCTCAGACTTCTTGCGGCGCTTGACGCTGGGGCTCTCGTAGTGCTCACGCTTGCGGACCTCGGCCAGCACTCCGGACTTGGCGCAGCTGCGCTTGAAACGCTTCAGGGCGCTCTCCAGAGATTCGTTTTCTCTCACTCGGACTTCCGACATTTATATTTCCCTCCCTCCGCGCGCGGCGGGGTAACTCCCGCTCACGTAGGGCCATGTTTATGGCTTTAACATTGTTATTATATTTCCTTTTGCCCCATCTGTCAAGAGAAGATTTGTAAACAGCCTGTGAATGTTACTGCGGCTTGAAAATCAGGCTGACCAGCTTGCCCTTGACCACGATGGATTTGACCAGGGTCATTCCCTCGGCCAGCTTGGCGATCTTGGGCTCGGCCAGGGCGGCGGCCACCACGTCCTCATCGGAGGCGTCGGCGGGAACCGTGATGTTGGCCTTCACCTTGCCGCTCACCTGCACGGCCATCCTGGCGGTGGCGGCTACCGTTTTGCTCTCGTCGTACTCCGGCCAGGGCTGGAGGCACACCTGCCCGCCATAGCCGTTCATCTCCCACAGCTCCTCGCACAGGTGGGGGGCGAAGGGGGACAGCATCAGCAGCAAGGCCTTGTAGTCGCCCCTGGTGACTCCCTTGGCATAGAAGTCGTTGACCAGAGACATCAGCGCGGCGATGGCGGTGTTGAACTTCATGGCCTCGATATCGTCGGACACCTTTTTAATGGCCTTGTGGATCGCCTGCTCGTTTTCGGCGGAGTAGCCGCCGCCGTCTTTCAGCTTCTCGCTCAGGTTCCAGACACGGTCCAGGAATTTCTTGCAGCCCCGGACGGACTCGTCGGACCAGGTGGCGGTCTTTTCAAAGTCGCCGATGAACATAATATACAGCCGCATGGTATCCGCGCCGTAGTCCCGGATCACGTCGTCGGGGTTGACCACGTTGCCCAGAGACTTGGACATCTTCACCGAGGGCCGGAGGGCCTGGCTTCCGTATTTGTCGATGAGGGCCTGCTTCTCCTCCTCGGTCTCCACGTTGCCCACATAGTGGGGGTTCCTGCCCAAAATCATGCCGTGGCTGGTGCGCTTTGCGTAGGGCTCGGCGTAGGGGATCACCCCGATGTCGTGAAGGAAGTTGTTCCAGAACCGGGAATAGAGCAGGTGTAAGGTGGTGTGCTCCATGCCGCCGTTGTACCAGTCCACCTGGCCCCAGTAGTCCAACGCCTCCTTGGAGACCAGGGCCTTGTTGTTGTGGGGGTCCATATACCGCAGGAAGTACCAGCTGGACCCGGCCCACTGGGGCATGGTGTCCGTCTCCCGGCGCGCGCGTCCTCCGCAGCAGGGACAGGTGGTGTTCACCCAGTCGGTCATCTTGGACAGGGGAGACTCCCCGTCGTCGGTGGGCTCGTAGCTGGCCACATCGGGCAGCAGCAAGGGGAGCTGATCCTCGGGCAGAGGCACCCAGCCGCACTTGTCACACCACACCATAGGGATGGGCTCGCCCCAGTACCGCTGGCGGGAGAACACCCAGTCCCGAAGCTTGTAGTTCACCTGCTCGTGGCCGATACCCTTCTCCTCCAGCCAGCGGGTAATGGCGGGGATGGCGTCCTTGACGGTCATACCGTTGAGAAAATCGGAGTTGACCATGATGCCGGTGTCATCCTTCGCGGTAAAGGCTTCCTTCTGCACGTCCTCGCCCCCGGAGACCACCTCAATGATCTCACAGCCAAACTTCTTGGCGAAGGCCCAGTCGCGGGTATCGTGGGCGGGGACGGCCATGATAGCCCCGGTGCCGTAGGAGGCCAGGACGTAGTCGGAGATAAAGATGGGAATCTCCCGGCCGTTGACGGGGTTGACAGCCCGCACGCCCTTCAGCATCACGCCGGTCTTTTCCTTGTCGGCGGACAGCTCGGTGCGCTCAAAGTCGGACTTCCGGCCGGCCTCCTCCACATAGGCGGCCACCTCGTCCCAGTTGGTCAGCTTGTCCTTCCACGCCTTTACAAAGCGGTGCTCCGGAGAGATAACCATATAAGTGGCGCCGAAGAGGGTGTCGGGGCGGGTGGTGAATACCACAATATCGTCCCCGGTAGTGGCTTTGAAGGTGACCTCCGCGCCGGTGGACCGGCCGATCCAGTTGCGCTGCTGGACCTTCACCCGTTCGATGAAGTCCACGGTGTCCAGCCCGTCAATAAGCTTCTGGGCGTAGGCGGTGATTTTCAGCATCCACTGGGACTTCTCCTTGCGGACCACAGGGGCGCCGCACCGCTCGCAGACCCCCTCGACCACCTCCTCGTTGGCCAGCACGCACTTGCAGGAGGTGCACCAGTTCACCGGCATGGTAGTCTTGTAGGCCAGGCCGTGCTTGAAAAGCTGGAGGAATATCCACTGGGTCCACCTGTAGTAGTTGGGGTCGGTGGTGTCCACACAGCGGTCCCAGTCGAAGGAGTAGCCCAGCATGTGGAGCTGCCGGGTGAAGTTTTCAATGTTCTGCCTTGTGACGATGGCCGGATGCACATGGTTCTTGATGGCGAAGTTTTCGGTGGGCAGGCCGAAGGCGTCGTAGCCGATGGGGAACAGGACATTATAGCCGTCCATCCGCTTCTTCCGGGCGATGACATCCATGGCGGTGTAGGGCCGGGGGTGTCCCACATGGAGCCCCGCCCCGGAGGGGTAGGGGAACTCCACCAGACCGTAGAACTTAGGCCGGGGGTCGCCGTTTTTGCAGGCGAAGGTCCTTTCGTCCTTCCACTTCGTCTGCCACTTCTTCTCAATGGCGGTAAAATCGTACTTCAATGCAAACACTCTCCTGTATCGTCTGGCCTGAAAGGCTGAATCGACCGTAATTCTATGCCATTATAGCGGAATGGTGCCGCAATTGCAAGGGTTTTATGAAAACAGCCGGCCCATCGGGCCGGCTGTTCATTACAGATTCATTTTCGGAATGGGGAACGCGATGGCTCCGCCCACCTCGTCGGCCCACTCCAGCAGAGTATTCACGCCGGTCCGGACTTCAGACAGGCCCTCCTTGACTTCGCATAGTTCCTGCTCCACCCGATCCAGCCGCTGATTGACAGGATCCAGTTTTCGGTCCATCATCTCTTCTATCGCTTTTAACAGCTCCAAATCTACCATCATTCTACCCCCTTTTCGCTCTTCTACACGATTTTCATGTTTTCTAATCACACTATCGCTTCAAAGCTGGGCTGTTTCTTGTCCTCCGCAGGTTTGGCCTCCTCCACGGGGTTTGCCTTGGTTGTGGTGCGGGTGGTGCCGCCCGAAACGTACACGTCACCGCACTCGGGGCAGATGGCAGTGTGGATGGTCACAGACTGGCTGACCACTTTCCGGTCCTCCCGCTGGGCCTTGGCCTGCTCCCGGACCACATGCTCCTGCTCGTGGCCCCGGACGGCGGAGGCCGCCTGCTCGGGGGCAATCTTTGTGGCGGTCTTGAAGGACACGCCCGGGTCGTCGGAGCCGTCCTGATACTTGCGGTTCTTGCAGGTCTGGCACTCCGACTCCTCCACGACCTCCTGGGCCGTCTTGGAGTCCCCCTCTTCCGTCTTCAGAGGGACGGCCTCCTCCTTCTCCCAGGGGAGCTTCACCTTGTCCTCCCCGGTCTCCGCTCCGCGCAGCAACTTCTCCAGCCCCTCGGACTGCTTTCCGCTCTCGTTCTTCAGGTCCTCCGCTTTGCCGTCCAGGTAGCGGATGCGGGAGCGCACCGCCATCTCAGCGGGGTCGGCCCCCTCCCGCATGGTGGGGAACCGGAATTCGCCCTCCTGCTCCTCCGGGACGGCTTGGGCCGCCCCGCGGCGGACGGCGGGCACGCCGCTCACAGGGGGTACCGGCGCAGTCTGAGCCCGGGACACCGGGCTGACCGGCTCCATACCGGCGGGGTTGGTATTTCTTCTTTGATAAACGGAACTGTAACCGCTCATGCTGCCATAGCTCCCATAGGCCCCGATGGCTGACATTGCGGACACCCCTTTCCTGATAATTTCACAGTATAATTATACCAAACAATTCGCCCCGGCGCAAGGGGTTTTGTAAAAAGCTGTTCTCTATGGCTCCCCATACAGCAGCTCAAAGCTCTCATAGTGGTCGTCTGTATAGTAAACCAGTCCGTCATTTGAAAATACGATCCGTTTTGCGCCCCGAGAGTTTTTCCCCACGGTATCAATATCGCACTCGGTGTAGGTCCTCCCCCGCTCCTTAGGCAGCAAACCCTCCCGGTTGCCGAAGGCGCTGCCCCCGATGGCGGTGCCCTCGCCGGTGTAGCGCTCCACGTTGCCGCCGCTCCAGCCGGCCTCCTCTGCCTCCCGCTTGGTCACATAGTTGTCGGGCAGCTCGCCGTAGAGGTGGATGTACAGGGCCACCTCCTCCTTGGAGGTGTACCAGCCTTCCTCGTCAACCGGCTGATTTCCGTCGTCGCCCTTTTCGCCAGTCGGGTTTGCGTTCTCGTTCTCATCGTTGGAAGGGGCTTGATTGCCGTCCGGGAGGTTTTGATTCCCCTCCGGGGCGGACTGGCCGCCGTTCTCCGGCTCCTGGACGGGCAGGTCGATCAGGCTGCTGGAGCTCCCATAGAAAATAGTCGCGCTGCCGCTGTCCGTACCCTGAATCTCCACGCCGCAGGCGGTAAGGCTCAGCAGGAGCAGCAATGACAGGGCGAGGGCGGAAAGCTGTCTTTTCATAAAATCACTCTCTCTTTATCCGTTTATAGTCCAGATAGTTCTCCAGGATCAGCGACGCCGCCACGGCGTCCACCATCTTCTTCCGTTTCCGCCCGTCCTTCCCCTGGTTGAACAAAATGTGATGGGCGTCAATGGTGGTACGCCGCTCGTCCCAGAGAATGACCTTCATGCCGGCGGCCTCCTCCAGCCGGGCGGCCAGCTCCCGGTAGCGGTCCGCCTTCCGGCCGTCGGTGCCGTCCATGTTCTTGGGGAAGCCCAGCACTACCTCCTCCGGGCGGTGCTCCTCAATCAGCTCTGCCAGCCGGTCCACCACCACCTCCTGCCGCCAGCTGTCGATGGTTGCGGTGGTCCCCACCAGAAAGCCGGTGGGGTCGGACAGGGCCACCCCGGTGTGGGCGTCTCCGTAGTCAATTGCCATAACGCGCATGTTTCTCCGTCCTCTCTCTGACCTCCAACTGAAATAGCGGTCTTTTCCGCCCGGAGGGCTGGAAAATAATATTTATTATACAAGAAGCCGCCTGAAAGAGCAACCCATAAAGCCGCTTTTCGCATAAGCCGCTCCAAATTTGGCACAACTATCAATACGGCGTTTCCGCCGGCCTTTTGTCCGGACGCTGAATTTTCTTTAGGAGTGAATAAATTGAATCCTCGAAAAGCGGCCATCATCGGCTGCGGCTTTGTGGGCGCTTCCATCGCGTTCCGATTTTTGCAGCAAGGGCTGTTCTCCCAGCTGGTTCTGCTGGACGCCAACCGGGCCAAGGCGGAGGGCGAAGCCATGGACCTCAGCGACGGCCTGCCCTATGGCGCCGCCATGCAGATCACCGCGGGGGGCTATGACGACCTGTCCGACTGCGCCCTGGTGGTCATCACCGCCGGCGCCAACCAGAAGCCGGGGGAATCCCGGCTGGACCTCATCGACAAAAACACCGCGATCCTCAAGAGTATTCTGCATGAGATCACCGCCCGCCCCTTTGAGGGCATCCTGCTCATCGTATCCAATCCGGTGGACGTGCTGACCCAGACGGCCTGGAAGCTGTCCGGCTACCCCAGGGAACGGGTCATCGGCTCGGGCACCGTGCTGGACACCGGTCGGCTGAAGCAGCTGCTGGGAGAGGAGCTGAGGGTGGACAGCCGCAACGTCCACGCCTTCATCATCGGCGAGCACGGCGACAGCGAGCTGGCTGTGTGGAGCGGCGCCAATGTATCCGGCCTGTCTCTGGACGACTTCGGCCGCCTCCGGGCGAAGGAGCTTCACGCCGCCAGGCGGGACTGGATCTATCGGGAAATCCGGGACAGCGCCCAGGAGATCATCAGGCGAAAGGGGGCCACCTACTACGGAATCGCCATGGCGGTGGGCCGCATCGCGGAGTGCGTCGTCAAGGACGAGCACGCGGTGCTTCCCGTCTCCGCTGTGCTGAAGGGGGAGTACGGTCTGGAGGACGTAGCGCTGAGCATCCCCTCCATCGTGGGCAAAGACGGCCTGGAAAAAATCCTGGAGATTCCCCTGGGCCGGGAGGAGCGGGCCGCCCTGGAGCATTCCGCCGCCCAGCTGAAACAGGCGGCCGTTAAATTGGAGCGGTCATAAAACGGAAACCGGGCGTCCCTCCGCTTGGGAGGAGCGCCCGGGAATTCTGTCAGTGAACGCCGGAGAGGCTCTTCGGCCTGCCGTTGGCCTGGTAGAGCTCCCGCAGCAGCTCCATCTGCTCCCGCTCCGGGTCTATGTACACATTGCCGGTATAGCCGTCCATCAGAGCCAGCCGGCCCTCACATCTAGGGGAGAGGGGGACCTCCACGATGGCTGGAATGTGGTAGGCCCGTACCAGCATTGCGGTGTGGCTGTCCAGGCTGCCCTTCCGGGTGATGAGGCCCAGCAGCCGCCGCTGATCGAAATCCATTACCTCGCTGGGCAGATACTCATCAGCCACCAGAATGGCGGGCTCGTCCATAAGAAGGGTCTGCCGCCCCCCCATCAGCGTCCGCAGCACCCGCTGGGAGATGTCCCGGATGTCCACCGCCCTGGCTCGCATGTAGGGGTTGTCCATCGCTGTGAAAGCGGCGGAAAAGCTGATTTCCGCCATCTGGACGGCGTACTCCGCCGTTACGCCTTGACCGTTAATCAGGCTCCGGACGGTCTCTACATAGTCGTGGTCCTCCAGCAGCATGCCGTGGATCAGGAAAATGGAGGCCACCCCCTCCCCCACCTGGTTCAGCGCCCGGTGATACAGGGTATTCAGCTCCTGAATGGCTATCTGCTGGGCCCGGTGAAAGCGGTTCAGCTCCTGCCGCCAGTCCCCCTGGGTATAGAGCTGGACCTGGGGTGCGGGGCGGCGGTAAAAGCACAGCCGGCCGGCCACGATCTGCTCCATGATAGCCTTTCCCGTCAGGACCTGCACAATACCGCCCCCTTTGCCAAGATATTGTTTTTTATTAGACAGATTATAGCGCCAACTGTTCCCCTTGTAAAGGTCAGAAATTTCCAAATCTGTCATCTTTGTAGAAGTTTTCTTCGTCATCTTCCCGGCCATTGGCAGTTATTAGCAATTTTCTCCATATTTCTTCCTCTCTTTTGAGTTTCCGCTTTACTCCGGTAAACTCCCGTGCTATAATAGGGGAAATCTGATCCAGGAGGTATTTTCATGGTCTCTGAACGTATGAAGGGGCTGGGCACCGCCCGGTCCGTGATCCGGGAGCTGTTTGAGTACGGGAAGCTCCGGGCCGCCGAGATCGGCGCGGAAAATGTCTTTGATTTCTCCATCGGCAACCCCAACGTCCCTCCCCCCGCCGCCGTCAACGAGACGGCCGTCCGCCTGCTCCGGGAGCAGCCCGACCTGATCCACGCCTACACCAGCGCCCAGGGCGCCGCCGACGCCCGGGAGCGCTTTGCCAATTCCCTCAACCGCCGCTTCGACGCCCGCTGCACCCCCGACCGGCTCTACCTCACCGTGGGGGCCGCCGCCTCCCTGTGCTGCGTGTTCAACGGCCTGACCTGCCCCGGGGACGAGTTCGTGGTCTTCGCCCCCTACTTCCCGGAGTACAAGGTGTTCATTGAGGGCGCCGGAGCTAAAATGGTCCTTATCCCCCCGGAGATTGAAGGCTTTCAGATCGACTTCGACGCCTTTGAGAAGGCGGTCACTGAGCACACCAAGGGAGTTTTGGTCAACAGCCCCAACAACCCCTCCGGCGTGGTGTACTCCAGGGCCACCCTGGAGCGGCTGGCCGCCATCCTCACCGAGAAGAGCAGGCAGTTCGGCCACCCCATCTACCTCATCTCCGACGAGCCTTACCGGGAGATCGCCTACGCCGGAGTGGAGGTCCCCTGGGTGCCCCACATCTACCGGGACACCATCGTGTGCTACTCCTTCTCCAAATCCCTGTCCCTCCCCGGCGAGCGCATCGGCTATGTGTTCGTCCCCAAGGAGGCGGCGGAGGGGGACGACGTCTACGCCGCGGTGGCCGGGGCGGGCCGCTCCCTGGGCTATGTGAACGCCCCCAGCCTGTTCCAGCAGGTCACCTCCCTGTGCTGCGACATGACCGCCGACCTGAAGGTCTACGAGGAGAACGCCAAGCTGTTCACCGCCGCCCTGCGGGAGATGGGCTATCATGTGGTGGAGCCCGGCGGGGCCTTCTACCTCTTTCCCCGCTCCCTGGAGCGCAACGACGCGGCCTTCAGCGAGCGGGCCAAGAAGCTGGACCTGCTCGTCGTCCCCGGCTCCGGCTTCGGCGCTCCCGGACATGTGCGCATCTCCTACTGCGTCCAGACCGAGACCATCCGCCGGGCCCTGCCCAAATTCCAGGCCTTGGCCGATTCCTACAAATAAGCGTAAAAACGCTCCGCTGATATCAGCGGAGCGTTTTTGCGCTTACTCTTTCACATAGTCCACATGGAGCAGCTCATGACGCTTCTCCTCGGGGAGCTTCTCCAGAATAGTGCTCACCACCGGGTTGCGCTCGGCCCGCTTGAAGGGGGCCGAGCGGTCCAGGTTGTACAGGCCCTCCGCCCGGTCTGCCTTGTCCCGCTTCATGCCGTGGGGCTGGCCCGCGCCGCCCACGCAGCCTCCCTGACAGGTCATGACCTCCACCAGATCGAAGTAGGCGCTGCCTGCCTCAATCTCCTTGAGCAGCTTCTGGGCGTTGGCCAGACCGTGGACGACGGCCAGATGCACGTCCCGGTCCCCCACCCTGATAACGGCCACCCGGATGAACCGATTGTCCCGGAGGGGGGAGTATTTCAGCTCCCGCAGCACGTTCTTGGACTTGTCCGGCAGACAGAACCGAACCACCGCCTCGGCCACGCCGCCGGTGGTGCCGTAGATGGTGCCCGCGCCGGAGCCAAGACCGAAGGGCAGGTCGGGGGACTCGTACTCCAGCTCGGTGAGGTGGATACCCGACTCCTGGACCATTTTGACGATCTCCTTGGTGGTCAGCACCAGGTCCACCGCCGGGGCGCCGTCAGGCTGACGGAACTCGGGCCGGGCGGCCTCCATCTTTTTGGCGGTACAGGGCATGATGGCGATGTGGTAGGTGGTGCGGCCGTCCTCCTTGTCCTTCTCGGCATAACGGTCCTTCAGAATGGAGGCGAACATCTGCATGGGGGACTTGCAGGTGGAGATATGTTTGAGGTATTTGGGATTCTCGTTCTCCAGGTACTTCACCCAGGCGGGACAGCAGGAGGTAAACATGGGGAAAGGTCCCCCCTTCTCCAACCGCTGGAGGAACTCGGTGCCCTCCTCAATGGTGGTGAAGTCGGCGCCAAAGGTGGTGTCATACACCTCGTCCACACCCATGAGCTTCAGGGCGGAGACCAGCTGGTCCAGGGCGTTCTGGCCGGGGGCAAGGCCGAAGGCCTCGCCCACAGCCACCCGGACGGCGGGGGCAATCTGGACCACCACCCGCTTGTTGGGGTCGTGGATGGCCCGCCAGGCGGGGCCGATCTGGTTGTACACCGTGATCGCGCCGGTAGGGCAGACAGCGGAGCACTGGCCGCAGCTGATGCACTTGGTCTCGGACATCTTCCGGCCGAAGGCGGGTGTGACCTGCATATTATAGCCCCGGTGGGCGAAGTCGATGATGTTCATGCCGATATTTTCGCTGCACACCCGGACGCAGTCGCCGCAGAGGATACACTTGCTGGGGTCCCGGACGATGGCGGGGCTGGTGTCGTCAAATTCGCCGCACTCCCGGTTGTCCCCAAAGCGGACCGTGTTGATGCCGAACTGGACGGCCAGGTCCTGGAGGTGGCAGTTTCCGCTCTTCTGGCAGGTGGTGCAGGAGCAGTTGTGGGAGGCCAGCATCAGCTCCAGGATCATCCGCCGGTGCTTCAGCAGACGGGCGGTGTTGGTCTTGATCTTCAGCCCGTCCCGGGGCTGCATGGAGCAGGAGGTCTCGATCTTCCCCCGCTCGTCCTCCACCACGCACATCCGGCAGGCCCCGTAGACCGACAGGTCGGAGTAGTAGCAGAAGGTGGGCATCTCAATGCCGGCCTTCCGGATGACGGACAGGACGTTGGGCTCCCCATCGAAAAGGACGCGTTCGCCGTTGATGTACATAATTCCCTTTGCCATACCGCTCACTCCTCCCGAATGGCGCCGAAGGGACAGCAGCCCCAGCACGCGCCGCACTTGATACACTTCTCTGTGTCGATGACATGGGGCATCCGGATCTGGCCGGAGATGGCCTCCATGGGGCACTGCTTCATGCACTTGCCGCAGCCCTTGCACAGCTCCGGGTCGATCTGAAGCACCTTTTTGCGGCCGTTGCAGTGGGGGCAGTGCTTGTCCACCACATGGGCCAGATACTCGTTCCGGAAGTATTTCAGGGTGCTCTGCACCGGCTTGCAGGCGGACTGGCCCAGGCCGCACAGGGCGGTCTCGCTGATGGTGGAGGCCAGCTCCTCCAGCAGGTCCAGGTCCTCCAGGGAGCCCTCGTTGTTGACAATGCGGGTGAGGATTTCCAGCATCCGGCGGGTGCCCTCCCGGCAGGGGACGCACTTGCCGCAGGACTCGTTCTGGGTGAAGTTCATGAAGAACCGGGCCACCTCCACCATGCAGGTGTCCTCGTCCATGACCACCAGGCCGCCGGAGCCGATCATGGCCCCCAGCTTTTTCAGGGAGTCGAAGTCCAGAGGCATATCCAGATGCTCCTCCGTAAGGCAGCCGCCAGAGGGACCGCCGATCTGGACGGCCTTGAACTGCTTTCCATCCTTGATGCCGCCGCCGATGTCGAAGATGATCTGGCGCAGCGTCGCGCCCATGGGGACCTCAATGAGGCCGGTGTTCACCACATTTCCGGTAAGGGCGAAGGCCTTGGTGCCCGGGGACTTCTCGGTGCCGATGGACTTAAACCAGGCCGAGCCCTTCCGGATAATCAGGGGGACGGCGGAGAAGGTCTCCACATTGTTGAGCACCGTGGGCTGGGCCCAAAGGCCGTGCTCAACCGTGCGTGGGGGCTTCACCCGGGGCATACCCCGGTTGCCCTCAATAGAGGCGGTCAGGGCAGAGCCCTCCCCGCAGACGAAAGCGCCCGCACCCCGGTTGACATGGAGGTGGAAGGAGAAGTCGGTGCCCAGGATGTGGTCGCCCAGCAGGCGCATCTCCTCCGCCTTGGCGATGGCAGCTTTCAGCCGGTTGACCGCCAGAGGGTACTCCGCCCGGACGTAGATGTAGCCCTCGTCGCTCCCCGCGCCCAGGGCGGCGATGAGCATACCCTCAATGATGGAGTGGGGATTTCCCTCCATGATGGAGCGGTCCATAAACGCGCCGGGGTCGCCCTCGTCGCCGTTGCACACCACATACTTCTTGCCCTCGGGCTGCTTGCGCACGCTGTCCCACTTGCGGCCGGCCGGGAAGCCGCCGCCGCCCCGGCCCCGCAGGCCGGAGTCCAGAATCTCCTTGCAGATGGCCTCGTCGGTCATCTCGAACAGAGCCTTCTCAAAGGCTGCATAGCCGTCCTTGGCCAGGTACTCGTCGATGTCCTCGGCGTCGATGGTGCCGCAGTTTTCCAGCACTATACGGTGCTGGCGCTGATAAAAGGGGATGTCGTCATGCTTGGGGTATTTCACCCCGTCCAGCTCGTAAAGCAGCCGTTCCACCACCTCGCCCTTGAGGATGGTCTTTTCGATGATCTCGTCACAGTCCTCCAGCTTGACGTGGGTATAGAGGATGCCCTCCGGCTCGATCTGGACCAGGGGACCCATCTCGCAGAAGCCGTGGCAGCCGCTCTTTTTCAGATAGACACCGTCGCCCTTGGGCTCGGTCACGTCCTCGGTCTCGCTCTCCTGGGTCAGGCCCACAAAGACATCCAGCCCCCGGCGGGCGCACTCCTCCTTGAAGTAGTCGTACAGCTTCAGAGAGCCGCCGGCGATGCAGCCGGTGCCGGCACACAGCAGGATCTGCTTCTTCTGATAGGACAGGGCCCGTTTGGCCTTGACCCGGCGGACCTCCAGCCGTTCACGGTTCATCTCAGGCATTGGCCGCATCCTCCTTTCTCAGGCTCTCCAGCAGTTCAATGGCCAGCTCGGGGCTCATCTTGGAGTGGACCTGATCGTTCACCGTCACCACGGGGGCCAGGCCGCAAGCCCCGAGACAGGCCACCGTCTCCAGGGTGAACAGACCGTCGGCGGAGGTCTTTTGCTTGCCCTCCAGCTCCAGATACTCCCGGATGGCGTTGTAGATGGGCTGGGATTTGCGCACATGGCAGGCGGTACCGTCGCACACCTTGACAATGTACTTTCCCTTGGCCTCCAAAGAAAAGTTCTCGTAGAAAGTGGCCACGCTGTATACCTTTGCCACCCCCACCCCCAGCTTCTCGGCGATGCGCTCCAGCACCGCGGGGCTGAGGTACTTGTACTCCGCCTGGATGTCCTGCATAATGGCGATCAGGTGGTGCATCTTGCAGCCGTAGCCGTCGATGATCTCATCCACCCGATCCATGGAAACTCCATTGGACATGGCTTGCTTTTCTCCTTTCCTCTTCCGTGATTGCAAATATTGCGGACCAGTCTTGCTCCCGCTGATTCTATCATAAAATCCGTCAATATACAAGGTGATTTTGCAGGAAATATTTCATTATTTGACAAAGGGCGGCGCGGATATTTCCGCGCCCCCCCCCCCCCGCCCCGGGGTCACAGCTTGATTCGTTTGGGATTGGGCCAGACGTTGGGGCCGTCGGTCCGAAAGACCTCCTTAAAGCCCCCGCTCTCCCCCACAAAGGCATACATGGCCTGGGCCGCGGCGTACATCTGGGGATAGAGCGCCAGGCATCGGGCCTTGGCCCCCTCCCCCTCAAAGGCGTACACCCATCCGCTGCCCACCTCCCGCCGCGCTTTCAGGTAGTTGGCCACCGCCTGGCCGAAGCAGTCGGACTCTTCCTTTCTGGGCTCCCGGCCGGCGTACTCAATGTAGGACAGCAAGGCGTACTCCGCCTTGGACAGGCACTCGTTGATCCGAGGGGCCAGGTAGACCACGATCTCCTCCCCCACATAACTGAGCATCCCGTCCAGGCGGAGGTACTGATGGGTAAACTCCTCGGCGTGACGCCGGGCAAATTCGGCCGGATCGAAGTTCAAGGCTCTGCAAACCTCCGCCATCAGCTCCGGCCCCAGCCTGGCCTCCAACCCGTGGGCGGCCTGCTCCTTCTCCATACGCGTTGTCTCCTTCCTGTCCGGTTCGACAGTTTTCCCTGATATTTACATTGTACCACAGGGCGGCGGCGGTTGCAAGAGACCGCCGCTTTTTCTTTTCCCCTCCGCCGGGGATTGACTGCCCTTCCCCCCTATGTTACAATTCCAGAAAATGCGAAAAGGAGCGACCCCACATGCTGAAAACCTTTCTGGAGGAGGCGGCCCGGGGCCGAAGCGTCTACATCACCGATGTCCGGGACGCCTTTCAGGCCCGGGGAACCCGCCCCTTCCACCTCCGCGCCGCCCTCTACGACGGCTCCGTCCGCACCTTCCCCCTCTCGCTGCCCGAGACGGAGGGACAGTCCGAGGAGGAGTTTGTCGCGGAGTACGTCCACGCCTGCGTGTATAACCTCCTGTCCGCCCTGGGCGGGGTGAGGCTGGACATCTATCTGGACCAGGCGGACCAGGCCGCCCGGTCTCTGGCGGAGGGCCTGAGCCGGAGCTTTCAGCTCTCTCTGCCCAAAACCGCCCGCACCGGCTATGGAAAATGCCTTAACGTGAACGAGCGGGTTTTGGCCGCCCTGTTTCACGGGGAAAAGGCCTTCTCCTTCGGCGTTCACCCCATCGAGGAGGAACCGGCGGCGGAGCGGCTCTCCCTTGCGTCCGGACAGCCGGTTTTTTCCCGCCTGCCCGCCCTGACCGCCGGCCGGATGCTGCTTGGCATAGACGTGGGCGGCACCGACGTGAAGCTGGCCGTCAGCGCGGACGGCCGGCTGGCCCTGTGCAAGGAGTTTGACTGGCTGCCCTCCGCCTGCACCCGGGCGGAGGAGCTCACTGGACCCCTCCTGCTGCTCACCCGCCTGCTGCGGGCGGCGGGCAGCCTGTGCATGGCGGGCCGGGACACCGAAGTGGACCGGGCCGCCATGCGCCGCCTCGCCTCCCTGTCGGAGATGGAACGGGGCGCCGCCGCCATGGAGCAGGCCGCCGGGGCGGACCTGCGGCCCTTCGACGCCATCGGCCTGTCCTTCCCCGACGTGGCTATCCATAACCGCATCGTGGGAGGCGAGACCCCCAAGACCCAGGGCATACGGAGCAACCCCGCCCTGGACTACGAGGAGCAGTTCGCCCGGATCACCGGGCTGAACGAGGGGCTGGCTGTCTACACCGTCGGCGGGCCGGTGCTGTGCGTCAACGACGGCCCCATGGCCGCCTTTACCGCCGCCGTGGAACAGGGGGCCGCGGGCGCGGACCTGTCCCGGGGCTTTTTCGCCCACTCTCTGGGCACCGACCTGGGCACCGGCTGGGTCCGGCCCGACGGCTCCATCCCGTACATCCCCCTGGAGGTGTACAATTTTATCATCGACTTGGGCAGCCGGCCCCAGCGGGCCTATCCGCCGGAGGACGCCCGCAGTGTGCGCAGCACCAACTCCGGCCTGCCCGGCGCGCTGCAGAAGTACGGCGGTCAGGCCGCCATCTTCCGGCTGGCGGCCGCCTCTCTGCCCCGGCAGGCGCCGGGAATCTGGCAGGAGGCGCTGGACCGGGGGCTGTTCCGGTGGGAGGGAGAGTCGCTGACGGTGCCCACCGCCCCTGCGGACATGCGCAAGGCCTGTCTGGAATACCTGACAGAGCAAGCCGCCGCGGGTCAGAGCGCCTGCCAGGAGCTTTTCCGTCAGGTGGGGGAGTATCTGGCTGTCACCTGGCGGGAGACCGAGCACATCCTCCGCCCCGAAGCCAGAGACCGCACCCTTTTTGGCCGGCTGGTGAAGCACCCGGCCTGCTTCCAACTTCTCTGCCAGGGCGCGGCCCGGCGGGAACCGGACCTGCGGCTGACCGCCGCCGACGGCGGGCTGGCCAACACCGGCCTGATGAAGCAGTTGGACGCCCTACCCGGCTGTACCGTGGCCCAGTTCGCTCAGGCTGTGGGCGCGGTGTACTATGGATGTTTGGGATTGAGATAAGAGAAGCGGGCAGCCCGCGGGGGGGCCCGCTTTCTGACAACGCCGAACACGTTCGACGCCGCAGCAATCGGGATTCGAAATAACGGCAGGCGCAGCCCGAGCGTCTCTTTCGTCAGGCCCTCTGAAGTCACGCTTCCCTCCACCGCTTCAGGGTGGGGAACCAGCTGCGCATCATCTTCTCCGCCTCCTCCTGCGGGCCGAATGGGTGGCCGTTCTCGGCATTGAACTTCAGGTTAAAGGCGATGATGTCGTCCATGGCGGCGTCGGGGACGGTAAAAGCCCCGTTCTGGTAGCAGTAGCGGCAGTAGTCGCCGCTGGGGGAGCCGTCCGCCTCGGTGCCCTGGTCCTCGGGCTTGTCCAGAGGCATGGCGCAGCACTGACAGAATTTCCGTTCTTCCATTTGAAAAACCTCCTTATTTTGACCGGGGTCCATGCCCCTGTCTCTGGCGTAAGGATACGCCCTATAACCTGACAGGGTCTGTCAGGTTATATAAACTTTTAAAGATTTTTTGAGCTCCTCTTTCAAAATGTCCCGCCAGTAGGCCGGGGACAGCACCTCCAGCTGGCCGCCGAAGGACAGGAGAAAGGACAGCAGCCACTGGTCCTCCGGGAAGGTGCAGTTTACCAGTAAATTACCGTCTGGCTGGAGGGCGACTGCCTTCGGGTGAAAGTAGTCCCGCACCCGCCATGCGGCGGAGGGGGCAAACAACAGCCGCAGGTCTACTCCCCGGTATCCCTCGGGCTTGGGGGGCTCCAGCCGTTCCGGGGGCGTTCTGGGCAGACAGGTTCCCTCCTCCGGAGACAGGTCCTCCATCCGGACCAGCCGGAAAATGCGCCAGTCCTGCTTCTTCCGGCAGAAAGCGGACAGATACCAGCACCCGGACTTGAACACCAGCCGGGCGGGCTCCACGGTGCGGCGGCTCTTCTCCCCCGCCGAGCTGTAGTAGGTGAAGCTTAAAGGCCGGCGCTCCAGGACGGCCCGCTTTACCCGGGCAAAATTCTCCCGCTCCGCCGGGGCGCTGCCCCAGTCGGTAAAGTCCACCTCCAGCCAGTCGCCCCCCTCCCGGCGGAACAGGGCGGACAGCCTGGACAGCGCCTCCTCTCCCCCAGCCGTGGCCCGGATGGCCTGGAGGGCGAAGAGGATTTCGTCCTGCTGCTCTCTGGACAGCAGGGCCCGGTCCAGCACGAACTGGTCCATCAGCCGGATGCCGCCCCCCTTGCCCTTCTGGGCGTAGACGGGGATGCCGGCGGCAGACAGGGCGTCCACATCCCGGTAAATGGTGCGCTCCGACACCTCCAGCCGCCGGGCCAGCTCCCCGGCGGTCACCTCCCGCTTTTCCACCAGAAGGTAGAGAATCTCAAAAAGGCGGCTGTTTTTCATCGCACTTCGATCTGCCCCAGCACCTCCCCGATAGGCAGGTTGATGGCCAGGCCGGCCCGGTCATCGTAGGGAGTGGCGCTCTTGTTGATGAGCACCAGCCGATTTCCTCGGAAATAGTTAATAAGGCCAGCGGCGGGGTAGACCGCCAGGGAGGTCCCGCCGATGATAAGCAGGTCGGCTCCCCGGATGTCGGCCACTGCCCCCTCAAGGGTGGCGCTGTCCAGCCCCTCCTCGTAGAGGACCACGTCGGGCTTGACGGTCCCGCCGCAGCCGCATTTGGGCGCCCCTGTCCCCTCTTTGATTTCCCCCGCCGAATAGGGCTTATGGCACCTCATACAGTAGTTGCGGTGAACGCTGCCGTGGAGCTCCCACACCCGCCGGGACCCGGCCTTCTGGTGGAGACCGTCGATGTTCTGGGTGACCACGCTTCTCAGCCTACCCGCCGCCTCCAGCTCGGCCAGCTTTTTGTGGGCGGCGTTGGGCTGGGCATCCAGACAGAGCATCTTGTCCCGATAAAAGCGGTAGAACTCCTCCGGCTTGGCGTCGAAGAAGGTTCGGCTTAAAATCTGCTCCGGGGGCCAGTCGTACTTCTGGTTGTACAGCCCGTCCACACTGCGGAAATCCGGGATGCCGCTCTCGGTGCTGACCCCCGCCCCGCCGAAAAAGACAATGGCATGGCTGTCGTCGATCCACTGCTGTAAGGTTTTGATCCCGTCATCCATAGATGCCCCTCCCATTCCAAATATTCAAAAAGGAGCGGCAAAAGCCGCTCCTTCTTTGATTACAGCGCTTCCTTGACCTTGGCGGCCTTGCCCACGCGGTCGCGCAGGTAGTACAGCTTGGCGCGGCGCACCTTGCCCTTTCGGACGACCTCCACCTTCTCCACAGAGGGAGCATGGAGGGGGAACACCTTCTCCACGCCGATGCCGTAAGAAATGCGGCGGACGGTGAAGCTCTCCTCAATGCCGCCGTGCTTCTTGGCGATGACGGTGCCCTCGAAAACCTGGATACGCTCACGGCTGCCTTCCTTGACCCGCAGGTGAACACGGACGGTATCGCCGATGTTCATCTTGGGGGGCTCAGCCTTTTTGTACTTCTCGGTAAATGCTTTCATCAAATCCATGAAAATTTCCTCCTGTTGTATAGGCGTTCATTCCGGCCTTTCTGTCTCTTTGGAGACGCCGCAGAGGACCGCCCGTTATTCAGACTAAGGAAGTATATCACACAGAACCCTGGATTGCAAGCGGTTTTTTACCTTTTTCGGGAAAATTTTAATCCTCCAGCAGAAAGCTCTGCCCCGGGGCGAGCTGCTCCGGGCGGCGGATGTAGCCGATGCCGTCCTCCTCCCAGATGACCCCCAGCAGTCCCCCCTGCCGGTTCCGCACCTGATAGGTATTCTCCGCCAGCTCCCGCAGCACCGCCGGGGTCAGGCTCTCGCCGTCAAACCAGTAGAGCGTCTGAAAGCCCGAGGGATGGTTGGCCTCCCGATTCCAGGCCCGATACAGGGGGTCGGCGGGCAGAGGGGCCGCCTCCACCTCACCGCCCAGGGCGGTGAGCAGGCCGTGAAAGGCCCAGCCGCTCTCGGTACAGCCGTGGATGTGCTCGTGGTAATAAAAATTTTGGTTGGGGAGATAGGAGGGCTCCAGGTTCAGCACCCCGATCCGGCCGGCGGAGGGTTCCTCCTCCGCTTCCAGCACCAGCCTGGCGATACGCTGATCGTTTTCATAGGTATCCCGGTAGTCCCGAATTTCGCTGGCCCCCGCCAGACAGAACACGAAGGCCGCTGCCGCCGCCAGGACGGACAGGCCGCCCCTTCTGAGGGCCAGCCTGTCCCACAGCCGCACCAGCAGCGAGTCGGCCAGCAGAGCGATACCGGGGAAGGAGGTCACCGTCCCCCGCAAGGAAAACCAAGGATCTTTCAGCACCAGAAACAGGCTCATCGGAGCGGCCGCCAGCAGCAGGCCTGACAGCAAAGCCAGCCAGAGAGGGGCGTCTCCCCCCTCCTCCGGCTCCTTACGCCGCGCCAGCAGCCCCAGCAGGACGCACAGCGCCGCTGTCCCTGCGGCCCACAGCAGCAGCTCCCCGGAGAGGACCATCCGCGCCCCCCGGACAAAGCCCTTGGCCGCGGTGAAAAAGCCGCCCTTCAGAAACGCGTCCCGAAGCTGTCCCATGATCTCCGGGAATACCGTATCCCAGTAGTACCGGCTGACGGGGAGAATCATCTCAGCCCGGCTCCCGTACACCCCGCCGTTGTCCAGCAGCCGGGTGGTCAGGAAGTACAGCCCCATGGCGGGCGCACTCCACAGGGCGGCGGCACACCGGCCCCAGGGCTTCCCCTTTCCGGTCCGCTCCAGGATGGCCGCTCCCGCCGTCATGGTGACGGACAGCAGCCCCGCCTGCTCATAGAAGCCGAATGGGAGCATCTGAAAAATCAGGTAGAGGACCAGCCAGCCCCGCCCCTTCCCGTCCAGCCAATTCAAAAAGGCCCGGACCGCCAGGGCGGCGAAAAACATCCCCGTCACCACCCGGGTAGAGGCCGACATCCAATAGGTCCCCTCGATCCCCAGTGGGAGCAGGGCCATCACAACCGGCAGCACGGGACTGGTCCTGAAGTACCGCCCCAAAATGTCCCAGATCAGCAGGACGGCGGCCGCGTACAGAGCCGAGATCAGGGCCACCCCCAGGATCATATGGCCGAACATGGGGCTCCAGAAAAAGTAGTCCGCAATCCCGGCCAGCGGCCGGGAGGACAAAATTCCTGTAAGCTCCTGAAGGGTGGAAAAGTCATACAGCCGCGTGTAGTTATGGTACTGGATATAGTCGTCCAGCTGGGGGTAGTACCGCAGCCCGAAGGCGCAGTACCGGACCATCACCAGCAGAAACAGCAGCAGGAACATCCCAGCCGGCCCTTTCCAGTCCCTTTTCTCCCGCTTATACATTGGAACAGACCTCTGTGTGGACCTGGGACACCATCACCTCCACCTGGGGAAATTCCTTGGCCAGACGCCGGGCCAGCGGGGCGCACACCACATTTTCCGTGGGAAAGTGGCCGGCGTCCAGCAGGTTAAGGCCCAGGGCCCTGGCGTCCAAAAACTGGTTGTATTTCAGGTCGGCGGTAACGAAGGTGTCGCAGCCCTGGGCGAGGGCGTCCTCCAGCATCGAGCCGCAGGCGCCGCCTCCCACCGCCACCTTGGAGACCGGCTGGCCCCCGTCCGCAAACCGCACACAGGCGGAGCCCAGCTTCTCCTTCACAAAGGCGGCGTACTCCGCCGCGGACAGCCCCGGCCGGTGGGCCGTCCCCGTCCGGCCGATGCCGTAGGGCCGGCCCTTGTCGTCCACCCCCGCCTGGCACAGCTGGCCGATCCCGGTCAGCTCCAGCGCCCGGGCCAGACAGCCGTTGACCCCGCCGTGGGCGGCGTCCAGGTTGGTGTGGGCGCAGATGGCGGCCATCTTATTTTCCACCAGCTCCAGAAGCACGCGCCCCACCAGGCTCTCGTCTGTCACCGACTTCACCGGACTAAAAATCACCGGGTGGTGGGCCACAATCAGCTCCGCGCCCCAGCGGGCGGCCTCCCCCGCCACCTCTCCGGTGATATCCAGAGCCACCAAAATCCTGTTGACCTCCCGGTCCCCCCGACCCACTAGAAAACCGGCGTTGTCGAAGTCCTCCTGGGTGCGAAAGGGGGCAATCCGGTCCATAAAGCGGTAAATATCTCTCACGTCTGCCACTGTTCCCACTCCTTTTTCATGTCAATAAGGCCGGCCGCGACCTCCTCCAGCTCCCGCTTCCGGGCGGGCACCTCCTCTCTCCGGGCCCGGCTCATCCCCTCCAGCGCCCGGCGGACTCTGGCCAGCCAGCGGTCCAGCCAATCCCCGCGCAGAGGATCGGCCGTGTTCTTCCCCGCCCACAGCTCCGCCGGGGACAGGGGGGCCATCTCCCCTGTCCTGACCAACAGGGCGGTGTAAAGAGTTTCCCCTTCCCGGGCAAGCTGTTCCTTCTCAATGGCGAAGCCGTTCTCCCCAAGCCACTTTCGCAGATCGGGGAAAGAGGACATGGGTTGTAAAATCAGGGGTATGTCTCTCTCCAGGGTCCAGGGGGCGGCGGTCAGAATGGCGGCGATGGTCTCCCCGCCCATGCCGGCGGCCGCCACGGCGTCCACCTCGCCGGGCCGGATGCCCGACAGCCCGTCGCACAGCCGGAAGGCCACCTTCCCTGTCAAACCGTATTCCCGCACAGTGGCCCGGGCCCGGTTCAGGGGGCCTTGCCGCAGGTCGGCGGCGATGGCCCAGGGAATCTTACCCTCCAGAATCAGAGCCGCAGGCAGGTAGGCGTGGTCGGTGCCCACGTCGGCCAGCCGGGCCCCCTCAGGCACCAGCTCCCCCACCATCCGCAGGCGGGGGGACAACTCCGGCCCCCTCACAGCTCCGACCTCCGGACAGGCATCCGGATGGCCTGGACAAAGTCGCAGTTCTTCATTCCGGTGTAAATGGCCCGATCCGTCAAGGCCTTCATGGAGGCGGCGCCGCCGTTCTCCCAGGGGCTGCCCATCAGCACGCAGAATTTCATTCTGTCACCTCAATGTATCGAACGTTTGTGCTTATTTTAGCACAACAGCTTTCACCTGTAAAGGTCAAAAATAATCGCCCTCCGGGGAGGGCGATAGGGGTATCACTTGCTGATCAGCTTGTTGACCTGGGCCAACAGCTCGTTCACGTCCACACCGTGGACCATGCACGCCTCCTCCACGGTCTCGCCCTGAGAGGCAGGACAGCCCAGGCAGTGCATCCCGATGCCCATGAAGATCGGGGCGGCCTGGGGGGCAATCTTCAGAATATCGCCGATTACGGTGTCTTTGGTGATGGTCATAAAAATTCCTCCGTTTATATTTGGGATGGGGATAGTATAACCGATACACAGCTTTTTTGCAACGAATTTTTTTCTTTCCTTTTGGGCACACCAGCGTTATAATCAGATGACTTCAAACACAAGGATATGATCGTATGGATCAACAAGCGCATCCCGCCGCCGAGCGGCTGCTTCCGGTGGCGCTGCTCACTCTCTCCGGCGGACTTCAGGACACCTACACCTACCTCCGCCGGGGCAGGGTGTTCGCCAATGCCCAGACGGGCAACATCGTCCTGCTGGGCCAGAGCCTGTTCGACGGAAACTGGGGCCGGGCCGGCCGCTACCTCCTCCCCGTGCTGGCCTTCGCCCTGGGCGTGGCGGCGGCGGAATGGCTCAGGGTCCGTCTGCCCCACTGGCAGCGCCGGGTGCTGCTCTGGGAGATTTTCCTGCTGTTCCTGGTGGGCTTCATCCCCCATTCCCTGGACCATCTCGCCAACGCCCTAGTCTCCTTCTCCTGCGCCATGCAGGTTCAGGCCTTTCGGAAGATTGGGGGCTTTCCCTTCGCCAGCACCATGTGCATCGGCAACCTGCGCGGCGGCATGGAGTCCCTGTGCGCCTTCCTGCGCACCGGCGACCGGCAGGAGCGCAGGAAGGCCAGACTGTATTTCCTCGTGATCCTCCTGTTCGCCCTGGGGGCCGAGCTGGGCAGTCTGGCCGTGGAACTGCTGGACCTGCCCGCCATCTGGCTGTCCTGCGCTTTGCTCACCCTGGATGTCTGGCTGCTGGCCCGCGCGTAGCAAATATCCGGACGGCTGTGTTGTTCCTGAACCGCGCGGCGGCGGAGATTTGCACAAAACCATTTGCATAAGAGGAAAATTTCTGATATAATTACAATAAATAGGAACAGCATTTTGCGGCAAAATCCTCTAGTTCTCTCTATCACTCATCACGGGAGCGCGGTCTGTATGGATAGACCGCGCGCCTGATTGGTTCAACTTGAATCGTACGAGGTAAAGCTTTTATGTGTAAGAAGGAAGACATACTGGACGGGTTCAAGCTTTTTAAGCTGAAGGCAAAGCATTACCTGCATCGGTTTTGCCACCGGATACAATTGCCGTATATCTGCTTTATCATTTCCATTGCCCTTTCGCTGTTTATTTTGTTTCCCTCCCTGTTTCACTCAATCCCCATTTTGGAGATGGCGAATCAGAATGGAATTTTTCAATATAAGCTGTCGCTTTCCGGACGGCTGCTGTTCTCCGATGACGCTTCCGTCCAGTATCCAATCAGGGTCTCGGCCGGCGGATATTCCGAACAGATCATGGAGGGGGCCGAATTTTCTCTGACATTCCTGTCCGCCACCAGATCGGACATACCGATTGTAATATCTGACGAAAGCGGCAGATACGTTTTGGAATACATTACATTTGGCGGCAGCAGCTTTGTAACTACATTTCGCTTTTAGCGGCTTTGGGTGATGGACATGAACTACATAGGGATTATTTTAGTTGTATCCGACAATGAGAAAGCAGCGTACATACAAGAAATACTCAGCAAACCACAGGAATTTTGCCTCATTCCGTCCGGGCTTTCTGCGTCCGACGCTGTGAAAAAAGCCGCAGGCGAGAAAGCAAACGTCTGCCCTTGTATCGTCGCCTCGGCGGCAGAGAAAGAGACGCTGTGCAAGAAGGCTGAGGAAAGCGGGCGTTCTTTTATGACCATACGCATCGCAACCGCCCTGAATATGCGGGTTTTGGACACGGAAGGAAGCTTATACACCTACATTATTAAGGGAAGAACCGCAAAAGAAACCACCGCTCTGATCTCAGACTTTTGGGCGTTTCGGGCGACTGGAGGAATGCTCTCAAAGAGGCTGATCTCCTCCTATATCGGTCACAAGCTGCTGATCTGGCCCGATTATTCCGAGTACAATGGCAAAATCAGCCCGTCCTCCTACGATCTGTCCCTCGGAGACGATTATTATTACGGAGGAAAAATATATACATTATGTGAAAAACAGCCCTTTCTTAAGATCGACCCATATGATTACGCAATTGTCTCCAGTGCGGAAACGGTCAATATGCCAAAAGATATTTCGGGCAGGTTTGATGTCTCGGTGTCCCTTTTTTGTCAGGGCGTTATTTTGTCAAACGGCACCCAGATCGACCCCGGCTTCTGCGGCAAGCTGTTTTGCCTGTTGTTCAACACCTCCAACAAGCCGATTTACTTGAAGCGCGGCGACCACTTCGTAACGTTGGAATTCTGTAAGCTTTTGGAGGTAACCGAACCATATCACGGGAAATATAATTATAAAACTTCGATTGTGCCATATATCCCCGCGAATGCGCTGCACGGAGCAATCAATGAGCTGAAACAGGACCTGGACGCAATAAAGAAAGAAAACAGCATGCTGCAGAGCATATTTTTGGGGACTCTTACTCTTATTATCACATTGATTGCATTATTAGTAACCATACGCTAGAGGAACAGCGGGGAAACAGAGGGAATTGCTTTGAACTACTATAATACAGTTATTATCGGCGCCGGCCCGGCCGGGCTTGCCGCGGGACTATTTTTGAAAGAAAAAAAGGTCAATTTTATTATTTTTGATCGGGGCGGCCGATTTTCAGACCGGGACAAGTCGCGCCCGCTTGAGGTCAGCCACGGCGTAGGCGGAAGCGGATTGTTCTCCGACGGTAAGTTTTCTTATCCGCCTGCCGCGTCAGGGCTCTGGCAGGAGTGGAATTTAGTAAAGGCGGAACGTATTTACCACCAGCTGGAGGATATGTTCCGCAGATGCAGCATTGGGCTTAAGTCCTGGGAAGATGTAAAGGCCGGAATGCTCCTGCCTGACAGTGAAATAAAAAAATACGATTCCGACGTGTTTGATTTTGCACAGCGCAAACGGATCATGGAATATATGTGCCATGAGCTGGAAGACTTTATCGCCGCCAACACCGGCATTGTGTCTGTAAAGGAAAACGGCGACCATACCTTTTCCATCACGACGGACGCCGGGGAGCGGTATACCAGCTCCACCGTTGTCATAGCTACGGGGAAAAAGAGTCCCTTGCCGCTTATGCCGGACTATCCGGAAGAAAAAAAGCATAGTATTTATGAGATGGGGATTCGCGTGGAGTGCCCTCAGAAATATTACAGACCCCTGAGCAGCGAGTCTGCCGATTATAAGCAGATCATTCAAATAGACGGCGATACGCAGCTTCGGACCTTCTGCAGCTGCAAAAAGGGCTCTGTCATTCAGTCCTCCTATGACGGAATCCGCTTTACCTATAACGGCGACTCGTCCGAGCCAAGGCCGTATTCGAACGTGGGAATTATTATAAGGACCACTTCTGCGGCTTCCGAATACGCAAAACAAATGCAGCAGGCGTATGACCGCAAGGAAACCCACTGCCTGCCGTTAAAGGAATACCTACAGGGAACGCCCGTTTTAGGCGGCGCAATTGACCGGCAAATCATTGATTACCTGCCTCAGATTATTCCCATTCAGGACGAGGACTGTCTGGCTGGCTGCCGCATTTACGGGCCGGAGATCGAGCGGTATGGCGACTACCCTGATACCGATCCCAATCAGCTGCTGGCAAACGGCCAAAACATTTATATTTGCGGAGACGCATCCGGAAAGTATCGGGGATTGTTTGCCGCTTTCTTCAGCGGATTCTGCTGTGCCAACGCAATCGATGCGGCCCATATGGCGTGGATAGACGAAAAAATTGCTCAGTTCCACATTGATACCAGCGAAACCGAGCGCATGCCTACCGCGTTTACCGCCCAATCCAAAGTATATTTTTACTGCAGGGATGCGATATGCGAGTACACACTGCGGCGAGGCTATCTGCCGATCAATCCGTTCCGGGTGTTTGATTACTTCCTGAGCGACCGGGTGGACCGGGATATGATCCGGCGCGGAAATAATAATCTGCTTCAAATGTGCGACGAGCTTTGGGTATTCGGCCCGATTTCCAACGGCGTGCTGTTTGAAATATTTTCCGCGATCAAGCAAAGAAAGCATATACGTTTCTTCAGCATCGGGACGCGGAAAAAGGATATTGATGACCTTGACCTGGAACAGATTTCTTTTGAACCGGAGGTTCACAAAAATCAAATTCGGAAAGAGGATTTGATTTCTTTTATCAGGGAGTCCAATTACGGCTATTTCAGCAGGCCGGATTCCGATCAGATGTCATTGTTTGACAGGTACTGATTTCATTTTACAGCAATGTTCTGAGGAGAGCGGGAAATATGAGGAAAAACGAAAGCCACTATATTCAGGCGCTGAATGAGGCGTATCTTTCCCACAGTCTGGCTATCTTTTACGGAGCTGGCCTGTCCAAGCCCTTTGGTCTTCCGGAATGGAAGGAATTGATTGAGAGCGTGGAGAGCTATTTTGGCGGCGAGGAGTATATCCGCAGCAAGGCACTGGAGGAAAAACTGAGCAAAAATGAATTTTGGCTTGCAATTTCTCTGCTCCAGGAAGAACTGAATGTGAGTGCCGAGAGCATAAAAAACCAGATTGGCAAGGTAATCCGGGAATGCGAGGATATGAACTGCAACGCTCCTATGTCGTTGCCATGTCTGGACAATAACTACTCAGATCTGGCAAAACTGGACATTTCTCTTTTTATTACCACAAATTTTGACCGGATTTTATCCCGATATATGCCCGTAGCTGAAACAACGGATTTCTTGAATCGCGGTCAGGCGCTAAAGGACAGGTTTGAACAGCATACCAAACGAATTATCCATCTTCACGGAACAGCAACTGACCCGCAATCTATCATTATATCAAAAAATGATGTGGCAAAAATATACAGAGACCGATTCTGGAAAACAAGCTTTGAAACAGCGGCAAATATTAATACAATCCTATTTATTGGGGTGTCATTCAGCGATATTTATCTGAAGAATTTCCTGAAACAACGATCCAAGACTACCAACAATCGGTGCTACGCGATCATGCTGGAGGGCGAACCAATATTAGACGGGCTTTATTCTCCTATCATCGTGAGTAAAGAGAATCCTGTTGAGGGCATACGGGATGTGCTGACCAAGATATCCAAAGAACCGGAATATATGATCTGGCTCAAGCTGGAAAAAGCGTCAGACACCGACGACAATGTGATTGACAGGCTGAAGAGAGAAATAAAGCGGACTTTTGATGTTTTCCGGGGAAGAGTCGAATGCAGCTCTAATGGCACGGCAGTTACATTACTATTTTCAAACTGCAAAACAAACAAATCACTGCGGGATATCTGCCAAGCGGTCAAAGCGGTCGTGGAAAAAATGTCCACGGACAAATCAATCGCATCCGACCGCTTTGTCTGCTTTATTTCGAAAAAAACATATTTGATTATAAAGGCAAGCGGTATCATCAACAACATCTATAAGACCGGCGTAAGAACAGTTTTAAACGACTATGTAAGTCCCGGCTCCCACGGCTTTCTATTCGACAGAGTGGAACTCTCTCTGGACGGGCGCGACGGATGGCTTCGGGATTTTACAGACAAACGTCTGCATCTCAAAAATCTGTTGGAACTCAGTCTGATTGTTGAAGATACCGTTTCCATTCCGCACGCGGAAAACTCCGGTGTGGAAGTACATGTCGCCGGGCTGCTTTTTGACCGTGACAGGCTGATTCTGGAGGAACGTAAATCCCATGAGGCAATCAGCCCCGCCAAGCTTTCACTGCCTGGAGGACGCCTGAAAAAGGGCGAGAGCTTTCATGACGCCATGACACGCATCCTGAAACAGAAATATGGGATTTCCGTTGGAAATTATCTGAATATATTGGATGAATTCAAGGTGCATGACGCCACGATTCCGGGCATTGCTTTCGTCGGCAACATTAAATCAAATGGCAGAATGTTAAGTACCTATTCGGCTTCAGAGATTCAAAATCTGGAGACAAGCCTGGCGTGTGACCAGGCACTGATTAACAGAGCCTTCTCCCATCTCAAACGGTTTACGATTAAGCTGCGCATTATTATGCTGACTGAATGCGTCTACTGCTGCAGATGCTGCCACCACGAAAATATTGTGGAACAGTACTCTGGATGCGATATTGATAAGCTAATCAACTGCGTCGAAACTGTAAGCAAAAACTTTTTCGTGAAGCAGATTACGATTACAGGCGGCGAGCCGCTCCTTCCGGCGAATCGGGACAACTTGTTGGCATTACTGGCCTATATCCGTCAAAACCTGGGAGAGGTAGATTTGTCCGTCATTACGAATGCGCATTACCTTGACGCCGAATGCGTGAGGCAGCTAAAACAATATAATATCCGGTATAAAATCAGTGTCTACGGCTATGATACTCCCTCTTTCCTGCAGTATACGGGCGCGGCAGGCTGCTTTTCCGGCGAACCTGAGCTGGACTATATCGGCAGTCTGGTTGAAAAGCTTCGTATTTTGGACCGTGAGTCCTGTTTGGTGACATTGAACATACCGTTTCACAAAATAATTGCGCCCGGGCTTCCGGCTTTGCTGAAAGAAGGACCGTTGAGTCAGGCCGTGCGAGACTATCACATCAAGCTTAAGATTATTGAAATGGTAACGCCCCGTAGGGACAACGATCATTTTTCTGAGGATTATGAGGCAATATCTGAGGATATGTTCCCTTCGTTCCAGCAGATAGAATCTTCTTTGCCGTCGTCCGCCCATGGAGCGGGAGAACGGGACAGCATTTCCGTTTATCGCTATCCCTGTAAGTCAGCAGACGGCTGCAAAAACTGTATCAATCAGTTTGCGCTGACGATAAAGCCAAATGGAAACATGCTAATTTGTAAGCGGGCGCTGCAAAACAGTAAAATGAAAGATAATTTCTTTTCGGACTTGGGCATTGAGGTGGAGGAAGTCGATTTTAAGGACGAGTATCATTTCCGCGCGTCAAAACCAGAGTAGCCTGCTGGGCGCCCCTACCTGATCCGAACCGTTTTTCTGCTGATAAAATCGGGTGGTATATTCCATTATATTTCTCCGCCGTTTGAAGCGGGCACAGCGCCGCTGTACCATTCAATGCCCGGAAAGCCTTTGCTCTACAAGGCTTTCCGATTATTGTGAAGCTCCTGCCCTGCACTTTTTCAGCAGCGTTTCGTGCATAAATACCATTAAAACCAAAATCACCAGCAGATAGAATGGGAACAGCGATACCGCGATGTGGTTGGCGATCAGCCCAAATAGCGGCGGCATCACGCAGTTGCCCACATAGGCGCTGGCCATCTGGACGCCGATGATTGCCTGAGAGCGTTCCGCTCCAAAATGGCCGGGGGTGGCGTGGATGATGCTGGGATAGATGGGAGCGCAGCCCAAGCCAATGAGGACCAGCCCTCCCAATGCGGCATACTCTCCCATCGGCAGCAGAAAAGCGGCAATTCCCGCCGCGATGATCCCTTGCCCCAGTCGAACCATCCAGCTGTCGCTCAGCTTCATGGTCAAAAAGCCGCTCAGCGCCCGGCCAACCGTGATCCCGATGAAGAACAGGCTGGCAAAGCTGGCCGCCGTCTCCGGTGCAGCGCCCTTATGAAGCGTCAGGTAACTGCTGGCCCACAGGCCGGTGGTCTGCTCCAGGGCGCAGTAGCAGAAGAAGGTGACCATCACAGCTTTCACGCCGGGCAGGCTGATGATCTGCCCCAGGGTAAGCGCCTGGGGCGGGGCGCTTTCTTTGTCCGGCTGCGCCTTGCCTCTCCAGAGGGGCAGGCTCATCACGATGACGGCCGTCAAAACCAGCTGCATCACGCTGATGATCCGATAGCCCAGATTCCAGCTTCCCCAGCCTGTCAGGGTATAGCCCATGATGTACGGTCCGATGGACGCGCCCAGTCCCCACATACAGTGGAGCCAGCTCATGTGGCGGCTGGCGAAGTGGAGCGCCACGTAGTTGTTCAGCGCCGCGTCTACGCTGCCCGCCCCCAGACCGTAAGGGACGGCCCACAGGCACAGCATCCAGAAAGAACCGCTGACGGAAAAGCCAAAGAGTGCCGCCGCCGTCATGGCAACGCTGACGGCCGTCACCCTGCCCGCCCCCAGCTTCCGGGTAAGCCGGTCGCTTTGCAGGCTGGAGATTACCGTTCCGATTGAGATGACGAAGAAAACAATCCCGGAGTAGGAGACCGGGACGCCGAAATCCTGGTACATGGAGGGCCACGCCGACCCCAGCAGAGAGTCCGGCAGGCCCAGACTGATAAACGAGATGTAGATAACGGTTAAAAGTAAGTGTATCATCTTGCATTCCTCCTTGTTTTCTGATAGGATAATAGCACAAAACAGCTGGAGATGTTAGAAGGAAATCCCCAGATTTATAGGATAAAATCACCAGGAGGAAAAGACGATGGCTTTGAGTTCATGCGGATCGGTCAAGACCGACCCGCAAGGCCGGGAGCTGCTGGAACACGGGACTCCGCTGTTCCCAGCGGCCTGTTACCATGACAACATCACCCAGGCGGATGTGTCGTGGCACTGGCATGAAGAGTTGGAGGTCCTGGTCGTTGAAACCGGGACCGCCCGCGTTGCCGTCAACGGAACGGACCGTATGGTGAACCAGGGTGAGGGATTCTTCTTCAACACCGGAGTGCTGCACAGCATCCGGCCTGCGGGAGCCGAGGTCTGCCGTCTGCGCTCAATCGTATTCCATTCCCGGCTGGTGGGGGGCAGTATGGACAGCATCATCTGGCAGAAATATCTGGAACCTCTGCTCTCTGATCCATGCCGCCCCTGGGTTTATTTCACCAACCTCCAAGCCTGGGAAAGGGACGCTTCCGTGGCAATCCAAGAGGCCTGGCAGGCCTGTGTGTTTGAAACGGAGGGCTTTGAGTTTACGGTGCGGGAGCGGCTGTCCAGGCTGATTTTTCTGCTGGCAAAGAATTGTCCTAAAACAGAAAAAAGGCCCTCAGAGAAGGCTCTGCGGGACGGGGAGCGGATCAAGGCCATGCTCCGGTATATCCAGGGGCACTATGCGGAGGAGCTGACCCTCGCTAAGATCGCGCAAAGCGCAGCTGTCAGTAAGAATGAGTGCCTGCGGTGCTTTCAGAGCATGATCGGCAGCACACCGATTCAATATGTGAAACAGATACGCATCCAAAAAGCGGCGGAGCTGCTGGCATCCACTGACCGAAAAATTTCTGATATTGGAATGGAGTGCGGATTTCAGGAGATGAGTTATTTTGCCAAGACATTCCGGGAGCTGAAAGGATGTACCCCCGGCGCGTTCAGGCGCAGGCTTTGACCGATATTTGCAGCCCCAAACAACCGCCGGTGCGGGAGGTAGTCGGAACAGACAAAAGGAGCGCGGTAAACGTGCTCCTTTTATGTCTGATCTTTGTTTCATACCGGTTTCAAGCGATTCAAAATGTTCTCTTTTTCCCACTGAATAGCTTCAGGGAGCTTTTCCCCGCATTTTACTTTTCAAATACCTGCTTCAACTGCTCATCGGCCCAAACGACCCTGTTCCGCCCATGCCGCTTTGCGTCATACAGCATGGTGTCGGCAATCTTCAGGTAAGTATCATAGGAGCTTCCCGTCTCGGGGACCACGGTGACTCCTCCCACGCTGACCGTGACCCACTGGCATACGGAGGGACTGTGGGGAATGTGCAGATCCTCTACGGCCTTCCGCACCCTTTGCAGATACTCAAACAGCTTTTGGGAGGAATCGCCCATGGAGATCGCCACAAACTCCTCTCCACCGTAGCGGGCCACAAAGTCTGTGCTGCGCTTCAGCTGGGAGGATATCGTCCTGGCGACGGAGGTAATCACCTTATCCCCGGCCGGGTGGCCGAACGTATCGTTATACATTTTGAAATGGTCAATATCAAACATACAGATGGAAAAAGGCACATGCAGGCGGGCCGCCTCATTCCACTTTTTCAAGCTGTAACGGTCATACCTGCGGCGGTTGGGAATCCCGGTCAGCTGATCGGTCATGGACTGCTCCTCGACCTGCCTGCGGTATTGATACAGCTTGACATGCGTGTTCACCCGCGCTTTGACGATCAGGGGAATATAGGGCTTTGTGATATAATCCACGGCCCCCAGAATCAGCCCGCGCTGCTCGTTTACCGCGTCGGCCAGGCTGGTAATCAAAATGACCGGGACGCTTTGGGTGATAATCTCCTCCTGCAGCTTTTTCAGCAGCGTAAACCCGTCCATCTCCGGCATTACCACGTCCAGCAGGATGAGGGAATAATCTTCGTTGCTGGCTCTGCGCAGCCCCTCCTCCGCCGTCTGCGCGATGGTAACATCATAGTCGTCTTCAATAATCTTCTTCAGCTGTGCCGCCTGCAGAAGGCTGTCATCGACGATCAATATTCTTTCCATAACTGCACTCCCTACTATGTTTACTTAAGGAACCACTGAACCAATCCACATGCGCATCTTCACACCATAAATTTCCGCTGTTCCGCGTCAGAAAACCTTAATACCATAATTACCATATCTGCTTGTGCCTGAATAGAAGAACGATTGCCTCAAGCCAAGTAAATATTCATTATCATACGGATAAAAATGGCCCCTTTTTCAGCGGTATACGTCCATTTTCCCACTAATTTCAGAGGTCATCCGGCTTCAAATAGCTGCTCAGCCCGGTGGTCAGCAACTGAAATATCGTGTCCTCGGTTTCCTGATTGTTCGGCAGCAGTCCCTCTACCACATATTTTGCGTACATTACAGTCGAAGCGAGGACATGGAGCCACAGCAGATCCTGGTTCATCCTGTCCAGCCGTGGAAACACCTTCTTGAACGCGTCAACCATTCCAATAAATGTCTTGAAATAGGTCACATCCCGGCTTTTGTCGTATGTGGGGAAAAACGTGCTGTCCCGAAAACGGTGGTAAAAAACCGTTTCATCCGGGCGGGAGGTCCAAAACCGGAAATAGGGCAGCCACAGGCCCCTTACCGCCCCCATCGGGTCGGTAAGCATGATCTGGGGCTCGAACTCCAAGCGTTCAAAAATTGCCGCCGCCTGCTTGTCAACGTAGGTAAAACACTCTACCAGCAGCTGATCCTTGCTGTCAAAGTGGCGGTAAATTGCCCCAGCCGAAATTTCTGCCAGCTCGCTGACATTCTGGATGCGAACTCCCTCCAGGCCGTACTGCCGCACAGCTTTGATCGCCGCAAGAATAATTCGCGTCTTAGTATCATCCAGAATAACCACCTTCCTCCATACAACCGCTTCTTCTGTTATCTGCTCGCGGGAGAATTATATACTATTTTATTCCTTTTGGCAAGGCCTTCCTATCACTGATCTTTTCAGGCATAATTTCAAGCCACAACGGCCATCCTAACCCCAGTGAGGTGACAGGATGGACTCCATATGGCCGCAAACGGCACAGCTTCCCGTATTCAATTCCCTCCGGTCGGACCTGAAAACCGATGTGCTCGTCATCGGCGGCGGTATGGCCGGACTTTTATGCGCCTATAAGCTGACCCGGGCGGGGGTGGACTGCGCTTTGGTGGAGGCAGACCGTATCGGCGGCGGCATCACCAAAAACACCACGGCGAAAATCACCTCCCAGCACGGCCTGATCTACGGCAAGCTGATTCGGGAATTCGGCGCGGACTGGGCCCGGCTCTACCTGGAGGTCAACCAGAGGGCGCTGGAGGAATACCGTGCGCTCTGCCGGACTATGGACTGTGACTTTGAGGAGAAGGATGCCTTTGTCTACTCCCTGGACAGCCGTGAAAAGCTGGACCGGGAGCTGAACGCCTTGGAGCGGCTGGGCTTCGGGGCGGAATTTCAGGCGGACATCCCCCTCCCCTTCCCTACCGCCGGAGCGGTAAAATTCAAGGATCAGGCCCAGTTCCATCCTTTGAAATTTATCGCCGCCATCGCCGGGGAGCTGAGAATTTTTGAGCGCACCAAGGTCCTGGAGCTGGGACCAGGCAAAGCGGTCACCACAGGCGGGACCATTTCAGCGGACAAGCTCATCATCGCCACCCACTTCCCTGTGCTCAACAAACACGGCGGCTACTTTTTAAAGCTGTACCAGCACCGCTCCTATGTGCTGGCCCTGAAAAACGCCCCCGACATTCAGGGAATGTACCTGGACGAGGATGAAAAGGGGCTGTCCTTCCGAAATTACGGCGATCTGCTCCTCCTGGGCGGAGGCAGCCACCGGACGGGCAAACAGGGCGGCAGCTGGACGGAGCTGGAGCGCTTTGCCCGGCACTGCTACCCGGATGCCCAGCCGGCGGCCCGCTGGGCCGCTCAGGACTGCATGACCCTGGACGGCGTGCCCTATATCGGGCCGTACTCCAAACGCACCCGGGGGCTCTATGTGGCCACCGGCTTCAACAAATGGGGCATGACCTCCTCCATGGCGGCGGCGGAGGTCCTGACCGACCTGGTTCTGAACCGGAAAAATCCCTGTACGGAGCTGTTCTCTCCCTCCCGGACGATGCTCCGGCCCCAGCTGGCGGTCAACGCTTTGGAGTCCTCCCTGGGGCTGCTGACTCCCACCGTGCCCCGCTGTCCCCACATGGGCTGCGCTCTGAAGTACAACGCCGCCGAGCACAGCTGGGACTGTCCCTGTCACGGCTCCCGCTTCGGGGAGGACGGAACCCTCATTGACAACCCGGCGACCGACGACAGATTGAATTAGCACTTTCTTAAGCATAAAAACCGGCGCGGGCCAAAAGCCCGCGCCGGCAACTTTTTATCAGGTCTTGAGTTTGAAGCGTTTGGTCTGTCCCTCCATCACCTGTACCTGGGTGAACAGCTCGGCGCTGACAGCCGCCGACTCCTCGCTGCTGGCGGAGTTGCTCTGCACCACAGCGGAAATCTGGCCGATGCCCTCCGTTACCTGGGCGATGGACTCGGCGTCGTTCTCCACCGCCTTGACGATATCGCCGATGGCCGTATTGGACTGCATCACCAGGTCCAGGGTCTTTTTCAGGGTGGCGGACACCTCGCTGACAATCCGGCTGCCCCGCCCGGTGGCCTGTACGGAGTTCTCGATCAGGCCCTTGGTGGCCTTGGCCGCCTCGTCGGACTTGGAGGCCAGGTTGCGCACCTCGTCGGCCACCACGGCAAAGCCCTTGCCGGCGGAGCCCGCCCGGGCGGCTTCCACGGCGGCGTTCAGAGCCAGGATGTTGGTCTGGAAGGCGATATCCTCGATGGTGGCGATAATCTTCTCGATCTGCTGGGAGGCCTCAGTGATGTCCTTCATGGCCGCAACCATCTGCTCCATCTGCTGGCCGCTGATGGTCACCTGCTCCCCTGTCTGCTTGGCGTTCTCCTGCGCCACTCCGGCCGTCTTTACATTTTCGGACGCGCTTCTGGACAGGGTGTCCAGGGTGGCGTACAGCTCCTCAACGGCGCTGGCCTGCTCCGTGGCCCCCTGGGCCAGAGACTGGGCCCCGCTGGACAGGTGCTCGGCATTGCCGGTCACCTTCTCCTGGGCCTCACAGATACTGCCGATGGCGGTGGACAGCCGGGTCGTCAGAATGTCGATGGACTCCTCAATGGAGCTGAAATCTCCAATAAAGGATGTTGCGGTCTTGACATCGAAATTGCCGTCCGCCAGCTGCTCCATCAGCCGGTTCAGGTCCCATATGTAGCCCCGGATCAGCTCCATGGACTTCCCCAGGGTATTGGACAGATCGCCCAGCTCATCGTTGGTATTATGGTCCAGAACCAGGTCCAGATGGCCCTCCTGGAGAGGCTGAACCTGCCGGGTGATGTGCAGAATGGGAGCAAGGACACTCTTGAGCACATACATCACCAGGCTGACGAGGCAGAACAGCGCCAGCACCAGGCAGACGGCGGTAATGGCCTGCATCATCATAATCGTGGTGTTCATTTTCTCGGTATTCTCGTTATTGAGGGTGGTCCCTTGCTCGATCACCTGATCCAGCTTGCCCACCAGGGCGGTCAGGTTGGCCTGAATGGTCTCCTGATAGTAGTTCTGGGCGCTGGCCGGACTGACAGCCATCATGTCCTTCACCTCAGTCACAGACTGATGCAGCTCCTTGTGCATGGGCTTGATCTCGTCACGCAAGGCCAGGATTGTCTGGTCGTCCGTGCCAGCCTCGCCGTAGATCCACTGACCCAGAACGCACTTGGTATCGTCCGTGCCCGGGAACTCTCCGTTTGCGTACAGGGCTTTGCTCAGATTGCTGGACCACTTGTAGTGGGCGACCTCCGCGCTCTGGGCCCGGCTCAGTACGCTGACGGTCTGTGCGCTTCTCTCCTGCATCTTCTCAATCCGAATCAGATTGAAAGTGGTTACCCCGCTGAACAGCAGAATGGACAGCAGAGCAGCGGCAACCCGGTAAAATACCATTTTCTTAATACTTTTACGCATCAGTAACATCCTCACTTCATTTTAAAGTATCACAGATGGCAGTAAGAACAGTATAACATAGGACAAGCCGGTAATTCAATACTTTTCTTCTAATTCCATAAAAAACCAAAGGAGCGCGGCGCTTTTTTATGCCGTACCTCCCGCTGTCGGAAGCTCAGCTCCGCCCTTGCCGCTGCATTTTAAAGATAATCTGTAAAATCCGCTCCTCTTCCGCCTCGCTCAGGTCCAGGAAGCGGCAGCCGTACTCAAAGCTTCCATATTTGCGTTCATTGATGCGCACGATCTGGCAAGCCACCTGTATCACCTCCGAATCCGGGGCCAGCTTTGACCAGAGCAAAAACTTATCTCCAATGTTATGCCTGATCCCGGTACTGATACAGGCGCCGCCCACGCTGATATTCAGCAGACGGCACTCCTCCACCGGAACATTCAGCTGGCCCAGAGGCGCCAGCTTTCCAGCCATACTGGTTCCCATGCGGAAAAACGCCCGGTCATTGCTCCGCTTGACCAGCACCAGGTGCTCCGCCTGCCATACATCCTTGCCGCTGGAGCGCACGGTGCATTTCAAAATCACGGCCTTTTTCTCCTTGCTGCTGTAACCCCGCAAGGTCACCAGCACCGGCTCCTCCAGTGTGGTCAGCAGGCTCCCCCCTGTGGCGGGCCTCAACTGGGCGTGATCCCCCCGCAGGCCGGTCAGCCGTGCCACCAGAAACATCCGGCCGTCGTCAGAGGTCACCTCCACCCGCATTCCGGAGTAAATTTCCAGGTCCTCCGCCTGCGCCCGGCGCTGGGATTCCTCTTCTTCCCGCTGCCTCGGACTCTTTCCAAACAATCCGAACAGTCCCATTTTACGCAAACCCCCAATCGAGTTTATTGCTCCCGAAGCTGCTCCATCCTCTCGTTGGACCACACCACCTGGTTGCGGCCAAAGCGCTTGGCGTCGTAGAGCATGGTATCGGCGATCTTCAAATAGGTATCATAACTGTCGCTCGGCTTGGGCCGGACGGTAACTCCGCCAATGCTGATGGTAATCCACGGGGACACCTCCCGGTTGTGGGAGATGTGCAGCTCCTCCACCGCCTCGCGCAGCTGTCTCATCTGGGCAAAGGTCGTCTCGGCGTCGCTGCCCTGGATAATGGCCACAAACTCCTCCCCGCCGTACCGGGCGAAGAAGTCCGTACTGCGCCTGAGATGGTCGGCGGCCACTCCGGCCACAGCCCGGATTACCTTGTCTCCGGCGGGATGCCCAAAGGTGTCGTTATACGCCTTGAAGTTGTCAATATCCATCATGCACAGGGAGATAGGCGACTTGAGCCGCATCGCGTCCTGCCACTTTCTGCCGCAGCAGCTGTCATAGCCCCGTCGGTTGGCCGCGCCGGTCATGGGGTCGATCATAGCCTTCTGCTCCACCTGCCGCCGGTAGCGGCTGAGCCTGATGTGGGTGTTCACCCGCGCCCGGACGATGGGCGGGTGGTATGGCTTGGTGATATAATCCACCGCCCCCAGGGTCAGGCCCCGCTCCTCGTTCACCGCGTCGTTCAGGCTGGTAATCAGGATGACTGGCGTGTGCTGGGTGATGACCTCCTCCTGCAGCTTCTTCAAAAGGACAAAGCCGTCCATCCCCGGCATGACCACGTCCAGCAGCACCAGGTCGCAGCTTCCCTCCCGGACATATTTCAGCCCCAATTCAGCGGTATCGGCCAGCACAATCTCGTAATCGTCCTGCAAAATCGAACGGAGCCGCTCCGCCTGTATCGGGCTGTCATCAATAATCAGTATTTTTTCCTGTTTCTCCATGTCTCCACTCCTCGAATATGGGCAGCCGACACAAGCTGCTTTGCGTATCATTATATCAAATTCCCTTCCAAATAGGAAGCCTATTTCCATATCTTGCCCAAATTATTTTCCGCCGCGGGCGCATAAGCGCCCGCGGCGGTGAACGGAATGTTATCCCGCGCTGTCTCCGCCCGAAACGGGGATTCCCGCCTCTCTCAGCGAGCGGCGCAGCTCGCCCGCTCCGCAGAATACCGTCCCGGACATCCCCGCCAGCATGGCTGCCTCCACGTTGATGTTCAGGTCGTCTACAAAGAAGCACTCCTCCCCTTTCAGGTTATACTCCCGGAGCAGAATTTGATACAGCTCTGGCTGGGGCTTGAGAAGCTTGTGGAAGGCGGAGATCACACGGCCGTCGAAGCACTCGCTGCCCGGGATGCGGGGGAAGAACTTCGGCAGGTCTACGCCGGCGTTGGAGAGCAGGTAGATGCCGTACCCCAGTCCCTTCAGCTCCCGGACCAGCTCCGCCATCCCCTCCACGGGGAGCAGCGGGCCACGCCACCAGCCCGCGGTCAGCTCGCGGACCGCCCCGTGGAGACGCTGGGGCAGGCGGCGGCATATGCGGTCTGCGGCCTCCTGGGGGGCAGCGATTCCCCGGTCCAGCTGAATCCAGTTCACGCCGCCGAACACCTCCCGCAGGAGCAGCGGACGGTCCTCCTCCGGCACGCCCAGCCGCCGAACCAGCTCCTCCGGCCGCCAGTAGATGAGCACATTGCCCATGTCAAACACAATATTTCGGATCATGCGCGGGCCTCCCTGGCTTTTTTGCCAAAGCTCTTGATTTTTTCCAGCCGCTTGCGCCGCCGGTCTTTGATTTCAAGCCGCTCCCCCAGGTCCCGGGCGCCCACGCCGTAGACCAGATAGAGGATGACGCCCGACACGATCATGATGAACACCGTGGAAGCGCACCGCCGGCCCGAGGCGTTGACATTGTAGCCGTACAGCCCCTCCTCCCGGCACATGGACTGGATGACCATGGCATAGGTGGTGCCGTAGGAGCTGGCGAAGGTGGCCGACATGTCGTACTCGGTGAACAGGGCGTTGAAGTTCAGCGCGAACACCGCCAGCACCGAGGGCAGGATAATGGGCAGCTTCACCTTGAGGAATGTGACCAGCGGACTGGAGCCCAGATTTCGGGCGGCGTCCTCCAGCTCCTCATCGATGGCGTAGAAGGCCGCCTTAATCATCCGTAGAGAGAAGGGCAGCTTGACCACCGTGTAGGCCAGGATAATCAGCAGCCGCACGTGCTCGGCGTAGTATAGGTTATTGCCCCCCACATACCATACGTCCTCGCTGTTGAAATAGACCCGGTAGGAGTAGCAGATGAGGATAGTGGGCAGCAGCCAGGGGAAGAGCAGGCAGTACTCCAGAGCGGCGCCCGACTTCTTATTCCGCTTTTTGAAGATGTAGTTACAGGCTGCCACCACAATGACGCAGGCCAGGGCGGCGGCAATGGCGGACAGGACGAAGCTGAGCTTGATGCCGCCCAGGGTGGCCTCGTTGGCAAACAGGCCGGAGATGGACCCCTTCCTGGTCTTGTAGGTGCCCCGGTTGGTGAGGTACTGGTAGTCCTGGGTGCCGAAGAAGTTGATGAGGGTCCAGTTGGACAGGTCCAGCCGCTTCATGCGGATGGCCCCGTAGGTCTGGAAGGAGAAAATGATAATCATGACCACGGGAGTCATATAGATGACAAAGAGGATATAGGCGTAGATGTGGGCCAGGAGGTTCCACACCGGATTGTCGATCTTCTGTTTTTGCAGCTTGGCCTTTGTCTTGGAGACGGAGAGATAGTGGCCCTTCCGCTCATAGGAGGACAACACCGTCAGCAGGACGATGGTGAACATGGCCAGGATGACGGACAGCAAGGCCGCCCGAGCCTGCGGAAACGCCTCGTCCGCCGTGGAGGACCCGGCCAGCCGGACGATCTCCGGGTTGATGGAGTCGTAGCCCAGCAGCGTGGGGGCCGACATGGCGCACAGGCCGGTGATAAAGGTCATCACCGTCAGGGAAAACATGGTGGGCACCAGGGTGGGGAAAACCACCTTCCACAGCACCTTGAAGGGCCGCGCCCCCATGTTCCGGGCGGCCTCCACCGTGTTGTAGTCAATGCCCCGGATGGCGTTGCGCAAAAACAGGGCATGGTTGCTGGTACAGGCGAAGGTCATGGTGAAGAGCACGGCGTTGAACCCGGAGAACCAGTTGGGGTTCACGCCCGGGAAGGCGTTGACCAGCAGGGTGGTGATGATGAAGCTTTTGCGTTTTACGCGTTCGAGGTACTCGCGGGATATTATTATTGACAGT
>CAJUPW010000008.1:2899-11686 GCA_910588635.1 uncultured Oscillospiraceae bacterium | reverse complement strand
GGTCATGGTGAAGAGCACCGCGTTGAAGCCGGAGAACCAGTTGGGATTCATCCCGGGGAATGCCTCCACCAGCAGGGTGGTGATAATGCCGTTGCTGTCGTAGAGGAACAGGTAGCCGGTGACCAGGGCCACGCCGGAGTAGATCAGGGTGGTCATGTAGCCCAGGCGGAGGATTTTGGCTCCCTTGATGTCGAAGTACTCGGTGAGCAGCACGATGGACACGCCCACCACGTTCACCGTAATCACCAGGCAGATGGCCAGCTTCAGGGAGTTCCACACGTAGGAGCCCATATTGCCGGCGAAGAAGAAGCGGATCACCGCCAGAGGATCGGTCTTTCCCGAGGCATTCTGGGTGGTGAAAATGCTGGCCAGGGTATTGAGGCAAGGCAGCAGCATAAAGCCCAGGAACAGGTAGGCAAAGAAGGCGGCGCCGAAAACCTTTGCCAGCAAGGCCGGGCTCAGGGCGTTGGAGCGGCTTTTGGTCATAGTTCCGCCCCCCTTATGTACCGGGGTAGGCCATCACGTCTCTGGGGTCCATGACCACCTTTACAGCTTGGCCCGCCTCGTAGATATTCACGCCGTCGTTCTTCTCAATGACCTTGATGGTCTGACCGGCGGCCTTGATGTAGTATTTAATGTACAGCCCGTAGTACTCCCGGCTGTCTACCACACCGGGAAGCACCACGCTGCCCGGCTTGGGCTCCACGTTGACGTGGATGCGCTCCAGACGGATATAGTTGTGGGCGGCGGGGTCCACCTGTCCCCCGCCCGCGTTCAGAGCGGCCACCGCCTCATCCCGGAGCAGGTTGATGTCTCCGATGAAGTTGCACACAAACTCGGTCGCCGAGTGGTTGTACACCTCGTTGGGAGTACCGATCTGCTCGATGACCCCCTTGTTGAACACGGCGATGTGGTCGGAGAGGGTAAGCGCCTCCTCCTGATCGTGGGTGACATAGATGGTAGTGATACCGAAGTCCTTTTGCATCTGCTTGAGCTCGTTGCGCAGCTGGACCCTCAGCTTGGCGTCCAGGTTGGACAGCGGTTCGTCCATGCAGATGATGGCGGGCTCGGTGACCAGCGCCCTGGCGATGGCCACCCGCTGCTGCTGTCCGCCGGACAGCTGGCTCACCGCCTTGCGCAGCTGCTCTTCGCTCAGGTCCACCTTTTTGGCGATGTCGTTCACCTTCTGGGCGACCTCCGCCTTCTTCAGCTTTTTCAGCTTCAGGCCGAAGGCGATGTTGTCATACACCGTCATGGTGGGAAACAGAGCGTAGGACTGGAATACAATGCCGATGTTCCGCTCCTCGATGGGGACATGGGTGATATCCCTGTCCTTCACCACCACCGTGCCGGAGACGGGCTGGATAAAGCCGGTGATGGTGCGCAGGGTGGTGGTCTTTCCGCAGCCCGAGGGGCCCAGGAAGGTGAAAAACTCCCCCTCCTTCACATGGACATTGATGTCGTGCAGGGCGGTAAAGTCGCCGAACTTGACGACGATATCGTTGAGTCGGATCATAGGCGATGCTCCCTCTCTTTATAAATTTAAAATGCGTGTGGCGAGCCGGTTCCCCGGCTCGCCACAAAGAAACATTTGAATTTAGCCGGCGGACTGGGTCAGGGTAGCCCAATCCAGACTGTCCCAATCGGGCTCGGCCTTGGCCTCGCTGGCGTCGGCCCAGTAGAAGCCCAGGTTGGTCATGATATTGGTCCAGTCGCTGGAGTGGGCGGCCACATACTCGGCGTAAGTGGTGTCGCCGTCCACCTTGGACAGGGCGAAGTTCTTCAGCTGATAGATGGGGGGAATACCGTTGGGATAGAGGATGGACGCGGCCTCGCTGTTGCAGGGGTAGGAATCGAACTCCTCGCCCCAGGCGGCCTGGGTCTCAGCGGAGCCGAACCACTCGGCAAACTCCTGCACAGCGGCAGTCTGGGCCTCGGTGCGGCCGGCCTTATCCAGCACGCCGATGTACTCGGCGATGTAGTAGGTGCCGTCCTTGATGTCCACCAGATTCCAGTTCTCAGGCTCCATGGTGCCCTTCAGGGGCTTGTCAGAGCTCTCGCCAGCGGCGTCGATCTTGCCGTAGAGGGAGGAGGAGTAGAAGGTGGACACCTGCACGTCGCCCTTATTCAGAGGATCAAAGCCGTACTTGTAGTCGTCGCCGCCGCTCTTGCCCTCGGCGCAGTACTTCCACAGGGTTTTCCAGCCGTCCACGGAGATGCCGCCGGCGGGAGAGGCGGGATCAACGAAGGCGTACAGCATGGCGGAGTTGATGTTGGCGTTGGTGGTGCCGCCCACCTTGTTCTGGCGATACCAGGAATAGCCGCAATTGACGATGTCCGCCCAGTGGTCGAAGGAGAGCGCGGCGCCGTTGGTGCCCAGCTCGTCGTTGCGATAGAGCATCAGCACGTTCTGGATGACCAGACCGTAGGCCTTGCCGGGGTAGACATACTCGCCCACGTCTCCCGACCAGCTGGGGGTCCAGTCCATGATCTTCAGGTTCTCATAGGTGCCGTCCACCAGCTGGCTCCACCGGGTCTCGTTCAGGCCGAAGATCAGGTCGCCGTCCTTGTTCTCGTTGGCGGCCTGGATGGCGGCGGTGTCGCCGGAGATGACGGAGTTGTCATCGATGGAGATGTTGAAGCCAGCCTCCTTGGCCTCGTGAATCAGCCATGTGGTCCGCTCGGTGGAATTGGAGTTTGAATAGATCCGGATGGTGTAGTCATAGTCCGGCTCCACACCCTGGGGGGTGGACTGGGTGGCGCTGCCGCCGCAGGAAGGAGGCGGCGGGGTCTGGGACTTATCCCCTCCGCCGCCGCAGGCGGCCAGAGACAGGGCCATGGACATGGCCAGCGCAAGTGCAAGCATCTTTTTCATAAGCAAGGACTCCTTTTTAGAAATTGGGCATTGCGGTAAATTGCCCACCTCTACATTATAGCTCTTTTGTGCGAAATGTCAAGTTTTTGTTTCTCCGCCTCCGCCGTCATCCTCCTGGCCTGTCCCTCCTCCCGCCGGGCCCCTGGTCGGACCCGCGATGGGGTGAAACTCCGGCTCCGGGTCCATAGGCTCCTTGGCGCCCACACAGCGGTTGATAGGGGCGCCCAGCAGGTGAAACTTCTCCTCATAGTCGGTCATGACCCCCCGGACGCCCTCCCCGTGGAGGTCCCTGGTTACATCAGACAGGACAAAGCCCGCTTTGGGGAACTGGAACAGCGACCACTCAAACAAATCATGGTTGTCGCTCTTGAAGTGAATCTGTCCTCCCTCCCGCAGAATCCCCCGGTACAGGATCAGAAACTGCTCGTGGGTCAGCCGCCGCCGGGCGTGCTTCATTCCCGGCCATGGGTCGCAGAAGTTGATGTAGAGCAGGTCCACCTCGTCGGGGGCAAAGTAGTCCCGCAGCAAGGCGGCGTCTCCGTCAATAAAAAAGATGTTGCTCAGCCCCTTGTCCCGGCACCGCTCCATAGCCACGATCATGGCGTCGGGCACCCGCTCCAGGGCAATGTACAGCACATCGGGGTTCTGCTCCGCCGTTTCCGCGGAAAACCGCCCCTTGCCGCAGCCAATCTCCAGCCGCAGCTCCCTCGCACCGGGATACAACTCCCGCCAGCGCCCCCGCATCGACGCGGGATTTGAAATCAACATTGACGCGCACCGCTCCATCCGAGCCGAAAGATTGGGCTTTTTTCTCATTCTCATGGTTCTGTCACCTCTTCGCTTCATCAGTAAAATTATTTTAACATATCTATCACAACACTTGCAATCGTTTTAGAAATATATTATACTATCGGTGTTATCAACTTTCCTGGTGTAGCGCAGTTGGTAGCGCGCCTGCTTTGGGAGCGTGGGCGCTCCCAAGCAAAAAGTTCATACCGGGGTGTTGCGCAGTTGGTAGCGCGCCTGCTTTGGGAGCAGGAGGCCCGGGGTTCGAGTCCCCGCACTCCGACCATGTCGAGTGTTCATAACGCAACTGAACACTCGTATGTAAAGGAACAGTCGAAAGGCTGTTCCTTTACTATTTCTATGGGGCGGTGTGCCCCGGTGGAGCGGCTTCCGGGCCGCTCCGTTTTCTTTACCCGGCCTTGCCGACAAGATACTCAATAGCCACACCCTGGCGGCTGTCCAGCACCACGTTCTCCGGGTATTCCTCTACCTCCGGCAAGTCCAGGACACCGATAAAGTTATAGTGGATCACGATGCGCTGCGTCCTGTTCTTTCCTCTGCCCTGGGTCTGATACACGTCGATGCGCTCTACAAGCTCATGGAGGATGGTGGGCGTCAGCGTTTTCATCTCCATGAACTTCCGCACCGCCTTGAAAAACTGCTCCTTACAAAAGGCCCGGTCATTCTCCTTGTCACACTGGCGCTGCAATTCCTCAATGTCCTTTTTGAGCTGCTGCTGTTCCTCGTCGTACCGCTGGGACATTTTCATAAAGCGTTCATCCGTCAGCTTGCCTGATACATTGTCCTCATAGATACGTTCAAACAGCCGGTCAACCTCTTTGTTCCTCGCCATCAACTCCTGGAGGTGTTGCTGTCTGTTCCGGCTCTCCCTCTCATAGTCCTTGGTGGTTTTCTGAGCCAGCAGCTCGGCAAATTCCTCGGCGTGGTTTTTCAGGTAGCTGACCTTGCTCTCCGTGTTGACCCCGGAACCTACCGAATCACGGAGAAATCCGTCCCCGCCCCCTACTATCTGCCGGACAAGGATGCAGACCGGGTGCAGACCATCTCTCTGAATCCCGGCGATGAGAAAACGGTGGTGTTCCGCAACCACAAGACCCCGGAGCTGACCATTTTCAAGGAAGATTCTGTTGCGGGCGCTCCCATTGAGGGCGCTAAGTTCCGTGTGACTTTTACGTCCAACGGCGAGGCCGCAGGCGCTCCCGCCTCCATGGACTTTGGTATCTTCGTCACGGATGCCAGCGGTCAGATCAAGCTCCATGAGAAAGGCAAGAAGCTGTACCCCGGTGAGTACACCGTGACTGAGGTGGAGCCTGCTCCCGGTTTCCAGATGAAAGAGCCTCTCACTCAGAAGGTGATCCTCCATGGCGGCGAGAGCAAAACCCTGACTTTTTTCAATGAGCCGTTAAACGCCATCGTGGTGGAAAAATACGACAGCGTGACCCATGAGGCCCTCCCCGGCTGTACCTTCCAGCTCCGCTTCTTGGGCGGCACTTCCGGCACGGGCGGCACTGTCATCGGCACGAAGGTCACCGGAAAAAATGGGACCGCCATCTGGACCGGATTGACTGCCGGCACCTACATCGTGGAGGTGCGCCCGTAAGAGCGGCACATTTGCTGCTCGTGGGCGATAGAAATGCCGCTGTGAGCAAGCGGCAGGTAAAAGCATAATGCGGTCCTCAGACCGCAGCCTGTTGTCCCCCGACTTATCCGAAAAGGGAAACCTGACGGGGAGTGTAGCATGTCGGAGTATGCGAGGCATTCGAGCTTTCCGAATGTCGGTGCAGAGGGACAAAAATCTGTATATAAGGATGAAAGCTGGATTGCTTGAACGTCAGCCGGAGGTCGGGCCTAATGTAGTTCCCTGCGTATGAAAGCTAAACTCGCAGGTGCCTTGGCAGTGATGGTTCTTCGATGCATCATTGCGATATGCTCAAGGCAGACCCAGCCACGGGACAGTGGAAAACGGCGAACGACGCATTCCGAGAATACAGAACGCTTATTTCTATCGTACTAAACGGGGATTGCCTAAAGCGGAACGCCGCCCATTCGCAGCTATGAGCGCTATGAAAAAATGCGGCTCTGAATATCCGCCATGGCAACAGAGTTCCCATAGTAGTCAGAGGACGGGAAAGCCGTCCACAAGGCGAAGGGGAACAGTTTGTCTTTCAGTACAAAAAGAAGAAAGGTGTGTGAGACATCATGAGAAATCCAATTTCTGTGCTGAAAAATCTGGAAGAAAAAGCGACCCAAAAGGGATATGTGTTTGAGCGGTTATACCGCAATCTCTACAATCCCGAATTCTATCTGCTGGCTTACCAGAGTATTGCCAAATCCCAGGGCAGTATGACGGCTGGCACAGATGGGATGACCCTCGACGACATGACGGTGGGACGCATTGAGCGTATCATCGCCAGCCTGAAAGACCGCTCGTACCAGCCGAATCCGGCCAGGCGTGAAAACATCCCCAAGAAAAATAACCCGAGCAAAACACGTCCGCTGGGTATCCCGTCCACAGACGACAAGCTGGTGCAGGAGGTCGTCCGTATGATTCTGGAAGCAATCTACGAACCCACATTTTCATGTTACTCCCACGGCTTCCGCCCAAAGCGCTCCTGCCACACGGCACTGTCCGAAATCAAAACGACCTTTTCCGGAGTCCAGTGGGTCATTGAAGGTGACATCAAGGCTTGCTTTGACAGCTTTGACCACCATGTTCTCATTGACATCCTGCGCCGCCGCATCAAAGACGAGCACTTTATTGCTCTTATGTGGAAAATGCTGAAGGCCGGGTACATGGAACAGTGGACCTATCACCATACCTACTCAGGCACTCCGCAAGGCTCAGGAGTCAGTCCCATTCTTGCCAATATCTATCTGAGCGAGCTGGACACTTACCTGGAAAATTACCAGAAGCAGTTCAAGGTAGGGACCAGTAAGCGAAAGGCAAGTAAGGAATATGGGCGGGCACGTTGGAACTATGTGACGCAAAAAGAGCTGCTGAGCCAATCCCACACGAAGGATGTGGTTCAGAGCTTTAAGGCAGCACAGCAAAATCTGTTGGCCACCTCATATTACACTCCATCCGACCCCGGTTACAAAAGCCTGCGCTTCAACCGCTACGCGGACGATTTTGTGGTGGGTATCATTGGCTCCCGCAAAGACGCAGAGCAGGTAAAGGCAGATGTCCGGGACTTCCTGGCAAACACCCTAAAGCTCACCCTGTCCGAAGAAAAGACAAAAGTCACCCATTCCAGCGGATTGATTGACTACCTGGGCTACCAGTTCACAGTTCGCAGAAGCAAGGATGCAAAGCGGGACAGCAGTGGAGTATTGCGCAGGATGTGGTATGGAAAAGTGGCGCTGTATGTGCCTCATGACAAATGGGTTCAGAAGCTGAAAGAGTACCATGCGTTCAAAATCGTCACGGACGCTGACGGTAAGGAGCGGTGGAAACCGCTTCATCGAGGGAAACTTATGCACAAGGACGCAATCGCAATCATCAGCCAGTTCAACGCAGAAATTCGGGGACTGTACAACTTCTACTCCATGGCAGAAAACGTATCAGTACTCAACAACTTTGCGTTCATCATGAGAGGCAGTTTTCTCAAAACATTAGCTGCAAAGGGCAATACTACCCGCCGCAAAATCCGCCAAAAGTATGAACGGGATGGTGTGATTTCCATTCCCTACACGACCAAGGACGGCCCCAAGCAGTGCGAGTTTTATCATGATGGCTTCACTAAAAAGAAAGACCTTCCGTCTTTGACCGCCGATGTTCTTCCGCAGTATGTGAAATATGACAAGCCGAACAGCCTCGCAAGACGGCTGAAAGCTGGCATTTGTGAACTGTGCGGAGTTGAAACCAAGGAAATCCATATGCACCATGTACGGCGGCTGAAAGATTTGAAGGGCAAGAACGAACTGGAACTGAAAATGATGCAAATGCGGCGCAAGTCGATTGCGCTCTGTCCTGAGTGCTATGCAAAAACCAAGCAATAAAATCTTCCAGATTGATAGACAAATAGAGAGCCGGATACATCGAGAGGTGTAAGTCCGGTTCGGGAGGGGGTATCGCCAAGACCGCTTGCGGAAGCAAGTATGGCGTGGCGATGCCTACCTTATGAGATCGACCCGGCGGACGGCTACTCCATCATCAACGCCTCTGAAACCGTCTACATCTCGGATAAGGGTGAGCAGAACGTGGTCACGGTCTCCTTCGATAATGCCCCGGACGGCATCTTGCTCATTAGGAAGGTCTGCGCCACCAACCCCAGCGTGACCCTCCAGAACGCCGAGTTCAAGGTCATGTACGCGGACGGAACCCTGATTGGCGACTCCAACGGCATCTACCGCTCCGATGAGACCGGGGAGATCCGCATCCCCGGTCTGAAGCCGGGAAAGAGCGTGGTAGTCACCGAGGTGCGCGCCCCCGCTGGTTTCCTGATCGATACCCAGAGCCAGACCATCCAGATCCAAGCGGGTAAAACCGTGTCTCTTACCTTTAAAAATCAGCCGAAAGGCAGCCTGATCATCCAAAAACGGGACAGCCAGACCAATGAGGTGCTTCCCGGCGCTGAGTTCAGAATTACCACTGCCGCAGGGTGTGAAGTGGGCCTGGACGGTGTCATTGGCTCGTCTACCCTGACCCAGAACGGCATCTTCACCACCGACTCTCAGGGTGAAATCAGGATCACCAATCTGGCTCCCGGCGCTTATGTGATCAACGAAATCAAGGCCCCGGACGGCGGGTACGTCATCGACACGCCCTCCACCAACGTGGTCATCGGGCAGGGCGGAGACACTCAGACCGTGGTGATCAAAAACACCCGCAAGGGTGGTCTGATCATCGAGAAGTACGACAGCGTCACCAAGCAGCCCCTCGCCGGCGCACAGTTCAAGGTGATGACTGCCAACGGTGAACTGACCCCGGACAACGAGGGGATGACCTCCTCCAATGGCCTCTATACCACCGACGTCAACGGGCAGATCGTGCTGTCCAAGCTGCTCCCCGGAACTTATGTGGTGTCCGAGGAAAAAGCGCCGGACAATTACCGCAAGGACCCCACGCCCCAGACGGTTGTGGTCAACGCCGGGGACACCCAGAC
>CAJUPW010000008.1:2262-2888 GCA_910588635.1 uncultured Oscillospiraceae bacterium | reverse complement strand
ATGATCCCCTCTGCACCCTGACCATCCTGAAGCGGGACGCGGTGACCAAAAAGCCCCTGCGGGGCGCGGAGTTTATGGTGCGGGACAGCTCCGGCCATGTGATCGGCTCCAATAATGGCCTCTATACCACCGGCACGGACGGTACTGTCACCGTCACCGGGCTGGCCCCCAATTCCACTGTGGTCGTCTCCGAGAAAAAGGCCCCCAACGGGTACATTCTGGACGAGACGCCCAAAAATATTGTGGTGCGCACCGGCGTGGCCAACACCCTGATCTTTGACGATGAACCCGGCACTACGCTGATTATCCGTAAATTTATCGAGGGAACCGAGAACGAACCGCTGTCCGGCGTGGCCTTTAAGGTTGTGGACGGTAACGGCGGCGCTGTCGGTCCGGACGATGGGATCTATTACACAGACAAGGCCGGAGAGATCGTGCTGGAGGGCATCGAACCCGGTACCACCGTGAAGGTGCGGGAGATCAAGACCGTGGAGGGCTTCGTGCTGGATGGAACGCCCCAGGATATTCTCATCAAGGGCGGCGAAGTGCAGCAGTTGACCTTCTGGAACAAGCGGGCCGGAACCCTGGTCATCCAGAAGAAAGACAGTGTGAGCGGCGCGCTCATT
>CAJUPW010000008.1:0-2252 GCA_910588635.1 uncultured Oscillospiraceae bacterium | reverse complement strand
GACAATGACAACGGCCACCTGAGCAGCAACGGCCTCTACACCACCGATGACAAGGGTGAGATCAGGATCAACGGCATCACCGGGACGGTGGTGGCCAAGGAGGTCAAGGCAGCTCCCGGCTATGTGATCGACCAGAGTACCCAGACCCAGACGGTCACGGTGAACCCCCTGGACACTCAAACCTTGACCTTCCTGAATGAACCCCTGTGCAGTCTGACGCTGACCAAGCTGGATTCCGTCACTGGCAAGCCTGTTCCCGGCACTGAGTTCACGGTCAAGGATGGCAACGGCACTGTGCTGGGCCGCTACACCACCGGTAAGGATGGGACTGTCGTTGTAACGGGCCTCATTCCCGGCAGCACCGTGGTGGTGTCAGAGACCAAGGTGCCGTATGGCTATGTTCTGGACACCACACCTCAGACCATCATTGTGAAAAATGGCTCCAACACCATGAACAGCGGCGGAACCACGGGTGGAAACACTGGTGGCAGCACCAATACCGACAATGGCAATGACCTGACCTTCGAGAATGACCCCACTGTGAATCTCACGATCCGCAAATACATTGAGGGAACCGCCAACGAGCCTCTTGCTGGCGTGGCCTTCAAGATCACAGACGGCAGCGGCGCTCCGGTCGGTCCCGGCGATGGCGTGTTTTACACCAATGCCACCGGCGAGATCGTGGTGGAGAACCTGGAGCCTGGGACCACCATCACCGCGCGGGAGATCAAGACTGTGGACGGCTTCGTCTTAGATGGAACGCCCAAGAGTGTGAAAATCACCGCAGGCCCCCAGGCCCCCGAACTCATCTTCTGGAACAAGCGGGCTGGCACATTGGTCATCCAAAAGAAAGACAGTGTAACCGGCGCACTCATCGCAGGAGCGCAGTTCCAGGTCACATACGCTAACGGAGGGTTCGTTGATAATGACAACGGCCACCTGAGCAGCAACGGCCTCTACACCACCGATGACAAGGGAGAAATTCGGATTTCCGGCATCACCGGGACGGTGGTGGCCAAGGAGGTCAAGCCTGCCCCCGGCTACGTCATCGACCAGAGTACCCAGACCCAGACGGTCACGGTGAACGCCATGGACACCCAGACGTTGACCTTCCTGAATGAACCCCTGTGCAGCCTGACGCTGACCAAGCTGGACTCCGTCACGGGCAAGCCCATTCCCGGCACCGAGTTCACAGTGCGGGACGGAAGCGGCACTGTGCTGGGCCGCTACACCACCGGCAAGGATGGGACTGTGACAGTCACGGGTCTCATTCCCGGCAGCACCGTGGTGGTCACCGAAACCAAGGTGCCGGACGGCTACGTTCTCAATCCCACACCGCAGACCATCACCGTCAAAAACGGCTCCAATTCCGTGAGCAGCGGCACCGTGGGCGGGACCTCCAACGGCAATCCGGGCGGCAGCACCAATGTGGGCGGCGGAACCAACGGCGGTAATGATTTGGTGTTCGAGAATGATCCCATCGGGACCTTTGAACTTATCAAAGCCCCAGATCAAGTGTACCGCTGTGGCTGGCCTGACGGCTGGCAGTAGCTTCGTCAACATCGCGGATGTGGGCGGCGTGTACAACGGGGTCTGGGTGCAGGCCATCTCCCGCTGGGTGACCACCGTCTACGGCAAGCCCACCCCTCTGCCCAAGACTGGGTATTGATCGCGCCCCACTTCGCACCCAGGGGAGCCGCCTGCTGGCGGCTCCCCTATACATTATAAATAACATCTGAAAAGGAGAAAAAGCTATGCTGAAGATCACTGCAACCGGAAACCTGACCAATGATGTGGAGCTGCGCTCCCATGAGGACGGCAAGCCCTACGCCATCCTGCGGATCGCCTCCGACCGCCGCTACCGGGACCGGGACGGCAACAAGCTCACCGACTTCATCTCCATCAAGGTCCGCGGCGCTCTGGCGGAGCGGTGCGCGGCTTTCGCCTATAAGGGCTGCAAGCTGGCCGCCTCCGGCGACTTCGAGACCATCTGCTTCGCGGAGGACCCCAACCGCCAGCCGGGATTTCTCATCAAGGCCACCGAGGTGGAGTTCCTGTCCCCCCGGAAGGTGGAGGAGGCCGCTGGCGCGGCCAGCGAGGATGGCAGCACCGGTGAGGCGGCCTGATGCGGAACACCGGCACCATCTACAGCAGCACCGAGCGTACCCCCACCGTCCTGCCTGAGATGGCGGAACTGCTCCCCCCGCTGACGGGGGAGCAGCTTGCCGCCCTGGAAGCGGACATCCTGAAAA
>CAJUPW010000007.1:100072-101147 GCA_910588635.1 uncultured Oscillospiraceae bacterium | reverse complement strand
TCTCAGTCCCAATGTGGCCGGCCAACCTCTCAGTCCGGCTACTGATCGTCGCCTTGGTGGGCCGTTACCCCGCCAACTAGCTAATCAGACGCGAGCCCATCTCAGAGCGATAAATCTTTGGCAGTCAGAGCCATGTGGCCCAACTGCATCATGCGGTATTAGCAGATGTTTCCATCTGTTATTCCCCACTCCAAGGCAGGTTGCTCACGCGTTACTCACCCGTCCGCCACTAGGCATTCCCCGCAGTTGTCCGAAAACTCCTTTGGGGGTGCCCCGTTCGACTTGCATGTGTTAAGCACGCCGCCAGCGTTCATCCTGAGCCAGGATCAAACTCTCAATAAAATGGTATCTATACAGCCTTTCGGCCGCACAAATCTCTTTTATTGAAACTAATAATCTTAGCTTCAAAATCTTAATTGACGTTGTCCAAACAAGCTTCTTTCAAAGCTTACTCTTTCAACCAATCCTTCTGGTGCTTCGTGTTTGTCACGTTGTTTAATTTACAAGGTACACGCCGCTCGCTTTCAGCGGCGGGCATTATCTTACCACACTTCAAACCCTTTGTCAAGAACTTTTTTCGATCTTTTTGATCTTTTTTTGTCCTCGCATCTGCTGTTCTTCCTGTGGCAGCCGCTCTTGCCGAGCGACTTGCATAGATTACCACTCCAGCCGCCTTTTGTCAAGCACTTTTTTTGATTTTTTTAAGGTTTTTTTCTGGCCTCAATATCTTCGATTCAAGCGGTCCTTTTCCTACAAGATATGCCATTCCCTTTTCTGCCTGTCAGCACTTTTCCCCCTGTCCACAGCAAGGCGGGCAGAAGAAAGCCCAGAATCAGGTTTCCCATGGGAACCAGCCGGCGGTTCCACATTTCCGCCGTTCCCAGAGCTGGGAATAGGATCAGCGCCCCCGCCGTTCCCAGCAGAACCGCCCCCCAGGGCGCCCAGGGCAGCGCTTTTTCCGGCAGCAGCTGGGCCGCCATCGCCCGGACGGCAAAAATCAGCACGCCTCCCATAGTCAGGTCGGCAAAGGTCCACAGGGCGGCGACCACCCCCACCACCCGCTGGAATGCCCCTT
>CAJUPW010000007.1:5191-100062 GCA_910588635.1 uncultured Oscillospiraceae bacterium | reverse complement strand
CAAAAAATGGGTTGTCCAGCCGGGCGGCCAGCTCTGTCCCCAGGTTCCCTACCACAATTGCCTGGGCGGCGGCCAGCAGCAGGGCGCCCCCCAGCCCCCAGAAGAGCCAGTGCCAGTTTTTATTTTCCCCCTGGTCCCGCACGTCCCCCATCAAAAAGGGGAGGAACAGCCCCCAGCCCATGACCCCGGCGGCGGAGAGAACGGCCCGGAGCGCCGGTCCGGCCTCGCTCCACCACAGCGGGAGCAGCCGCTCCGGCCTGGCCCGGAACAGGGACAGCCCCAGCACCACCCCAGCAGTGACCAGCAGAGCGACGAGAAAGAGCTGTCCCGCCCGGGCAAACGAGGCCAGCTTGCCCCGGCCCATCCACAGTAGGACGGCCGCTACGGACAGCAGGAAAAACCACAGGGCTCCATCCCGTTCTCCAGAGGCCAGCAGGCGCTGGGCACACAGACGCAGGCGGAGGGACAGCAGAAACAGCCCCCACACTATATATAATAGGAGCACCGCACCGCCCAGCCACCGGCCCAGCAGTCCGGCAACGGTTTTTGACAGCCCCTCCTCCCCCGTCAGGGAGCCCATCAGCCAACCCGACGCCAGCACCAGAGGCGCCGCCAGCAGGACGGCCAGCCAGGCCCCCCGGCCCGCGCCGGGAAGGAGCAGAGCGGGCAGCAGCTCCGCCGCCGGGGCCATCACCCCCGCCCACAGCAGAGCCATCAATTGGGTACGAGAAATTTTGTCGTCTCCCATAAAGCGCCTCCCTTTGTTCCGTTTTTGAAAAGACGTGAAGCTTTCAGCCCACGCGAAGCGGGAGCTTTGGCGTTTCAAATCCACGGTTAGAAAAGAACCGAACAGAAACTTTAGCTGTTTATCTTGATTTGAACCGTGACCTCCACAGGCACCCGGCTGAACCACTCCGGCCAGTCCTCCCGGACCGCCTGCCACCGGGCGGGACGGGACATCCCCGCCCCGGCCCCCAGGCCGGTACAGTCTGTCCCCCAGATCTGAAGCCGGTCCAGCGCCTCCTCAATCCGCTCCCGCTCCCGGCTCTCCAGCTCCGCCCGGAGCCGGTCCAGCGCCTCGCCCTCGGGACGCTGCCGGTATTCGGACAGCCGAGCCTCGATTTGACAGCTCAGCTTCAGCGCGGAAGGGGTATTTCCCCGGAAATTCAGGGCGCTTTTTGTCCGGGCGGAGGTCACCTTTACCGACACCGGACCGCCGGGCAGATTTACATCCAGGACGTCCGACGATGGGCCGCCGGCCAGCAGCTCCAGACCTCTGGCCGCCTCCCCCTCCAGAAAGCCGGACAGAGTATCCCCTTTCAAAACGCCGTAACCCGCCTCCGTCAGGAGGACGCCCCCATCCCCGGCGGGGGAGAGGGCGGGAACATAGGCGCAGCCCAGCTCCAGCAGATCGGTGTACGTCTCCCCGGCGGTGCGGGTGAGGTTGGCGATGCCCATTTCGCTGTCATTTTGGAGGGTCTCCAGCCGGGAATCAACGCCCTGCTCCCCACCGGCGGACAGAGCGTCCCGGGCGGAGGCCCCCCGGACCAGCCACATCTGGGCCCCCAGGCCCAGCGACCCGTCCCGGGAGAAGTAGTCCAGCACCGGCCGGACCCCCTCCTCCGCCAACGCCTGGCCCACAAGGAGCTGGTCCACATAACCGAAAAAGACATAGCTGTCACTCTGGCCCTGCATGGCCAGACAGGCCGCGCTGAGGGACGCCCGGTCGGCAGACAGAGTGAGGGCGGCTTCCCCTTCGCCTTTCATCCCTCTGGCTCGGGGGCCGGTGGAGCCGGTAACCGCCACTCCGGCGGGGGAGGGGTCCACCCCCAAGGTACGCAGGAGGGCCATGTCCCCCATCTCCCGGGCGGTGGGCAGTCCGGAGCAGCCGGCCAGGAACAGGCCGGCGGCCAGCCAGGGGAGAAGCGTTTTTTTCATCGCTGGTTCCTCCTGTTTCGGGTTTTGACGGGGCCGTCCCGCCATTTCATCCTGGGCAGAGGCAGACGGAAGAGGCTGGGGTGCCCCCGTGGCACCCTCGTCCCGGTGGTGAAGGGAGCCAGGTAGGGCACGCCGAAGGATTCCAGCCCCGCCAGGTGATAGATGAGCCCCGCACAGCCCAGAGACAGGCCGATGAGTCCGCCGGCGCTGGCCAGAATGGCCAGCAGGAACCGCCACAGCCGCAAGGCGTTGCCGAAGTCCTGAGACGGCATGGTGTAGCCCGCCACCCCGGCGACAGCCACCGCGATCAGGACGGCGGGGGAGACGATATGGGCGTCCACCGCCGCGTTGCCCACCACCAGCCCGCCCAGGATGGAGACGGTGGCCCCGATTGGGCCGGGCAGGCGCAGGCCGGCCTCCTGGATGACCTCAAAGGACAGCAGCATGATGAGCACCTCGAAGATGGTGGAGAAGGGCACCTCCTGCTTGGCGGCCACAATGGACAATGCCAGCTTGGGAGGGATGGCCTCCGGATGGAAGGTGACCAGGGCGATATACAGCCCGGGCACCAGCAGTGTGAGCAGACAGCACAGCCAGCGGATCAGGCTGAGCGCGGAGGCCACCAGCCAGTGATAGGCCCGGTCCTGGCCGGTTTTGAAGAACTGGTCGATGGTGCCGGGGAGGATCCAGCCCAGGGGGATGCCGTCGGCCAGCAGCCCCACCCGCCCCTCCAGCAGACCCTGGCAAAAGCGGTCGGGCCGCTGGGTGTAGGGCATCATGGGGAAGGGGGACCTGGCCGCGTCCACCAGGTACTCCTCCAGACTGCCCGCCGCCTCCACGCCGTCGATGTCGATGCCCTCCAGCCGCTCGGACAGCAGCGCCACCGTGTCCGGGTCGGCGATGCCGTCGATCCAGAGCATATCCACCGGGGTGAGGGACTGCCGGCCCACGATGTGCTCCCGGACCTTCAGCTCCGGGGCCCGGAGGCGGCGGCGGACCAGCGAGGTGTTGGTGCGCAGGCTCTCCACAAAGGAGTCCCGTGCTCCCTTCAGGGCGGGCTCGTTCTCCGGCTCGCCCACGGAGCGCTTCTCCTCGGTGGCCACCGGGAACACCAGGCAGTCGTCCCGGCCCTCCAGGAACAGGGCGCAGCTTCCGTCGATGAGGGCAAACACCACCGGGTCGGGCTCGGTCTCCCGCTTCGCCCCGTGGGCGTAGAGCGCCCCCCGCTCCATCAGGCTGAAAAGCTCGCTCTCCGGTGCGGATGCCAGCATGGGGTCCTGGGCCAGGGGGCGCAGGACATAGTCGTTCAGCCGCTCCGACCGGGCCTGGCCGTCGATGTAGCACACCGTAGCCTTGCGGCCGCTGTCCCCGTGGAGGTAGACCTCCCGTTTTTTAAAGTCCACACAGTCGGAAAAGACCTCCTCCAGCCGCGCCAGGGAAAGCGGGCCGGGGATGCGGGGCTCCTGTCTGGGATGGGGCACGCCGCCCTCACGCTGTTTGGACATAAAAAACCCCTCCTTTCGGCTTAGTGTGCCAAAGGGAGGGGGAAATTATGCGCGGCGAAAATTTTCCTCAAGCCCTTGCGTCCCAAGGCCCGCAACCTGCCGTTGACAAAAAGAACCCGGCGGCTGGTTGCCAAAATCCTGTCAACCGGGTATGCTTAGGGCAGAAATTGAAAGGAGGCGGCCGCTATGACATTGGGTCAACGCATTCAGGAGCTCCGCAAGGGGCTGAACCTCTCACAGGAGGAGCTGGGGGAGAGGATGGGGGTATCCCGCCAGGCCATCAGCAAGTGGGAGGGGGACCAGACCATCCCGGAGTTGGACAAGCTCATCGCCCTGTCCAAGCTCTTTGGCCTCACTGTGGGCCAGCTGCTGGGGGTGGAGCAGCCCGTCCCGACCCCCGCCGCCCATTCCAGAACGCCCCGGCGGATGAAGCTGCTTCTGGCCGGGATGGGGGCGGCCATCCTGATTCTGTCCATTCTGGTGGGGACGCTGTGGTCCCAGGTCCGGGTGCTGGAGCAGCAGGCCGCTTTGAATGAGGAATATGTCTCCTGCTATGATCGGGAGCTCTTCCAGACAGCGGAGTGTGAACTCAGCGACATGGAACTGGGCTTCCCCTGGTATGAGGGGGACCAGGACCTGACCCTGGACTTCACCCTGCGTCCGGTACAACAGTTCAAGGGGTGGACCGTCATCGGCTATACCGCCAGAATCCAGGGCCGGGCCAAGCCCTGGTGGCTGGAGCCCGGGGGACAGCCCGGGGACGGCGACCCTCCGCCCCGCTTCGAATACCTGACCGCCGACCCAAAAACCGGCAAGGCCTCTTTGACCCTGACCGGCTACCAGGGAGAATCGGTCACCGTCCTGCCCGTCCTACGGGAAAAGGGGACCGGCCGGGAACTGACAATTTTAGACGCCGTGTTTACCATCACGCCTGAAATTCACTATCCCTCCCTCAGCCTGACCGCCATCCAGGTGGAGACGGAGCCCGCCCCCGGCGCCGTCATCCCCAAATCCATCGCCCTCGCCCTGCCGGACCCCAGATTTGATTCTTAACACACAAAACCCGGCCCGGAGCAGAAGCTCCAGGCCGGGTAAGCGTTCAATCAGTTCAGCACTTCTCGAAAATGGTGGCAACACCCATGCCGCCGCCGATGCACAGGGTGGCAAGTCCCTTCTTGGCGTTGTCCCGCTTGGCCATCTCGTGCAGCAGAGTGACGATGATGCGCGCGCCGGAGGCGCCCACGGGGTGGCCCAGGGCAATAGCGCCGCCGTTGACATTGACCTTGCTCATGTCGAAGCCCAGCTCACGGGCCACGGCGATGGACTGGGCGGCAAAGGCCTCGTTGGCCTCGATCAGGTCCATGTCCTCAATCTTCAGGCCGGCCTTCTCCATGGCCTGACGGGAGGCGGGCACGGGGCCCACGCCCATGATCTTGGGGTCCACGCCGCCCTGACCCCAGGAGACCAGCTTGGCCATGGGCTTCAGGCCGTACTTCTCCACGGCCTCCTTGGAGGCCAGCACCAGGGCGGCGGCGCCGTCGTTGATGCCGGAGGCCTGACCGGCGGTCACCCGCTGGACATGCTTCTTGGCGTCGGCCTCGTGGATGCCGGCGGGCTGGAAGGTGTGGACGATCTCGTCCTCCACGCCCTCGGGGCCGCAGGGGAATGCGCCGCGCAGCTTGGCCAGCTTATCCATGGGGGACAGACGGGGGAACTCGTCCACCTTGAACTCCACCATTTCCTTCTTCTGCTTGACCATCACGGGGACGATCTCGTCGTCAAACTTGCCGGCCTCAATAGCGTCGGCGGCCTTCTTCTGGGAGTTGTAGCCGAACTCGTCCAGCTCCTCACGGGTGATGCCCCACACGTCGCAGATGTTCTCAGCGGTGGTGCCCATGTGGTAGTTGTTGTACACATCCCACAGGCCGTCGGAGATCATGGTGTCCTTCATCTTGTTGTCACCCATACGGGCGCCCCAGCGGGCGGCGGGGAGGGCGTAGGGGGCGGCGGACATATTCTCCATTCCGCCGGCCACGATGATCTCAGCGTCGCCGCAGCCGATGGTGCGGCCGGCCTCGATGACGGATTTCATGCCGGAGCCGCACACCATGCCCACGGTGTAGGCAGGGACGCCGTAGGGCACGCCGGCCTTCAGGGCGGCCTGACGGGCGGGGTTCTGGCCCAGGCCGGCGGTGAGGATGCAGCCGAACATGACCTCGTCCACGTTCTCGGGCTTCACATTGGCCCGGTTCAGGGCTTCTTTGATGGCGGCGGCGCCCAGATCGGCGGCAGGAACATCCTTCAGGGACCCGCCGAAGGAACCGATGGCGGTACGGCAGCAGTTGACGACATAAACTTCTCTCATGATGTATGTTACCTCCTGATTTTTAATGGGGCATTTCGTGAAACGCCCAGGATAACCGCTCTTACTCACCATTATACCGGAGAGCCGTCCAAAAAGCAATAAGATTTTTGCGGGAAAACGTGGGGGGCGGGCCCCGCCCCGATTTGGATCGCGGTATGGATGAAAGGGGACGGCGCAGCGGCCGTCCCCTTCATTCTCAGTAGATGATCTCTCCCTCGCCGCCGGCCGCCGTGTCCGGGTATTGGGGGTCGTAGCCGGTATCCCAAGGGAGCAAGGAGTACCCCTCCTCAAAGATGCCGGCCTTTTCCAGCACGGCCAGGGTATTCCGGGCGTTGGGGCTGAGTGTGATGGCAAGGTAACGGTTGGAGGATCGGGTTTCGTAATAGACCTCCCCGTTGGAGGCGGGCCCGGCGGCCTCGCCGCGGTCGCCGGACACCTCAAAGATCAGGTCGGTCTGGTAGGTGTTCTCTCTGCGGACCCGGTCGTTGTCAAAGAGGTAACGCGCGCCGATATTGCCTACGGCAAAGTCCCGCTGCACCGCGTCCCACAGCTCCTGGCGGTAGTCGTCCAGGTAAAGGGTCTCGCTGTAGGCCCTCTCATCCAGATAGACCCTGTCCAGGTAGGCGGAGGTGAGGCGGGCGTCCTTCAGGAAGCCGTCGAAGTCATAGGCTATCGCTGCCAGCTCCCGGTCCCCAGCAATCTGGCTCAAGGCGTAGGCGACAGTACCCTTGGTGTTCAGGTCCTCCGCGCGGATGGGGACGCTGCGGTAGCGCCGGTCCAGCTTGCCGCCGCCGGACAGGGTGTAGGTGAAACAGGCGGAGGTGTAGTCGCTCCTGGAGTCGAAGCCCCGGCCCTCGTCCTCCCGGTGGTCCACAATGGCCCGGTGAAGGGCGAGGACCTTTTCGATCTGCACCACATCGGTGAAATCGGCGCTCAAGGTCCGGCCGGCGTCGTAGGGGTAGCCCATGTCAATTTCCACATGGACGGACTGCACCCGGGCGGCGGCGGGCACCCGGTTCACCACGCCGAACACGTCCATCAGACAGACCAGACACAGCGCCAGCACCACGGCGGCCATCACCGCCGCTCCTCTCCAGGCCTTGAGCACCCGGAAGGACTTTTTCAGGAGCATCTCGGCGGCGAAACAGCCGACGACCGTCCAGACCAGGATACAGGGGATGAGGACGGGCAGGTCGCTCCAGCCGAAGAAGGCGGCGGTGAACATGCCGAAGGCCAGCCCGGAGCAGAAGGACACCCCGTATTTGAACAGGGGCCTGACCACCGCCACGGCCACCACGTCTCCGGCGGTCTCCACATGCCGGCGGCGGTAGACGTACAGGGAGACAAGGGCCAGCCCCACGCCCACGACGGCGTAGCCCGCTACGACGCCGGGGGAGGAGAGACCGTCCTCAGTCCACCATCTGACCGCCTGCGTCAGGGCTTCAGCCGGGGTGAGATACTCCACCACCGTCAGCGCCCCGCGGGTGCCCGCATAGCCGTAGAAGAACTCGTTCATCAAAGCGTCCACCAGGAACCACAGGCCCGCCGCCAGACCGTTCAGAATACCGTAGAAGGCGGGCAAGGCCAGGATATGTCCGGTGAACATAGCGCAGAAGGCGGCGAAGGAGAAGAAGAACAGGCACAGCCCGCACTGGGCCAGCAGCCAGGTAAGCAGGGCGGCCAAGACCTCGCCCCAGTTCTCCATGGGCAGGAAGGAGACCTCCACGATGGCGGTGAGGACCGCCGCCGCCAGCAGGGGCAGGAGCATCATGCTCAGCCCCACCAGATACTGGGTGGTGAACAGGGCCTCCCGCCGCATGGGGAGGGCGTGGGTCCAGCAGGCCGAGCGGTGGTTATAGAGGTAGCCGAACACCGCCATGGCGCACAGGACGGCGAAGAGCAAGGCCAGAAACACGCCGGGGGACAGCATGGAGGGCAATTCCCGGGCTTCATTCAGCAGGTAGTCCTGAGCACTGATAATCGGCGAGTGGTAAGCGTTGAAGTAGAGGTTGAGCAGGCGCAGAGGTGCCAGAAACAGCCAGCCCAGCCCCCACAGTCCCCACAGGGGCCAGAAGCGGGCCAGGGTCTTGCGGTAGAGGGTGCCGTTAAAGTACGATGTCGCGGACCGCATAGTCCTCACCTCCCAGTTCATAGATGAAAATTTCCTCCAGGCTCAGAGGCAGGGCCTCCATGAGGATGGGGGCAAATACCGCCATACGGGTCTTGATCTCCGCCGGATTTCCCCGGACGATGAGGGTAAACACCCGCCCGATCTGAGAGGTATGGAGCACGTTCAGGTCCTTTGGCAGCTCGGGCAGCTCCCCGCCGGCAAAGGCGATCTGGAGCTTGACCACGTTGTCCTGCAAATCGGTGAGGGAGCGCTCCAGCAGCACCTTGCCGTGGCTGAGGATGCCCACATGGTCGCACACGTCCTCCAGCTCCCGCAGGTTGTGGGAGGAGACCAGCACCGTGGTCCCCCGCTGGGCCACGTCCCCCATGAGGAGGGTCCACACCTGACGGCGCATCACCGGGTCCAGGCCGTCCACTGGCTCGTCCAGCACCAGCACCTCCGGGTTGCAGCACAGGGCCAGCCGGAAGGCGGACTGCTTCTGCATCCCCTTGGACAGCCGCCGGATGGGCAGCTTTTCGTCCACCTCGGGGAAAGCCTCGGCCAGAGCCTCGTACCGCTTCACGTCGAAGCTGGGGTACATCCCCCGGTAAAAGCGCATCATGTCCCGGGTGGAGGCGGAGTTGAAGTAGTACAGCTCGTCGGGGATGGCGGCAATTTTCGCCTTCACCGCCGGATTTTCGTAGACCTGATCCCCGTCCACCAGCACGGAGCCCGAGTCGGGCCGGTAGATACCCATAATGTGCCGCAGGATGGTGGATTTGCCCGCCCCGTTGGGGCCGACCAGGCCGTAAATGGAGCCCTTCTCCACCGTCATGGTCAGGCCGTCCAGGGCCCGGAAGCCGTCGAAAGTCTTTACCACGTTGATTACCTTAATCATGTTTCTCTCCCCCTTCCAGGGCCCGGATGCGGGCCCAGAGCGCCTCTCCGCTGACCCCCAGGAACAGCAGCTCTCCCGCTGTCTGATCGAAGGTCTGGAGCAGCCCGTCTTTCCGTCCCTCGTCCACCCCCGTGTTGGGGGCGGCGAAGGAGCCCTTGCCGGGGACGGAGTAGACGTACCCCTCCGCCTCCAGAGCCTCGTAGGCCCGCTGGATGGTGTTGGGGTTGATGGCCAGGGTCCCCGCCATGGTGCGGACTGAGGGCAGCTTCTCCCCCTCCCGGATGACCCCCGTCACCATCAGCCGCCGCAGGCCGTCCTTCACCTGCTCATAGATGGGGCGGGCGTCCCGGTAGTCTAAATTCAACATCACAGCTCCTCCTTTCCGGACACTGTACTAACTGTATTAGTACAGCGAGTATACAGCGCCGGCGGCGAAAATGCAATTAAGAAATGATTAAGATTTTTTAAAGCTGTACTATCCGGCTGTTTCGTGGTATAATCGGGCAAAACGTCACCGACAGGGGGAACATATCATGTATCAGACCATCGGCTTCATCGGCACCGGCAATATGGGGTCCGCCATCGCCTGGGCGGCGGCTTGGAGCAGGCAGGCCCAGCGGGTGCTGCTGGCCAACCGCACCCCCATCAAGGCGGAGTCTCTGGCCGCCCAGCTCCCCGGCGCCGCCCCCTCCACCAACGAGGAGATCGCCCGTTCCGCCCAGCTTATCTTCCTGGGGGTGAAGCCCCAGATGATGCAGCTGGTACTGGACCCTCTGGAGCCTGTTCTGCGCAAGCGGGAGGACCGCTTTATCCTGGTCACCATGGCCGCCGGGCTGTCCTGCGAGCACATCCGGGACATTCTGGACATGGACTGTCCCGTCATCCGCATGATGCCCAACACCCCCGCCGCCATTGGGGCGGGCGTGATCCAGTACTGCGGGCTGGGGGTGACCATGGAGGAGCTGGACAGCTTCGCCGCCTTGCTTCAACCCGCCGGGCTGGTGGACCCGGTGCCCGAGGGGCTGATCGACGCGGCCAGCGCCGTGTCCGGCTGCGGCCCCGCCTTCGCCTATCTGTTCATCGAGGCCCTGGCCGACGGTGGGGTGGCCTGCGGCCTGCCCCGGGACAAGGCCCTGTCCTACGCCGCCCAGATGGCCGAGGGGGCCGCCCGCATGGTGCTGGAGAGCGGCAAACACCCCGGCGAGCTGAAGGACGCCGTCTGTTCCCCCGGCGGCACCACCATCCAGGGGGTCCGCGTTCTGGAGGAGCGGGGCCTGCGCGCCGCCGCCATGGACGCCGTCATCGCCGCCTATGAAAAGACGCTGAAGCTGGCTAAAAAATAAAATGCGGAGCCCGCCCCCTGGCGGGTCCCACAAAGGAGCAAAACTGATGCGAATTGTTGTAAAAGTGGGCACCTCCACTCTGGCTCACGCCACCGGGCGGCTGAACATCCGCCATGTGGAAGAGCTGGTGAAGGTGCTGTCCGACCTGAAAAACGCGGGGCACGAGATGATTCTGGTGTCCTCCGGGGCCATCGGCATGGGGGTGGGCAAGCTGAACCTGCCCGGCAGGCCCTCCGACATGCCCACCAAGCAGGCCGCCGCCGCCGTGGGTCAGTGCGAGCTGATGTACACCTACGACAAGCTGTTTTCCCAGTACAACCACACGGTGGCCCAGATTCTGCTGACCAGCGAGGACATCGACCACGATGACCGGCGGCAGAACTTTGAGAACACCATGGCCCGGCTGCTGGAGCTGGGCGCCTTGCCTGTCATCAACGAGAACGACACGGTGGCCACCGCCGAGATCAAGGTTGGGGACAACGACACCCTGGGGGCCATTGTGGCCCGCTCTGTGGGGGCGGACCTGCTGGTGCTGCTCAGCGACATCGAGGGGCTGTACACCGCCGACCCCCGAAAGGACCCGGCCGCCCGGCTCATCCCCGTGGTGGAGGAGGTCACGCCCGAGATCGAGGCCCTGGCCGGGGGCAAGGGCAGCGAGCTGGCCACCGGCGGCATGGAGACCAAGCTGCGGGCGGCCAGGATGGTCACGGCCATGGGCTGCGACATGGTCATCACCAACGGGGAGCGGCCCGAGCGGCTGTACGACATCGCCGAGGGCAAGGCGGCGGGCACCCGGTTCTTGGGCAGGCGGTAAGGGCTATTCCGCCCGCAGATATCCCGCGGAAGCTCAGTTCCGCGGGATATCCTTGCCCTCCTTTGACCGCTTGCAGTAGAGTTCGCTGGCTTGGTACAACAGACAGTCACACCATCTCAGCAGTCCTTCCAGTGTACACAGCTGCTCGTTGACTTTTCTTTGACACTCCGCTTCAAATTCCTCCATCTGTTCCCGCAGACTGCGGACCGCCATGGTGAGCTGCCAGATATCTTCATTTTGGTCGCCCGGATCATGGGGCAGCTTCGCTAATTCGCTGCTGTGCAGCGCACCCTGTTCCTTCATAATAATCACCTCACGAATATTTTAGACCAAAATAATCTAAAATGCAATAGAACATTTTGGTCTACGATATGCTGTCTCTGGTGATTGATATGTATCTGCGACTGCGGGATATGCGAGAAGACAGAGACCTTACACAGAAGGAATTGAGCGAGGCCATCAATATCACACAGCGCTCCTATTCTTATTATGAACGCGGGGATCACATGATTCCACCTGAAATTTTGTGCCGCTTGGCAGATTACTACAAAACCAGTGTGGACTATCTTCTGGGGCGCACCAATAATCCAACGCCATACCCTTTAAAATAAGCTTTTTCCAAAACGGAAGGTCGATGGTCGATATGCCAATCTCATTGATCCCCAGCTTTTTGCTCTACTGCTTTGTGGGGGGCATCACCCCCGGGCCCGCCAATCTCTGCTCCCTGGGGGCCGCTCTGCGCTGCGGCAGTGGCGGGGGCTGTTCTGCTGCTTTTTTCTGGACAGCATGGGGCGGCGGCCCTCACCTGGCTGCTGGAGGCGGCGGGCTTGGTATATCCCATATCCCCACTAATTGAAACTGAGGTGCGATTGCTATGACGACACAGGAACTGCTGCAAAAGGCCAACGCCGCCAAGGGGGCCATGGCCCTGGCGGACACCGGGACCAAAAACCGGGCTCTGCTGGCTATGGCCAGCGCTCTGGAGGAGCACTGCGCGGACATTCTGGCGGCCAACGCTCTGGACATGGAGGCGGCCCGGGGGACGGTTTCCGAGGTGATGCTGGACCGGCTGGCCCTAAGCCCTGAGCGGGTCGCCGGCATGGCCGCCGGCCTGCGGGAGGTGGCCGCTCTGCCCAACCCGGCGGGGGCGGTTCTCAGCCGCGCGGAGCGGCCCAACGGACTGGTCATTGAAAAGACGGCGGTGCCCATGGGGGTTATCGCCATTATCTACGAGAGCCGGCCCAACGTCACCTCCGACGCCGCCGCTCTGGCCCTGAAGGCGGGCTCCGCCTGTGTGCTGCGGGGAGGGAAGGAGGCCCACCGCTCCGCCGCCGCCATTGTGGCGGCGCTGAAGGAGGGGATGGCCGCCGCCGGCCTGCCGCGGGACGCCCTTCAGCTGGTGGAGGACACCTCCCGGGCCTCGGCCAGCGAGCTGATGACCGCCCGGGGGCTGGTAGACCTGCTCATTCCCCGGGGCGGCGCGGGACTTATCCGGGCCTGCGTGGACAACGCCGCCGTCCCCGTGCTGGAGACGGGCACCGGCATCTGCCATGTCTATGTGGACCGCTGGGCAGACCTGGACATGGCGCTGGATATCATGGAGAACGCCAAATGCTCCCGGCCCAGCGTGTGCAACGCCGCCGAGGTGTGTCTGGTCCACCGGGAGATTGCCGGGGCGTTTCTGCCCAAGCTGGGGGAGCGGCTGGAGCACAGCCGGTACGGTCACCCGGTGGAGCTGCGGCTGGACCCAGAGGCGGCGGAATTTATCGACGGCGTTCCCGCGGGAGAAGCCGACTTTGACACCGAGTTTCTGGACTACATCCTGGCCGTGAAGGTGGTTGGCTCCGCGGAGGAGGCCATCGCCCACATCGCCGCCCACTCCACCGGCCACTCCGAGGCCATCGTCACCGCCAGCGAGGGGACAGCCCGGGCCTTTCTGGCCCAGGTGGACAGCGCCGCCGTCTACTGGAACGCCTCCACCCGCTTTACGGACGGGGGGGAGTTCGGCCTTGGCTGCGAGATGGGCATCTCCACCCAAAAGCTGCACGCAAGGGGGCCTTTGGGCCTTGGAGAGCTGTGTGCTTACAAATTTGTAGTAAAGGGCACGGGACAGGTCCGCTAAAATTGTAAAAATTTTTCAGATGACAACGCCTCCAAGATAGTGTATCATGTGGGCAGAACAATATAATGCCCCGAAGGGGGCGGAAAGGGATGATTCCGATGAGCTATGAAACGCGCAGGCTGCGGGAGCGGGAGTTTGTCAGCATGATGAAGGAGCTGCTGGACTCCGACCAGGTGCGGATGATGGGCCGGTGGAAGCACCACGGCCCGGTAACCACCCTGGATCACTCCCTGTTCGTGGCCTTCTCCACCTATCGGGTGGCCCGTCTGCTCCGGCTGGACGTGCGCTCCGCCGTCCGTGGGGCGCTGCTCCACGACCTGTACCTCTACGACTCCCACGACAAGTCCGCCCATCCGGGCAGCCAGTGCTTCGACCACCCCCGCTTTGCCGCCCGGAACGCCGCCGCCCTCACTGCCCTGACCCCCAAGGAGAAGAACATCATTCTCTCCCACATGTGGCCCCTGGGCGGTCCTCTGCCCCGGTCGCTGGAGGCCTGGATGGTGGACCTGGTGGACACCGTCTGCGCCGGGCTGGAGGTATCACGCATCTGCCGTCCCTCCCGCCTGCGGAAGCGGCTGGGAGTGCGTCCGCTCATCCCCGCCTGCTGACAAAAGACATACCGCCGCCCTCTCTGAGAACAGGGGGGCGGTTTTTGTCGCTTTTGAATGGCTGCGATGCGAAAACAGCATCTGAAACTTTTTGAAAAAAATTTCCTGATAGTGGCAAAGGAACAAATTTTATGTTATAATAGGCAAAGAAGCAAATTGTTCAAAACAGGAGGACCGCTATGAACGATTATACCGCCCCGCTCCAGGCCAAGCGGGAACAGCTGCTGGCGGCGGGAGTCATTATGATGGACCCCGCGGCCGTCTATGTGGAGGACAACGTCACGGTGGGAGCCGGCACGCTGCTCCTTCCGGGCACCATTCTCCGGGGCAGGACTGTCATCGGAGAAAACTGCTGCATCGGACCCCAGACCATGATTTCCGACTCCACCGTGGAGGACGGATGCACCGTCAACGCCTCCCAGTGCGAGGAGAGTCTCATTGAGCGGAACTGCCAGATTGGCCCCTACACCCACATCCGGCCCCGCTGCGTGGTGGGGGAGGGATCCAAGATCGGCGCTTTCGTTCAGCTGAAGAACTGCAATCTGGGCCGGGGGACCAAGATGGCCCACCTCACCTATGTGGGGGACAGCGACGTAGGGGAGGAGTGCAACTTCGGCTGCGGCACCATCACCTGCAACTACGACGGCTTCAAAAAGCACCGCACCACCATCGGCAGTCATGTCTTTGTGGGCTGCAACACCAATTTCATCGCCCCGGTGTCCGTGGAGGACGGCGCCTTTATCGCCGCCGGGACCACGGTGTCGGGGGATGTCCCGGAGGACGCCCTGGTCATCGGCCGGGCCCGCCAGGAGATCAAGGACGGCTGGGCCGGGGAAAACCGGAAACGGAAAGGAAAAAATTGAATACAGGTTCTGAGGAAGCGACCTCACACGGAAGGGATACGAGAGAAAAAACGGCCACGGGGCCGACAAAAAATGGGAGGATGTAGGAAATGATCGCACATGGGAAGGATATCAAAGTCATCACAGGCAACTCCAACCCCGCTCTGGCCAGAGATATCTGCAAGGAGCTGGGAATCCCTCTGGCCAATTCGGAGGTGGGCTGCTTCTCGGACGGGGAGAACTTCGTCTCCATCTATGAGACCGTCCGGGGCTCCGACGTGTTCGTGATACAGTCCACCTGTTCCTTCGTCAAGGACGGCAAGTTGAGCACCGTCAACGACTCGCTGATGGAGCTGCTTATCATCATCGACGCTCTGAAGCGGGCCTCCGCCGGCCGGATCACCGCCGTCATTCCCTACTTCGGCTACGCCCGGCAGGACCGCAAGACCAAGCCCCGGGACCCCATCTCCGCCAAGCTGGTGGCCAACCTCATCACCACCGCCGGCGCCGACCGGGTGCTCACCATGGACCTCCACGCCAACCAGATTCAGGGCTTCTTTGACATCCCCGTGGACAACATGCTGGGTTCCCCCATTTTTGTGGACTACTTCAACCGCAAGTTCAAGGACGACCATGAGGACACCATGGTGGTCTCCCCCGACGTGGGCTCGGTGGCCCGGGCCCGGGCCTTCGCCCAGAAGCTGAACATGCCCCTGGCCATTGTGGACAAGCGGCGGCAGAAGGCCAACTCCTCCGAGGTCATGAACATCATCGGCGACGTGCGGGGCAAGCGGGTCATTCTGCTGGACGACATGGTGGACACCGGCGGCTCCCTGTGCCACGCCGCCAAGGCCCTGGTGGACATCGGCGGCGCCAAGGATGTCACCGCCTGCGCCACCCACGGCATCCTGTCCGGCCCCGCCATCCAGCGCATTCAGGACAGCGTACTGGACGAGGTGGTCTTCCTCAACACCATCCCCGCCAAGCCCGACGTGCAGTGCGGCAAGATCCGCTACATCTCTGTGGCCCACCTCTTCGCCGAGGCCATCAGCCACATCTACATGGAGACCTCCGTGTCTCCCCTGTTTGTGTAAAGGCTAGAAGCAATTATACAATATTTATGGAATCGGTGGTGAGTCCAATGGGCAATTTATAATAATACATTTTAATGAATTTTAACCGGACAATATAAGGAAAATATTATGAATTATAAAGCAAGTAGAAATCTTTTAATACTTGGTTCTTTCGTTTCGGTATTTTTATTTTATCAGAAAAGCACTCTTTTGCTTTCGCTTGGAATTTTGATAATTACGGTTTCTTTGTTTCAAGCACATCTTTTTTATCGGTGCCCATATTGCCACCATGCTTTTGGTCCCCGTGATGCATTTTCTTCTTTCTGTAGCTACTGTGGGAAATCTTTGTCTTAATTTGGTGTTGTATAGAAAGGCAGGTTTGCAATGAAGAATATGATTAGAAAATCTTGTGGGTTAATCTTAGTTTCAGTGATAATTTTGGGCTCTAATTTTAAAACTTTTGCGGTTAATACTTCAGACACTGATTACTTAAAAGATGGATATGAAAGGTTATAATCTTAAAGCGGGCAAGCCTCTCTTTAAAGCGAGGAAATACCATGTTTTTCAAAAAAGACGCCGGTGGCGTGGGCTGGCTGCTGGTCTGCCTGGGCAACCCTGGAGACAAGTACGAGAACACCCGGCACAATGTGGGCTTTATGGTGGCCGACGAGGTGGCCGGGCGGCAGAACAAGCCCCTCCAGCGACTGAAATTCAAGGCGCTGACCAATATTCTTACCATTTCCGGGGAAAAGGTGCTGGTAATGAAGCCCATCACCTATATGAACCTGTCCGGGGAGGCGGTGCGCCAGGCGGCGGACTTTTACAAAATCCCCCCGGAACGAGTGCTGGTGGTGTCTGACGACACCGCCCTGGCCGTGGGCCGGCTGCGCATCCGGATGAAGGGCTCCGCCGGAGGGCACAACGGGCTGAAAAGCATTATCCAGCACCTGGGCACCGACCAGTTCCCCCGTCTGCGGGTGGGAGTGGGGGAGAAGCCCCACCCCGATTACGATCTGGCCGACTGGGTGCTGGGCAAGTTTGTGGGGGAGGACAAAAAGGCCATCGACGCCGCCGTCAGGCGGGCCGCCGACGCCATTGAGTGCATTCTGGCCGAGGGCATCGACCGGGGAATGGGAAAGTTTAACGGGTAAAAATTGACAAAACAGTGCCTGTCTTCTATAATACGGACAGGCGCTGTTGTATTATGGCGGTTAGCCACTCCCTTGTGAAAGGGGGTGATGCGGATTGGGAAACGGACGTTGGACAAAGGTCCTGCGTTGTGTGATTTGTATCATCATCACTTTGCTGCTGATGATTTTTACATCCCCAGACGCGTGTTAGCCGCCCGGCTCGACCCCGGACGGCTAACATAGTTTAACCGATACTTGAGGGCTGACTGCTGTACAACAGCGCCCTTTATCTTATTATAGCATATAACAGCCCCTTGTCAATGGTATTTCGCCGTCAGACTTCCTATATGCTCCCGCAGAACCAGACGGATATAGCTGGGAACGGACCGGCAGTCCTCCACCGCCAGCCTTTTCAGCGCGTCGTAGAGCTCCTGTGACATTCCGACGGTTATTTTCTTTTCTATTTTTTTCATCGTATCACCCCGTTTAATAATAGCACATAGTAACTATTAGGTCAATAGATAGTAAGTAGTTGAATGGGAATAAATTTCTGATATAATATACACCATTCAGTGACTATGTGATGTATAGGTGGTGACCATTTTGGCAGACCCGATGTATGTCAATCGAAAAAGGTTAGTCACATCCCTTGCAAATGAATTGGTCGCCCCTTTAGATGCACTTTCCAAAAAAACACGGGTGCCAAAATCCCGCCTGATCGACGAGGCGGTGGAGGACCTGCTGAAAAAGTATGAGAAAAGGATGGCTGAGTAAGCCATCCTTTTTCGTTGCGGTCCCTGTCGAATTTTGGTATAATTACTGTGCTGCCCTACATCACCCAATCTGTGGCAACAGAAAGGGGGTAGAAGCATGACGTCTCTGATTGATCTTATCGTGACGGTCGCAGCAAATGTAACCGGCTACTACATTTGCAAGTGGCTTGACCGCCACAGCAAGGGCAGATAAGCACAAAATGAATCCCCAGAGAGCGGCAACTCTCTGGGGATTCGCTTTTGCTTTGGTAGAAACATTGTCCCTGACAGATCTTTTCGGCTGTGTTGATTATACCACAGCCAGTTCGGTATATGCAAGGGGAAAATAAAAATTCATCCGGAAACGATCATCCCCGGCGTCTGCCGGTCCAGCAGGTACAGTAGCAAGGCGTGTGCTTCGGCGCTGTCCAGCACGGCGGCCTCCTCCGCGCCGGCGCGCAGCGCGCGGACGCAGTCCTGTACGGCCCCCGTCAGGTTTTCCGGAATTCCGCCCGTCTCCAGCCGCTCCTCCGCCCGTTTCACATCCATGCGCTCCAGGCTGGTCAGTCCGGTGGGGGAGAGCAGCACCAGCAGCTCCGCCCTGTCCTCCAGAGCCGCCTCCAGCCCCCCGCCGCACTCGCAGACCCGTACCCGGACACCCAGCGCCCGCAAGGCGGACACGTCCTGCCAAATATCCGCTCCGGCCACGGCCTGGCACTGGACCACCGCCCTTTTACCCGCGTACCGCTCCAGCACAGGGAGGGCGGACAGCAGTCCCCGGACCTGCTCCATGCCGTCCAGACCCCGGATCATGTCGTACTCCTGCAAAAAGCTGCGGACGTACTCCACGTCGGTGGGGGTGTCGATATACTCCCGGCCCCGTTTCTGCCGGGTTTCCTCCCCCTTTCCGGTAATCAGCAGGACGGAGGGCTCCCGGCAGCTCAAAACCGCCTGGCGGATGGCCTCGCCCCGGTTGGGTTCGATGCGGTATTTACATCCCTGTTCCGCCACATGGGCGGCAATCTGCTCACAGATAGACAGGGTGTCCTCCTCTCCGCTGTCCTCCTCGGTGAGGACCACCAGGTCGGAATACTTCCCCGATATTTCCCCCAGGTCCCGCCGCCGGTCCAAAGCCTTCAGGCCGGGACAGCCGAACACCGTCACGACGCGCCGGCCAGGGTACTCCGTCCGGGTGGAGCGGAACAGCGCCTCGAAGCTCATGCGGTTGTGGGCGTAGTCCACGATGGCGGCAACCGTCCCGCCGGCGCTGGAAAAGACCTCCATCCGGCCGGGGACTCTGGCCCGCTCCAGCCCCGCGTAGATAAACCGGGGCGGAATGTCCAGCCCCTCGCATACGGCAATGGCGGCCAGGGCGTTTTCCACGTTGAACAGCCCCGGCATGGTGAGCCGGAACTCCCGCTCATACCGCCGGGTGCGCACCTGGAACAGAATGTCCTCCCCCCGCTTGCGCACCCGGCCGGCGCAGACGTCCGCCGACGGGTCCTTCTGGGAGAAGGTAATCAGAGGCTTTCCCGTCTCCCGGGCGGCGGCCAGCACCCGTTCGGCGTGGTCGCAGTCCAGGTTGACGCAGTTGACCGCCCCCTGTTGGAAGATGCGCAGCTTTGATGAGAAATAGTCCTCGAAGTCGGTGTGCTCGATGGGGGAGATGTGGTCATAGCCGATGTTGAGGAAGCAGGCGGCGGCGAAGTCGGTGCACAGAGAGCGGTGGTATTTCAGGGCCTGGCTGGACACCTCCATGGTCAGGTACTCCAGCCCGGACTGAACCGCGTGGCAGAAGTGGCGCTGGAGGTCCAGGGCGTCGGGGGTGGTGATGTGGGACTCGAACCGCTCCACCCCGTCGTAGGTGTCGATAGAGGAGATGACGCCGCTCTCCGGCCCGCCCGTCTCCGCCATATATCCGTCCAGGATGGATTTCAGATAGTAGGCGGTGGAGGACTTGCCCTTGGTGCCCGTCAGGCCGATGACCTTCAGCTTCCCCGAGGGGTGGTCAAAGAACAGGTCGGCCAGTGGGGCGATGGTGCGGCGCATGTCGCTCACCCGGAGACAGGGCAGCGGAATCTCCGGGTAGGGGGTCTCGCTCACATAGGCAATCGCTCCCCTGTCCCGGGCCATTGCCAGGAACTCCGCCTTGAAGTGGGCTCCCTTGCAGAGGAACAGGGTATTGGGGACCACCTCCCGGGAGTCGTAGGACACCAGCTCCACCGGGGCGGACCTGTCCAGCCCCTCCGGGACCGGAGCGGCCAGCAGGCCCCGCTCCTCCAGCAAAGCGATATAGTCGTTGAGGGCGTGCTTTGCCATAGTCCATTCCTCCCAGTATTATTTAACAAAAATATCACGTAAAGGCTTGCGGCAGGCCTGGACCGACCGCTCGGCCAGCACCGCCATGGCGTCGGTGTAAAAGTGGGGCAGGTGGTGCTTGTCGGCAAAGACGGACAGCTCGGTGCAGGCCAGCACCCCGCAGTCGCAGCCCTGAGCCAGGAGGTCCTGGTGGACGGCGGCGAACTTCTGGGGGTCGCCGTCCCGGCCTGCCTTGATGTCGTCGTAGATCAGGGACATCACCAGCTCCTGCGCCGGCCGGGAGGGGGTCGCTGCCTCAATCCCGGCGGCAAAAAATTCCTTTTGGTATAATTCGGTGCGGATCGTCCCGTCCGTAGCCAGAATGCCGGGGCGCTTCAGTCCCCGGGAGGCCAGCAGACGGGCGGTCTCCCGGATCATGTGGATGATGGGAATGCCGATTTGCTCCTGGACCTGGTCCAAAAAGAAGTGGGAGGTGTTGCAGGGGACGGCGATACAGGTGCACCCCGCCCCCTCCAGCAGACGGGCGTCGGCCAGCAGACGGCGGTATACCGCCTGCCGCTCCGCCTCGCTGCCCAGAATGGCGGCGGTGCGGTCGGGCATCCCGCTGTCCGACAGGATCAGGGCGTCCACATGCTCCTGGTCCGTCCGGGCGTCGGTGCGGTCAATGACAAACTGATAAAAGGTATTGGTCGCCTGGGGGCCCATTCCCCCCAGAACGCCGAGACGGTATTGCATAAAGCTGCTCCTTGTTAGTTAAGTTTGTTGTCTAAGGGGATATTTCGCCGCTCCGGCGGCGAGTGACTTTGCCAACAGCGGCAAAGTCACCAAAACGCCGTTCAGGGGCTTCGCCCCTGAAGACCCCAGCCTGCGCCCCACGTCTTAAGCGCCGGATTTTGGCCTCCTACCCGGCCTCCGGCCTTTGTCGGAGGTGCTCAGTGTATTACTCCTCTGGAAGCTTGTTGTACTGGTCAAACCGCTTGATGTTGCCCAGGTGGTTCTTGCACACCCGCAGCCGCCGCCTGAGAGAGGCGTCCGCCGGGCAGACCAGGGAGTGGTGGTCCGCCCCGGCCCGGATGAGGGCGCGCATCTCCTGGTGGTACCGCTTGGGGGTAAATCTGAAAGCCACGCGCTTGGGCACCATCCGCCACAGGGAGCGGTTCTCTGTCATGGTGAAGGGCAGCTCCTTTTCCTCAATCCGGTCCTCCACCACCAGCCTGGCGATGTTGTGGCCCGCGCCGGTGACATAGTAGTTGCTCCGGCCCTGACGGCAGTTGATCTCGAAGGCCTTGTATCTGCCGTCCCGACTGTCATACTTGATGTCGAAGTTGGAAAAGCCCACGAAATGGAGCGCCTCCAGCAGGCCCTTGATCTTCAGCTCCAGCACCTCGTCCCGCTCGGTGAGAATGACGGCGTGGTTGCCGATGCCGTGGGGGGAGTGCTCCTCCAGCAGGACGTGGCCCAGGCACATGGTGGTCACCCGGCCATTGCGGTCAGAGTAGCTGGTGAGCACCCGCATGTAGCTGTCGTCTCCGGGGATGAACTCCTGAAGCACCATGTGGTCCCGGTAGCCGGCGGCGTAGACATGGTCCAGGCTCTCCAGCAATTCTTCCCAGCTTTGGCAGATATAGACCTTGGCCAGGGAATGGTCGCCGCAGGCCCAGTAGGCCACGCTGTCAGCCGGCTTGGCGATGTAAGGCGGGCCCCAGGGGAGGGTGAAGCTGCGGCCCATAGACCTGTCATAAATAAAGGTGGCCGGGTGGTCGATGCCGTGCTCGTCGCACAGCCGGTAAAATTGCTCCTTGTTGATGAGGGTGTCCAGCAGCGCCCCGTCGATGTAGGGGGCGATCACGTTGGCGGGCAGAGAGTCCTTACAGCGGGCGGCCAGCTGGACATAGCTGTCCCCGCAGCCCAGCAGGATGACCTTTTTGTCCGGGAACTCCTCCGCCACGGCCCGGACGTTGCGGAGGAAGATCCCCTCGTCCTCGTTGTCCGGACACACCCGGTAGTCGAGGATGGCGCTTCCGTGACAGGGGAAGGAGGGGTACTTGCCGTAGGCCACGGACCGCACCCCGTAGGCCTCGTAAAAGGCCCGGGCCACGCTGTATACGTTGATATCGCCGCCGAAGAGCAGCGGCTGAAAGGGGAGGGCGTTGGGCATGAGAAAAAACCTCGCTTATTATCGAAATTCCCGCACGAACCCCTTGGCAAAAATGGGGTCGATGTCGAAGGTGGCCAGGTCGCCGGCGGAACACTTCATATTGGTGACGTTGAGCAAAGTCTCGGTGGCGCCGATGGGCCCCATCACCCGGGCCTTCTGGTCGCCGATGCGGACGGTACGGTTCCGCGCCTGCCGCCACCGGGCACACAGGGCTAAAAATCCGGTCTCCCGGGGCCTGAACACCCCGAAGCCGTTCTGGTAGCCCACGGGGAGCACCGCGATCCGGGTGGGCTTTTTCAGCACAATGGGCCGGTCCGTACCCAGGGAGTGGCCCTTGGGCAGCCAGCGGGCCTCGGCCAGGGGAGCCTCCCCATAGCCCACCGTCTTGAGCCGGTCGTCCCGGGTGCGGCGGCACCGGCCCAGAATGGCCGAGCCCGCCCGGACCCCGTCCAGCCGGGCGCCGTCGTTGTGGAGCAGGGCGAAGGAGCCGGCGGCGTGGACCATCCCCGTCTCGTAGCCGGCCTGGTGGATGGTATCCAGCACCCGGTGGAACTGTTCCAGCTGGCGCTCCGCCTCCGGGTCGTTGGGGCGCATGCCGTGCAGCTGGGTGTAGATGCCCTCCAGGGCCACGTTGGGCAAGGAGCGGTAGGCCAGCAGAATCTTCTCCGGCTCGCTGACCAGAAAGCCGCCGAAGCCCATCCCCGTGTCCACCTGAATGTGGGCGCAGGCCACGGTGGAGCGGTTCTCCGCCAGGGCGTTGAGGGCCAGTCCCGTGTCCACCGAGGAGACGGTGCACACCACGTTCAGGTCCACCAGCCGCTCCAGCTCCTCCCGGTCGGTGGTGGAGCGGAGCATGAGGATCTCCTCGTCCTCAAAGCCGGCCTGGCGCAGCTTCTCCGCGTCCTTCACCTCGCACACGGCAAAGCGGCCGATGCCCTCCGCCCGGAGCAGCCTGGCCATGGGCGCCACCCCCGCGCCGCCGCCGTCGCCGGTGAGCACGCCGTAGATGACCGCCCCCGCCGCCCTCTCCTTGATGACGGACAGATTGTGCTTGACCGCGGCTTTTTCAATGACCAGCTTGCGCATAAGGATAGCCCCCTTTTCTCTCTGGCGGGAACACCTGTTCAGTCTGCCCATACCAGTGGACGTTTCATACCAATTCATGCTATTTTACCACTCCTCGGGAAAAATAGCAATGTTGCAATCCGGGAATATTTGGTGTAAAATACAAGTACGATATTTTAGAATAGGAGGAGTATGCTTATGGACGAAAAGGTAAGGGCCTTGCTGGAGCGGGTGAAGGGGACGGCCAGCTTCGCCGCCGACGCCGCCGCCGATTCCGCCCGGGTGGCCGGCAAAAAGGCGGGCCAGATGGTGGACGTGGCCAAGCTGAACGTGCAGCTCTTTGACCTCAACGGGGAGTATAACGACATTCTGCGCCAGTTGGGTCAAGTGATGGTGGACACCCACCGGGGTCAGGCCCCCGAGGGGGCGCTGGTCACCTCTCTGCTGAATCAGGCGGACGAGAAGAGCAGAAAGATTGCCGAGCTGAAGGGCCGTGTCGCCGACCTGAAGCAGGCCCAGACCTGCCCGAGCTGCGGGGAGCCTTGCGGCAAGAACGACAAATTTTGCCGCTCCTGCGGCGGCAGGCTGTAAGGAGGACCCCATGGACTATACAATGGATCAATACCGCTCCAGTGCCCAGGCCATCCGGGAGCGGCTGGGGGGCTTTGTCCCCAAGGTGGCCATGGTGCTGGGCTCCGGCCTGGGCTATCTGGGGGACGAGGTGGAGAACCCCATCGCCATCGACTACCGGGACATCCCCCACTTTAAGGCCTCCACCGCCCCCGGCCACAAGGGCCGGCTGGTTTTCGGCGCCCTGGAAGCCCAGAACGTGGCCGTGATGCAGGGGAGAATGCACCACTACGAGGGCTACTCCTATGAGGCGGTGTCCTACGCCGTGCGGGTGCTGCGCCTGCTGGGCTGCGACACCCTTATTGTCACCAACGCCGCCGGCTGCGTCAACACCCAGTGGAAGGCCGGCGACCTGATGCTCATCACCGACCAAATCAAAATGTTTTCCGAATCCCCCCTCCGGGGGGAGAACCTGCCCGATTTCGGAGTCCGCTTCCCCGACGCCTCCCACCTGTATACCCCCCGGCTCCAGGCGCTGGCCCGTGAGACGGCCGGGGAACAGGACATCCCCCTGCGGGAGGGAGTCTATTTCTATTGCTACGGCCCCCAGTACGAGACCCCGGCGGAGATCAGGGCCGTCCGTCTGCTGGGCGGGGACGCCGTGGGCATGTCCACCGCCCCCGAGGTCATCGTGGCCGGCCACTGCGGCATGGAGGTGCTGGGGCTCACGCTGCTTTCCAACATGGCCGCCGGCATTCTGGACCAGCCTCTCTCCGAGCAGGAGGTGCTGGACGCCGCCGCCGCCGCCCGTGAGAAGTTCTCCGGACTGGTGCGGGCCTGTCTAAGGAAAATGTAAGGAGAAGCTGAACATGTCAATTCTGTTTGCGAACGCCGCCGTTGTGACGATGGACCCGGCGAATCCGGTGCTGAAGGACGCCTTTGTGGCGGTGGAGGGCGCCAAAATCGCTTCGGTGGGGTCCCTTCGCCCGGCCGGGAAATTTGACCGCACCATCGACTGCGCCGGCAAGGTGCTCATGCCCGGTCTGGTCAACGCCCACACCCACGTCCCCATGGCTCTCATGCGGGGCTACGGCGGGGGCTGCGACCTGCAGCACTGGCTCAACGACTACATCTTCCCCGCCGAGGCCAGACTGGACGACCGCTGCGTGGCCGCCGGGACCGCCCTGGGACTGGCCGAGATGATTGCCTCGGGCACCACCTGCATCGCCGACATGTATATGAACACCGAGACCATCGCCCAGACCGTGCTGGATGCGGGGATCTCCGCCAACCTGTCCTGCGGGGCGGTGTATTTCGGCGACCCGGCGGATTTTTCCCCGGAAAAGTGCGGCGACTGCGCCAACCACGTCCGACTCTATGAGAACTGGCACAACGCCGGGGACGGGCAGATTCTGGTGGACGCCTCCATCCACGCGGAGTACACCTCCTGCCCCCCGGCCTGGGAGTGGGTGGCCGGCTTTGCCCAAAAGCACGGCCTGGGGATGCACGTCCACATCTCCGAAACCCGGTCGGAGCATGAGAAGTGCCTGGAGAAGTACGGCCGGACCCCCATCTCTCTGCTGGATCAGTACGGCGTATGGGAAAACGGCGGCCACGCCGCCCACTGCGTCTGGGTGAGCGGCAAAGATATGGAGCTCATGGCCCGGAAGAACATCACCGCCGTCCACAACCCGGTGTCCAACCTCAAACTGGCCTCCGGGGTGGCCCGGGTTCCAGAGCTTCTCAAAGCCGGGGTAAACGTGGCTCTGGGCACCGACGGGGTGGCCTCCAACAACAGCCACGACCTCTTTGAGGAGATCAAGCTGGCCGCCATCCTCCACAAGGGGACCACCGGCGACCCCACAGCCGTCTCCGCCTTCCAGGCCCTGTCCATGGCCACCGTCAACGGCGCCAGGACCCTGGGCCGGGACGCCGGGGTCATCGCCCCCGGCAAGGTCGCCGACCTGATCCTGGTGGACTTCACCTCGAAAAATCTCTTTCCCTGTCACGATGTACTGGAAAATCTGGTCTACTCGGCCAACGGCTCCAATGTGGTGATGAATATGGCCCGGGGAAACATCATATATGAAAATGGAGAATTCCTTACCCTGGACCTGGAGAAAATCTGCGACCAGGTGAAGAACTACGCCCTACCCCATATCTTTGGTTAATCAGGAGGCGGCCTATGGCCCGATATGACGCGCCCTCTCGCCGAAGCGGCGGACAAAAACAAAATACCTTCTTCGGCGGGGCGGCCATTCTGGCGGCAGGCGCCATGGTGGTCAAGCTGATCGGCATGTTCTACAAGATCCCCCTGAACAACATCATCGGGGCCCAGGGCAACGCCGACTTCAACAACGCCTACAACATCTACGCCGTTCTGCTCACCATCTCCACCGCCGGCCTGCCCGTGGCTGTCTCCAAGCTGGTGAGCGAGGCCAACGCTCAGGGCCGGCGCAATCAGGTGCGGCGCACCTTCCAGCTGGCTCTGGGGATGTTCCTGATTTTGGGCACGCTGTCCTTCCTGGTCATGTACTTCAAGGCGGACGCCCTAGCTGGCCTGATGAACGACACCAAGGCCGCCCCCGGCATCCGGGCCCTGGCCCCGGCGGTGGTGTGCGTGGGCTGTCTGGCCGCCCTACGTGGCTACAGTCAGGGGCACCTTAACATGACTCCCACCTCCGTCTCCCAGATCATCGAGGCCCTGTGCAAGCTGTTCATCGGCCTGTCTCTGGCCTACGCCCTCATCAAAATGGGCCAGCCCCCGGAGATGGCCGCCGCCGGCGCCATTACCGGCGTGACGGTGGGCACGGTGGTCGCCCTGGTCTATATGGTCATCAGCTTCTTCCTGGCCCGTCTCCGGGAGCCCGGCCGCAGCCGGGACGTGCCCGACGCCTCCGGCGACATTATCCGGGACATTCTGCGCATCGCCATCCCCATCACCCTCAGCTCCTCTATGGTGGGCATTGTGACGGTGATCGACTCCTCCCTGGTCCAGGGGCAGGTCCAGAAGGCCTTGCTGGAGAACCCCGCCTGCTGGGAGCTGTACCAAAGCTTTGTGGACTTCGCCCCCCTGGAGAGCGCCATCTCCGCCTGGAAGGAGCTTCTCACAGAGGGAACGGCCGCCACAATGGCAGTCCTCAGCGCCCAGGCAGAGGCGGCCCAGGCCGCTCTGGCGGCGGGGACCGCCCTCACCGCTCCGCAGGAAGGGGCCCTGGCCCTGCACACCACCCTGGAGAGCATTAGCCGCACCCTCTACGGCAACTACAGCAGCGCCCTGACCATCTACAACCTGCCCACCGCCCTAATGACGGCCATCACCATCTCGGTGATCCCCACCGTCTCCGGGGCGCTGGCCCGGCGGGACCGCCGGGGGGCCTCCCGAGTGGCAGCCTCCGCTTTGCGGATTACCGCTCTGCTGGCCTTCCCCATGGGTGTGGGACTGTTCGTGCTGGGCACCCCCATCGTCCAGCTTCTCTTTCCCAAAATGGAGAGCTCCCTGGCCGGTCCTCTGCTGTCTACCCTGGGTCTGGCCACGGTATTTGTGTGCCTGATGCTGGTGTGTAACTCCATACTCCAGGCCTATGGCTTTGTCAACCTGCCCATCCTGGTGATGGTACTGGGGGGCGGATTGAAGATTTTTACCAACTACAACGTGGTGGCTATGCCCCAAATGGGCATCTATGGCGCGCCGGCGGGCAACATCCTGTGCTTCGGGCTGTGCCTGCTGCTGGACCTGCTTCTCATCAGCCGCGTGGTCCCCCGCCGGCCCCGGTATCTGCCCGTCTTTCTCAAGCCCTTTACCGCCTCCGCCATTATGGGCGCAGCCGCCTGGGCGGTGTACGGGCTGGGGTCCAAGCTCCTCAGCTCCGCCCCGGAGGGGGGAGGGCCGGCCGTCCTCAGCACCACCGGCAACGCCATCTGCGTCCTGGGGGCCATTGGGGTGGCCATGGCCGTCTATCTGGTCCTGGTCGCCGCCCTGCGGGCGATCTCTCGGGACGACCTGGCCCTGATGCCAAAAGGCGACAAGCTGGCTCGCCTGCTCCGGCTATAGGAGTTTATTTGGGATTTTCTGGAAAATTCAGTAAATATTTTTTCACATTTTCCTAAAAGCAAGGAAAAAAGACTTGATTAGGGAGCGAAATTGTGGTAGATTTTAAAATAGCGGAAAATTACGGCATGGACGATTTGCTCAAAATTATGGAGCTGCTCCGGGCCCCCGGGGGCTGTCCCTGGGATCGGACCCAGACCCATCGGTCCATCCGTGACAACATGCTGGAGGAGGCCTATGAGGCCGCCGATGCCATCGACCGCATGGACATGGAAAATCTCAGGGAGGAGCTGGGCGACGTACTGCTCCAGGTGGTGTTCCACGCGTCCATGGCTCAGGAGGCGGGGCAGTTCACCTTTGGCGGCGTAGTGGACGGCATCTGCAAAAAGCTGGTCTACCGCCACCCCCACGTCTTCGGAACGGTGGAGGCCCGGGACCCCGATGGGGCCCTGTCCGCCTGGGACGCCCAGAAGCGGGAGGAGAAGGGCCAGCGGACCGCCGCCGACACCTTGGACAGCGTGGCCCGGGCGCTGCCCGCTTTGACCCGCGCCGCCAAGCTCCAGAGCAAGGCCGCCAAAGCGGGCTTCGACTGGAGGGACGCCGCCCCCGCTATGGACAAGCTGTCCGAGGAGCTGGAGGAGTTCCGGACCGCCGTGCGGGAGGGCTCCAATATAGAGGAGGAGCTGGACGACCTGCTCTTCGCCGCCGTCAAGGCCGGCCGGTTTGCCGGCGTGGACGGCGAGACCGCCTTGCAGAAGGCCTGCGAGAAGTTCATCCGCCGCTTCCGGCGGGTGGAGCAGCTTGCCGCCGCTCCGCTGGACAAGCTGAATGTCCCCGCCCTGGAGGAGCTCTGGGCCAGGGCAAAAGAGGAAGAGGCTTAACACCCGGAAGGATCTGTATTGACAGCCAGGAAATTACGCGCCGGAGAATTCCCGTCCGGGCCGGAGGTTTACGGCTGTGAATGTAGACCAGAAGGGTTTTAAGTATATATTTAGGCAGCCGGTTGAAAGCTGTCAAACAATTGCACAGGAGGAGAAAATATGAATAAAACCGAACTGATTGCGGCAGTGGCTGAGAAGTCCGAGCTGTCCAAGAAGGACGCTGAGGTCGCCATTTCCGCCGCCATCGACGTGATCACCGACGCTCTGCGCAGCGGTGAGAAGGTTCAGCTGGTAGGCTTTGGCTCTTTTGAGGTAAAGACCCGCGCTGAGCGCATGGGCCGCAACCCTCAGACCAAGGAGCCCATTCCCATTCCCGCCTCCAAGGCCCCCGTGTTCAAAGCCGGCAAGGCCCTGAAGGACGCGGTTGCCCGCTGAACGGGACTGTTTCATCAGGAGACGCCGCCGCAAGGCGGCGCCTCTTTCTTTTGGAGGACACTATGCGACTGGATAAATGGTTAAAGGTATCCCGGCTCATCAAGCGCCGCACCGTGGCCAACGAGGCCTGCGACAACGAGCGGGTTTCCGTCAACGGCCGGCCCGTCCGGGCCAGCTACGACGTGAAGGTGGGCGACCGGGTGGAGCTGAAATTCGGACAGAACACCGTGAAGGTAGAGGTGCTGGTGGTGGCCGACAACGTGGGCAAGGCGGACGCCGCCGCCATGTATAGGGAGATATTATGAGAAAACGGCTGCTGTGCGCCCTACTGGCCGCGGCACTGGTTATGTCCGCCGGCTGCTCCCGTTATACGGCGTCTAGGGAGTTCAGTCTGTTCGCCATGGACACGCTGGTCAATGTCACCCTCTATACGGGGGAGCCGGAGGCGGCGAGCAAGGAACAGGCGATCATGAGCGGCGCTGTCAGCAGCATAGAGAAGGCGCTGTCAGTGACCCGAGAGGACAGCGACATCTCCCGCGTCAACCGGAAATCCGGCCAACAGGGAACCACGGTGGACAGTGGAACCATCGAGGTGCTGTCCCGTGCCCTGGAGCTGTGTCAGGTCACGGATGGAGCCCTGGACATCACCGCCTACCCCGCCGTGAAAGCCTGGGGCTTCACCCAGGAGGAGCACCGGGTGCCCTCTCCCACCGAGTTGGAAGCATTAGCGGCAAAGATCGACTACTCCGCCGTCAAGCTGGAGGAGGATACTGTCACCCTTCCGGAGGGAATGGAGATCGACCTGGGGGCGGTGGCCAAGGGCTACGCCGGGGACTGGCTGGCCAGGGATGCCCGAGGGAATGGCATTACCTCCGCCCTGCTGGACCTGGGCCAGAGCACCATTGTCGCCGTGGGGAGCAAGCCGGGGGGCAGCCCCTGGCGCATCGGGGTGGTGGACCCCGCCCGGCCGGAGAACTACTTCGCCGTGGTGGAGCTGGAGGACATGGCCATGGGCACCTCCGGGGGCTACCAGCGGTACTTTGAGCAGGACGGCGTCACCTACTGGCACATTCTGGACCCGGACACCGCCGCCCCCGCCCGGTCCGGGCTCAGTTCGGTGACGGTGGTCTCCCCCTCGGCCTTTCTCTGCGACGGCCTGTCCACCGCCCTGTTCGTCATGGGCCTGGAGAAGGGAACCGCCTTCTGGCGGGACCACCCCGAGCTGGAGTTCGAGGCCATCTTTGTCACCGAGGACGGGGAAATCTACCGCACCGCCGGGCTGGAGGGCCGGTTTTCTCTGGCGGAGGGGTATACGGACCGGGAGGTGACCGTACTGGAATGAAAACCAAAGTGATCTTGTTCCTGCTGCTGGCCGCCGCCGCCGTCTCCGCCGCCGTTCTCCTGCTCCGGGGCGGGGGAGAGGACAGCCCCGTGGCCCGGATCACCCGGGACGGCGTCCTGCTGGAGGAGATTGACCTGAACGAGGTGGACCGGCCCTACACCCTCACCTTTGCGGACGAGAGCGGCTCCAACACCGTTTCCGTGGAACGGGGCCGCATCCGGGTATCGGAGGCCGACTGCCCCGACCGGGTCTGCGTCAATCAGGGCTGGATCTCGGACGGCGCCGTGCCTGTCGTCTGCCTGCCCCACAGGCTGATGGTGGAGATCAGGGGAGGCGGAGGTGAGCTGGATGGCGGGGCCGGTTAAAAGGGTAAGGCGAATCACGCTTCTGGCCCTGCTCACCGCCATCGCTCTAACCATTTTCATGGCGGAGGCTCAACTCCCGATGATTCCCGTCCCGGGGGTCAAGCTGGGGCTGGCCAACATCGTCACGGTGTACGCTATGTTCGCCCTGGGTCCAGGGGACGCCCTGCTGGTGCTGTCCGCCCGGATATTCCTGGGGGCGGTGTTCTCCGGCCAGCCCATGACCCTCATCTACAGCGCCGCCGGGGGGTTCTTGAGCTGGTGCGCCCTGTACCTGCTGCGCAAGGCCCTCACTCAGGAACACATCTGGCTGGCCAGCCCCGTGGCCGCCATTTTCCACAATCTCGGGCAGCTCCTCGCCGCCGCCGCCGTCCTGCGCTCCTGGGCCGTGATGGCCTACCTGCCCTACCTCATCATCGCCGCCGTGCTGGCCGGACTGTTCACCGGCATCGCCGCCCAGGCGCTGATCCGCCGGCTGGACGGGATCAAACTATGACAGAAGCGAAAAGCCCCGGATACCTGCTCCAAGGTATCCGGGGTTTCCCGTTGAAAAAGAGGATTAAAATGAAACGAACTGTCTCTTGCGAATCTTATCTTATCGAAAAGATATTAACAAATCCAACGTCAGATGTTACAAAAGAATTAAATCGTCTATAAATTCAAAGGGCCGGCGGATTTTTTTGGCGCTTTTCGCCAGAACGCCCAGCTAAAAAGGGGGAAAGGCCAACGGAGCGACCCGTCAGCCTTTCAAAAAATGGAGGATAGAATGAAAAGATGTTCTTGCCTTGCGAGTATGAGTATAGCCAAAAGATTTTACAAAAGTTCTCTCCAGTTGTTACAAAAGATTTAAATATTGCGTAGATTCAAAAAAAATTTTTGCAGGACCTCCCCGCACTCCCGCTCCAGCGGCCCCCGGTATATCCTGGGGCGGTGGTTAAACCGCTCCTCAAACAAGTTGAGCACCGACCCGCAGCACCCGGCCTTCTCGTCCCGGACGCCGTAGCGGACCTCCTCAATCCGGGCGTTGACAATGGCCCCGGCGCACATGGGACAGGGCTCCAGGGTGACGTACAGGGCACAGCGGTGCAGCCGCCAGCTCCCCAGCCGGCCGCAGGCGTCCCGGATGGCCTCCACCTCGGCGTGGGCGGTGGCGTCGCCTCTGGCCTCCCGGCGGTTGCGCCCCCGGCCCACAATCTCCCCGTCCCGGACAATTACACAGCCCACCGGCACGTCCCCATCTGCCGCCGCCTCTCGCGCCAGGGCCAGGGCCTGGCCCATAAAGTACTCGTGGTCCATTTTGCCCCTCTTTTCTGAAAAAGCCCCTCGCGGCTTAAGGCCGGAGGGGCTTGGTTCTTATGACGGAAAAATCAGATCAGGCTCAGAACCAGGGTAATGACAATCCACAGAATGGCCACCCACTTGGTCATCTTGGCCAGCTTGGCGTCCAGGCTCTTGGCCTTGTTCTTGGACAGGAAGGTGTCGGCGCCGCCGGCAATGGCTCCGGACAGGCCGGCGCTCTTGCCGGACTGGAGCATGACCACGGCGATGACGGCCAGACCGCACAGGACCTGGATGATGGTGAGAATCAGACTCAGCGTATTCATATTACTCGTTCCTTTCAAGGCCCTGGGGCCGAAAATTTACTGTGGGGAAAACCCGGAAGTACAGAAGAGCATACCACAGTTTCAAGCGGATTGCAAGTATTTTCTCCAATTTTCAGGAATTTTCCGTCCTTCGGTAGTAGGTGGCGCCGTTTTGGCACACCTCGTCCAGCCGGCCGGCGTCCACCATATACTCGATAAAAAACCGGACGTTGCGCTCAAAGCGCAGAGAGCGGCGGGGCTTGCGGGTGAAGAGCTGGTAGAGGACGCAGGTCGCCTCGTCGATCTGGCTGGCCGTCATGGGCCGGTCCACCAGATTTAAGATCTCCTCCGCCCGGCGGCGGACCAGGTCCTGGTTGGCGTCGATAAGCGCGCCAATTTCCCCGCCGGGGCACACACCCCGGTGGGCCATGATATAGGCGTCGCAGCCCAGATGGCGCAGCTTCTCCCGGCTGTCCGCAGCCATGGCCTGGCTCAGGTTGTAGGGCAGCTTGGCTCCCATCAGCTCCTGGCTGAGGAGGGCGTCGGCGGTGTAGCACACATTGTCCGGGGTGATCGTGCACACATGCCCCGAGGAGTGCCCCGGAGTGTGGACGATGCGGAACTCCGCCCCGCAGAAGGAGAAGGGTCCGTCCGACCGGGGAATATCAACGTCGGGCGTGTGGAGCATGCAGGCCGACTCCCGCTCCACCGTGCCGGGGGAGAGCAGAAGGAAGTAGCACTTCAGCGTCAGCAGCGAGGAGCACATCCCCGCCTCCGGGAAGGTGAGGGCCACCTTCGCGCCGTATTTCTCCTGCAAATAGCCGTTGTTGGCGCAGTGGTCCACATGGGCGTGGGAGCACAGCACCCCCACAGGGGTCAGCCCCGCGGCGCCCAGCGCCTGCTCCAGCTCCTCCCGCTCCTGGAGCAGGCCGGTGTCCAGCAGAACGCACCGGCTCTCGTCCAGCTTATACAGCGGAATATACTCGACGCCCTCAAGCACCCATGTATTGCCTTTAATCTGTATCAGGTTCATGGCTTCCTCCGTAGGGGCCGCCGGCCTTGGCGGCTACCGTTCATTTTGTTTCAGATACACCATCAGCACCGCCACGTCCGCCGGAGACACTCCGGACACCCGCCCGGCCTGGCCCAGGTTCCTGGGTCGGATGGCGGCCAGCTTCTGCCGGGCCTCCAGGCGAAGGCCCTCGATGGACAGGTAGTCGATGTCCTCGGGCATGGGCCGCTCCTCCAGCCGGCGGACCTCCTCCACCTGGCGCAGCTGGCGGTTGATGTACCCGGCGTATTTAATGGTGATCTCCGCCTCGCTGACCACCGCCGGCGGCAGGTCAGGCCGGTCCGGATCGAAGGGGGCCAAGTCCGCGTAGGACAGCCGGGGACGGCGGAGCAGGTCGGCCAAACGGGCCCCGTCCTTCACCGGCGGCTCTCCCCGTTTCTCCAGCAGCGCGGCCAGGGCTGGCGAGGGGGGCGTGCCGGTATGCTCCAGGCGGCGGACCTCCCGGTCCACGGCGGCGTACTTCTCCCGCACCTTCTCATATTCTTCCCGGGACACCAGCCCCAATTCACAGCCGATGGCGGCCAGACGCCGGTCGGCGTTGTCCTGCCGGTGGAGCAGGCGGTACTCGGTGCGGGAGGTCATCATCCGGTAGGGCTCGTTGGTGCCCTTGGTGACCAAATCGTCGATGAGCACCCCGATGTACCCCTGGTCCCGGCGGAGGACGAGGGGCGGCCTGCCTTGAATTTTCAGCGCGGCGTTCACCCCGGCCACAAAGCCCTGAACGGCGGCCTCCTCGTAGCCGGAGGAGCCGTTGAACTGCCCCGCACCGTAGAGACCGGGGACAGCCTTGGTCTCCAGGGTGGCCTCCAGCCCGGTGGGGTCCACGCAGTCGTACTCGATGGCGTAGGCGCACCGGGTCATTTCGGCGTGCTCCAGTCCAGGGACGGTGTGGAGCATCTCAATCTGCACCTCCTCGGGCAGAGAGGAGGAAAAGCCCTGGATATACAGCTCCTCGGTGTCCAGCCCCATGGGCTCGATGAAGAGCTGGTGGCGCTCCTTGTCGGGGAAGCGCTCCACCTTGGTCTCAATGGAGGGGCAGTACCGGGGGCCGACCCCCTCGATGGTGCCGTCGTAAAGCGGGGAGCGGGCCATATTGGTCCGGATGACTTTGTGGGTCTCCTCGTTGGTATAGGTGAGGTAGCACACCGCCCGGTTTTTCGGAGGCGTCTCCGTGCGGAAGGAGAACGCCAGCCCGTCGCCGTCCCCCTCCTGGAGTTCCATTTTGGAAAAATCCACCGACCGGCGGTTGACCCGGGGGGGCGTGCCCGTCTTGAACCGGCGGATGGACAGGCCCAGCCGCCTCAGGCTGTCCGTCAGGGGCAAGGCGGCCAACAGGCCGTCGGGACCGGAGTCCCGGAGCACCTCTCCCACCACGATGCGGCCCCCCAGGTGGGTGCCGGTGGCCACCACGGCGGCCTTTACCTGATACACCGCCCCGGTGTGGGCGACCACCCCGGATACCGCCCCGTTTTCCGTGAGGATCTCCACAATTTCCGCCTGCTTCACCCACAGGTTTTCCTGCTTCTCCAGGGTGCGCTTCATTACCTTCTGGTACTCCCGGCGGTCCGCCTGAGCCCGGAGGGACCAGACGGCGGGACCCTTGCTCCGGTTGAGCAGCCGGTACTGGATGCAGGCCCTGTCCGCCGCTTTGGCCATCTCGCCCCCCAGTGCGTCCAGCTCCCGGACCAGATGGCCCTTGCCCGTGCCCCCAACAGCCGGGTTGCAGGGCATGTTGCCCACCGCGTCCAGATTGACGGTGAAGCACAAGGTCCGCATCCCCATCCGGGCGGCGGCCAGAGCGGCCTCAATGCCTGCGTGGCCCGCCCCGATGACGGCGATATCAAATTGTCCTGCCTGATAGGTTTTCATGGAAACGCTCCTCATGTGTGGCCAATTTTCGATGTATTGTATCACGGTTTATCCGCCAACGCAAGAGCGGGGACGGCCTGGGCCGCCCCCGCATCCTTCTTATTTCACCGCGAACACCGCGCCGGAACGCGGAGGGAGGACGACGGTGTACAGCCCGTCCCGCTGAGAAAACTGGGGCCGGCCCATCAGGGGGAACAGCCGGCCGCCGTCAAAGGAAAAGGCGCGCTCCTCGTCTCCGGCGTTAAAGGCGCACAGCAGCCGTTCGTCTCCCGCCTCACGCAGGAAGGCCAGCAAAGGACCCTTGCCCAGGACATACCGGATAGAACCCCGGCGCAGAGCGGGATGCCGGCTGCGCAGCCGGCCCAGGGCCCGGTACCAATTCAGCAGGTCCTGATCCTCCTTGCCCCAGGGGAAGGTCTGGCGGTTGAAGGGGTCCTCAAAGCCCTCCATGCCCGCCTCGTCCCCGTAATACACCGTGGGGGAACCGGGAAAGCAGAACAGCAGCAGGGAGGCCGCTTTCAGCAGCTCCCGGCCCCGGCTGCGCTGCCTGGGGGAGAGCCGGAACTGGGCCCGCCACTCCTTGGTCTGGTCCCGGTACTCGCCGCCCGCTCCCAGCAGGGTGAGAATACGGGCGGTGTCATGGGTGTCCAGAGAGTTCATGGCGGAGTAGAAGGCGAAGGAGGGGTAGTTCTCCCGGATGGTCTCCATGCTCTCCACAAAGGTCTCGCCCCCACCGCCCTGGAAGTAGGAGAGAATGGCGGCGCGGAGGGGATAGTTCATCAATCCGTCGCAGTGGCCCCCCAGAATGTGCTTGCGGCGCACGCCGTAGGCCACCTTGGTGGACCCGTCCTCCCATACCTCGCCGATGACCACCGCGTCGGACTTCTCCGCCCGGGCGGCCTGGTGAATGCCGTGGACAAAGCTGTCCGGCAGCTCGTCGGCCACGTCCAGCCGCCAGCCGTCCGCCCCTGCCCGCAGCCACCGGCGGACCACGCTGTTCTCCCCGCCGAAGATGAACTCCTGGTAGGAGGGGTCGTTTTCATTGACGGCGGGCAGAGTGTAAATCCCCCACCAGCTCTCGTACCTGCCGGGCCACTGGGTGAAGTTGAACCAGGGGCGGTAAGGGGAGTCCTCGCTCTGCTTTGCCCCCGCCTCCGGGTAGAAGCCGTCGCCGTTGAAGTAGCGGCTCACATAGCCGGTGTGGTTGAACACCCCGTCCAGCATCACCCGCATACCCCGCCGGTGAGCCTCGGCGCACAGGCGGGAGAAGTCCTCGTTGGTGCCCAGCATGGGGTCCACACGGCTGTAATCGGCGGTGCCGTAGCGGTGGTTCTCCGCCGCCTCAAAGATGGGGTTGAAGTAGAGGGTCTCCACGCCCAGCTCCTTCAAATAGTCCAGCCCGTCGATCACGCCCTGAAAGTCCCCGCCAAAGAAGTCCCGGTTGCGCACCTCGCCCCGGTCGTCGGGGCGGAACTCGGGAAATTCCTCCCAGCTCTGATGGACCCACCGACTCCCCACCATGCCCTCCGGATTGGGAATCCGGCTGCGGCGGAAGCGGTCGGGGAAAATCTGATAGGTGGTGCCCTCTCCAAACCAGGCGGGGACTTCTTCCTCTCCGTCGTAGACGGTGAGCTGGTAGGGACCCAGGTCCTGCTTGGCGCCGTTCAGCTTTTTCAGCTGGAAGGAATACCAGACCAGTCCCACATATCCCGTGGTGTCCAGCTCCGCCGAGAACAGGTCCTGGCCCAGGTCGTGGCCCTGCCAGGGCATTTTCATGATGACGGTCTCGTCGTGGCGGCCCTCAAAGCGCGCGGTCAGGCTGGCGTGGGAATAGCCCTCTGCCCGGGGCGGGCGGAGGGTAAACCGCACCTGCGTCCCGGAAGCCGCCGCCCCGAAGGGCGTCTTATACCGGAGGTCCCGGGAGTCGTATGTGGGTCTGTAGTGCAATTGGCATCACTCCGTGTTAAGGTTCTCAGTGGTATTGATAGCTCCCGCCGCCGATGAACTCCCGCAAAAGGGAGTCCTTGGCTACCAGGGCCGGGTCGATGGCCTCAAAGTGCCCGAAGGCCTCCACCAGCTGCAGCAGCTCGTCGTGGCGCTCGTTGTCCTCCGGCACGCTCTTCAGGATGGGCACGGCAAAATTTTTCATCACCGACACCTCGTAGGGTAGGGAGGAGTCGAACACGATATCCGCCTTATTTTTAAAGGGGGATATGTACAGCTTTTCCCCACGGCGAACGTTGGCCCACATGGCCAGCGTCTGCTCCACCCCGGTGCCCCGGAAGCTGTAGTCCCGGACGGCCCGGCGGGTCAGCCGCATCCAGGTGCCCTTGAAGCGCAGGACGGCCCCCTCGTTGATGTTGGACCGGGCGGAGATGTACAGCTTGGCGGCCTCCGGGTGACGGCTGGTAATGTCGTCGTTGAGGGCGTGAATACCCTCGAAAATGGCAATCTCGTTCTTCTCCAGCTTTAAGGGGGTGCCCCGGCTGTCGTTGCGCATCTGCCGGGCAAACTCAAACTTGGGGACCAGCACCCACTCCCCCCGGCTCAGGGCGGTGAAGTGCTCGCTGAGCAGCTCCATGTCCAGACACAGGGGGGACTCGTAGTCGATGCTCCCGTCCGGGGTGCGGGGAACGGTCTCCGGGTCCTGGGTGAGGAAGTAGTTGTCCATGGCCACCGCGTGAGAATTGACCCCCCGGCGGCGCAGCTCCTCGGCGATCTTCAGGGCCGTGGTGGTCTTGCCCGAGCCGGAGGGTCCGGACAGCAGCACGATGGGGCTGCGCTCCAAACCGGACAGGATTTTGTCCGCCGCCAGGGATACCCGCTGGGCATAGGCCTGGTCGCATTCGGCCAAAAATTCCGCCACATCGGTCCGGATGCGCCGGTTGATCTCCTGCAGTTGATAGGCCATAGATAAGTCCCCTTTCACTTCTGGCAGAACGCCTCAATCTCCCGCTTCTGCTCCAGCACCTGATCCAGGCCGGACAGGTAGTCCTGAGGGAATTTGGGGTTGGTGAGGCGGAGGAGCCTCCCGCCGCCGATGAGCTTGGTCACGCCCCCGGCCCCCAGGGAAATCACGGTGTGCAGCTCCTCCATCATCACAATGTTATAAAGGCTCTCGCTCCCCGGTCTGGTCCAGCCCACGTTCTCCAGCGAACCGGACATATACTTCTGCCGGTACAGATAATATGGGATATAACCCCTTGTTGTCAATATTTTTCTGGAAAAATCAAGCATTTGAGCCGCTTCGTCCCCGGAGGGGAGCTGGCCGCCCTGTTGTTCCATAAGCCGGGAACCCTTTTTCAGGGCCAGGGTGTGAACGGTAATGTTCTCCGGGTCCATGGCCAGCACTCCCTCCAGGGAGCGGGCGAAGCCTGTGACGCTGTCCCGGGGCAGGCCGGCGATCAGGTCCATGTTAATACAGTCGAAACCAACCGCCCGGGCCAGATCATAGGCCGTCCGGATGTCTCCGGGGGTGTGCTTCCTGCCGATGGCCTCCAGCACATGCCCCTCCAGGGTCTGGGGGTTGATGGAGATACGGCCCACCCGGTGGGCCTTCAGCACCTCCAGCTTTTCCCGGGTAATGGTATCCGGCCGGCCGGCCTCCACGGTGTACTCGGCGCAGTGCTTCAGGGGGAGGTGCCGCTCACAGTCGGACAGCAGCCGGTCCATCTGGTCCGCGCTCAGGGTGGTGGGGGTGCCGCCTCCCATATAGAAGGAGCGCACATTCAGCCCCAGCCTTTTCAGCACCCGGCCGGTCTCGGCCACCTCCCGGAGCAGGCCCTCCACATAGGGCTCCACCAGCTTGAGAGTCCGGCCCACGTCGGCAGAGACAAAGGAGCAGTAGGCGCACCGGGTGGGGCAGAAGGGGATGCCGATGTAGAGGGAGACCTCGCCGTCCCTCAGGGACTGCCGGGTCCGCACGCTGGCCTGGGCGCAGTCCACCGCCAGCTTGGCCCGCTCCGGGGAGACATGGTACTCCTTTTCCAGCTCCTTCCGGGCCTGTTGGGCAGTCGCGCCGGCAAGCAGGGACCGGGTGGGCAGCTTCACCGGCCGCACGCCGGTGAGGGCCCCCCAGGGGGGCTCATACCCCAGCAGGGCGGTTCCCGCCTTGTAAAAGGCCATCTTCAGGGCGTGCTGGACGGTGTGGTAGACCGCCTCCGGGGCCTCGTCCAGCTTTTCCGAGGGAAAGCGGGTCACCCCGTTGTACCAGCCCTGGGGGCGAAACACCAGCGCGCTGATGTTGGTCAGCTTCTTCCCCCGGTGGAGGGTGAAAATGACTGCGCTGTCCTCCCCTTTTATATCCTGGGGCGGGTCCCCCTCCGGGTACTCGGGCCGCTCGCCGGGGAAGAGGGTGAGCATCATCTGCTCGGCGGCGTAGCGGTAGCGCTCAGGCTGCCAGGGGAAGTTGGAGACGGCAAAATACAGCTTCATACGATTATTTCAGCGCTTCCAGCATGAACACGTTGCTCCGGCGCTCCCGGTCCAGGGTGGTGGCCCTGTCGTGGCCGGGGAGCACCTGGAAATCTCCCTCCAGCTGGGCCAGCTTTTTCAGGGAGGCGAAGAGCTGTTGGGTATTGCCCCCTGGGAAGTCGGAGCGGCCCATGGACCCGGCAAACAGGGTGTCGCCGGTGAAGAGCGCGTCCTCCACCCGCAGGGTCACGCCGCCGGGGGTGTGGCCGGGGGTGTGAATCACATGGATGGTCAGGGAGCCCAGCGTCAGCGTGTCTCCATCACTGTAGTATTTAAGGTCGGCCACCTGATCGGCCAGGGGGACCACATGGAAGCCGGTACCCCTGGAGTCCGCCTTGTGGAGGTAGACCTTCGTCCCGGGCAAGGCCTCATGGAGCTGGGCCACCGCGCCGATGTGGTCATAATGGCCGTGGGTGAGCAGGATATACTCCACCTGGGCGTCCAGCCCCCTCAGCTCGGCCAGGATGCGGTCCGCCTCGTCGCCGGGGTCAATCACCGCCGCCTTTTTCTCCACATCGTCAATGAGGATATAGCAGTTGGTGGCCAGCTCGCCCACCTGCATGGATTTGATTTTCATAGCGTTCCCTCCTTACCTCTGTTCCGTGTCAAACAAAATGGTCACCGGCCCGTCGTTCACCGACGCCACCTGCATATCGGCCCCAAATTGCCCGTGCTCCACGGTGAAGCCCCGCCGGCGGCACTGGTCCATGAAGCGCTCGTACAGGGGGACGGCCAGATCGGGCTTGGCGGCGTGGGAGAAGCCGGGGCGGCGGGAGGAGGTGTCGGCGTACAGGGTAAACTGGGACACCACCAGCAGCGCGCCCCCCACCTGCTCCAGATTCAAATTCATTTTCTCATTTTCGTCCTCAAATATCCGCAGATTGCAGATCTTTTCGGCCAGCTTGTCGCAGACGGCCTCGTCGTCCCGGGGGCCCACCCCCAGCAGGACCAGGAAGCCCCTGTCGATGGCCCCCTCCACCTTGCCGCCGATGGTAACGGAAGCGGAGCTCACTCGTGTGACGACTGCTCTCATGTTATCCTCACTTTCCTGCGGCCCTTGCCACATGGTACACGCCCTGGATGTTGTTCAGCTTGTTGATGACCCCCTCCAGCTCGCCCTTGTCCTTCACCTCCACCACCATGGAGATGGTAGCGTGGCCGTCCGGCATGGAGCGGGCGGACAGGGCGGACACCTTCACCTTGGCGGTGGACAGGGCCATGGCCACGTCCAGGGTGAGATTGTCCCGATCCTTGGCAGACAGCTCCAGGGAGGTCTTGTAGTTGGGCAGCTTGCTCTCCGCCCAGGACACCTTGACCCACCGGGCCTCCTCCTCGGGCCTGCGCCTCTCGGGCTGGACGTTGGGGCAGTCGGAGCGGTGCACCGACACCCCGTAACCCCGGGTAATAAAGCCCACCACCGGGTCGCCGGGGACGGGGGTGCAGCACTTGGCGAACTTCACCAGACAGTTGCCCAGCCCCTCCACGATGATGCCCGTGTCCGAGTGCCTGGCCCTCACCGGGCCGGGGGCCTCGCCGGGAACGGCCCCGCTGGCACTGCCCGGCATGATGACGCTCTCGGCGGTAGTCCGGGCGGCGGCGGCCGCCTTCTCCGCCTGGAGCCGGCCCAGCCGCTGCATCTCGTCCCGGATGCGGGCCACCGACTTGGCCGCGGTGGTCCCCCCGTAGCCAATGGCGGCGTACAGCTCATCCAGGGTGCCGCAGCGCAGCTTGTGGAGGATGTGGGGCAGCACCTCATCGGCGGTGATGGAGGCCAGGGTCATCTTGGCGTGCTTCAGCTCCGACTCGAAAGCCGCCCGGCCGGTGACGATGTTCTCCTCCCGGCGCTCCTTCTTGAACCACTGGCGGATCTTGTTCCGGGCCTCGTTGGACTTGCACAGGGCCAGCCAGTCCCGGCTGGGCCCCTTGGCGCTCTTGGATGTAAGCACCTCCACGATGTCGCCGTTGGAAAGCTGGTAGTCGTAGGGCACCATCCGGCCGTTCACCCGGGCGCCCACCATGGTGTTGCCCACGGCGGAGTGGATGTTGTAGGCGAAGTCGATGGGGGTGGCCCCGCTGGGCAGGCTCTTCACGTCCCCGTTGGGGGTGAATACAAAGACCTCGTCGGCAAAGAGGTCCACCTTCAGGGTGGAGACGAACTCCTCGGCGTCGGTGTCCTGCTGACCCTCCAGCAGCTTGCGCACCCACTCGAACTCCTGCTCGGTGCCCAGGTTCTTGTTGGCCAGGCCCTGCTTGTACTTCCAGTGGGCGGCGATGCCGTACTCCGCCGTCTGGTGCATCTCCCAGGTCCTGATCTGCACCTCGAAGGGGATGCCCTCCCGGCCTATGACGGTGGTGTGAAGGGACTGGTACATGTTGGGCTTGGGAGTGCCGATGTAGTCCTTGAACCGGCCCAGCACCGGCTTGAACATGTCGTGGATGCAGCCCAGTACATTGTAGCACTCGGGGATGTCGCTCACGATTACCCGGAAGGCGTACAGGTCGAAGATTTCGTCCAGGGTCTTGTTCTGGGCGAACATTTTGCGGTAGATAGAGTAGATGTGCTTCACCCGGCCGTAGATGGTGCAGTGCAGGCCCTCCTGCTTCAGCCGCTGCTCAATGCGCTGCTGGATACCCGCCAAAAATTCCTCGTGGGCGGAGGAGCGCTCAATCAGCTCCTCCTCGATCTCTTTGTAGCCCACCGGGTCCAGATAGCGCAGAGCCAGGTCCTCCAGCTCCCACTTGATCTTCTGCATGCCCAAGCGGTGGGCGATGGGGGCGTATATCTCCATGGTCTCCAGGCTCTTCTCCCGCTGCTTCCGGGGGGACTGGTACTCCATAGTGCGCATATTGTGCAGCCGGTCGCACACCTTGATGAGGATGACCCGGATGTCCCGGCTCATGGCCATAAGCATCTTGCGCAGATTCTCCATCTGCTCCTCTTCCTTGGTGACAAACTGCATCTTAGTCAGCTTGGTGACCCCCTCCACCAGCTCGGCCACCGTGGGGTTGAAGCGCTTGGCAATCTCCTCGTGGGTGGAGGCGGTGTCCTCGATGCAGTCGTGGAGCAGCGCCGCCACCACACTGTCGATATCCAGCTCCAGGTCGGCCACGATCTCCGCCACCGCGATGGGGTGGGTGATATAGGGCTCGCCGCTCTTGCGCAGTTGGCTGTGGTGGGCGGTGTCGGCGTAGGTAAAGGCGTCGAAGAGCACCTTGGTGTCCAAATTCGGGGTGTAGCTGAGCACCTTTTTTTCCAGGGCGTGATAGTTTTCTAAAATAGGGTCCATATTGTCACCTCTCTCAAAGGGGGCGCCGCCGCCCCCTACAGGCCGTCCTCTAAAATCGCCCGCAGGCGCTTGATGATCTCCGACGCCTCCAGGTCTACCTTATTCTCCACATGGCACAGGGTAATCTGGACGCGGTCGGTACGGCGGTTCAGGCTGATAAGCCCCCGCTCCTCCAGCACCTCCAGGCACAGCATGGTGCGGGCGGGCACTTCCCGCTGGCGCGTGGCCCGGGAGACCGCCCGGGCGATGCGGGCCGGGGTGTCCTCCACCACTGTGCAGCCGGTGGCCTGCCGCTCCAGCCAGCGGTACAGCCCCACAAAGTCCCCTCGGCTGGGGAGCAGGAAGCGTGCCTCCTCCGTCGTGAGGTCCTCGCCCCGGCTGTACTTGTCATAGATGGCCCGCTCCAGCTGGGCCCGGGAGGGGGCCAGCCGCAGGTCCACCACCTGGAGCTGGACGGAGCGCACCCCCCGGAAGTCGTTGATCTGGGGATAGAAGGCCACGTCCACCCGGCAGCCGGGGGTGAGGCCCAGCTCGGCGCCCTGGCTGGAAAAGTAGATGGCGTCCAGGGGAATCCCCCGGCTCTCCAGCCGCAGCTTCAAATGCCGGCCCCGGCCCACCTGGGCCATGGTATGCACCTGGGCCCCCCGGAGCAGAAACACCGGCCGGGGATTGCCCGTCCCGCAAGGCTCCAACAGGTCCAGAGCCTCCACCGCCTCCACCGTCAGATGCCGGGGAGACACGGCCATATCCACCTCCAGCACAGAGGGCAGGTCGCGCTCCCGGCGCCGCTCCGCCACCAGCCGGCGCAGAGCCAGGGCCAGGGCGGGGATGTTCTCCTCCTTCACGGTAAAGCCGGCGGCCAGGGCGTGTCCGCCGAAGTTCTCCAGCAGCCCGTCGCAGGAGGACAGCAGCTCAAACAGGTTGATGTCCCCCCAGGAGCGGCAGGAGCCCTTGCCCATCCCGCCGTCCAGACAGATCATAAAACAGGGACAGGCGTACTTCTCGGCCAGACGGGAGGCCACAATGCCCACCACCCCCTGGTGCCACTGGTCCCCTGCCAGGACGATGGCGTCCTGCTGAGGCCGGTCGGTCAGACACTGGACGCACTGCCGGAATATCTCGCTCTCAATACCCTGTCTCTCCCGGTTCAGCTCGCACAGCAGCACGGCCAGCTCCTCCGCCCGGGCGGGGTCCCGCGTGAGAAAGAGCTCCACAGCCACCTCCGCCCGGCCCATCCGGCCGGAGGCGTTGATCCGGGGGGCCAGGGTGTAGCCCACCGAGACCGAGGTGGACGGCCTATCCGCCAGCCCCGCGCAGCGGAGCAGGGCCGCCAGGCCCAGCCGCCGGGGCGGGGCCGCCAGGCCCAGCCGCCGGGGCGGGTCCAGACGCTTCAGGCCCAGACTGACGATGGCCCGGTTGGCCCCCGTCATGGGCATCACGTCGGCCACCGTGCCCACGGCGGCCAGATCGCAGTATTCGTCAAATACCGCGCTCCGTTCCCCCGGGGCGGCCACAGCCATGGCCAGCATCAGGGCCACCCCCACGCCGGCCAGACCCTTGAAGGGGTAAGAACAGTCAGGCCGGTGGGGATCCACCACCGCGGCCGCCGGGGGCAGCCCCGCCTTGCAGGCGTGGTGGTCGGTGATGACCACGTCCATCCCAAGCTCCGCCGCCAGGGCGGTCTCCTCCACCGCTGTGATGCCGCAGTCCACCGTGATGATGAGTCCGACCCCCTGTTCAAACAGGGCGTGGATCGCCTCCGGATTCAGGCCGTAGCCCTCTCCCAGGCGGCTGGGGATGTAGGGAACCACCCGCCCGCCGCGGGCGGCCAGAAACTGGGTCAGCAGGCAAGTGGAGGTGATCCCGTCCACGTCGTAGTCTCCGTAGACGGCGATAAGCTCCTCCTTCTCCAAGGCCTGCCGCACCCGGGCCGCCGCCCGGTCCATGTCCCGCAGCAGCATGGGGTCCGGAATGGGCTCCGTCTCCGGGGACAGCAGCCGCCGGACCTCCTCCGGCTCGGTCATCCCCCGGGCGGCCAGCAGGCCGGCCAGCAGGGGAGGCAGGCCCAGTTCCTCCAGCCCGCGCTGCCCCTCCGGACAGGGGGCGGCCACCTGCCACTGCTTGTATTTCATTGGCGGCCACCTCCCGTCCACGAGACGCCGCGCCAGCCGCACGGCGCAATATCGCACTTTAACTTTTCTATTATATCACAGAAATATGGTCAATTTCAAGATAAAATGTTGTTTAACTCTTTAAGATGGAGACTTTATACCTGAAAACGGACCCCCGGGGGAACAGCAGCTCCCCGAGAACCCGTTTTTCTTGCGGATACTGTCGGATTTTGGTATAATGCGGTCGGTTGCCTTTACCTACCCTGGCAACAGGGAGGGGGTGAGAAGATGGCTCCCCTGGCAGATTTTATTTTGGCGGTTGTGGCAGGTGTAATCGGACATTGCATCTGCAAGTGGCTTGACCGTCACGACAAAGGCAATTAAGCCCAAAACGACCCCCCAAAGAGCGGACACCTCTTTGGGGGGTCATTTTTGCGAGAAGATGATTTAGCCCTGGCAGATTTTTGGCTGCGCTTATTATACCACAGCCGATTCAGTATATGCAAGAGGAAAATAATCAGGTCTCCTCCTTGCAGCGGAAATCCAGAAGCTGAAAAATTTTTTCCTCCTGAAGCGGCGCTCCGCCGGCGGCCAGCCAACCGGCGGCAAAGGAGGTGCGGACCATGGAAAAGAGGCATTGTTCCGCCTCGTCGTACTCATGGCGTTCCAGAAAACTTGAAAAAGCCGCTTCAAAGTCATTAGAATACATTGGCCGCCCCTCCCGCTTATTTAAACTAATTTACACTATTTACCACGATTTGTCAACGTCTTACGCCGGACAATAGTATCATTCCGTTTATAGGGGTGATTCTATCATGAAGCCAATCAAAACATCTGTGAGTATTACGATTGACGACCCGATTTTGAAAAAGATCAAAGACCTGGCTGAAGCAGAGGACCGCTCCCTGTCCAGCTACATCAATCTGGTCCTTCGGGAGCATTTAAAGGAATTGGCGCGAAAAAAGGACTGAAACCTTCAAAATCCCCCTTGACAGGGGGAGAAATCCGGCATACAATAGGAGTTCACAAAGCATTGACAGGGAAGAGTACCCCACAGCGGGGCCTTTAAGAGAGAGGATGGTTGGTGAAAATCCTCCGAGGCTGTGACGGGAAGGCGCCCTGGAGCGCGGGGAGGAAATGCCCCGCCGGTCCCCGCCGTTACCGGGTCAGAGTGCGTATCAGCCAGATGCGAATTCAGGTGGAACCACGGACATTTTGTTCGCCCTGAGCCCAAGAGGCTCGGGGCGTTTTTTGTCTTGAGCCAAAACATGATGAAAAGGAGAATACAGCATGAAAAACAGCGAAAAGACCATGGAAAAGATTGTGGCCCTGTGCAAGGGCCGGGGCTTCATCTTCGCCGGCAGCGAAATTTACGGCGGACTGGCCAACACCTGGGACTACGGCCCGCTGGGCGTGGAGCTGAAGAACAACATCAAGAAAGCCTGGTGGAAGAAATTCGTCCAGGAGAACCCCTACAACGTGGGGCTGGACGCCGCCATTCTCATGAATCCCCAGGTGTGGGTGGCCTCCGGCCACGTGGGGGGCTTCTCCGACCCGCTGATGGACTGCAAGGAGTGCAAAGAGCGCTTCCGCGCCGACAAGGTCATCGAGGACTGGTGCCAGGAGAACAGCTTTGACCTGGGTCACAGCGTGGACGCCATGAGCCAGGCCGAGATGAAGGCCTTCATCGACGAGCACCAGATCGCCTGCCCCACCTGCGGCAAGTTCAACTGGACCGATATCCGCCAGTTCAACCTGATGTTCAAGACCTTCCAGGGGGTCACCGAGGACGCCAAGAACACCGTCTACCTGCGCCCCGAGACCGCCCAGGGCATCTTCACCAACTTTGTCAACGTCCAACGCTCCACCCGCCGCAAGCTGCCCTTCGGCGTGTGCCAGGTGGGCAAGTCCTTCCGCAACGAGATCACCCCGGGCAACTTCATCTTCCGCACCCGGGAGTTTGAGCAGATGGAGCTGGAGTTCTTCTGCCAGCCGGGCACGGAGCTGGAGTGGTTCAAGTACTGGAAAAACTTCTGCCATCAGTGGCTGCTCGACCTGGGCATCAAGGACGAGAACCTGCGCCTGCGGGACCACGACCCCGAGGAGCTGAGCCACTACTCCAACGCCACCACCGACTTCGAGTTCGCCTTCCCCTTCACCGACTGGGGCGAGCTGTGGGGGGTGGCCAGCCGGACCAGCTTCGACCTCACCGCCCACCAGAATACCTCCGGCAAGGACCTGACCTACTTCGACCAGGAGAAGAACGAGCACTATATCCCCTACGTCATCGAGCCCTCCCTGGGCGTGGAGCGGATGCTGCTGGCCTTCCTGTGCAACGCCTACGACGAGGAGGTGGTGGACGCCGGGAAGAACGACGTGCGCACCGTCCTCCGCCTGCACCCCGCCCTGGCCCCCTTCAAGTGCGCCGTGCTGCCCCTGTCCAAGAAGCTGGGGGACAAGGCCCGGGAGATTCAGGCCGAGCTGAGCCGGTACTTCATGGTGGACTACGACGACGCCGGCTCCATCGGCAAGCGCTACCGCCGCCAGGACGAGGTGGGCACCCCCTACTGCGTCACCGTGGACTTCCAGACCGTGGGAAGCGACACCGAGGAGGCCGACCACGCTGTCACCATCCGGGACCGGGATACCATGGATCAGGTCCGGGTGCCCATCAGCGAGCTGAAGGCCTGGCTGGAGAAGAAGCTGGCCTATTGACCGGCGGGGGACTTTCATGAGGATTCTTTGGCAGATCATGCGCCCCCCTCCGGACGCCGGCAGGCGGATTCAGGCCGCCCACCAGGTCTGGATGGCCCTGGCTTTGACGGGGCTGGGCTGCTGTATCGGCGTGCTGTCCCTGCTTTTCGCCGCCACCGCCTATGTGAAGCTGAACAGCACGGACCTGCTCCGCTCCTATCTGAGCAGCCCCCTGCTTCTGGCGCTGAACCTGCTGCCGCCGGTGCTGCTGGTCTGGCTGTTCTACTTCCTGTCACGGCGGGCCTGGGCGGGCTTTCTGGGCAGCTTTCTCCCCTCCATCGGCGTCACCCTGGCCAACTACTACAAGATTCGCCTGCGCTCCGACCCCCTGCTGGCCACCGATCTGCGGCTGGCCGCCGAGGCCGGGGGCATCGTGGGGGGCTACACTCTGGACCTGACCTGGCTGGTGTGGTTTGCCCTGGGCTGCTTCCTCGCCGGGCTGCTGTTCAGCATCTTTCTGATGCCTCAGGGAATCAGGGGATGGCGGGAGCGGTCCTTCGGAGCGCTGAGCTGCCTGGCCCTGATGGCTGTGGCCCTGACAGGCCCCTGCTTCAGCCCGGCGCTCTACAGCAAAACCGGCAGCTCCCAGCTTATCAACCCTTGGTCCGACGTGGAGGTCTTTGTATCCAAGGGCTGTATCTATCCCTTCCTGCACTCCTTCCAGGATATGTTCCCCACGCCCCCCGCCGGCTACAGCAAGGCCCAGGCCGCCGCCCAAATGGACGCATACCCCGACAGCGGCATCCCGGAGGGTCAAAAGGTATCGGTTATGGGAATCATGCTGGAGGCCTTCTGCGACCTCACCGATTTTGAGGTTCTGGCCGGCCAGGAGGGGGTGGCCCAGGTCTACGCCCCCTGGCACGAGCTGGAGGCCCGGTCCGTCTCCGGCGATCTGCTGACCAACATCTTCGCCGGGGGAACGGTGGACACCGAGTGGGCCTTCCTCACCGGCTATTCTCAGCATGACGATTTCCGTTCCCCCGCCGGCTCCTATGTCTGGTATCTCCGGGATCAGGGCTATCAGACCTTCGGCAGCCATCCGGGCCACGGGTGGTTCTATAACCGGCAGAATGTCAATCAATATCTGGGCTTTGAGGACTACTGGTTCACGGAAAACCACTACGGCTCCCTTGTAGACCCGGTGGCCGCGGTCTGGGAGTCCGACCCCATCCTGGTCCGGGAGCTGGAGGATCAGCTTCGGGAGCGTTCGGCCCTGGGCCCTTGCTTCTCCTTCTCCGTCTCCTACCAGAACCACGGCCCCTACGCCGACTACCCCACAGAGCGGGACGGATTCATTACCCCCGCCGGCTCCGGCCTGAGCGAGGCCGGCTGCAATATTCTGAACAACTATCTGGGCGGAATATCCGTCACCATCCGGGCCATGACAGGACTGGCCCAGCGGCTGGAGGAGTCGGACGAGCCGGTGGTGCTGATCCTGTTCGGCGACCACAAGCCCTGGGCGGGCAACGGGAACTCGGTCTACACCGAGCTGGGGGCCGGCTTCGACCTCTCCTCCCGGAAGGGCTTCTATGAGTATTACTCCACCCCCTACCTGATCTGGGCCAATTCCGCCGCCAAGGAGGTCCTGGGGCGGGACTTTACCGGGGACGGCGGGGACTTCTCCCCCTGTTTCCTCATGGCCGAGGTCTTTGACCAGTGCGGCTGGGAGGGGCCGGGCTTTATGAAACTGTCCCGCCAGATGCGGGCCATCACCCCCATGCTCCACGCCCGGGAGCTGTTCTGGCTCGACGGCGGCCCCACCGCCGCCCTGGACGAGGAGGACATGGCGTTTTACCAGCAGTACCGGCAGATGCAGTATTATCGGGAACAAAACGGCAGATAGACAAAACCGGACCCGTCCTGAAAAGGACGGGTCCGGTTTATCGCAGTTATCTCAGATAGTTCAGCGGGTTTACCGCGGTGCCGCGGACCCGGACCTCGAAGTGGCAGTGGACGCCGGTGGACCGACCGGTGGAGCCGGCCTTTGCGATGGTCTGCCCCTGGTAGACCTTCTGGCCCACAGAGACCACAATGCTGGAGTTATGAGCGTAGTAGGTCTGGGTGCCGTTGTCGTGGGTGATGACCACCAGATTACCATAGCTGCCGCTGTAGCCCGCCTTGGTGACAGTGCCGCCGTCAGCCGCCTTGATTGCCTCGCCGTAGGTTGCGTGGATATCCAGGCCGGAGTGGTAGCTGTAGCTGCCGAAGATCTTCCGCCCGCCGAAGTAGGAGTTGATCCGGTGGCTGCTGGTAGGCCAGATATAGGTGCCCTTGGAGGCAGTCTTGGGCCGCTCCTTGGTGCCCACGGCCTTTACGGTAGTGGTAGGCTCCCGGAGGGTGGTGGTATTGGTGACGGTGCGCTCCTTCTCGTAGCCGTTGACGTAAATCACGTCCGCCTCTACCCGGGCCTCGCCCTCCTCGCCTTTGGTCACGATCTTGGAGTCGCCCTTATACATCTTGTCGTCCTTGACCTCCTCCACCGGACAGGGGATAGCCTCGGTGTAGGTCACATGCTCGGTGGTCTGAACGGACAGGGCGGGGATAATTTCCTTTACGTTGAGCACATCTCCCACCATCAGCCGGTTTAGGCTGGCCTGGGGATTGAGGGCCATCAGATCGCTGAGAGACATGTCGTTGGCGTAGGCGATGCCGTTGTAAGTATCGCCCTTGACCACGGTGTAGGTGGTCTCGCCGGTGGTGTTGGCCTTCAGCGCCTCCTCCACCTGACCCACCGTAATCAGATCGTCCAGGGCGTAGACAGGGGAGATGGATAGGTCCTCCACAAATCCGGCGGAGATGGTGTTCTCGTTGACGAACTCGTCCTTGATCCCGTCCAGCATGGTATTCAGGGCGGCCTCATCCTTTACCGTACCGATCACCCGGCCGTCCAGCGTCACCTGATAGGCCCGCAGCTGGTCGCTGAGCTCATCCAGCTGGCCATAGAAGTAGCTGCTGATATCCTGCTCCCGGCTCAGGTCGCTCTTCAGGGAAAGGCCGAAGCTGTAGTCGATATCGCTCTCCACCTGGTAGTCGTAGCCCAGCAGCTGAGTTCCCCGGTTCTCCACCGTCCGGATAGCGTGGTCCACCACGCTCTGATCAGCCACCACGCCCACCTCCTGGCCGTCCACGATGACGGCGTAGCTGGTGGAGTATAGGGTGGTCAGTGTGAGGGCCGTACCCAGGGCCCCCGCTACCAGAAGAAAGGAGACCGGCCCCACCGCCAGCGTGCCGGCGGAGGCTCCGTGAAACAGGTGGACCCAACGGCGGAAATGGATGCGGCCCCATTCCCGGGTCGCCCGGGCGTAAGCCCGCAGCTCCTTCTGCCAGTCCCGTCTTGGGGCTGCGGGCTGCGCCGGCTCTTTGGCAGGCGCGCTTGCTTTGGGCTGCTCCCTCCCTATAACAGGCATCCGGGCCGTCAGGCTCAGGTCCTGGTTCAGTATCTGCTCCATGGAAGTCACCTCTTGAGCGGAAAAATGACAATTTTGAAATAAGGGTTACAAAATGGTAACAACAATATACACGTTTTCCCGCCGCCCGTCAAGACTTTTTTTCTCCGTTTGCGGAAATTTTTGCGGAAAATATGCACAAAAAAAGAGCGCCGCATTGCATTTTGCGGCGTTCTTCTGCTAAATTGTAGGTTTTTCGACATATGGCTCAAGATATTGTGGTTACAGCGCCATCCGAACCAGAAAGGCCGCCGTCATCAAAATGACAGCCACACTGGCATAGGCGTCCAGCGTCCAGGCCCGCCGCTCCCGCCGGGCCCGGCGGCGCTGGGAACGGGACATGGTGAGCACCACCGGGCGGAAGCCCGGTTCCCCTGGCTCCTCCGGGATATAGGCGGCCTCAGGCTGCCGGGCCAAACTGTCCCACTGGGCGGCCGTCTGCCGGCGGCGCAGCTCGTCCAGGTCAATGACGTTTCCGCTGTGCTCGATAAAGTTGGAAGTTTTATAGTACATGGTCTGCATATATGTCCCCTCCATAAGGTCTGATGATAAGGTAAGGGTAGACCGGAAGCTGTCCAAAAAACCGGACTATTACGGGACCTGTCCGGAAAAGAAACATCTGTTCTAAATAGAATATACAACATCTGTTCGAGAATGTCAAGGGAGAACCGAAAATTTGTTTGATTATTTTTGGGGAGACCGACCGGCAAAGGGGCTGTCCTTACATATAATACAGACGCAGAACAGGAAAAAAGGTTCCCTTTGTATATTCTTTCCTGGGACGTTGACTGGGCGTATAAAAGTATGGTATACTTATAACATTTTCCATGATCCCATCTTGCATGAAATCAGAGACTGGAGGTCAACAAATGAAATTGGTATTAGGGGGCATTTCGGCGGCTACAATCGTTCTGATTCTTCTGGAGATGGCAGGCTTAATCGGTAAACTGCTACCAAAACTGTTTTTTGCGATCCTGATGTTTGCATACGCGATCCAGAGCTATCGAGAGAAAGATACGAAATCGGCGGTGCTTCAGGGTATCCTTGGAGCACTTATGCTGCTGACGCTGATGTTCTGATCACATTGTCTATTATTTACAAAGTTTATCAAAAATTACATGGATTATTGACTTTTTATTTAATATATTGTATTATAAAAATACATTTAGGTGCACCGTATATACATATGCAGAGAAAGGAGCTTATTATGAAAAAAAGAGTTGTTAGTTTAGCTCTTGTCATAGCATTGCTTTCCTGTCTGTCTGTACCTGTGTCAGCCTCTTCTCCTGCGGGGGAAGAAGCCTTACCGCCTTGGGTTGAAGATGGAGAAACTTGGTTTCCTGTCGGAGATATTATGCCCTTAGAATATCTTGGCTACTGTCCAGAGGGGCATATGGCTCCCGAGGGATATAAACTTGAGGGCTATACGATGGGAGAAACTTCATATAATTTTGATGATGTCAGCCGTATATGCGCTTTGGTTTCCGTGTTTACTGGGAAGTGGACGTATGTTCAGATGGCAACAGGGGCTGCCGCAGTTTTGTTTGATTGGTTGGATGCGCACGAAGGGGACGGTTTAATATATTTTAAGTATGTATACACCCGAGAGGGGCGGCTTCCATATAATCATATAATTTATACAGTGCCAGTTACCAATACTAGATATGATTATGTGTCCTGTGAAACGCACTATGGAGTATCACATTACTAAACGAGAAAAGGATGCCGATGTATGTCGGCATCCTTTATATAATATACAGACGCAGAACGGGAAAAAAGGTTCCCTTTGTATGTGTTTTTTCCCGGTCTGTGTTGATTTTTTGGGTAGATAGGGGTATAATGCTTTGGCTTATTGAGAAATCCACAGATTTGAGGTGCACTTCCCATGAAAAATGAGAAATTGAGAAATATCGCCATCATCGCCCACGTGGACCACGGAAAGACCACCCTGGTGGACGAGATGCTCAAGCAGTCGGGCGTCTACCGGGAAAATCAGGCGGTCACCGACCGGGTGATGGACTCGGGCGACCTGGAGCGCGAGCGGGGCATCACCATCACCGCCAAAAACACCGCCGTGCAGTACAACGGCGTGAAGATCAACATTGTGGACACCCCGGGCCACGCCGACTTCGGCGGCGAGGTGGAGCGCATTTTGAAGATGGTCAACGGCGTCATCCTGCTGGTGGACGCCGCCGAGGGTCCCATGCCCCAGACCCGGTTCGTGCTGTCCAAGGCTCTGGAGCTGGGCCACAAGGTGATTGTGGTGGTGAACAAGATCGACCGCCCCGACCAGCGTGTGTATGAGGTGGTGGACGAGTGTCTGGAGCTGCTGCTGGACCTGGACGCCACCGACGAGCAGCTGGACTCCCCCATGCTGTTCTGTTCCGGCCGCCAGGGCACCGCCTCCGTCCAGCCCGACGTGGCGGGCAGCGACCTGAAACCCCTCTTCGATACCATCATCGACTATATCCCCGCCCCCGAGGTGGACCTGGACGCCCCCTTCCAGATGCTGGTATCCTCCATTGACTACAACGAGTTTGTGGGCCGCATCGCCGTCGGCCGCATTGAGCGGGGGACCGTCAGGCAGAACCAGGAGATCGCGGTGTGCAACTACCACGACCCCGACGCCCCGGCCAAGAAGGCCAAGGCCACCGCTCTGTATGAGTTTGACGGTCTGGGCAAGGTTCCCGTTCAGGAGGCCTCCGCAGGCAGCATCATCGCCTTGAGCGGCATCGGCGACGTGACCATCGGCGACACCATCTGCGCCCCAGAGGCGGTGGAGCCCGTTGAGTTCGTCCAAATATCCGCTCCCACCATTGAGATGACCTTCTCGGTGAACGACTCCCCCTTCGCCGGACGGGAGGGCAAGTTTGTCACCTCCCGCCAGCTCCGGGACCGGCTGTTCCGGGAGACTTTGAAGGATGTGTCCCTGAAGGTGTCCGAGATGGAGGGGGCCACCGACTCCTTCAACGTGGCCGGCCGGGGGGAGATGTCCCTGTCCATCCTCATCGAGACCATGCGCCGGGAGGGCTACGAGCTTCAGGTGTCTCCCCCGCGCGTGCTCTACCAGGAGGTGGACGGCGTGAAGTGCGAGCCCATCGAGCGGGTGGTCATCGACGTGCCCACCGACTATGTGGGCGCCGTCATGGAGAAGCTGGGCTCCCGCAAGGGGGAATTTGTTACCATGAACCCGGTGGGCAGCCGCACCAAGCTGGAGTTCCTGGTCCCCGCCCGGGGCCTGTTCGGCTACCGCAGCGAGTTCCTCACCGACACCAAGGGCGAGGGCATTATGGCCTCCGTCTTTGACAGCTACGCCCCCGTCAAGGGGGAGATCCAGCGCCGGTCCACCGGCTCCCTGGTGGCCTTCGAGACCGGCGAGGCCGTCACCTACGGCCTGTTCAACGCCCAGGAGCGGGGCTCTCTGTTCATTGGCGCCGGCACCCCGGTCTATGGCGGCATGATCGTGGGCGAGTGCCCCAAGCAGGAGGACATCTCCGTCAACGTGTGCAAGAAGAAGCAGCTGACCAACATGCGGGCCTCCGGCTCCGACGAGGCCCTGCGCCTGGTCACCCCCCGCACCCTCTCTCTGGAGCAGTGCCTGGAGTTTCTGGCCGACGACGAGCTGCTGGAGTGTACCCCCGAGAACCTCCGCCTGCGCAAGCGCCTCCTGGACCACGGCGCCCGGATGCGCGAGGCCTCCAAGAAAAAGGGATGATAAAACAAAAAACGGATGGCTGAATAACCGGCCATCCGTTTTTTGTTCAGCTCCAGGGCGCCAGCTCGAACCGCACGAAGTACCCCTGGGGGTGGCGGCAGACGGGGCAGTGGGCGGGAGCGGCGGCAGCCTCCACCACCCAGCCGCAGTGCAGGCACATCCACTGGACCTCCACCTCGGAGAAAAACAGCTGGTCCTTCTCCATCAGGTCGGCGAATTTGCCGAAGCGGTCCCCGTGGGTCTTTTCCACCCGGGCGATGTTCTCGAACATCTTGCCCACCAGGGGGAAGCCCTCGCTCATGGCGGTCTTGGCGAAGCGGTCGTAGTCGTGCTCCCACTCCTGGTACTCGTTGTGCTGGGCGGCGCGCAGGTAATCCAGCACCCCGGAGCAGATGTCCACCGGGTAGGTGCCGTCCACCTTGACGGTCTGGCCGGCACAGTCCTCCAGGGCGGCGTAGAACTGCTTGGCGTGGACCCGCTCCTGCTCGGCGGTGAAGAGGAACACCCCCTGGATGACGGCCAGCCCCGCCTTGTGGGCCACCCCGGCGGCGATGGTGTAGCGGTTTCGGGCCTGGCTCTCCCCGGCGAAGGCCCGCATGAGATTTTCCCGGGTCTGGCTGCGGAGAAAGGCCTCGGTTTTGTCGGACATAGTAAACCCTCCTTTTGTGCGGCGATATAAAGCAAGTATGCCCAGAGATATGGAAGAAAATTTCTCTTTTCCTTGCTTTTTTTCCTGGGGGGAGTATAATGGGTCTAACGAGGGGGTGTCTTGTCACCCCGACACAAGGAGGCTTTCCCGATGAAAGCGAAAACCAACCTGACCATGCTGTGCGACTTCTACGAGCTGACCATGGCCAACGGCTACTTCCAAACCGGCTTACAGGACCGCGTCTGCTACTTCGACGTGTTCTACCGCTCCGTTCCCGACAAGGGTGGCTTTGCCATCGCGGCGGGGCTGGCCCAGGTGGTGGAGTACATTCAGGAGCTGTGCTTCGATGAGGAGGACGTGGCCTACCTGCGGACCAAGGGCTGCTTCAGCGAGGAGTTTCTGGCCTTTTTGCAGGACTTCAAATTTACCGGCGATATCTGGGCCGTCCCCGAGGGCACCCCGGTATTTCCAAACGAGCCCATCCTCACCGTCCGGGCCCCGGCCATCCAGGCCCAGTTTGTGGAGACCTTCCTTCTGCTCACCCTGAACCACCAGTGCCTGATCGCCACAAAGTCCAACCGTATCGTCCGGGCCGCCGAGGGCCGGCCTGTGGCCGAGTTCGGCTCCCGCCGGGCACAGGGGGCGGACGGAGCTCTGCTGGGCGCCCGGGCCAGCTACATTGCCGGCTGCGCCGCCACCGCCTGCACCATGGCCGACCAGCGCTACGGCTCTCCCGCCACAGGGACCATGGCCCACTCCTGGGTACAGATGTTCCCCGACGAGTACACCGCTTTCAAAACCTATTGCGAGCTCTACCCCAACAACGCCACCTTGCTGGTGGACACCTACAATGTGCTCCACTCCGGCGTGCCCAACGCCATTCGGGCGTTTCAAGAGGTACTGGTCCCCAAGGGGATTACCAAGTGCGGCATCCGGCTGGACAGCGGCGATCTGACCTACCTGTCCCAAAAGGCCCGGGAAATGCTGGACGCGGCGGGCTTCCCCGAGTGTAAGATCGTGGCCTCCAACGCCCTGGACGAGTATATCATCCGGGACCTGGTCCGCCAGGGGGCGCGGATCGACTCCTTTGGAGTGGGCGAGCGGCTTATCACCTCCCGCTCCGAGCCGGTGTTCGGCGGGGTGTATAAGCTGGCCGCCATTGAGGCCGATGACGGCGCCATTATCCCCAAGATCAAAATCAGCGAGAACGCCGCCAAGATCACCACCCCCCACTTCAAGAAAATTTACCGCATTTTCTCCAAGGACACCGGCAAGGCGGAGGCCGACCTGATCTGCCTCCACGACGAGGAGTTTGACTTCACCCAGCCCCTGGAGCTGTTCGACCCAGACGCCACCTGGAAGCGGAAGGTGTACACCGATATCGAGGCCAAGGAGCTGATGGTGCCTGTCTTTCGGGGGGGCGAGCTGGTGTATCAGGTGCCCGATCTCCAGACCAGCCGGGCCTACTGCCAGCGGCAGGTGGACTCCCTTTGGGACGAGGTCAAACGGTTTGAGAACCCACACAACTACTACGTGGACCTGTCCCAGAAGCTGTGGGACATCAAGCAGGCCTTGCTCAACAGCCACGAGATGAAAGGATAAACAGCATCCCCGGAGGGCGCGTACCCTCCGGGGATGTTTCTCTACAGCTTTTTTTCCAGGCAGACCAATTGCACATCCGGGATGCCGTTGAACGCACAGGGGACGATGCCCGCCTCCCAATATCCCAGCCGGCTGTACAGCCGCCGGGCGGCGGCGTTCTTGGCGTTGGTGTCCATGCGCAGGTAGGGGCAGCCGCAAGCCCGGGAATGTTCCTCATAAAAGGCCACAAACTGCTTCCCGCAGCCCCTTCCGGCAAAGGCGGGGTCCACCACCAGGGTGTGGAGGACCATCACCTGGGAATCCGGCGCGTCCGGATACCGCCAGGGGGCGTTGGCGTACTCGGGGACCTGGTTCCGGTCGATCTTGGCAGCGGCGGCAATCTTACCCTCCTGCTCCAGGACAAACAGCGTGCCCGCCTCCAGCGCGTCCCGGGCGGTCCGTTCCGTGGGGTAGACCCCCCGAATCCAGCCGACTACCGCCCGGCCCTGTTCCTCCTCGGTCAGAATACGGTCGTAGATGGCGGCCACCTGTGGGATGTCCGCTTGGACCGCCTTTCGGATTCCGTCCATAAACAAGCCTCCTTTATCTTGTCAGCAGCTTCTTCATGCCCTCCTCCAGGCCGTCCACCGTGAGCAGGTACATGGGAAATTCTTTTGCGATGACATCGTAGGTCTGAGACCAGTAGGCCCCCCAATCGGGACGGCGGCTGGGGTTGAGCCAGACGGTGTTCCGGAAGCGGCCCTTCAGCAGCCGCAGCCAGTCCATGCCGCACTGGGGACCGTCCGTCCGTCCGCTCCGGCCGTACCATCCCCCCATCAGCTCGTAGGGGGCCATCTGGGCGTCTCCCACCAGAATCAGCTTGTAGTCCCCTGGGATGTTGGACAGCACCCAGTCCGTGGGCACGCTGTCCCGGCCCATGAGGGTGGGGGCGTTGTACAGCCGGCCATAGGGGCAGTTGTGGAAGTAATAGACCTTCAGGTCCTTGAAGTGGCCCGACCTGGATACCGCCTGGAACAGGGCGGAGCAGAGCTGGGCATAGTAATCCATGGAGCCCCCCGAGTCCATCAGGAGCAGCACCTTCACCGTGTTCTCCCGAGGGCGCTTGTAGCGCACCTTGAGCAGCCCGCCGTTGTCCGCCGTGTCCTTGATGGTGTTGTCCACATCAAACTCGGTGGGGGGGAGGTCCACCAGCCCGGAGAACTGGCGCAGGTGGCGCAGGGCCACCTGGAACTGGCGGGTGTCCAGGGTGTTGTCCCGGCGGAAGTCCCGGAATTTCCGCTCCCCCGCCACCCGGAAAGCCCGGCGGTACATGCTCTGTCCCCCCACCCGGATGCCCTTGGGAGACAGGCCGGAGTTGCCGAACATAGACATGCCGTGGGTGCCCACCCAGTAACTGCCTCCGTTGTGCTCCTCGGTCTGCTCCTCCAGGCGCTCCCGGAGCATCTGTTCAATCTCCTCCTCAGAGAAGCCCATATTTTTCAGGGCCTGCATTTCGTCCCAGTTGGCGTAGTCGGATAATACGTCCGGTTTATTCAGCCAGTCCAATAACTCTTTGGATACCTCCTGCTGAAAGGGGACGTCCTTGAAATACTCCAGAAAGGTGCGGTCGAAGGCGTCAAAATCCGCCTCGCTCTTCACCAGCAGGCAGCGGCACAGGTGGTAGAAGCCGGTGAAGCTGGCCCCGTGGAGATTTTTGTACAGACCCTCCGCCAACGCCATCCACTCGGTGAGGGACACCTTCAGCCCGTTTCGCCGGAGCAGATACAGAAAGTCGGTAAACATGGCCTCACCGCCACTGCCGCCGCAGCGTGTCAATGTCCTCGTTCTTTTTCAGCAGGACCCCCAGATAGGGCACCTCCTTCACGATGCGGCCCACATCTGCGCCGCCGTGCTGGAGTGCCTGAATCCAGTCGATGATCTCGCTGGTGGAGGGCTTTTTCTTGATCTGAGGGAGGTTCCGAATCTTATAGAAGGCCTCCAGCACCTGGGTGAGCAGCCTCTCGCTGATGTCCGGGTAATGGACCCGGACGATATCGGCCATCAGCTCCTTGTCCGGGAACTCAATGTAGTGGAACACACACCGGCGGAGAAATGCGTCGGGCAGCTCTTTCTCCGCATTGGAGGTGATAATCACCACCGGGCGGTGTTTGGCCTTCACCGTCCGGCCGGTCTCCGGGATGTGGAACTCCATCCGGTCCAGCTCCCACAGCAGGTCGTTGGGGAACTCCAGGTCGGCCTTGTCAATCTCGTCGATGAGGAGGATGACCTGCTCGTCATCGGTAAACGCCTCCCCCAGCTTGCCCAGCTTGACATACTTCTCGATATCGTCCACCCCCTGGCTGCCAAACTGGCTGTCGTACAGCCGCTGAACCACGTCGTAGACGTAGAGCCCGTCCTGGGCCTTGGTGGTGGACTTGATATTCCAGATAATGAGTTTTTTGCCCAGCGCCTGGGAGATGGCCTCGGCCAGCATGGTCTTTCCTGTCCCCGGCTCCCCCTTGATGAGCAAGGGCTTTTCCAGCACCATGGCGATATTGGCCGCCCGGAGCAGCTCCTCCGAGGCCACATAGTTCTGACTTCCGCGAAATTCCTTCATTCTTGCTTCCTCCCGGTCATGCAATATTGCTCCTGATTGTACCCTGTTTTTCCGGAAAAGGCAAGTCTATTCTGTTCTGCCAAGTTTCATTATTTTTTTGACAAGTATACTTGACAACATGGTCCCACCGTGCTATGATACCCTCAACGGAGGAGGTCACGGCCGGACCTACGCCGAAATTGTTTGAAAAGAGGTTTTTAACTTGGAAAAGGACAAAATTTTGGAAAAAAGCCGCAAAGAAAACGAAAATCAGGACGAGATGGAGCGGACCATCACCATTGAGGGGGAGTCCTTCAGTCTGGCCTTTACTCTGATGGCAGGCCTTGCGATTGTCGCCTACAATCACTTTCACAACCTGTCCTCCGACAGCGTCATGATTATGTTCTGGACCTCCTGCGTCAGCAGCCGGCTGTACCGGCTCACCAAGCGGAAAAATGCCTCCGATTTGGTCACCATGATTATTTCCTTTGTCATTCTGGTGTTCTATGTGGTAAAATACTTCACACAGGGGTGAGGGCATGGACGATCAGCTGGTCCTGAAAAATCGGTTAAAGGTGGCCCGGGCGGAGCGCTCCCTGTCCCAGGGGGAGCTGGCCAGGCTGGTGGGCGTGTCCCGCCAGACCATCAGCTCCATCGAGACGGGCCAGTTCAACCCCACCGCCAAGCTGGCCCTGGTGCTGTGCGTCGCCCTGGACAAGAAGTTTGAGGAGCTGTTCTACTTCGATTGAGAGGAGGCCCGCCTGTGGAATATTTCGCCATTGGACTGTTCGCTGTGGCTGTGATTGGTATCCCTATCGCTATTTTGTTGTATAACGATTATGGCAGCAAGCGGGGTTGTGGCCGCGGGTGCGCCACCTGCGGAAACCGGGATATCTGCTACCGGAAAAGAAAAGCAAAGGCACAGGACAAGTAGGTCCTGTGCCTTTTGTTTATTTGTACTTTTGACTTTCAGCCACCGCCAGCTGGTCGCAGCGGTTGTTGAACTCGTTTTCCGCGTGGCCCTTCACCCAGTGGAGATTCACCGTGTGCTTCTCGCACAGGTCCAGCAGGCGGCCCCACAGATCGGGATTGAGGGCGGGCTTTTTGTCTGACTTCACCCAGCCCTTCGCCCGCCAGCTCTTGGCCCATCCCTTGCCCAGACCGTCGATGACATACTTGCTGTCGGAGTACAGCTCAACCACGCAAGGCTCATTTAATGCTTCTAGGGCGGCGATCACCCCGGTGAGTTCCATGCGGTTGTTGGTGGTCCGGGCCTCGCCCCCGGACAGCTCCTTCTTGTGGGCGCCATACATCAGGATGGCGCCCCAGCCTCCGGGGCCCGGATTACCCGAACAGGCCCCGTCGGTATAGATAGTAACAGTTTTCATTGTTCATTCCTTCAAAACAGATCGCTGTGGGTACCGGTGCGGGTGAGTATTAAAATCAGCTTATCCTGACTGATTTGATAGACCAGCAACCAATCCGGGGTAATATGACACTCCCGGCAGCCGGCATAATCTCCAATAAGACCATGATCCTTATACCGCTCTGGCAGAGGCTTCTGCTGAATCAGAAGGTCAATTACTTCTTCTATCAGGCAGAGATCATATCCCCTTCTTTTAATTCGCTTATAGTCCCTTTTGAAAGACGCCTCGTATCTAATCGTCAGCATTAAGATTCTCCATCAGCTCTTTAACCGAATGAAATTCTCTGCTTAAGCCGATACCCTTTCGCACATTATCAATGGCCTGCCTGGTCTCCTCATTTGGGATATCCCGATCCAGCGGAAATGGTATTTTATTTTCCCGCACAGTCTTTTTGGCAAACACGGTGAAAGCCGTGGTCATGCTCATGCCCACGTCCGCGCAAAATTCTTCAAACTGCCGCTTCAGCTCTGCGTCCATCCGAATATTGATGCTTGTCTGCGCCACATCAGACACTCCTTTCTGCTCTATACTATGTATTATATATAAATTTTAATACAATGTCAATAGATTTCAATACAAAAGCCGGACGTAAACCTGCGTCCGGCTTTTTTCAAGTTCCCCTAACCCGCCCGCGCGAAACCGACGTCCGGTGATAAATATAAAAACATCCCGAAGGACTATAACAGTACAGGTGTAACGGTAACGGACCTGATAAAAAACCGGGATTCGAACCCAGCCAGACAAGGTCCCGCCTGTCCCCATACAACGTGCCTGTTGGCCCCGGCACATTGGGGCTTGACGTCCGCCTTTCGCGCAACCAAATCTTTATAGCAGTTCCGTGGTCCAGTTCTTCTCCTGAATGGTCTCCTCCAGCTCCCGCAGGTCCCTGGACAGCCCGTCCACCTGCTTTTGAAGCTCCCGGACGTTGACGGTGCTTTTCACCTTGATTTCGCTGGCGCTGTGGCGGCGGACCAGGGCGCTGGCGTTGTCCAGGAAATTGCGCAAGGCGGACAGCCTGCCCTTGAGGCAGTCCCGCTTTGCCAGCAGATCAGACAGGGTGGACCCGCCCTCCAGCGTAGTGGAGTTGTTGGTGCGGTTGATGGCGGAGATCAGCTCCTCCAGCCGGGCATAGTCCGCCTCCAGCTCGCCAAGCAGCTCCATGGGGTCCTCGGCGGGCTGTTCCCCCTCCTGGACCTGGGCGTTGTTGCTCAGCCGGCTCTCCAGCTGGCGGATGCGGGTCTGGAGCTCCGACCGCTGGGACAGGGCGTTGGCCAACTTCATAAATTACAGCTCCTTTGAAATTTTCGCTTTTCGCTCCTGGTACTCCCGGTCGTCAATCAGTCCGGCGGCCTTCAGGCTCTCCAACTGGTCCAGCCGGTGACGCATATCAGGACCTATAGACGATATGTGGTTGAACTCAGCTTGGGAGGGCCGCTTCCGTCCTGCCGGACCCTTGACGGCCTTTATTTTTTTCATCCACCGCAGCGGCCCCCAGACTTCTCCCTTCTTTTTGCTCTCCTGATAGGGGATATAGATACCGAAGAAACCAACGCAGCAAATGGTCAAAAAGAGGAATACCGCCTGCTGGGGGACAAACATCATAAAGGTGGACATCACCATGCCGCCCATGTCACTGCCTCCTCAAAATCTCTTCTCGCCTCTGCCAGTATTCCTCCTCGGAGATCAGTCCGGCGCCTCCCCGGTCTGAGCGGCTTCGGCAGTCTCCTCCCGGTCGGCCAGGGCCAGGGAGATCACCTTGTCTCCCTCCTCCTTGAAGCGCATGACAATCACGCCCTGGGTGGCCCGGCCCGCCATGCGGATGGAGTCCACATGGGTGCGGATCAGGATGCCCGCCTGGGTGACCAGCAGCAGGTCCTCGGAGCCGTCCACCACCTTGACCCCCACAATGGGGCCGGTCTTTTCGGTGACCATGTAGTTCCTGATGCCGATGCCGCCCCGGTTGGTGACTCGGTACTCCTCCACGGGGGTACGCTTACCGAAGCCCTTTTCGGTGATGGACAGTACGGTCCGGCCCTCAGTGATCCGGGCGGCCCCCACCACATAGTCCCCCTCCCGCAGGCGGATGCCCCGGACGCCCACGGCGTCCCGGCCCATGGGCCGCACGTCGTTCTCGTCGAATCGGACCGCCAGCCCCAAGTGGGTGGCGATGAGGATATTTTTCGTTCCATCGGTCTCCCGGACGCACACCAGCTCGTCCCCCTCGTCCAGGCGGAGGGCCCGGATGCCGTTGCTGCGCAGATTTTTCAGGGTCTGGACAGGCAGGCGCTTCACGGTGCCGTTCCGGGTGACCATGAACAGGTACAGCTCCTCGTTCTCCGTCTCCCGGTAGTGGAGCATGGTCTGCACCCGCTCCCCCTGCTCCACCTGGAGGATATTGACGATATTGGTGCCCTTGGCGGTCTTGCCGCTCTCGGGAATCTGATAGCCCTTCTTGCGGTACACCTTGCCGGTGTCGGTAAAGAAGAGGATATAGTCGTGGGTGGAGGCGGTAAACACGTCCACCACGTAGTCCTCCTCCCGGGTGGTGATTCCCTTCTTGCCCATGCCGCCCTTGGACTGGGCGGTGTACTCGCTCACCGGCGTGCGCTTGATATAGCCCGCCTGGGTGAGGGTAAAGACGCACTGTTCCTCCTCGATCAGGTCCTCGATGTCGATTTCGTCCTCCACATCCTGAATCTCCGTGATCCGGTCGTCGCCGTACTTGTCCCGGATGGCTGTGAGCTCGTCCTTAAGGACGCCCCGCAGCATGGTCTCGGAGGCAAGGAGCTCGTTGAAGTAGGCGATGCGCTCCTCCAGTTCCTTGTACTCCGCCTCCAGCTTCTCCCGGTTCAGCCCCTGGAGGGCAATCAGCCGCATATCGCAGATGGCCTGGGCCTGGACATCGTCCAGCTCAAAGCGCTCCATCAGACGGTCCCTGGCGTTGTCGTAGCTGGTGCGGATGATGCGGATGACCTCGTCAATGTTGTCCTGAGCGATGAGCAAGCCCTCCAGCAGGTGGGCCCGCTCCTGGGCTTTTTTCAGGTCGTATTTGGTGCGGCGGATGATGACCTGCTCCTGATAGGCGATATACTCGTCCAGAATGTGCCGTAGGGACAGAATCCGGGGCTGGAGCTTGCCGTTCACCTCCACCAGGGCCAGCATGTTGATGGCGAAGGTGGTCTGGAGCTGGGTCTGGGCAAAGAGGCGGTTGAGCACCACCTGGGGGTTGGCGTCCCGCTTCAGCTCGATGACGATGCGCATACCGTTGCGGTCGGTCTCGTCCCGGATGTCGGAGATGCCCTCCAGCCGCTTGTCCTCCACCTGGTCGGCCATATTTTTAATCAGCATCCGCTTGTTCACCTGGTAGGGAATTTCGGTGATGACAATACGGGTGCGGTCCTTGCCGAACTCCTCAAACTCGTGCCTTGCCCGGATGGTTACCCGGCCCCGGCCTGTGGCGTAGGCGGCGCGGATACCCGACCGGCCCATAATAATGGCCCGGGTGGGGAAGTCGGGGCCTTTGATGTGCTCCATCAAATCGGCCAGACCGGCCTCCGGGTCGTCCAGCACGCAGATGGCGGCGTTAATTACTTCCCGCATGTTGTGGGGCGGGATATTGGTGGCCATGCCAACGGCGATGCCGCTGGACCCGTTCACCAGCAGGTTGGGGAACCGGGAGGGGAGGGTCTTGGGCTCCTTCCGGGTCTCGTCGAAGTTGGGGTCCCAGTCCACCGTGTCCTTCTCGATATCCCGAAGCATCTCGTCGGAGAGCTTGGACATGCGGGCCTCGGTGTATCGGTAGGCCGCCGGGGGGTCTCCGTCTACAGAGCCGAAGTTGCCGTGGCCGTCCACCAGCATGTACCGCATGGAAAAGTCCTGGGCCAGGCGGACCAGGGCGTCGTAGACAGACTGATCCCCGTGGGGATGGTAGCGGCCCAGCACGTCGCCCACGCAGGTGGCCGACTTCTTGAAGGGCTTATCCGCCGTCAGGTTGTCCTCATACATAGCGTAGAGGATGCGCCGGTGGACAGGCTTCAAGCCGTCCCGTACATCGGGCAAGGCCCGGCCCACGATGACCGACATGGCGTATTCAATGTAGGAGTTCTCCATCTCCGGCACCAGGGAAGAGGTGACAATCTTCTGGTCCGGATAGCGGATCTCCTCTGGGTCGTATTGGGGCTTTTTACTCATTGGTCTTATACTCCCTTAATAGTCAAGGTTGACGGCATACCTGGCGTTGCGCTCGATGAACTCCTTCCGGGGTTCCACCTTCTCACCCATGAGGATGGTAAAGGTCTCGTCGGCCCGGACGGCGTCGTCCAGCTCGATGCGCCGCAGGGTGCGCTTCTCCGGATCCATGGTGGTGTCCCACAGCTCCTGGGGGTTCATTTCGCCCAGACCCTTAAAGCGGTTGATCTCCACCTTGGCGTTGGGGTTGTCCCCCCGCATTTCGGCGGAAATGGCGTCTCGTTCCTCCTCGGAGAAAGCCAGCCGGGTGGTTTTGCCCCGGGTCAGCTTGAACAGGGGGGGGACGGCGGAGTAGACATAGCCGTTTTCAATCAGCGGCCGCATGAACCGGAAGAAGAAGGTGAGCAGCAGCGTCCGGATATGGGCGCCGTCCACGTCGGCGTCGGCCATAATAATCACTTTGTGATACCGCAGCTTGTTTAAGTCGAAATCGTCCCCAATGCCCGCCCCCAGGGCGGTGATGACGGGGGTGAGCTTGTCGTTGCCGTAGACCTTGTCCGCCCTGGCCTTCTCCACGTTGAGCATCTTACCCCACAGGGGGAGAATGGCCTGGAACCGGCTGTCCCGGCCCTGTGTGGCGGAGCCGCCGGCAGAGTCGCCCTCGACGATATAAATTTCGGTCAGCTCGGGGTTGGCCTCGTTACAGTCCCGCAGCTTATCGGGCATGGCGGCGCCCCCCAGGGCGGTCTTGCGGCGGATGGACTCCCGAGCCTTCCGGGCGGCCTCCCGGGCCCGGTTGGCCATGAGGGCCTTGTCCAGAATGGACCGGCCCACGGCGGGGTTTTCCTCCAGGAATATCTCCAGTTTCTCACTGACAATGTTGTTTACCAGAGTGCGCATCTCACTGTTGCCCAGCTTAGCCTTGGTCTGGCCCTCAAACTGGGCCTCGGTGAGCTTCACCGAGATGACCACGCTCAGCCCCTCCCGGCAGTCCTCGCCGGAAACCTTCTCGTCGTCCTTGAGCAGCTTGATCTTCCGTCCGTAGGCGTTAAGCGCGTTGGTCAGCGCCCGGCGGAAGCCCTCCTCGTGCATGCCCCCCTCGGGGGTGTGGACGTTGTTGGCGAAGGAGACCATGACCTCCTGGAAACCATCGTTATACTGCATGGCCACCTCAGCCATGGAGTCCTCCCGCGCTCCGGACATATAGATGACCTCGCTGTGGAGGGGGTCCTTGTTTTTGTTGATGAAGGTGACAAACTCCCGAATACCCCCCTCGTAGCACATGTCGTCCTCCTGCTCCCGGCCGGGGCGCAGGTCCACCGTCTGAATGCGCAGACCGGCGTTGAGGAAGGCCTCCTCCCGCATGCGGGTGTGGAGGGTGTCGTAGCTGTATTCCAGGGTCTCAAACATCTCTGGGTCTGGCTTGAAGGTAACGGTGGTGCCGGTGTGGTCGGTCTTGCCCACCACCTTCATCTCCTGGGTGATCTTGCCCCGGGAGAACTTCATCTCATAAATTTCCCCGTTCTTGTGGACCTGGACCTCCAGCCACTCGCTCAAAGCGTTGACCACCGAGGCGCCCACGCCGTGGAGGCCGCCGGACACCTTGTACCCGCCGCCGCCGAACTTGCCGCCGGCGTGGAGGACAGTAAAGACCACCTCCAGGGCGGGCCGGCCCGTCTGGGGCTGGATGTCTACCGGAATGCCCCGGCCGTTGTCGGTGACGGTGATGGTGTTGCCCGGGTTAATGGTGACGGTGATGTCGGTGCAGTGGCCGGCCAGGGCCTCGTCGATGGAGTTGTCCACGATCTCATACACCAGGTGGTGCAGACCGGACTCCGAGGTGGAGCCGATATACATGCCGGGGCGCTTGCGCACCGCCTCCAGGCCCTCCAGGACCTGAATTTCCGATCCGCCGTACTCGTGGTCGGTCTGGGTGGTGTTCAGTTCGTTCTGCTGGTTCAGTTCCATAATTTCCCTCCGCGATGGTAATATCCTTTCGGGCGGTTCGCCCCCGCAAATCAATCCAGCTCCTCGCCGTCCAGATCGGCGGTGTCGTGAAAGCCGTCGTCGCCTTCCTCGACGCCCACCAGCTCGGTGGTCCGCATCCGGCGCTTGTCCTTGGCCTCCTCCACGTTTTTATGGATCAGCTCCTTGACCTCCCTTGGGCGCTTCACATTCTTCAAATCCAGGTGGGGGACGCTCTTGTCCGAGGACACCACGCACACCGTTCCCACTCCGAAGATGCGCTGGCCCAGAGACATGTTCAGCTGCAGGTCCCGCACCCGGTAGAGCAGCACCTCGTCGGACTTGATGTTGAGAAAGCCGGTTTCACAGAACAGCCGGTCCTCGCTGAGGCGGTAGCGGGTAAAGGACAGGGGCAGGCCCAGGTGGCGCTTGCGGTCCTTCCACAGGTATTCAATGGGTTCCATATATTCAACCTCCATTTTTGGTTTTTATTCCAGTGCGCCCTTTTCCGTCCGGGCGGACAGAGTGGCGGAGGAGAGAGGGGAGATGTAGACCACCGGCTCTCCCCAGCGGCTGTCCGCCAGAACGAAGGACCGGGGCAGGTCCTCGGTGAGCCAGATTGCCCGGCCTTCCGCCTCCGCCCGCTCCAGAAATTCCCGGGTCTTAAAGGCCCAGCTGGCGTTATCCAGATCGAAGATGCCCAAAATATCCCGGTCCGGGATGACCACCGACTGGCCTAAATGCAAGTACATATTACACCAGCCCTCCATTGCGGATATGAAACGCCTTACCGCCCTCCAGGCCCTCCAGCTTCTCCTCCTCGCAGCAGGTGATGAACACCTGCCCGCCCCGGATGCGGTTGAGGACGAAGGCTTGCCGCCTGGAATCCAACTCAGAGAGCACGTCGTCCAGCAGGAGGACGGGCCACTCCCCGGTCTCCTCCTGAAAAATCTCCCGCTGAGCCAGCTTCAAGGACAGCGCCGCGGTCCGGGTCTGTCCCTGGGAAGCATAAGTTTTGGCGTTCTTTTCACCGATGTTCACTGTCAGGTCGTCCTTGTGAGGCCCGGACAGGCACTGCCGGCTGTCAATTTCCGCCTGGCGGTGACGTTCCTGGTGTTCCAGCAGGAGGGGGAGCAGCTCCCGGGGCTGCTTTTGCGGGTCGTCTACGGTGGACACCGTCTCATAGCCCAGCTCCAGCTCCTCCCGGCCCCCGGAGAAGTCGGCGTGGATGGCAGGGGCGCGCTCCCGCAGGCGCTTGATAAAGTGGGCCCGGTAGTGGATGACGATAGCACCGGTCTGCGCCATACGGAGATTGAAGTCGTCCAGGGTATCCAGCAGAGAAGGGTTTTCCGCCCAGTCCCGCAGGATACGGGTCTTGTGGTCGTAGAGCCGGTTGTACTCAGCCAACGCCTGGGCGTACCTGGGCCGCAGCTGGCAGATGGCCCCGTCCAGGAACCTCCGCCGCTCCGCGCCTCCCGCCCTGATAAGGGACAGATCCTCGGGACAGAAGAGCACTGTATTTAAAATTCCCGCCAGCCCTCCGGCGGTTTTCTGCTTGACCCCGTTGGAAAACAACTGCCTCCCCCGCCCCCGGAAGAGCTTGGCCTCCAGGGTAAAATCCCGGTCCCGGCTGAATACCTCCCCCTTGAGAAAGGCGGAATCCACATCCAGCATAATCATCTCCCGGTCGAACCGGGCCCGGTGGGACCGGGCGGCGGAGAGATAAGCCACCGCCTCCAGCAGGTTGGTTTTTCCCTGGGCGTTGTCCCCGTAAATCAGGTTGACCCGGGGATCAAAGTCCGCCTCCAGATGGGGGTAGTTGCGAAAAAAGTCCAGCTCCAGACGCCTGACGATCACGTGACCACAAGCTCCGTCTCGTTGTCAATGACCGCCCGGTCTCCGGGGCGCAGCTTCTTTCCCCGCATAGAGCAAGGTTCTCCATTGACGGCCACCCGGCCCTCCTGGACGATGAGCTTGGCGTCGCCGCCGGTCTCCACCGCCCCGGCGAACTTGAGCAGGTCCTGGAGCTTGATAAATTCGGTGTGTATCTTAATCTGGCGGCTCTCCATATTCTTCCCCCTGTTTCACGTGAAACGTTGAAATTTCAACACTAATTTGCCTTCAGCCGCACGGGCAGCACCATGTAGACAAAGTTCTCCTCTCCCTCGGCGGGCAGGATGACGCAAGGGGCGACCCCGGAGGTAAACTCCATGCGCAGCTTGTCGGCGGGGGCGGCCTTGACGGCGTCCATCAGATATTTGTTGTTGAAGCCAATCTCCAGCCCGCCGCCGTCCCCGGAAATCATGCACTGGTCGGCGGCGTCGCCGATGGCGGTCTTGGTGGTAATGGACACGATGCCGTCCCCAAAGACACAGCGGAGGGGGGACTTCAGTTTTTCGCTGATGATAAGGGACACCCGATCAATGGAGGCCAGCAGAGCCCGGGCCTCCACCTCTACCTTGACGTTGTTATTTCGGGGAATGGCGTTACGGTATGCCAGGAAGTCCCCCTCCAGCCGGCGGCAGACCAGGACGGTGTCCCCAGTCTGGAACATGACATGGCGCGCCCCCTGAGTGATGGTGATATCTTCCTCTCCGGAACATATTTTTTCCACTTCTCCCAGGGCCGAACCGGGAACCACAAAGGAAAAGGCGTCGGCACCTTTCTTATCCTCCACCGCCTCATGACGCAAAGCCAGACGGTAGCCGTCCACCGAGACCACGGTGAGGCCGGCGCCGTCCACCTCAAAGAGGGAGCCGGTATGGATGGGCCGGCTCTCGTTATCGCTGACGGCAAAGAGGGTCTGAGAGATCATGGAGCGCAGAACCGGCTGCTTGATGGTCAGAGCGTTCTGCTGGTCCACAGAGGGCAGCTCGGGGAACTCCTCCGGATCGGTGCCCAGGATGTTGAATTCGGACAAACCGCATTTGATATTTACCGTGTAGCCCTGAGAGGTAAACACCACCACATCGTCAGGCATCTTGCGGACGATCTCTCCAAAGAGCCGGGCGGACAGCACCAGGGAGCCTCCTTCCACAATCTCAGCGGGCACGGTGGCCTGTATGCCGGTTTCCAGGTTGTAGCCGGTAAGACGCAGTGTCTGCCCAGCCTCCATGAGGATACCCTCCATGGCGGGAATAGAGCTTTTGGACGCTACAGCTCGGGAGGCGACAGAGACAGCGGCGGACAACAGGGCTTTCTCACAGGAAAATTTCATAAACGGTTCCTCCGATCTCTTTCTCTCTCCGCCATAGGGAGGAGAGGTTATATTTTTAGTAACAGTAGATAGTAGGGAAAAATAATGTGGAAAACTGGGAAAAAGACTTGGGGCTCTAAGAAAACAGCCTCAACAGGGGGTGTGGAGAAAATAGAGCGGTTTTCCACAGGAACCAGGTTTCTCCACATTACTCCACAAATAGTTCACAAAATTTTGTGGACAACTCACTCATATCGGGCATTGATGTTGGTGGTGATGTCCTTGATAATCTCCGCCTTTTCCGGGTCGGTCTTGACCAGCCCCTCAATGCGGTTGAGGGCGTTTAGGACGGTGCTGTGGTCCCGGCCGTTAAACTCCTGGCCGATCTCCTTCAGAGAGAGGTTGGTCATGCGGCGAATTTGGAACATGGCGATCTGCCTGGCCAGAGAGATGTCCTTGGAGCGGCCCTGTCCCCGGAGCAGCTCGGGCTCCAGGTTGTAGAACTTGCACACCTCGTCGATAATAACGTCGGCGGTGGGGAGGATGTCTGACTTCTCCTTGAAGATGTCCTTCACCGCCCGGATGACAGTGTTTTTGTCCACCGTGTCCCCAATCAGGTCCTGGTAGGCCATGATCTTATTTACCGTCCCCTCAATTTGCCGGACGTTGGCGGTGATGTTCTCGGCGATAAGCTGGATCAGAAAATCGGGCAGCTCCATCCCCATGCGGATGGATTTGTTTTTTATAATGGCCATGCGGGTCTCGTGATCCGGGGGAGCGATATCGGCGAGCAGTCCCCATTCAAAGCGGGTCTTGAGCCGGTCCTCCAACCGAAGCATCTCCTTGGGAGGCCGGTCGGAGGTAAAGACGATCTGCTTTTTCAGCTCATACAGGGTATTAAAGGTGTGGAACATCTCCTCCTGAGTGGAATCCCGGCCGGCAATGAACTGTACGTCGTCCATGAGAAGGATATCGGCCCCCCGGTACTTGTCTCGGAACTCCTGGTTCCGGCCCTCCCGGATGGCGGTGACCAGCTCGTTGGTAAAGGCGTCCCCCTTGACATAGATGATTTTATATCCTGGATAGCTGGCGTGTACGGCATGGGCGATGGCATAGAGCAGATGGGTCTTTCCCAGGCCGGAGTTGCCGAAAATAAACAGGGGATTGTAGTTCTCTCCCGGATTGTCAGCTACTTTCCTGGCGGCGGCGTGGGCCAGCTTGTTGGAGGAACCTACTACAAAGTGCTCGAAGGTGTACTCTTCGGTGCCGGGGAGGAAGGAGGACTGTCTGGTCTCCTGCTGGAAGCCGTCCAGTTCCCCCTCGGTGAGGACGGTGACCTGAAAGTTGGCGGAAAACAGCTCGTGGAGGGCGTTCTGAATGGGCAGAATGTAGCGGGAGGCAATAATGTCCCGTTTCAGTTTGGTGGGGCTGTACAGGATAAAGCTGTCCTCCTGCAGAGCGACGGCCTGGGCGTCATCAAACCAGGTATTCAGGGTAGTGGAGGTCATCTCAGCCCCCATCAGGGCTTTGACTTTATTCCACACTTCTGTGGCGGGATTCATGGCAGTCCTCCTTAGGGCAAAGGATATCAGAGCAGAGAAATCATAAAATTCATAGCATTTTATTATACCAAAAAATAGGCGGAAGGGCAAGGTTTTTCCACATTTTTTATTTATAATGTGCAGGATAGCTTGTATGCGGCAAAGAATTGCTCCACAAGATATTGAGATCGGGAAAAAATATAAAAAAATCTTTGTTTCCCGGCAAAAAAGATGGTTGACACGGGGGGCTTTTATCCGCTATAATACTGCACGTATCTTTTGCAGACCGCAGTTTCGAAAGAATCTGTTGTTGGGCCGGGAGAGCCGGCTTGAATCTGAGAACCTGTATTCGCAGCCTCAAAAATCGTCTGGCCGGGTTTTTTCCCGCCATGCGTCGTTCAATTTTTTTGCAATACACAGAGTATTGCGTATTGCTGCGAAAATTCGCCTCGTCCTGCGAGAAAATCCCTCGCCCATCCAGAATTTTCGGTTACGAATACAGATTCTAAACTGAGGAGGTGTCCCCCATGCTTCGTACCTATCAGCCCAAAAAGCGTCAGCGCTCCAAGGAGCACGGCTTCCGCAAGCGTATGGCCACCCGCAACGGCCGCAAGGTTCTGGCCCGCCGCCGCGCCAAGGGCCGCGCCCGCCTGACCCACTAAGGTGGAGCGAGGCGGTCTGGCCGCCCTCCTCTGCCGACTGGCAGCCGGAAATGGACAGACAGTTTAGATAGCGCACAACCAGGGGCGTGGGAGAAAATCCTCCGCCCTATCTGTGCATACGGAGGAAATCATGAAACACACGGTATCCCTGAAACAAAATCATGAGTTCCGCCGGCTGTACGGAAAAGGAAAGAGCGCTGTGTCCCCCTATTTTGTCATCTACTGCCGGAAGACCGGCCGGCCGTACAGCCGGCTGGGCATCACCACCGGAGTGAAGCTGGGCAACGCCGTCAAGCGCAACCGGGCCCGCCGCCGCATCCGGGAGTTATACCGCACCCATGAGGCGGGGCTGCTCCCCGGATACGACATCGTCGTGGTGGCCCGTACTCGGGCAATCTACGGCCGGTACGACGAGCTGAAGCGCAGCTTCAGGCAGATGACAAAAAAACTGAATTTAATCGTTCAAAAGGGGGACAAGTCCCAGTGAAGCAGGTTGTTTTGTCCCTGATCCGGTTCTACCGGCGCGCCATCTCACCCTTGCGCCCCCCATGCTGCCGCTTTATCCCCACCTGCTCGGAGTACGCCGTGGAGGCGGTGGAGAAGTACGGCGCGGTCAAGGGGGGCTGGCTGGCCTTGCGCAGAATTGCGAAGTGCCACCCCTTCCACAGGCAGAAGTCCGTTGAATACGACCCCGTGCCGTAGGGATTCTGCCGCAACTTGATATGCGGAGGTATTTTTAGTGGGTATTATTTTACAACCCTTTGCCTGGCTGCTGCTGTTCTTCTATAACCTGTTCAACAGCTACGGCGTCGCGCTGATCCTCTTTGCCATTGTGGTCAAGCTGATTTTGTTTCCCGTTACGCTGAAGCAGAAGAAGAGCATGATCCAGACCACGATGCTGTCCGGAAAAATGCAGCAGCTCCAGAAGCAGTACGGCAAGGACCGGGAGCGTTACAATCTGGAGATTCAGAAGCTCTATGAGAGGGAAAAAGTCAACCCCATGGGGGGCTGTCTGTGGTCCCTGATTCCCATGGTGGTCCTCATTCTGCTGTACAGCATCATCCGGTACCCTCTGACCTACTTTATGGGGATGTCCGACGACCAGATTCAGACGCTGGCCACCCAGCTTAACTGGTCTGAAGTGGCCGTCTCCAGCGGCTGGGTCACCGCCGCGGTGATGGAAAAGGCAGAAAATCTGTTCCAGAACGGCGCCTATAACCAGCTGTACCTGCTGTCTCTGGTCACGAGGGACAACCTGACATCCCTCCAGTCCGCCACCGGGGCGGAGGGCCTGTTTGTGATGAACTTCCAGTTCTTAGGTATTGATCTGTCCAAGATTCCCAACTGGAGGTTCTGGTTGGACGGATTGAAGTCCATCGGCCTGTTTATCCTGCCTTTGGTCTCTGTCGCCGTGTCCTTCCTGTCCATGAAGGTGTCTATGGCCACCAATCAGATGAACAAGCAGGAAGAAAACAAGCAGATGGACCAGACCAACAAGATGATGATGTGGATGATGCCGCTGATGTCCCTGTGGATCGGCTTCACCGTCCCCGCCGGCCTGTCCGTCTACTGGATTGCCCAGTATTTTGTCACCATGGTCCAGGAGGTCATCTGCGGCAAGATGCTGAAGAAGGACTATGAGGCCGCCCGGGAAGCTGCCGCAAAGCGGGAGGCCGAGGAGAAGGAAGAGGAGAAGCGCCGCAAGGAGGAGGCCAGGCTGGAGCGCCAGCGCCGCCTTGAGGAGGAGAAGAAGAACCGGGGCAAGAAGAAGCCCAAGAAGGACGCCGAACCCGACCAGGAGGGGATCAACCGGGAGGACAGCCGGGAGGGCATCCGGGCCTACGCCCGAGGCCGGTCCTATATCCCCGGCCGTTACGGCGGCGTGACCCCCTACACCGACCCCAACCAGATTTTCCGAGCCATGGAAGCCGCTGAGGCCGGCGGAAAGAAGAAAAAGAAGGGAAAAACCGAGGAGAAGCCGGAGGGTACTACTCAGGCCGGGTCCATTCAGATTCCGGAGAGCAGGCCCGCCGAGCCTGCCGCCCCCGCGGAGGAAACCTCCCCCGCCCCCATCGAGGCCCCTGTCGAAGCTCCCGCTGAGATCCCCGTTGAGACTGAAGAGGTGGAAGTGGAAGTGGAGGAGATCGAGGTCGAGGTGGACGAGGATGAGAATAAGGAGGGCTGAGTGAATGTTAAAGTGGATTGAAACCACCGGGCGCTCCGAAGAGGACGCCATTGCCGCCGCTCTGTTTCAGCTGGGTCTGGACCGGGACGACGTGTCAGTCGAGGTAATTGAGCGGGCCAAGTCCGGTTTTCTGGGCTTTGGAAGCAACCCGGCCAAGGTCCGGGTGAGCTATGAGGAGGTGGACGGCGCGGCCCGTCCCCTCAAGGAGAACGCCAACGTGCTAAGCACCCTCGAGCCGGAGCCTGTGGCCGAGGTGAAGCGGCCCGCCCCCGTGGCGGAGGAGACCGTTCTTCCCGCTGCCAGGCCGGTGATGAAGGAGGAACAGATGCCCGCCGCCCCCGCAGCGGAGGAGACGATTCTGGCCGCCAAACCGGGCATGGCCCCCCCGAAGAAAAGGAACCAGCCCCGGCCTGAGCGCCGCCCCCACAGGGAGAATCAGCTTCAGGAGGGGGACGAGGTGCTGATCGGCAGCGCCCCTGTTTCCCGTGAGCCGGTCACCATGGAGCCGGTCAAACCGGACGACGAGAAGGCCAACCGAATTCGGGAGTTCCTCACCGGGCTGATGAGTCACCTTCAGGTGGAGGCCGCTCCGGAGATTTTCATGACCAGCGAGGGCGGGTATAAGGTGATTCTCCAGGGCAAGGACCTGGGGGCTATCATCGGCCGCCGGGGCGAGACATTGGACGCCATTCAGCAGCTGACCAGCTACACCGTCAACCGGGGAGCGTCCAAGCGGGTGCGCATCCACGTGGACGCCGAGGGCTACCGGGCTAAGCGGGAGGAGTCCCTCCAGCGGCTGGCCGTCAAGGTGGCGGGCAAGGTGATCAAATACCGGAAAAATATGACTCTGGAGCCCATGAACGCCTACGAGCGCCATGTGATCCACACGGCCCTCCAGAACTACAAGGGCGTCACCACCTATTCCACCGGCGTGGAGCCCAACCGCCGTACCGTGGTGGCCTACGCCCCCAATCAGAGATAAGTTTCAGGCGGAAGGGAGTACCCTTCCGCCTTTTTTGGAGGTAACAGTATGCCTACTCCCCTCTATGACGCGCTGAAAGAATACGCCCAAAAGAACCCAGCCCGGTTTCACATGCCGGGACACAAGGGGAAATTCCTCCCAGCTCCCGAGCTGGCGGGGCTGGCCCCTATCGACCTGACCGAGCTGCTCCCAACCGGGAATCTCTATGAGGCCGGGGAGCCATTCGACTCTGCTCAGCGGCTGTGGGCGGAGCTGTTCGGCTTCGATTTCTGCCAATTCCTCACCGGCGGGTCCACCATGGGTATCCACACCGGACTGGCCCTATGCGCCGGACCGGGGGAGAAGGCGCTTGTGGACCGCGGCTGTCACAGGGCGGTCTTTAACGCCCTGGCCTTGCTGGACCTGGAGCCGGTCTGGCTGGAGCGGCCCTGGCTGGATTCCGAAAACATGATTGGCCCCATCTCCCCGGGGCAGGTGGAAAAAATGCTGGACCAACACTCGGATATAAAAACGGTCTGTATTACTTCACCGACTTATGCCGGAGTGTTGTCAGATGTTGAGGTTATTTCTCAAATTGTCCACGCCCGCGGCGGAACTCTGTTTGTAGACGGCGCCCACGGGGCCCACCTGCCGTTTTTGGGGGTGGACCCATTCCGGGGAGCGGACGCGGCGGCTGTCTCGGCCCACAAGACTCTCCCCGCCATGGGACAGTCCGCTCTGCTGTTCGTCAACGGAGTGGATCCGGACCGGGTGCGGCGGACGGCCTCAATCTTCGGAAGCTCCAGCCCGTCCTATCCCATGCTGGTCTCCATGGACCTGGCCCGGGACTGGCTGCTGGGGGAGGGCCGGTGGGAGTACCGCCGGACAGCCTGCCGGGTCTTTGAGTTTCGACAGGCCTTTCCCAGCCTGAAAGACGGTCTCTCCCTGGACCCTTGCCGCCTCACCCTGAAGGTGAAGGACGGCCCCGCTTTTGCCCGGGCGCTGGAGGAGCGGGGAATCTTCCCGGAGATGGAGGATGGGGGACATGTGGTGCTGATCTGCTCCGCCCAGGACAGCGACGGAGATCTGTACCGCCTGGAGGGGGCTCTGGTGGAGCTGCGGGAGCGGATGGGAGACTGCGCACCCATCCCCGCGCCCCCTCTCCCTGAGCGGGTGAGCTCCCCACGGGCCGCCCTGTTTGCCCCCGGTGAGCTGCGGACATTAAGGGACTGCGAGGGGGAGGTTTCCGCCTGTCAGATTGCCCCTTACCCCCCCGGTGTGCCCGTTGTGGCCCCTGGGGAGCGGATTACAAAAAAAGAACTGGCCTATTTAGAGAAAATAGGGTATAATATGCTGTCAGAAGTTCGAGTGATAAGCGAGGCGTGATATGGATCTGTCTGCGCTGAAGGGAAATGAAAGATTAAAGGACCAGCTGTCCCGGCAGGAGCGGGGGCGGGGGCTGTCCCACGCCTACATTATCTCCGGCCCCGCCGGGTCCGGGCGGCATACGTTGGCCCGGGAGCTGGCGGCGGCCATGCTGTGCGCCGGCTCGGGGGAGAAGCCTTGCGGGAAGTGCGGACCCTGTCTGAAGGTGCGGAAAGGGGTCCATCCGGACGTATCAACGGTAACCGGACCGGAGGAGGGCAAGCCCATCACAGTGGACCGGGTGCGCTTACTGCGGGCCGACGCCTACATCCGCCCCAATGAGGGAGAGCGGAAGGTCTACCTGTTGGAGGGGGCGGACCGGATGAATGCCCCGGCTCAGAACGCCATGCTCAAGCTGCTGGAGGAGGGCCCGCCCTACGCCGCATTCCTCCTTATCGCCGGCAACGCCGGGGGACTGCTCCGGACGGTGCGCTCCCGGTGCGAGGAGCTGGCCCTGACCCCGGCCGGTGAGCCGGTGAGCGGGGAGACCGATCAGGAGCGGCGCGCTTTGGCGGAAAAGCTGACAGCTTCTCTGGAAAAGGCCGGGGAGCTGGAGCTGCTGGAAACCGCCGCGGCTGTGCTGGATGTAAAGCGGAGCCGGGAGGAACTGACCGCTCTGTTGGACGAGCTGGCGGATCAGCTCGCCGCCCGGGCGGCCAGGGACGGAGACCGGCGGCGTCTGCTGCGGGCGGCGGAGCTGGTGAAAACGCTGCAGGGAGCGGCCATGCTCAATGTCAACGGCGGCCAGATCGCCGGCTGGCTGTGCGCCGGAATGTTTACTGCTATGTGAATACAGGATTTAATCATTGAGGAGAAAATAACCTATGGTAGAGATTATCAGCATTCGTTTTCAGAGCGGCGGGAAGGAGTACTACTTCAATCCCAACGGCATCCCCTTCAAGGAGGGGGACGGCGTAATCGTGGAGACCTCCCGGGGGGTGGAATACGCCAGGTGCGTCAAGGGAAACACCATGATCGACGAGATCGAGCTCACCGCCCCCCTTCGCCCGGTGGTGCGCATGGCTACGGCGGAGGATGACAGGCTTGTGGAGAGGAACAAGGAGCGGAAAAAGTACGCCCTGTCCATCTGCCAGCAGAAGATCGCCGACCACGGCCTGGATATGAAGCTGGTGGGGGCTGAGTACAGCTTTGACGGCAGCAAGGTGGTGTTTTTCTTCACATCCGAGGGCCGGGTGGACTTCCGGGCCCTGGTGAAGGACCTGGCCGGGGCGCTGCATACCCGCATCGAGCTGCGGCAGATTGGAGTGAGGGACGAGGCCAAGCTGCTGGGCGGCCTGGGCATCTGCGGCAAGCCCTTCTGCTGCTCCCAGTTCCTGGACGAGTTCCAGCCGGTGTCCATCAAGATGGCTAAGACGCAGAATCTGTCCCTCAACCCTACCAAGATTTCCGGCACCTGCGGGCGGCTGATGTGCTGCCTGAAGTATGAGCAGGAGGCTTATGAGGACCTGGTGAAAAAAGCCCCCAAGCAGGAGTCCTTTGTGGAGACCCCTGACGGGGCGGGGACGGTGTGCGGCGTCAACCTCTTGCGGCAGACCGCCCAAGTGCGGCTGGAGTCTGACCCGGACAGCCCCAAGACCTACCACAACTGCGAGCTGTGCGTGGTGCGCAGCGGCAAGGGCAAGCGGCCCGAGGGATATGTGGAGCCCCCCTTGGAGGAGCTGGCCAAGCTGCGGCGGAAGGACGCCGCTCCCGCCGTTCCCACGGAGGAGGCGTCTTTGGCCGCGGCCATTGAGGCGGCCTTCCCCAGCCGGGAAAGCTGGGTGGAGTTGGAGGCCGAGGAGCCCCGGCGGCGGAACTACCGTCGCCGGGGCAGGGGCGATGGAGGCGGCCAGCCCAAGGCGGCCCAGCCTCCCCAGGCGGATCAGCCTAAGGCGGAGGGAAAGCCCTCCGGCGGCGGCCGGCGCCGGAGGCGGCGGCCAAACAAAGGCGGCGGGAATCCATAATGTCTGGATTTTTTAACGCCGTCTCGGCCTGTCTGGTGGTGCTCCTGCTGATGGCCGTAGGATATTTTATGGGCGTAAAGGGCTGGATGACGGCCGCCGAGAAAAATTTTCTCAGCCGGTTCATCATCAATATCGCCGTACCCGCCAACTGTATTGTGGGCCTGCTGAATAATCTGGATCGGGCCGAGCTGGCCCGGGCGGGCGTGCAGCTGCTCTCTGTTCTGCTGGGGGTGGGGATTACCTTACTGCTGTCTATGGGGGCGGCGTCTCTGCTCCGCCTGCCCCGGGCGCGATGGGGGGTATTTGCCGCCATGGCCGGTCTGTCCAATGTCCTGTTTATCGGCATACCCGTGTGCACCCAGCTCTTTGGGGAGGTATGTGTGCCCTATGTGATGCTGTATTACCTGGGCAATACCACCTTTCTCCAGTCAGCGGGCATTCTGCTGGTGGAGCGGTCGGGGGACCGGGGAGAGCGGTCGGAGGGACCGGGCCGTTTTCTGCGGGATATGTTTACCAAGCCCCCGATTCTGGGGGTGCTGCTGGCCATCGCGCTGCTGCTGCTGGACGTGACGCCGCCCGGACCGGTGATGCGCTTCACCGGGTACATCAGCAGTACTGTGTCCCCCCTGGCGCTGATCTACGGCGGATTTATCGTCTATGAGGTGGGATTGAAAAATCTCCGGTTTCTCCGGGGACTGCCTACCATGCTGGTGATACGTCTGGCGGTGGCGCCGGTCATCTGCTGGGGGTGTTGCCGGCTCTTTGGTTTGGATGGGCTGGTCAGAAACGTCTTTCTGGTGGAGAGCGCCTTGCCCGTGGTCAGCCAGGTGACGGTGATGGCCGGGGCCTACGGGGCCGATGAGGAGTACGCCGCCACCGGCGCCTGTCTGTCTATTTTTGGCTGCTTTGTGACGCTGCCCATTTTGATGCTCGTCATAGGATAAGAAAACCCGCCGCGGCAAGCGGCGGGTTTTTGGTTACTCCTCTTTCGCAGTGCAGATAATATTTAGTTCCTCCAATTGTTTTGATTCTACAGTGCTCGGGGCGCCCATCATCAGGTCCTGGGCGTTTTTGTTCATGGGGAAGGGGATCACTTCCCGGATGGAGTCCTCGCCGGACAGCAGCATCACCATCCGGTCCACCCCGGGGGCAATGCCGGCGTGGGGGGGCGCGCCGTAGGTGAAGGCGTTGTACATGGCGGGGAACTTGCTCCGTACGTCCTCCTCCTCCAGGCCCACCATCCAGAAGGCCTTTATCATGATTTCCGGGTCGTGGTTGCGCACCGCGCCGGAGGACAGCTCCACCCCGTTGCACACCAGGTCATACTGGAAAGCGGTGATGGACAGGGGGTCCGCCTCACCCTTGATGGCTTTCTCGATAATCTCCAGCCCGCCGTTGGGCATGGAGAAGGGGTTGTGACAGAACTCCAGCTCGCCGGACTCCTCCCCGATCTCATACATGGGGAAGTCCACAATCCAGCAGAACTCATACCGCTCCTTGTCCATGTGTCCGGGACAGAAGGCCCCCAGCTTGTTCCGAAGCACGCCGGCGGTCTTCTGCGCGGCCAGCTTCGCCCCGGCGGTGAGGCCCACGAAACAGCCCTTCTCCAGCTTCAAGGCCTCCACCACCTGGTCCTTGATGGGCTGGACAAACTTGGCGATGCCGCCTACGATCTCGCCGTTCTCGTCGTACCGGAACCAGTAGGCCTTATTGCCCGACTGGACCTCCACTTCATTGCACAGCCCGTCGATCTGCTTCCGGGTGCCGGAGAAATCGGACACCACGATGGCCTTGACGGTCTGGTGCTCAAAGGGTGGGAAGCCGCAGCCGGCCAGCAGGCCGGTGGCATCGGTCACAGTCAGGTCAATGCGTAGGTCGGGCTTGTCCGTGCCGTACTTCTCCATGGCCTCCAGGTAGGGAATGCGCCGGAAGGGGGCGGAGGAGGCGGCGTCGTACTTGCCGTATTTGGCGAAGATGGGGGGCAGCACGTCTTCCAGCACGGCGAACACATCCTCCTGGCTGGCGAAAGCCATCTCCATGTCCAGCTGATAAAACTCGCCGGGGGAGCGGTCGCCCCGGGCGTCCTCATCCCGAAAACAGGGGGCGATCTGAAAATATTTGTCGAACCCGGAGGCCATCAGAAGCTGCTTGAACTGCTGAGGAGCCTGAGGCAGAGCGTAGAACTTGCCGGGGTGCTTCCGGGAGGGTACCAGGTAGTCCCGGGCCCCCTCGGGAGAGGAGGCGGTCAGGATGGGGGTGGTGATTTCCAGAAAGCCGTGGTCCGTCATGGCGGCGCGAAGGGCGGAAACCACCTGACACCGCAAGACGATATTTTTCTTGACCTCGGGGTTGCGCAGGTCCAGATAGCGGTACTTGAGCCGGGCCGACTCGTCGGCCTCCCGGCTGCGGTTGACAGGGAAGGGAAGCTCGTTGTACCGGCAGCGGCCCAGTACCTCGATCTTGGCGGGGACCACCTCGATATCGCCGGTGGGCAGCTTGGAGTTTTTGCTGTCCCGCTCCCGAACGGCGCCGGTGACGGCAATCACGGTCTCCTTGTTCAGCTCCTTGGCGGCCTGTACGGTCTCCTCAGTCTCCAGCACCACCTGGGTGGTACCGTAGAAGTCCCGCAGAACCAGGAAAGCCAGATTCTGCCCCACCTCCCGCAGGTTCTCCATCCAGCCGGCCAGGGTTACGGTTTCCCCGACCTGCTCCATCCGGAGTTCCCCGCAGGTGTGGGTGCGGTAAAAGGTGCTTGTATCACCCATATTTATCACTCCTGTTTGTATTATTTCTATGGTATATTACAATATTCCTGCGCAATGTAGTCCATTTGTGTCCCAAGCGCTTCCGGGGAGCTCGGTTTATAGGCGGTCCACTGGTAATTCTCTGTCGGAATCCAAAGGACTCCGCAGGACCAGTAGGCAAGGCTGTAGGCCTCGCAGCCCATCCGTACAGTGAGGTAAATTCCCCCGTCCCTGGGGAAGAAAGAGAAAAGCGACCGGCGGTATGACTGACTTTGAAACAATCGCATGACAGAGCGGTAAATTTTGTCCAGCTCCGGATAGCCCTCCGGCTCTTCCCAGGTTGGGCCGCAGCATAAATAGATATTTTCTCCCGGTTTTGCGGGAGTATCCAGATCACAGCGGCACCACAGTTCATCAAAGGTTCTGGGAGCGGTCAAATCCGCTAGCAGGAATCCCAGACAGAACACGGCCAGACAAAAGACGGCGAAAAGGGGAATCCACAGCTTCTTTTTCATCGTTCCTCTGCAAGGGGCGGTCTCCGTGCCGCCCCATTTCTCTGTGCGGAAGGGGCCAGGGCGGCGCAGAGGCCGCCCTCTACAGGCGCGGGAATCACTCCCCCTTGTCCAGGATGGGAGCCTCGGCGTCGTTGGCGCCCATGGCGGCGACGATCTTATCCAAAGCCTGGGCAGTGGGGATCAGCTCCTGTTCGCCGGAGCGCATGTCCTTCAAAGACACCTTGTCCTGCTTGATCTCGTCGTCCCCCAGAAAGACCACATAGGGCACCCCCAGCTTGTCGGCGTAGTTCATCTTCTGCTTGAACTTCTTCTGCTCGCCGTAAATCTGGGTGCGCACCCTGTTGTCCCGCAGCTGGGTGGCCAGGGAAATGGCCGGGCCCATGTCCTCGGTCATGGGGAGGATCAGCACGTCGGCGGGGGCGGTGTTCAGCCTGTCGTTCAGGTAGCCCTGGTCCTCCAGCACAAAGAACAGCCGGGTCAGGCCGATGGAAATGCCCACGCCTGGAAGTTGTTTATCGGTATAATATTCCGCTAAGTTATCATACCGGCCGCCGGAGCAGATGGAGCCGATCTCCGGGTGGTCCAGCATGGTGGTCTCGTAGACGGTACCGGTGTAGTAGTCCAGCCCCCGGGCGATGGTCAGATCCAGCACGAAGTTGGTTTCGGGCACGCCGAAGGCGGCCAGGTTTTTAGCCACGGCCGTCAGCTCGTCCAGGCCCTCGTCAAACTTGGGGTTTCGGCCCCGGTAGCCCTCCAGGGCGGCAAGGACATCGGCATTACAGCCCTTGATATCAATGAACTTGAGAATTTCCGCCGCCTGCTCGTTGGTCAGGCCGATGTCCGGGCCGGTGAGCAGGTCCCGGACCGACTTCTCTCCGATCTTCTCCAGCTTGTCCACCGTGCGCATGATGGCGCCCGCCTTGGATGTCAGCCCAAGCATGGCGTAAAAGCCGTTGAGAATCTTTCGGTTGTTCACCCGAATCTGGAAGCGCTTCAGCCCCAGAGAAGTGAAGGTGCGGTAGATAATGGCGGGAATCTCCGCGTCATTGGAGATGTCCAGCTGGCCGTCGCCGATGACGTCAATGTCCGCCTGATAGAACTCGCGGAACCGGCCCCGCTGGGCCCGCTCGCCCCGGTAAACCTTGCCGATCTGGAAGCGGCGGAAGGGAAAGGCCAGTCTGGCGTAGTTCAGGGCCACGTACTTGGCCAGGGGAACGGTGAGGTCGAAGCGGAGGGAGAGGTCGCTGTCGCCCTTGGTGAAGCGGTAGATCTGCTTTTCGGTTTCGCCGCCGCCCTTGGCAAGAAGAATCTCGCTGGCTTCGATGAGGGGGGTGTCCAGGGGGGTGTAGGCATAGAGGGAGAAGGACTCCCGGATGATGGCCGCCATGCGGTCGAACTGAATCTGCCGGGCGGGGAGAAGCTCCATAAAGCCGGAGAGGGTGCGCGGTTGTATCTTAGCCATAAATATGTTCCTTTCTCTTTCAATTACACACATAGTTGTTCTTTTCTCTTATTAAAAAGAAAAGAACCAAAAGATAAAACCCCCGTAAAAGCAGACGCTCCTATCCCCATGATTGGACAGGAGCGCGTACATGCGGCGGGGACCGCGGTTACAGGGCGAAGGGCACCCGGTTGGGGTTCATACCCAGGCGCCAGTCCAGGTCACCCCGGGCCAGGCCGTGGATGAGCAGCTCGGCGGTGGCCACGTTGGTAGCCACGGGGACGGAGTGCTGATCGCACAGGCGGGTGATATACAGCACATCCTTGTCCATCTCGTTGTCCTGGGGGGAGTTGAAAAAGAGCACCATGTCGATCTCGTTGTAAATGATGCGCTGGCCGATCTGCTCAATACCGCCGTGCTCGTGGGATAGAAAAAGCTGGACGGGCAGGCCGGTGGACTCGGCCACCATGCGGCCGGTGGCGTTGGTGCCGCAGACGGAGTGCTTGGATAGAATGCCGCAGTAGGCAGTGCAGAACTGGACCATTAATTCTTGTTTTTTGGTATGGCTCATAATTGCGATGTTCATGGCATCAACCTCCTTATATGTATTGGCGGGCGCTATCGAATGCGCATGATGGGGATGTGGTCCCCCTCCAGCCGCCAGGCGATGTTCCGGCAGGCCAAGGCCGCGCCCTTCGGCCCTCGGGTGGTGAGGGGCAGCCCCAGGTTGGCGCACAGGATGACCTGAGGATCCTCGGGCACCACGCCGATCAGGGGCAGTCCGGCGGCGTCCATGGCGTCGTCGATGGTGGCGCGCAGCTTGCGCAGCAGCTTGGTCTGGATGCGGTTCATCACCAGATGGACGATCTTTAGATGCTCCAGCTCCGCCACCGCCCGCTGGGCGTCCCGAAGGGAGGAGGCGTCGCTGGTGGAAACCACCAGCGCCCGGTCCGCGCCGCAGACGGCCAGTCGGAAACCGGCGCCCAGGCCGGCGGGGGAGTCAATAAGAATGTAGTCGTACATGGTGCGGGCGGTATCCAGCAGAGCCCGCACCTTTTCCGGGGTGAGGCTGGGGGGAAGGGACATGGGAGAGGTGAGCAGCCACAGCCCTTTCAGCGTGGGGTGCTCCACCGCGGCCCTGGCCAGGGGACAGCGCCCCAGAGCCACGTCGGAGAAGTCCATCAGGGCCCGGTCGTTGAGACCCAGGGAGATGTCCAGATTGCGCAAGCCGATGTCCATGTCGATACACAGCACCGTCCGGCCCATCAGGGCCAGCCAGGCGGCAACGCCGCCGGTAATGGAGGTCTTCCCGGTGCCGCCCTTGCCGGAAGTAATGGTAATTACGGTGCCCATGGAAGAAACCTCCTATTTTATAGTTTTAATATATCATAAATCTGAAGTCCGTCAACCTTTTTTTCAAAATGTTTTAGAAAAAATTTACAATTTACCAGGAACTTTTAGAAAAGAGCGGGTCAAAGCGGCTGCTTTTGTATTTTAGACCACCTGCGAGGATATCCCCGCAAGGTGGGGGCCAGCTTTTCAATGACGATAAGGCGGTGGGTGACGCCGGTTCCAGGAATGGCGTAATCCTCCACAGCGGCCACCTGGCCGCCCAGCAGCCTGACGGCGTGGTCCGCTCCGGCCAGCTCCTCGTCGCTGCCGGTGGACTTCAAGGCCAGGAACTTTCCCCCTACCTTCACATAGGGCAGGTACAGCTCGCACAGCACCCGCAGGTCGGCCACCGCGCGGGCGGCGGCAAAGTCGAAGCTGTCCCGGAAGCCCTTTGCCAGAGCCTGTTCCTCCGCCCGGGCGTGGAGGGTGCGGACGCCGCTCAGCTTTAGAGCCTGTGCAGTCTCGTCCAGCCAGTCCAGCCGCTTGTTCAGCGAATCCAGGAGGGTCACGTCCAGGGAGGGAACCAGCGTTTTCAACACCAGTCCGGGGAAGCCCGCCCCGGTGCCCACATCGATAAGCGTTTTACCCTGGAAATCGCAGTATTTGAGAAGTGCGGCGCAGTCCAGCATATGCAGCCGGGCCACCCCCTCGGGCACCCGGATGGCGGTGAGGTTCATCACCTGGTTCTTTTCCAGAAGACGCTGACCGTACCGCGACAGCATGGCGGGGGCGTCCTCCGGGACCTGGGCGGTCAGTCCCAGCTCCTCCAGCCCGGAGGAAATGATTTGTTCCATGGTTCAGCCTCCCCAGGTGATGACGACGGTGTAGAACTGGGAGAAGTTAGACAGCAGTCCAATAATCCCGATGGGCAAAGTGACCAGAGCCAGCAGCCAGCACAGCGCTGCCAGGGCGATGGCGGGCCCCTTCCCCGGCTTCCCGGTGGAGCGCCAGGACACCAGCGACACGATCCCCAGCCCAACGAGGCCGGGAACGGTGAGCAGAGGGCCCAGGTTGCCCAGCCCTGTGCCGGTAAAGTAGAAGTAGGTGGTCAGAGCCAGAAGGATGACCATGTAGACGACCCCGATCCAGGCCAGAGTCCGCTTGACGGGGGAGGCGGGAGTATACCCCCGGCCCTCCTCTGGCCGGGGAGCGCGTTTGTCCTCCGGCATTTACCGACTCTCCTTCAACAGGTCCCGAATCTCCGTGAGCAGCTTCTCCTCAGCGGAGGGCTCGGGGGGAGCGGGGGGAGCCTCCTCCTTCTTGCGGTGGAAACGGTTGATGGCCTTAATCATGCAGAACACCACAAAGGCCATAACCAGGAAGTTGAGAACGGCCTGTATAAAGTTGCCGTAGGCGATCACCGCCCCGTTGACGGTGAAGTACAGCTCCGCGAAGGAAATGCTGCCGGTGAAGATGCCCAGCAAGGGCATAATGATGTCGTTAATCAGGGAGGTGGTGATGGAGCTGAACGCTCCGCCGATAATGACGCCAACGGCCATATCCATCACATTGCCCCGGGCGATAAACTGCTTAAATTCCCCCATAAATTTTTTCATACACATCGCCTTTCTTACAAATGCCGCTTACCAGTGGCCCTCTTCGCCCCGGACGTGGGTCTGCTTAATGCCCATCTGGAGGTTGTACAGGGTCTTGTTCAGCGCGGTGATCTCCTGCTCGGTGAGCTGGGCGAACAGAATGCCGTACCAGAATACACCGGGGGCGTGCTCCACGCATCGGACGACCTGACCCAGGAAGTTCAGCGGGGCGTAATCCTCCAGCTTGACCCGGATGCGCACCACCTCGTCCTCCACGTGGACATACTCCGACTGCACGCAGCAGCCGCCGGTGCTGATGTTCACCAGGGTGCACTCCTCGGGGTTGCGCTGGCGCTCGTCGTCGGAGCGGTAGAGAGACACCGGTGTGGTGAAGGGGAGGCGGAAGTTGTCCCGGTGCTCCACATGGTGTTCAATCTTCAGGCTTTTCAGCCGGAGAAGGGTCCGGCCAGACTCCTGGACGACGCCGCTGAGGCAAATGGGGATCAGCCGTCTGTCGTAGCCGCTGAGGCTGACCGCGGCCCCCACGGGAGAAATCTTGAAGGACAGCTCGCCGGGCAGCCGGCCCAGCGTTAGGGAGTCGGGGGAAAACTCGGTCACCCGGCCGGAGAGCAAGGGATCGCCCTCTCTGGTCATCACGTCCAGGTGCATCCCCTCGTACAGCTCCCCGGTAGGAGCGGCTTCCGGAGAGGAGGGCGCCTGTCTGGGCTGCTGTTCCGTCTCCCAGAGCAGCTCCTCGTCGTCCTCGTCGTCCCGGGAAAAGAATGAAAAAATACCCATAATGGCCTCTCCTTATTGATCTTATTTTTTGGGCTTCATGACCTCCAGGCCGCCCATGTAAGGCTGGAGCACCTTGGGGATCGCTACGCTGCCGTCGGCCTGGAGATTGTTCTCCAGGAAAGCGATGAGCATACGGGGGGGAGCTACCACGGTGTTGTTCAGGGTGTGGGGCAGGTAGGTGCCCTTCTCGCCCTTCACCCGCATTTTCAGCCGCCGGGCCTGGGCGTCGCCCAGGTTGGAGCAGGAGCAGACCTCGAAGTACTTCTGCTGCCGGGGGGACCAGGCCTCGATGTCGCAGGACTTCACCTTCAAATCGGCCAGGTCGCCGGAGCAGCACTCCAGCTGCCGCACGGGGATATCTATGGAGCGGAACAGCTCCACCGAGTAGCGCCACATTTTCTCGTACCAGTCCATGGAGTCTTCGGGCCGGCACACCACGATCATCTCCTGCTTCTCAAACTGGTGGATGCGGTAGACGCCCCGCTCCTCAATGCCGTGGGAGCCCTTCTCCTTGCGGAAGCAGGGGGAGTAGGAGGTGAGGGTCTGAGGCAGGGAGGACTCGGGGATGATCTGGTCGATGAATTTGCCGATCATAGAGTGCTCGCTGGTGCCGATGAGATACAGGTCCTCCCCCTCGATCTTGTACATCATGGCCTCCATGTCGGTTTGGGACATGACGCCCTCCACCACGTTGCCGTGGATCATAAAGGGGGGAATGCAGAAGGTGAAGCCCTTACCGATCATAAAGTCCCGGGCGTAGGCCAGCACCGCCTCGTGGAGCCGGGCCACGTCGCCCAGCAGGTAGTAGAAGCCGCTGCCCGACACCCGGCCGGCGGCGTCCATATCCACTCCGTGGAAGGATTCCATGATCTCGGTGTGGTAGGGAATCTCAAAATCGGGCGTCTTGGGCTCTCCGAAGCGCTCCACCTCCACGTTGGCGCTGTCGTCGGGACCGATGGGGACGGAGGGGGCGATGATGTTGGGGATGACCAGCATGATCTTCCGAATTTCCTCGGCCAGCTCGGTCTCCTTCTGCTCCAGCTCGGCCAGCCGGTCGGCATTGGCCTTCACCTTGGCCTTGGCCTCCTCGGCCTCCGCCAGCTTGGAGGGGTCCTTCTTAGCCTGGCCCATGAGCATCCCCACCTGCTTGCTCAGGGTGTTCCGGGCGGCCCGGAGCTCGTTGGCCTCGGACATGGCAGCGCGGTTTTCCGCGTCCAGAGCCAGCACGCGGTCTACCAGGGGGAGCTTCTCCTCCTGAAACTTTTTTTTGATGTTTTCTTTTACGGCGTCGGGGTTTTCTCGAACAAAACGAATGTCAAGCATTGTAATTCTCTCCTTTATCGTAATGTTTCACGTGAAACATCGTCGTCGCACGCTTCATATCCTTCGCCTCCGCGCAAGCGCGAAAGCTCACTCATTCCACTGCTCCGCCTCTCCAAAGCACAACCGCTCCGCTGGGTTGTGCTTTGGGGCCGCCTTCGGCGGCTACTTAATTACTTTGTTTCGAATCTCCATATACCTGTCGTAGGGGGAGAAGCGGTCGTTGCCGGTGGCGCTCTCCTTTGGGAGGTACTCCGACAGCGGTCCCGCCTCGGGGGTTGTGTCCGGACTTTCCAGCTGCTCGATCAGACTGCGGCACAGTCCGATCTTTCCCCGGACGTAGGCCTCGTCGATCTGCCAGAAATAGTCCATGGCCTGGGAGGTCCAGGCAAGGACGTTCTCCGTGTGGGCGAGGGCGGCGGTGGCGCCGGCCAGGCTGGCCTCAAATTCGTTTGCAGCCGCCTTTTGCCGGGCAAGCTCCTGCTCCAACTGTTTCACCTGGTCCTGCAGAGCATTGTTCTTCTCCAGAATCCCGTTGAGGGTCTGAGTGGCGGAGACAGACTGCCGGATGTTGTCCTGGTTCTCCTCCTGGAGCCGCTGATATTGTCTCCGCTCCATCATAAATGTAAACAGAAGCAGGACAAAGGCGGCGAAAAAAAGCACGGCGATATATCGGAGCACTGAGCTCTGCCGCCGGCTTCTGCCAGCCCCGGCCGGCTGCCGTCTGGGGGCCGGGGAGGAGTGAGCCGGCGTCTCTATGCGGTCCTCAGGCAAGGGGAACACCCCCCTCACCGTTCAAGCGGCGGAGCAGCGCCAGAAGGGCCTCCAGGTCCTGGTCGCTGTAATACTCCAGCTCGATCCGGCCTTTCTTTCCCTTGTGAGCAATTTTTACTTTTCGGCCCAGCCGACCGGCCAGGTCCTTTTCCAGCTCCCCCAGATAGAGGGAGAGGTCGGGACCCTGGGTCTTGGGCCTTTCCTTCTTCTCCTTTTGGAGGGACTTTATCAACGCCTCGGTCTGCCGGACCGAGAGCTGTTCCTTTACCACCCGGGCGGCCGCCTCCTTCTGCAAGGCAGCGGTGGGGGCGCCCAGAATGGCCCGGGCGTGGCCGGCGGAGAGGGCGTTCTCCTCCACCAGCTTCATGACCTCGTCGGGCAGAGCCAGCAGCCGCAAGGTGTTGGTAATGGCGGGCCGGGACTTGCCCATCTGCCGGGCCACCTGCTCCTGGGTGAGGCCGTATTCCTCCATCAGAGTGCGGTAGCCCCGGGCCTCCTCGGCGGGATTCAGGTCCTCCCGCTGGAGATTCTCGATGAGTCCCAGCTCCATCACCTTGCGGTCGTCCGCCTCGATGATGACGGCGGGCACCTCCCGGAGCCCGGCGGCCTTGGCCGCCCGCCACCGCCGCTCCCCGGCGATAATCTGGTAGTAGCCGGAGGCCAGCCGGCGCACCGTCAGGGGCTGAATGATTCCGTGGACCCGGATGGACTCGGCCAGGTCGGACAAAGCCTCCTCGTCAAAGCGCTTCCGGGGCTGGTTCAGTCCGGGCTCCACCTGGGAAATGGGCAGAGAGACGGAACCCTCGTTCTGCTCCGGCAGGTCTGGGTCGCCCAGCAAGGCGTTCAGCCCCCGGCCCAGACCCAGTTCTGTCTTTCGTTTTGCCATATTGTTACCTCGCAATCATTTCCTCGGCCAGCAGCTTGTAGGCCTCCGCGCCCCGGGAATAGGGATCGTAAGCCGAGATGGGCTTGCCGTGGCTGGGGGCCTCGGACAGACGGACGTTCCGGGGAATGACGGTGGCGTACACCTGCCCGGGGAAGTGGCGCTTGACCTCCTCCGCCACCTGGAGGGACAGGTTGGTCCGGCTGTCGAACATGGTGAGCAGGACCCCCTCCATGGACAGCCCCGGATTCAGCCGCCGCTTCACCAGCCGGACGGTGGCCAGCAGATCGCTCAGGCCCTCCAGGGCGTAGTATTCGCACTGTACCGGCACCAGCAGCGACCCGGCGGCGCACAGGGCGTTGACGGTGAGCAGCTCCAGAGAGGGGGGACAGTCAATAAAGATGTAGTCGTACTTTTCCGTCAGACTGTCCAAGGCGTTTTTCAGCAGCATCTCCCGGCTGTCAATGCCGATCATCTCAATGCCCGCCCCGGCCAGCGCCTTGTTGGAGGGCAGCACGTCGCCGAACTTGGTGGACACCACCGCGCGGGCCGGGTCGGCTCCGCTGACCAGTACGTCGTACACATTGGGGGAGGCGGCGTTCTTGTCCACCCCCATGCCGGAGGTGGCGTTGGCCTGGGGGTCAAAGTCGCATAACAATACCTGCCGGCCCAGAGAATGGAGGGCGGCGGTGATGTTGACGGTGGTGGTGGTCTTGCCCACCCCGCCCTTTTGGTTGACGACGGCGATGATCTTGGCCATGGGACGGGCCTCCTCGGGAAAATAGAAATAGCTGTTGTGCAATTTCTCATTATATCAACCGGCGGCGGGGATTTCAACTGTTTTTGTATTTTTCTTAAAAAGAACATTGAGGCCGCTTACGCGGCCTCAATGTTTCACGTGGAACATTACCCCGCCCGGCGGGGGATGTGGATGGTGAGGGTAATTGCGTCCTCGCTGTCCTGACGGCTGCACTGGGCGTCTACCCCGGCGGAGCGCATGACGTCCAGGCTGCGGGTGATGGTATTCAGAAACAGGCGCACGTCCTTTATGACAAAAACAGGGCGCCTTCGGGCGGGGTGCGCCTTGGACGAAAGCATCCCGTCCACCAGGGCCTCGGTCTGGGCCACGGTCAGTCCCTGGTTCACCACCTGCCGGGCGCCCTCCAGCTGCTGCTCCGGGGCGTCCAGCCGGAGCAGGGCACGGGCGTGGCGCTCGGTGGCCCCGCCGTCCCGGAGCAGGGAGAGCACATCGGGGGACAGCTTCAGCAGCCGCAGCTTGTTGGCCACTGCGGACGGGCTCTTGCCGATGCGCCGGGCGGCCTCCTCCTGGGAGATGTGGTAGGTGTCGATAAGCTTCCGAAGAGCGGCGGCCTCCTCCCAGAAGTCCAGGTCCCGGCGCTGGAGGTTCTCCACCAGGGCCAGCAGGGAGGAGGCCTGTCCGTCGGTCTGGATGGACAGACAGGGGACCTCCTCCAGGCCGGCCAGACGGGCGGCCCGAAGCCGGCGCTCCCCGGCCACCAGCTCCCACCGGCCCTCCCGGCGGCGGACGGTGAGGGGCTGGAGGAGCCCCAGCTCCCGAATGGAGGCGGCCAGCTCCTCAAGGTCGGACTGGGCAAAGGCCCGCCGGGGCTGGCCGGGGTTGGGGCAGATGGCGTCTACAGACAGAAACAAAACGCGCCCGGAGTCGAAAAGACCCTTCTTTTGTAGTGGCCACATAAAAAATCCGCCTTTCAATCGTAGTCTATATTCAGATATTACCATAAATTGGAAAATATAAGGTCGAAGGCGGTCGCCGGCAAAAAATTTCCCGGGTAAAGAGGGGCGGAGTGCGGGGGAGCGGCGGGAGAGAATGGAGAAAATTGCCGGAAATGACAGGAATTGGCCTGCAAAATTGTGCAAAATTCTGGGGATAAACGAAAAAAAAAGATTGAAAGCCGGAAGGTTTTCTTGTACAATGTAGCTGTGGTAATTTTCAATAAAGACGATGTGGCCCGTACCTTCGGGCCGCTGTTATTTTCAAAAAGGCGGTGGAACCCATGGAGCTGCTCAAACAGCGCATCCGTCAGGATGGCACAGTGAAGGGGAACGACGTGCTGAAGGTGGACAGTTTTCTGAACCACCAGATTGACGTTGCCCTCTTGGGGGAAATCGGCAAGGAGTTCCGGCGGCGCTTCGCGGACTGCGGCGTGAACAAGATCTTGACTATCGAGGCCTCGGGCATCGGGATCGCTTGTATCACGGCGCAGTCTTTTCACTGCCCGGTGCTCTTTGCCAAGAAGAGCCAGACCAAAAACATCGCCGGCGAGGTATACACAACCAAGGTGGAGTCCTTTACCCACGGGAAGGTGTACGACGTGATCGTCTCCAGGAAGTTCTTGGGGCCGGATGACACCGTTCTGATTATCGACGACTTCCTGGCCAACGGCGCGGCCCTGGAAGGGCTCATCGACCTGGTGAATCAGGCCGGGGCCAGACTGGCCGGGGCGGGCATCGTGATTGAGAAGGCCTTCCAGCCCGGGGGCGGCCGCCTGCGCGCCAAGGGTGTCCGGGTGGAATCCCTGGCCCGGGTGAAGTCCATGAGTGAGGAGACCGGGGTGGCGTTTGTGGATTAAAATCGGATTTCCGGTTTTAATATATAAGGTAGGAAACGAACTGTACTTTAAGGAGGAAACAGAATGAAGAAAATTCTCGCGCTGGCTCTGGCCGCTGCCATGAGCCTATCCCTGGCCGCCTGCGGCGGCAACGGCGGCACCAGCAATCCCGGCTCCGCCGCTGGCAGCCCCAGCTCCGCAAGCCAGCCCGACGCCGACGTGTCCACCCCTGTGGACGGCAAGTCCGACTTTAAGGTGGGCGCCGTCTATATCACCAGCCAGAACGATACCGCCGGCTACACCTTCCAGCATCACAACGGCATCACCACCGCCATGAAGGCCCTGGGTCTGGACCCCGCCGACCTGATCGTGGTGGACAACGTGCCCGATAACGACGACACCGCCGTGGCCACCGCCATCGACACCGTGGTCAACCAGGGGGCCGACATCGTGTTCGGCATCTCCTTCGGCTATATCAACTCCATGAACGATAAGGCCGCCGACTACCCCGACGTAATCTTCTCCCACGGCACCGGCTATATGGCCAACGACACCAACTTCAACAACTACTTCGGCCGCATCTATCAGGCCCGCTACCTGGCCGGCATTGCCGCCGGCATGAAGTCCGTGGAGCTGGGCAACAACTCCATCGGCTATGTGGCCGCCTACAACCGCCAGTACGCCGAAACCTGTTCCGGTATCAACGCCTTCGCCCTGGGCGCCCAGTCCGTCAACCCCGACGCGGTGGTCCATGTGAACGTGATTGACACCTGGGGCGACGAGGCCAAGGAGAAGCAGGCCGCCCAGGCCCTGGTGGACGCGTACAACTGCTGCGTCATCTCCCAGCACTGCGACTCCGCCCAGCCTCAGCTGGTGGCTGCCCAGAATAACGTGTTTGGCTGCGGCTACAACTCCGACATGACCGAGCAGGCCCCCGCTGCCCACCTGACCTCCGCCATCTGGCATTGGAACGTGTACTATGAGACCGCCATCAAGGCCGCCATGGACTGCAACGGCGACGCCTCCAAGTTCGTGGAGAACATGGGCGGCAACGCCTATTACGCCGGCCTGGCCGAGGGCTTTGTGGACGCCTCCCCCCTGAACGAGGCCGTGGCCGCCCCCAACACCAAGGCCGTGATGGACGCGGTGCGTGAGCTGATGGTCTCCGGCGAGTGGGACGTGTTCTCCGGTGTGAAGCTGAGCTACAACATCTCTGAGGACGGCAAGGTGGAGATCGTCAGGACCGACGCCCCCCTGATGTCCGACGGCAAGCAGCTGGTGGATGGCCAGCTGGTGGACATGGCCCCCGAGATCGTCCCCGCCGGCGGCCCCTCTGTGGATGACGGCGTCATCAAGGGCGGGATGAACTACAACGTAGCGGGCGTCGTGGAGGGCTAAGTCCTCCCGCCCCAACAACGCAGACCCGAACCGGGCCGGCCGGAATTACCCGGCCGGCCCGTGATTTTCTTCCGTAGGGGGGCGGCCTCTGCGCCGCCCTGTTCAAATCGAGCGAGTTCCGCAGGCGGGGCGGCCCGGAGGCCGCCC
>CAJUPW010000007.1:0-5181 GCA_910588635.1 uncultured Oscillospiraceae bacterium | reverse complement strand
AGGGAGGGACTATGGAGAAACAGCAATACGCCATTGAGATGCGGGGCATCTGCAAGAGCTTTGGCAGCGTGGCCGCCAACAGGGATGTCAACCTGAACGTGAAGCCCGGCGAAATTCTGGCGCTGCTGGGGGAGAACGGCTCGGGCAAGACCACCCTGATGAACATGCTGTCGGGCATCTACAAGCCGGACAGCGGGTCCATTTTCGTGGACGGGCTGGAGGTGTCCATCAACTCCCCGGAGGACGCCAAACGGCTGGGTATCGGTATGGTCCATCAGCACTTCAAGCTGGTGGACGTGTTCTCCGCCGCCGACAACATCTGGCTGGGGGACGACAAGTCCGGTCCGGTGCTGAAAAAGGATCGGTACGACGTGATCCGGGACATGGCGAAGAAGTTCGGCTTTGACATCGACCCCCGAAAAAAAGTCTATAACATGGCGGTGTCGGAGAAGCAGACCCTGGAGATCGTCAAGGTGCTGTACTACGGGGCTAAGATCATCATTCTGGACGAGCCCACCGCCGTGCTGACCGTTCAGGAGACGGCCAAGCTCTTTGACGTGCTCAGAAGGATGAAGGCCGAGGGCCACGCCATCATCATCATCACCCACAAGCTCAATGAGGTGCTGGAAATCTCCGACCGGGTGGCCATCCTCCGCAAGGGAGAGTACATCACCACCGTGGACACCCCCTCCACCAACGAGCAGCAGCTCACCGAATACATGGTGGGCCGGAAGGTGGAGCTGAACATCCAGCGGCCGGCGGTGGAAAAGACCCGTCCTCTGCTGGAGATTCGGGACCTGACCATCAAAAATGACGAGGGCGCGCTGGCCATCAATCAGGTGAGCTTCTACCTCCGGGGGGGCGAAATTCTGGGGGTGGCCGGCATCGCCGGCTGCGGCCAGAAGGAGCTGTGCGAGGCCATCGCCGGCCTGCGGCCCATCGAGGGGGGCCAGATGATTCACAAGGGGGACAATATCGTGGGCCTGCCCCCCAAGGCCATCCTGGAGAAGGGTATCTCCATGTCCTTCATCCCCGAGGACCGGCTGGGTATGGGTCTGGCCCCCTCCATGTCCATCACCGACAACATGCTCCTGAAAAAGTACGACCAGTCCAAGGGACCCTTTGTGGACCGCGGGACCGGCCGGGCGGAGGCGAAGCAGGTGATTGCGGACCTGGAGATCGTCACTCCCTCCACCGAGACGCCGGTGCGCCGGCTGTCCGGGGGCAACGTGCAGAAGGTGCTGCTGGGCCGGGAGATTAAGGCGGGACCCAACGTCATCGTCACCGCCTACCCCGTCCGGGGGCTGGATATCAACTCCTCCTATGCCATCTACGATATCCTCAACCAGCAGAAGCAGGACGGCGTGGGCATCCTCTTCGTAGGGGAGGACCTGGATGTGATGATAGGCCTGTGCGACAAGATCATGGTGCTGTGCCACGGGAAGGTGATGGGCGTGGTCCACGCCCATAAGACCTCCAAGGAGGAGCTGGGCCTGATGATGACCGGGGCGCTGGACCTGAGCCACAAGTATGAGGACAAGCCCGCCGGGTATGCCCGTGACAGCCGGATCGGCGAGAGCGAGGAGGTGGAGGAATGAAAAAACGTCAGCCCCTTTTCCATGTGGTCAAGCGGGAGAGTGGCTCCCCGGGCCGGCAGCTGCTGGCCTATGTGGCGGCGGTGGCCCTGGCCCTGACCGTGGGCGCGGTCCTGCTGTGGGTCCAGGGGGTGGAGCCCCTCACCTTCTACCGGCAGATGCTCACCATGGGTATCCCGGGCAGCCGCTACCCCTGGCGGGCGGTGGAGAACTTTATCAAGCTCTTCGTCCCGCTGCTCATCGTATCCCTGGCCCTGGCCCTGGCCTTCAAAATGCGCTTCTGGAACATCGGCGGCGAGGGACAGTTCATCATGGGCGCCTTTTGGGCCGGCGTGGCCGCCATGAATCTGGGGGAGAGCCTGCCCCGGCCCGCCATGGTGCTGGTGATGGCCGTGGCCGGCGCCCTGGGCGGCGGAGTGTACGGCCTCTTCGCGGCGGCGCTGAAGGTGCGCTTCGGCACCAACGAAACCTTGCTTACCCTGATGCTCAACTATATCGCCCTGTATTTTCTCCAGTTCTTTGCCGAGACCAAGGCCGGCTGGAATTTCTTTCTGGACCCCGAGTCCGCCCGGCCCAAATTCGCCAAGTTCCCAGCCAGCGCCCAGATGATTACCATTCCCATCGGACCCTTCAATCTGAATCTGTCTCTGGTGATCGCGCTGGCCCTGTGCGCTCTGATCTTCATCTACCTCAACTATACCAAGCGGGGCTATGAGATCGCGGTGGTGGGAGACAGCCCGAACACCGCCCGGTACGCCGGGATGAGGGTGGGCAGGATCGTGCTGCGCACCATCTTCCTCTCCGCCGCCCTCATCGGCGTGGCGGGGGCCTTCCATGTGTCCTCCGCCGGAGTGATGTCCGCCTCTCCCACAAACTCGGTGGGCTGGACGGGCATCGTGGTGGCCTGGCTGGCCAAGCTGAACACGGTGGGCATCCTGGTGGCGGCGGTGCTGATTACCGTCCTTCAGTTCGGCTGTCAGACGGCCAGCGCCACCTATCCCGCCATCGACGCCAACTTCGCCAACCTGCTCCAGGGCGTGATTTTGTTTATCGTGCTTGCGGCGGACTTCTTTACCCGCTTCAAGCTGGTGCGCAGAGGCGGAAAGGAGGCGGTCAAATGAACGACCCCATCAACGTATTGACCCTGTTCCTGTTCAATATCGTCCTCATCAACATCCCTCTGCTCTACGGCACCGTGGGGGAGATTGTGGTGGAGAAGGCGGGCAGCCTGGACCTGGGTGTGGAGGGCACCATGGCCGTGGGGGCCATCTTCGGCTACCTGGCCGGGTGCGCCGCCAACAGCATGGCGGTGGGGCTGCTGGTCTCCTTCCTGACGGCGGGGCTGTGCGGAGCGCTCTTCGCGGTGCTCACCGTCTCCTTCCAGGCCAACCAGAACGTCACCGGCCTGACCATCACCACCTTCGGGCTGGGGCTGTATTTCTTTGTGGGCAAGGGCATGGGGGAGCGGTGGCCCGCCATGACGGGCGCATCCGCCCTGGTGGACGGCTTTGCCGCCCGTGAGCTGCCTCTGCTGTCCCAGATTCCCATTCTGGGTAAGGTGTTCTTCTCCCAGAACCTGCTGGTCTACCTGGGAGTGGCCGTGGCCGCGCTGGTGTGGTGGTATCTCAATTTCACCAAGACCGGCCTGCGCCTGCGGGCGGTGGGGGAGAACCCAGGCGCCGCCGACTCGGTGGGCGTGAACATCCTGCTGTATAAGTACATCCACCTCATCGCCGGGTCGGGTATTATGGGGCTGGGCGGGTTTTACATGGCCCTGAATATGAGCGGCTCCTTCGAGGGCTCCAACTGCTGGATCAACGGCTACGGCTGGATCGCCATTGCCCTGGTCATCTTCGCCAACTGGAACCCGGTGATGGCCATTCTGGGCACTCTGGTCTTTGGCTTCTTCAACACCCTTCAGATTTACGCCGGCGCTCTGGCCGGAGCCTTCCCCGGAGGGCTGGGCTGGCTCAACGCGGTGCCGGCGCAGCTGTTCAAGGCGCTGCCCTTCATCATCACCGCCATCGTACTCATCGCCTCCTCCGTCCGCAAGAAAGAGGGCTCGGGGCAGCCCGCCGCCCTAGGTCTGAACTACTTCCGCGAGGAGCGGTAGAGAATACAAACGGTATAATTCTTTGAAATAATAACTAAAGCGCCCCTGATCGGGGCGCTTTTGCTGCGTTCAAGCGTGGGGCAAGGGCTGGGGATAGGTCAACCGCGGCTCCCTTCGGGAGAAGCCGAGCCGTCCAAACTGGAAAGCGGAGACGAGAAGCATATGGGCAAAGGCGGCGTAGCTGTCGCACAGGGTCCAGGCGGCAAACAGGCGGACAAGGTTGGGCACACTGACCCGTATCATCAGCAATCCGGTGTACCTGGGCAAGCTGGTGTATGGGAGGAGCCGCAAGGTCAGTTATAAAAGCAAGAAGGTGGTCGCCACCAACGAGGATCAATACATTATCACCGAGGGCACACACGAGGCGATTATCAGTCAATCCGTATGGGACCTTGCTAACGAGGTAGCCAGCCGCCACAAGAAGACCAGCACCACGGGACGGGTAAATATCTTCTCCGGGCTTCTGTACTGTGCCGACTGCGGCACTTCCATCACACAGACCAAGGACGGTTATGTCTGCCGCCGATATCGTCAGTATGGCAAGGAGAGCGAAAACGGCTGTACCAGTCACCGAATACCGTACAAGGTGCTTTATGCTTCTGTGCTGGCAAGTGTCCAGGAAGTCACCGAGGAAGCGAGACAGGACCGTGACGGCTTGATAACCCGGCTGTCTGGTGTGGGCCAGAAGAAACAGCAAGCCGCCCTTGCCGCCGCCCGGAAAGACCAGGCCAAGACGGAAAAACGGCTTGCCGACATTGGGGAACTGATACGGAAAGCATTTGAAAAAAACGTCCTGGGTGACCTGCCCGATGATGTGTATAAGAGCCTGACAGACGGCTATACCAGGGAACGGGCCGACTTGACCGCACATCTGGAATCTGTTACAATGCAGGTCACAGAGCTACAGCGAGAGACGGACAACGCAACGCAATTTGTAGAGCTTGCGGAGCAGTACGCCGATATAACCGAGCTGGACCAGGACCTTATACACCGCCTGATTGACCGTATAGAAATCGGGGACAGTTACAAAGAAAACGGTATTCGGTATCAGATAGTAGACATTTATTTTCGATTTGTTGGTAAAATTGAAAAGTGACCTTTTGACATATAAAGCCCCATTTTCAAAGGCCGGGAGCCTTTGCCGGATTCTGTGATCGACGCAGCTTGCGCCGGGGATTCCGAAGCAATGGGGCTTGTGCTGCTGCATTACGATGGCTACATAAACAAGCTCTGTACCAGGACACTCTACGACGCGAACGGTCAACCTCATGTGTGCATTAACGAGTACATGAAGCGCCGTTTGCAAATCAAGCTCATTCACACCATTACCGCCACCGACTGACGGAACAACGGCTTATTCTTTCCACGCCTTTTAAGAAAAAGAACGTGCAAAAGGGCCTTGAATATGCTATAATAGATGTAGCATATCAAGGCTCTTTCCGTCTTTGGAAAGGAGCAGCGCACAATGTCAGA
>CAJUPW010000006.1:63032-102210 GCA_910588635.1 uncultured Oscillospiraceae bacterium | reverse complement strand
TAGGCATAGCCTTTTTAGAACCACGGGCATAGCCCGTGGTTTTCATATTCACAATAAGGACAGAGACCATCTTTTGATAGTCTCTGCCTTTCTCTATTTTGTCTACTTGACAGGGAGCACTTTAACAATGGAAGTGCCGCTGGAGGTGCCAATACGGTCCGCACCGGCGGCAACCATAGCGGAGAGGTCCTCCATGGTTTTAATGCCGCCGGAGGCCTTGACCTTCATTGCGCCCATGACGGCGGTCTTCAGGAGACTGACATCATGGGTGGTGGCACCTCCAGTGGAAAAGCCAGTGGAGGTTTTAACAAAATCCGCCTCTGTGGAGAGAAGAATGCGGCAGACCTGCTGCTTTTCCTCATCGGTAAGAAGGCAAGTTTCGATGATCACCTTGACCAGAATATTCTGGTAAGACTTGGCAGCAGATACAACGGCACACACCTCGTCTTGGACCGCTTGGTAATCATGCTCCTTGACCTTTCCAATATTGATTACCATATCGATCTCTGCGGCGCCGTTTTCAATGGCGTTCCTGCATTCAAACACCTTGACTTCGGTGGTGGAGGCACCTAGAGGGAATCCGACGACGGTGCAGACCGCCACGCCAGACCCCTGAAGAAGAGAGCTTGCCAAGGCGACACGGCAGGGATTGACGCACACGGAGGCAAAATGATGCTCCCGTGCCTCTGAGCACAAAACGGCAATCTGCTGCTCTGTGGTATCCGGCTTTAATGCAGTGTGGTCAATGAGTGCCGCCGTAGCTGTTTTGCTTAACATAATAATCGAACTCCTCATAAATAGTTTTATCGTACTGTAGATGATACCGAATAAATGATTGGCGTAAAAAACATTTGTTAAGATAAGTATAACAAAATATAGATGAATGTCAATAGAAAAAGAAAAAATTATAAAACCTCACAGTTCACACTTTACATTTTATCAAAAAAATGATAGATTAAAGTGAGATTATGATGAAAGTGTGGGAGAATTATGGAGAATGGGAGTATCGGAAACAATAAGGCGCCGAGCAAGGCGGCCAGCAGGAAGGGCAAGCGGCAGCAGGACCTGATCAATATCATCGAGACGCAAGGGATGCTTCCGGTCCGTTCCATTGCCGCGATGCTCAATGTGTCTGAAATGACCGTACGCCGCGACTTGGAGAAGTTGAGAAATGACGGCGGGGCGGCGGGAGAACAGAGCGGTCAGTACAATCTTCTGGAAGCGATTGAGCACTCCAATCACCAGAAAGAGGAAATTGGAAAATATGCCGCGTCGCTGATTGAACCCAACGATGTGATCATTATTGATACCGGTAGCACGACTGCCCGTATCCTGCCCTATCTGCCTGAAAACATGAATTTGACGATTTTAAGTTATAATGCTAATGTTTTGATAGAATTAAGGCACAAGCCAGGGATACAGCTGCTGTTTTGTGGAGGGAACTACCATTTGAATACAGAGATGTTTGAAAGCGAAGAGGGGATTGCGTTTATTCGCCGGATCCGGGCGAACAAAGCCTTTCTTTCGGCGGCGGGCATCCACAGAGAATTGGGGATCACCTGTGCCAATACTTATGAGGTGGCGACCAAACAAGCGGCAATTTCCTCTTCCTCACAGAAGATTTTGGTGTCGGACTCCTCAAAGTTTGGGCGGCTGCGCTCGGCCTATTTTTGCGATTTAGATGAAATAGATACCATTATAACGGACCATTCGCTCCAAAAATATTGGAGGGACGAATTGAGGCAGAGAAATATCGAGCTACACGAGGTGTAAGGATCTTTTTCAGTGCGCCGACGGCCCCGGCCTCCTAAAAAAGGGAGGGTGGGGCCGGTTTTTACCCTAAAGTAAATGTTAGCCAATTCACAACAGTTAAATAAAAAATTTTAACATTTGTTGTTGACAGCAAACATAACGTGTGTTATAATCTAGCAAACTAGTCACTGAAGCTGTTGTTTTGATTGCGAAATCCGTCCAAAGGAAAACAAATCTGAACATCGTAAAGAAAACGGAGATTTGGAGGAAGGATATGGGGAATCGGGAAATCCTGCGGGCTGAAAACCTAACAAAAATATACCCCGGAGGTGTGCTTGCCAATTATGATGTTAATTTCAGCATCAACGAGGGAGAGATCCACGCCTTGGTGGGTGAAAATGGGGCCGGGAAGTCCACGCTGATGAAGTGTTTGTTTGGGATCGAGGAGATCACGGACGGGAAGATATTTCTAAACGGAGAGGAACTGCATCTGAAGGGGAGTCAGGATGCCATTCGGCATGGGATCGGCATGGTACAGCAGAATATGATGCTGGTGCCGTCTCTCACCGTTGCGGAAAACCTTGTGCTGGGAATGGAGCCGCGCAAGGGGGTGCTGATTGACAAAAAACGGTGTATCGAGGACGCTAAGATAATTTCCGAAAAGTACAACCTGAAAATTGATGCGGAAAAACGGGTCCGAGATATCTCGGTCGGAATGAAGCAGAAGCTGGAGATTTTAAAGACGATGTACCGTGGGGCAAAAATTATCATTCTGGACGAGCCTACCGCCGTTCTGGCCCCTCAGGAGACCCGGGACCTGTTTCAGCAGTTGTTGAAGCTGAAGGAGGGGGGCTACACGATTATCTTCATCTCCCACAAGCTTAACGAGGTCAAATACCTATGTGACCGGCTCACAGTACTCAAGGCCGGCCGTACCATGGGGACCTACAATGTGGCTGAGGTAACGGAGGAGGATATTTCCCGAAAGATGGTGGGGCGGGATGTCAGTATTTCTTACGAGAAGACCCCGGGCAAATTCGGCGCCCCCCTGCTCAGGGCAGACGGAGTGCAGTACAAGGACAAATTCGGCGTAGAAATTCTGAAAAACATCTCTTTCTCACTGCGCAGCGGAGAGATCCTCGGTGTGGCCGGGATTGAAGGTAACGGGCAGATGGAGATGATGAATATTATCACCGGAAATCTGAGACCCAGCTGCGGGACAGTCCACTACAGGGATATGGATTTGACCCGAGCCAGCATTCGGAAGATACGGGACGAGGGGATTGCCCATATCTCGGAGGATCGCTTCTACAACGGAAGCGCGCCGGAGTTGAGCCTGCGCAACAATTTGATAGCGATAGGCCTGAGGCGCTTTACCAACCGGCTTGGCATGCTGGACGGCCGGCAAATCAAACAGTACTGCGAGGCGTGCGTGAAGGAGTATCAAATTGTAACACACAGCCTGGATGTTCCTATCAAGAGCCTGTCGGGAGGCAATATCCAAAAAGCCATTGTGGCCCGGGAGTTTACAAACGACCCTGAGATCATCGTTTTAAACCAGCCGACCCGGGGTGTTGATATCGGAGCCATGGAATTTATTCACAAGAAGATATTGGAGATGCGGGAGCGGCAGAAATCCATCATTTTGCTCAGTTCGGACCTGACAGAGCTGAAGGCCCTGAGCGACCGGATCATTGTTGTGTACCAGGGCAGGGTAGTCGGCGTTATCGACCATGTTAAGGGTGCGACTGAGGAGGAGTTGGGGCTGTATATGCTGGGGCTGAAGCAGGACCCGGAGGAAAAGCTGGCCACCGCGTAACCGGTGAACGGCCCGGTCGGGGCGGTATTGACGGTTGTGCATACAGGTTCTACAGGAAGGAGAGGAGCTCTGACGTGACTGGAATAAAAAAGCTGAATTGGTATGGGATCATCCGGATTACTGCAGCCAGCGCATTGGCCTTTTTGATCGCAGCGGTCATCATTGTGGCTGTGGCTGGAGAAAACGCGGACGTGGCTATAAAGAATTTCTTTTTGGGTGCAGTCAGCAACAAACGCAATTTTTCAAAGGTGATTGAGGATTTGGTTCCCCTTGTGTTTTCGGGTCTGGCGATCAACGTAATGTTCAAAAGCGGACTGTTTTCGCTGGCGGCTGACAGCTCGTTTTACATGGCTGGCGTGACGGCCGCGGCCATTGCTATCGCCGTACCGCTGCCGCCAGGTATACACCAGTTTGTGATTCTTCTTGCCGGAACGCTGGTTGGCGGGCTGCTGGCCCTGATTCCGGCTCTGCTGAAAAAATTTACCGGGGCCAACGAACTGGTCACCTCTATGATGCTTGGCTATATTACCTTCAACGCAGGCTACTGGATTATTCGGCAGTTCTTTGTGGACAAGCAGAATGGCGTGTTTTCCGTTCAGTTTTTGCCCACCGCCACCTTGGGGAAAATGTTCAAGGGGACAAATATCCACTACGGCCTGGTGATTATGGCGGCGGCGGTGGTTATTATGTGGCTTGTGGTCAACCGCTCCAGATACGGCCGGGAGCTGGAGATTACCGGCTCCAACCAGCCCTTTGCCAGATATGCAGGAATCGAGGTGACGTGGGTCATTCTGCTGTCCCAACTGATTGGTGGATGCCTTGGGGGTCTGGGCGGCGCGGTGACCATGATTGGAACGTTCCGCACCTTCCAGTGGATGACGGCGCAAAACTATGTGTGGGACGGTATCCTCATCAATCTGCTGGCCGGACATAAGCCCCAGCTGATCCCGTTGGCCGCGTTTTTTATGGCCTATATCCGGGTGGGAGCGAACGTTATGTCCCGCGTGGGAGACGTCAGCGCCGAACTGGTAGCCATTATTCAGGCAATTATTATCCTGCTGATTGCGTCTGAGCGGTTCTTGTATCAGATGAAGAAAAGGAAAGAGGAGCAGGAAGCATTGCTCAACCAGACGGCCGCCGGCGGACCGGCAGCTGCGGTATAGATCGGGAGGTATAGCATGGGCTTTTTTGCAAGTGAAAATTTCTGGTTTATGGTGCTGCGCTGCCTGACTCCTATCCTCTTCGCCACACTGGCGACGCTGGTGGCCAATACTTCCGGGTTCTACTTTCTGGGGATTGAGGGCTGTATGACGGTGGCCGCGCTGTTCGGCGTACTGGGCAGCGGCTTCACAGGCAGCTTGATAGTCGGAATGCTGTGCGGCCTTGCCTCCGGAGTGCTCTACAGCCTGCTGCTGGGATATTTTGTGATGCAGCTGAAGGCAAACACCATTATCACCGGGATTGCCCTGAATCTGGCAGCGGCCGGCGGCTCAGAGTTTCTGCTATATACGTTGACAGGAGACAAAAATGCCAGCAACTCACTCAACTCCGCCGCCTTCCCCACACTGAGCATCCCTGTTTTGCGGGACATCCCCGTGGTGGGAAACGTGCTTTCCGGACATAATATCCTTACCTATGCGTCCTTGGCAGCGGCGATCCTGCTATTTATCATGCTGAGATACACATCCTTCGGCATTAAGGTCCGCTCGGTGGGGGAGATGCCGGCCGCCGCAGAGTCGGTGGGCATCAAGGTGAACCGGGTCCGGTATCAGGCACTGCTGATTAGCGGCGTGCTGGCGGCTTTTGGCGGCATGTACCTGTCTATGGGCTACATTAACAGGTTCACAACCGGCATGGTTGCTGGGCGGGGTTATATCTCTCTGGCAACGCAGGCCATGGCCGGCGGGAACTCCCTGATTGGTATCGTCTCCTCGTTCCTATACGCATTCGGCAACTCCATTGCGATCCAACTCCAGAATCTGGGCCTGGACCCCTACCTGATCACGATTATCCCCTACTTCTTTATCATCGTATTCTATGTTGTTTTCAGCTTGCTCCAGCTGCGTCGGGAGCAGATGAAATTGGCGGTGTAAGTACGTCGGTTGGCGTGTAAATCATAATTCTTTAGGAGGGTACAACATGAAAAAGAATCTTAGAAAAATCACTGCGTTGCTTAGCGCCCTACTGCTGACGGTCAGCTTGGCTTCTTGCTCCGGAAGTGGAAGTGGAGCGGTGAGCGATGGCTCCGGCAGCGGTTCCCCGACCGGTTCTCAGACCCAAACGAAGGAAAAGTTGAAGCTGGTTCTGACGGTAACCCGAATCAATGATATGTCTTTCTTCCAGTCTGCATATGACGGCAGTCAGCGCATCAAAAGCGAGCTGTCCGACTACTACGATGTAGAGGTGGTGGAGATGGGTAACGATTCCACCGCGTGGGAGAGCGCCATTTACGATGTGTGTGAAAGCGGAGCGGATATCGTTGTGGGTGTCAGCTTTCGGACGGTAGAGAACTTTAAGAAGATTCCCCCTGAGTATCCCAACATCAAGTTCATCCTAATGGACGAAGCGGTGGACTTCTCCACACTGGATTTGCCCAACCTGCTCTGTGTCACCTTCAAGTCCAACGAGTCCGGCTTCCTGGCGGGTGCCGTGGCCGGATGCTATACCTCCATGGACAAGGCCAATCCGGAAAAACTTGTGGGCTTTGTGGGTGGCAGCGAGGCCGTTACGGTCACCAATTTCTTAGTGGGCTATGCCGAGGGAGTGCACTATGTCGATCCTGATGTCAATGTGCTGACCGCTTATGTGGGCGACTATGTAGATACAGCCAAAGCCAAGGACCTTGCTAACGCCCAGATTGCGGAGGGCGTGGATATTATTTTCCAAGTGGCTGGAGGCGCGGGCAACGGCGTGATCGAAGCAGCCTCTGAGTCTGAGGGCACTCTGGCCATCGGCGTAGACTCTGACCAGTACCAGGTGATGGCTGGTACCAGCCTGCAGGACTGTATCTCCACTTCCAGTCTGAAGCGGGTGGACAATGCCCTGTTCAAGATTGCTGAGCAGTATGCCAAGAATCCTGACAGTGTCCCCTTTGGCTCCGTGGTCACCTTTGGTCTGGAGGACGACGCAGTGGGTATTGTGTACAACGATAACCTGACGGCCTGTATCGGTGAGGAGAATGTGGCGAAGGTCAAGGAGTTGGAGGAGAAAATCCGTTCCGGAGAGATCGTTGTAAGCGAGTCTGCTGTCCTGACCGCCGACCAGATCGCCGATATTGTGGCCGGCAAGTGAAATTGGAGAATTGAAATGGAAACCTATCATAACGAGGCAAAGATTGGCGAAATTGCCAAGACCGTACTAATGCCCGGCGATCCGCTGCGGGCGAAATATATGGCGGAAACCTATCTGGAACGGCCGATCCTGTTCAACACTGTACGCGGGATGCTGGGGTATACCGGCTCCTATAAGGGAAAGCCTGTCTCCGTCATGGGAAGCGGAATGGGGATTCCTTCCATAGGGATATATTCCCATGAGCTGTACAGCCATTATAACGTGGACAACATCATCCGTATCGGGACGGCTGGAGCCTATGACGAGACGCTTGATATCTACGATCTGCTGATGATTCAGGACGCATTCAGCGATTCCACATATGCCCGCTGCCAAAGTGGCTTTGCCGGAAATATTATTCCGGCCAGCCAGGGGCTGTGCCGGAAGCTGCGGGCCAGTGCGGAGTCTTTGAATGTACCCATGAAGGAAGGGCGCATTCACTCCAGTGATGTGATCTACTATAACCGGTCCAAAGACGAGGTCCCATACTGGATTCAGGTCAGAGATCAGTATGGCTGCTTGGCAGTGGATATGGAGAGCTTTGCGCTGTTTCACAACGCTGCAGTGTTTGGAAGGCAGGCTGCTTGTCTGTTGACAATTTCCGATCAGAAGGTGACGATGAAACACGCGACCCCCGAGGAGCGGGAAAAAAGATTTACCGCTATGATGGAGGTAGCCCTGAACATCCTTTGACGCCGAGACACAGAGTAAAATACATAAAACGCCAGATTGCCGGGACCTGTATAAGGTCCCGGCGTTTTTATGACGGAGGTTGGAAAGGAGTAATAAAATTGAACGCCCCTACCCTGATCTGAACAGACTGTTGTCAGTTGTTCGGATTAGGTAGGGTTGTTTTTACCCCCAAAGCCTTGACATGTCAAGGCTTTGGGGGTTTCCTATTTACCTATAATCTGTAATCTGTCACTGCTTGATTACAAACAGTTCAAAATCCGAACGCACAACGTGTAATGAAAGGGATTCGGCCCCCCCTACTGACATCACTTGTATCTTGTGGTTCAAGGCTTTCTCTTCTGCCTGACATGGAGTTTGGCTTCTCAAGCACGTCAGCCTGCCGGGATTATTTTGAAGGGCTGCTCTTCAACTGAAATCTTCCTACCAGACTCTTCATAAGCTGTGACTGACTGGACAGTTCTTCGCTTGCCGCCGCGCTCTCCTCTGCGGTTGCCGAGTTTGTCTGTACAACATTGGATATCTGGTCAATTCCCACGGTGAGCTGAGCAATAGAATCCGCCTGATCGCTGCTGACCTCCGAAATCTGTTTGATAATACCGGCCATTTCGTTCACGTCATTGACCGCTTGAATCAAAGACTTCGCTGTATCGTCCGCAATCTGCGTTCCGTTTTCAATTGCCTGCAAAGAATTTTCAATCAAAGCTGCGATATTTTCAGAGGCCTCTGTGCTTTTGTTTGCCAGATTGCGGACTTCATCGGCTACTACGGCAAACCCTTTTCCGGCGGTGCCTGCGCGGGCGGCTTCTACGGCGGCGTTTAGGGCAAGAATATTGGTTTGGAACGCAATATCTTCAATAATCTTCATGATTTTGCGTATCTCACTGGAGCAGCTGCTGATATCCCCCATTGCATGTGTCATCTGCTGCATTTTTTCTTTGCTCACATTCATCTTCAGGCTGACACCGTCTGCCGCTTTGCTGGCCTGCCGCGCGCTGTCCGCGTTCTGATTTACCTTGTTGGAGATTTCATCAATAGTGGCAGCGAGTTCCTGCACAGAACTGGCCTGCTCAGTCGTCCCCTGGGCAAGCGCCTGGGAGCCATTCGATACCTGGTCCGCTCCGCCCGCGACCTGAACGGAACTTTGGCTGATTTGCAGCATTGTGTCATTGAGCTTGTCTGTAATGCCCCGGAACGAGACAAGCAAGGGATAAAAGGCGCCTGTATACGCCTCCTCGCAGGTCGAATCAACCGTAAAATCTCCCTCGGCCATTTTAGCAAGGAATTGATTCTCATCCTCAATAATAAGCTGAAGCTTATGGATTAATTTGCCTACCTGACCGGCGAGAACACCCAGTTCATCCCTAGAGGTATAGGAAATCTTTACATCCAAATCCCCTTCCGCCATTTTTATGGCGGCATTCTCGATTTCAGAAATAGGGAATTTAATCAAGCGTATAATTACAAATGAGAAGAAGACACCTACAAGAATGATGGCAATGATAACAGCCGCCATGGTCAAGATAGCGGTTCTGTATAGGGAAGTGCTTTCCGCCGCTGCATCATCGCTTCCCTTTGTATTGTAGTCGATAATATCATCAAAATCGCTGTTCAAAGAATTGAAAAGCGCCTCACATTCTCCGTCCAGAATCACGCGGGCACTCTCATAGCGGCCCTGCTTGGCAAAAGCCATCATTTCTTCTTCCGCCGCCTGATACTGCGTCCAGAGATTGCTTGCGTTGTTATAGAAATCTCGTTCTTCCTCATCGATCATATCCCCATATGCGGCTAAGAGGGCGTCCATGGTTTTGATTCCATCCTGGAGGTACTGAAGGCTGGTCTCCTTTTTGCTATCAGAGTCTGCGGTAAGGTACTCCAGCTCATTCAACCGGATATTGGAAATGGTAGCGCTCAGCTCCCTGCCTACATCAACACTGGGAAGCCAGCTTGCTGCAATGTCGCTTGTCATGTCGTTCATCCGGCCCATGAGAAAAAATGACATTCCGCTGATAATGAGCATTCCAAGCAGCGCAACCCCTATGAGAATATAAAGCTTCAGTCTGATTTTTAAATTTTTTATGTAGTGAATCATCTTTACAATCTCCTCTTTTACTTCATTAACCGCTGTTGACAGCTACAAGAGTATATCGGAAAATTTCCTCTGTTTAATAAGTGGACTGATGAGAATATGATGGATACATTCTTTCGAATAGCTGTAAAACTGTCTCTTTATGGTATGCTAACTTCGATTCTCTTTGCGCTTTTATGCGCCTCTGGCAACACAACAAAACCCCACTTTTCGAATGTCTTCACCGAAAAGCTCGGCTTTTATACTCAAAAAAATGCAGTTCCTTCCAATCCGACATATTTCAGCTGCATTTTTGCCGCTTTTACGCCCATGATCTTCATGCTGTCACCAACGTTCCCCCTTGTTCTACACCAGTCAGGCGCCTTTTCGGATAGGGCGGAACGTCTACGGACAAGTATCTGAATCGGGAGAACACCGCTATGTTCAAAACCGCTTTGCATGAAAACGGCTTGTTCCGACTGCCAAAACATATTGTCGAGCGTCTGTCCTTACAGGCAGGAGACACCCTCTGCTGCCACATGGAAGATCGAATTCTGTATGTAACGCCGGAAAAAGAATTTAATCCGACATTCTCTCCCCCCCATTGGGGCATACGCAGACATTCCCAGCGAGTTCCTGCTCTACCAGGTCCAGTGGCGCGACCCGGGGCACTCCTGGATTCTCCGATACAACCCGCTGGAATTTTACTGCGCGTACCTTCAGATGACCGTCGCGATGCGGTATATACTCAACGATGCCCCAAATACTTCTTGCGCCTCCAAAACTGTTATGCGGTTGACAATTCCTGCGGCACATTCTCGAACGGTATTCATATTGACCAACTGAAAAGCTCCGGAAAAGCCGCGTTAAAAGATATAATCGACATAGGCTTTTTTCAGGGAGGACAAACTGGTCCGGGCCACAGGGACACGCTGGCCGGTGGTCATCAGCACGTGGGAGGCATTCAGGGCGGTGACGTGTTCCAGATTGATGATATAGGCCCGGTGAGGGGAGAAAAAGCGGGAATCGGCGGACAGCAGCCTCAGTAAGGAGGCCAGAGTATCCGTCGTGACCGCCTTTGAGCCGTCTGTCAGGGTACAGACCCGGCTGTGGTTGAAGCTCTCCACCATGACCAGCTCCTGGAAAAATATCTTCCGCAGTCCCTCCTTGACCTTCAGCAGGATGAAGGGGGAGCCCGGCTCCTCCAGCCGCCGGACGGCGGAAAGCAGGATATGCTGAAACTTCTCCCAGTCCACGGGCTTGAGCAGATAGCCGCAGGCCTCCACCTCAAAGGCGTCCAGGGCATACTCCCGGGAAGAGGTCAGAAAGATCAACTCCGCCTTTTTGTCCAGGTCCCGGATACGCTCCGCCAGCTCCAGCCCCTTCAGGCGGGGCATGAGGATATCCAGCAGATAGAGATCAAAGCCGCCCCGTCCCTCCAAGTGCTCCAGCAGGTCGAGGGGGGAGGAGAAGGTTTGCGGGCGTAAGGAAAACTCCGGATGCTCCCTCGCGAAGCGCCTGGTCATATCCAGAATTCGGGCAATGTCCTGTTGATTGTCGTCGCAAATACAGAGCGTCAGCAAAAAATCAGCCTCCTTACGTCAGAACGGACGGCTGTGCCAGCAGGCCGCCCAGAAGCCCCGTGGGGATGACGAACTCCGGTGTTCCCATGCTGCCAGGGGCCACGGAATATTCGTCAAAGACGATGACCAGTTTCCCGTCGTCATTGATATAGAAGTTTTGGTCAGGCTCAATGGACTTGAAACAGTCCTCTTCGGCCCACATGCCGCCGGAGAGATAGTACATGCCCTCGCCCGCGTTAATCTGCTCGGCCATCTGCGCCTGAATTTCACGGCTGATTGGGAAAATATAGTTGCTGTCCGGCAAAAAGAGATCAGACAGCTCCAGAATCCGGCCGGTTTCCTGGTCCAGAACGAAATAACGAGTGAAGTCCACCGAGCCTCCCACATTGATGGTGGCGTAGAAGCGGAGAATAAGCAGCGCCCCGTCGTCCCGGACCAGATCATAGGAGATATCCTCCGCCACGTAGCCCTGATACTTCCGGGAGGCGTACCAGGAGAACTTCTCCTCCATCTGGCTGATAAAGTCCTCCTTCTGCGCTTCCAGCTGGGCCACGGCGGAGCCGGAGCCCTCCAGCGCCGGCTCCTGGACGGAGACGCCGGTATCTCCCCAACTCCAGGAATAGCTCCGCAGGTCCACCACCCGGATGGCGGGGCCAAGGGCGGGGATACTCTCCAGGGCTTGCGCCAGGGATGGGGTGCTGTTGAGGAGGAGAACACACATGAGGGCCCCCGCGAACACCATCTCCGCGCGGCGGAAGGAACGGGGGCGGGGTACGCTGCTTAAAAGGACCACCCGGAGGGTAAACAGACCGTCGCCGCAGCCGCACTGAAACACGCCGCAGTACTTTTCCGCCACTGCCGCGATGCTCTTCAGGCCCTGTCCATGCCCCTCCCGGCGGGGAACAATGGGGAAGCCCTTTTCATCAAAGGTCAGAGGGGTGGGACAGGGGTTCTCTACGCAGACAGCGAACCGCCGCTGATCGGTGAGGGCGGCGGAGAGCCTGATATGCCGGGTCTCCTCCGGAAGCTTTTCACAGGCGTGGAGGGCGTTTTCCAGAGCGTTGGCCAGGACCACGCACAGGTCCATATTGTCAAATGGGAGAGCCTCGGGCAAGGCGACGTCCACCTCCAGCTCACACCCCACGTCCCGGGCCTGGGCCAGGTAGGCGGACAGTACTCCGTTGACAGCGGAATTGCGGCACCAGGTCTCCGCCTCAACGGCGGTAAGCTGACCCTGCCACTCGGCCAAATATTCGCGGGCGCCCTCGTTGTCCTCCTGCTGCAGGAGGGCAGCGAGGGCGGCAATGTGGTGGCGCATATCGTGGCGATACCCCCGGCCCAGCTCCAGCTTCTTCTGCAGCAGCTCATAGTCCAGGCTGAGGGCCTCCATCTGCCGTCTGGCCTCCCGCACCTGACGCTCCGAGTTCAGGGAGACGATGATCTGGGCCAGCACCAGAAGAGCCGCCAGAGTGGTGAGAAACAGCAGGAGGGTTGCGGTGACATCAATGGTGCTGGACAAAAAATAGGAGTAAAGTGTGAGCAGCGCCGCCGGAAGAAGAAGGAGAGTAGGCCGGTCGCTGATCTGTTCCTGGGTATAGGCGTGGAAGGGCCGGCGGAGGAATCGGAACACCAGCAGCAGCAGGAGGGCCGCCGCCAGCAAGAGCAAAACGGCAGGGACAACCTGGAGGGCGGCGCCGTGAAGGCGCAAGCTCACAAGGTAGATCAGCAGCTTGCGCAGGATGGCCAGGGACTGGTCGCACAACAGGGCCAGCAGCCAGGCCAGGGCGGTAAAATAAATGTGCTTCTCCGACAACAGGTGGAAGCACAGGATGGCCGGGAGATAAAGAATCACGGGCAGAAGCCCGATCACAAACTCCAGGCTGCAGCCCAGGAGAAACAGGACGGACAACGCGATCCCCTCCACCGCGAAAAACCCCAGCGCAGCGGCCAGAGTCACGCGGCGGGAGTACTTGGGGGCCAGCAGGCACCACAGGATCAGCAGAAAGGATACCGGCGGAATCGCAGCGCCGAGATAAGTGCAAAAGGCCAAGCTGTCCATGTAAAATTCTCCTTCAACCGTATTTTTTTCATTATAGCATAACTCTTCCGAAGGACAAGTGTCGTTTCACGCAGGAAAAACGACGTTTCGCGCAAAGGCGGTTGTTGGGAGCCAAATGTTTTGATACAATTACAACAAAAACCGCTGAGGAGCGGATTGAACGGAAGGAGAAGGACCATGGGGCTGAAAAAAAGGACAGTTTCTCCTGCGGCGTGCGACAAATGGACCTCGCCGCCGGCCGTCCCGGAGCGGCGGCTTTTTGAGATGCCTCTCGGCGGGCGGAGCGTGTGGCCCGGCCAGTGCTGCCCCGGCTTCGCGGTCCGGCACAGTGAGACGCTGAAAACGACGCCGGAGTGCTGGTTCTGCCGGCACGCCGATTTTCATCTGACCCAGCCCCTGGCCCTGGAGGTGGGGATCTGCTGCTATCCGGGAACGCCCAATTCCCCCAGCTAGCCTTGGCTCTGGCGGAGGCTAGCCTTCAGCGCCCGCATGGTCTCAGTGATGATCTTCAGCTCCTGGTGAGAGCAGTCGGCCAAAAGCTGAGCGGCCTCCTGCTCGTATACGCTTTTGGACGCGGTGAGGCTGTCGCACAGCAGCTCATCCACCGTGGCGTCCAGTGCGTTGGCGATGCTGACAAGAGTGGGAAGGCTCAGCTTTGTGGCGCCGCGCTCAATATGAGAGATGTTGGAGGGCTCCAGATCAGACAGCTCTGCCAGCATCTGCTGGGTCAGGTTCTTGTCCTTCCGCAGACGCCGGATGCGAATTCCGATCCCCTGATAGTCAAGCCGCATGGCAGCTTCCCCCTCCGAAAAGTTTTATAATGGTATTGTATGTCCTATTCGGATGTGATAAAATGTTTCGGGTATCCGAATAGGATATGCAATCAAGTTTGCGTCCACAATATTTGGTATGAGGTTCCGATCCATGAAAAGAATACCTTCCAACAATCGAAACGGCGGGTTCAGTCTGGTGGAGATGCTGGCCGCGGTGGCCATTTTGGTCATCCTGCTGGGCATTTCCGCCGTGGCGGCGGCGCATTATAAGAACTACCTGAAGATTACCGAGCTGGACAACGCGGCCCGGGAAATTTATCTGGCCGCAGAAAACCGCGCGGCGCTGCTGAACGGCAGCCGGCGGCTGGTCAAGCTGGTCAGCAAAAGCGGCAATTCGGTCAGCGGCGTGGACGCCGGGACCGGAGGCCGGTATATCTCTTGTGCCGACATCAAAAACGGGGACGGGGACCTTCTCCCAGCCGGCAGCATCGACCCCGCCCTGCTGAACGGGGACTTCTACATCGTCTACGAGCCGGTCAGCGGCTGCGTGACCGACGTATTTTACGCAGAAAGCGACATCGCTTATACGGAAGGCAGCTTTCAGGCTTTTTATACCGAGTGGAAAAGTAAATCCATGGACGCGCGCATGAGGCGCAGCCCCATGCTGGGCTACTATGGCGGCGGCAAAGCGGACGGAAGCAGCACGGACCGGCTTCACACCCCGGGGGTTACGGTGCTCATCCACAACGAGGAGGAGCTGTGGGTTGAGGTGACCTTTCTAATCCCCGACGGCGCGCGAAGCGCCGCAAAGGCGGTAACGCTGGAATATAACGGGAAATCCATTGACCTCATGGGTGCTGTGTATAACAGCCGTCTCAGGGAGGCGGCGGATCAAAACAGCAATACATACGCGTGGACCCTGGATTCCCTGAAGCGCGATAAAAACGGCGAGCCTTTCAGCTTTTCCAATTTGACCGGCCTTACGGGCGGGCTGGGCGGAGACTTTACCGTCACAGCCTCCCTTGAAGTCACGGCAGATGGGAAGCGGCCCGCCAGGGCGGAGGCCTCCGATACCGACAACAGCCTTTTTGCCGGGGGCAGCGGCGGGGGCGCCGCAAAAATCATGTACCTGCGCCACCTCCAAAATCTGGACTCCGGCTTTTCCAAGGTGGCCGACAGCTTTACCAGAGCGGAACAGCAGGCCGGTATTTCATGCTACAGCAATGAGACCTACAAAAATTTTGAAGCGTTTAAGCCGATTGACAATTCAAATTTGAAGGTCTACGACGGTGGGCAGAAGGAAATCCGTGATTTGTACGTGGAGGCCGAGGGCGGCGCCGGGCTGTTTGCCAAAACTTCTCAGGATACGCGGCTTACGGGCATCCGCCTGGTCAACGCCTCTGTAAAGGGGACGTCGGCCGCCGGCGCCGTTGTGGGCGGCGCCGGGAGCAATACGGTCCTTGACGACTGCTGGGTCTACTGGGAGCCTACAGATACTAGCAGCTACACCGACCTGCTGGGCAGCAATGCGGAGGGCGGCGCGTATCAGTACCAGATTATTGGCGCGGCGGCGGGCGGCCTGGCAGGAACGTTGGGAGAAAACAGCTTGATTACAAACTGCCTGTCCGCTACCCTGATCTCCGGAAGTGATTTCGCAGGCGGCCTGGCAGGAAGCGCCGCGGCTTCTCTGACAGTCTCTAATTCCTACGCGGACTGCTATCTCACCGGGAAAAGCTCCGCCGGGCTGGTGGGTGACAGCAGCAGCGTCACACTGACCAATTGCTACGCCGCCGGATTTATCAATATGTCCGGGTCCGCGAAAGCCGCCGGACTGTGCATGGGCGGCGGGCTCAAGGCACGAGCCAGCCATGTTTATTCCGTGATGCACCCCGTCGGCCTTACGGACCAGACTGAGTTCTGGTATCTGACCCAGTCACAGACGACGGCAAATAACGACGCCTTTACCGATACGTACTACCTGAATCTGAGCATCCCCGACCAGGGAATTCCACAATATGGCCGGCCCTATGACGAGATGAAGGACAAAAGTTTTGTCACAGCAATGGGCGGCGCGTTCGCTGAGAAATCCTCAACGGACAGTCATCCCTATAATCTGCGGGAGGACCTGCAGCTGACCAACTACGACTTCCCGGGCCTGAAGGGTCTGCCCCACTACGGCGACTGGACCGCGCAGTTCAAGGAGCCCAGTCTGGTTTACTACGAGAAATACAGCGATGGCGCCTATGGCTTTTCCGGCGGCAATGCCAGAACGCTGGTAAAATCCCTGGAGGACGGCAAGACCATCCGGCTGGACGGCTATGCCGTGGCCCTTTTAGGGACGGATCTGGACGGCGTCAGGAATGACGACGGCTCTCTGAGCGCCGGCGCGGCGCGGTCGGTCACAATTACCTATTCCTACCTTGACAAAGCAGCGAAGGCGATCCGGACAACCCCAGCGCAGACAGTGCCGCGGGCAGACTGGATCAGGGCGGAAGGCAAAACGGAAGGGGACACGGTGTCCAAGGAGTATTACCTGATCCCGCTGCCCGCCGCCATTCCCGCTGAGGCAAGCGCCGATTTTTACCAGTATCTGGGTTTTACTCTTGCGGCTGATTGTACGCCGCCGATTTCAGCGTCCGGCGACTACTTCTACAACCCCCACTTTGCCGAGACGGTCAATCCGGTCTCGGCGCAGGATAAACCGGTACAGGGCTGGAATGAGACGACGATCTCCGATTACGCCGGGAAGCTGATCGCCAAGAACTACCGGCAGGCCGACCTGCGCACGCCCCGGCATCTGTACGAGCTGAGCCGGAACCCGGAGTATTACCACAGCGGCAACGACTACCGTTTCCAGCAGCGGCTGGACCTGAACTACCGCACCTACACAGAGTACGGCGGCGGAAGTCTGGCGGCTGAGACGTTCCGTCAGGACCCCATCGGCAGGTTGGCGGCGCCCTTCCTGGGAACCTACAACGGAAGCTGCCATACCATCCGCAATGTGGCGTTCCAAGCGGAAACAGCGGTCTGCGCGGGCCTGTTCGGCTGCTCAGAGGGAAAGCTGAACAGCATTGTCTACCATATGCCCGAGGTTGGACTTACGGCTGCCCGGAGATGGGATACGCTGTATCTAGGCAGCCTGGTGGGCTGGAACGACAGCGGAACGGTCACAAACTGCGCCGCCTCCGGCCTGAAACTGGACGCCAGGAGCACCTACGCCCCCTTCTACATCGGCGGGCTGGTGGGACGAAACACCGGCATTATCCAGGACTGCGGCGTGGAAGCGCCCTTGCTTTCAGTGAGCGGCATCGGCTTTGGCACCTCCTACGCGGGGGGGCTGGCGGGCTGGAACACCGGCTGGATCGGGACCTCCTACGCCGTGGCCCGGATCGACGGCGAGACGGACCAGACCTCCTTCGTCTGGACCGGCGGGTTTGTGGGCCTCAACGGCGGGACAGTTGCCAATTCCTACGCCGCGGCGCACATGAACTCCAGCGGTGTGAACGCCAAGGCCAGCGGTTTCTGCGGCCAGTCCGGGGCCTCCGGAAGTCAGTCCGGCGCCTGCTACCTGAACATGGGCAATTTCACCTACCGGGAAAACTCCTATACCGCCGCGTATAAGGACGGGACTGCCGCTTCTGGAAAGACCTACGCGGAGCTGTCGGCGGAGACGCCCGTCATATCCGGCATGAAAAAGCTGTCCGGCACAGGCGAATATCCCTACCCCACCGCCGTCACGGACGCCGCCGGCAATCCTGTCTACCCCGGCGTGGACTGGCCCAAACCGATCGATCTGGGCGAGATGGGAATTTACTACTGGGAGAAGCTGGAGATCGGCGGCGAGGCATACTACAGCACCAGCCTGCTGACTGTGAACCCGGTTGAGAAGGCCATTGTCAAGCATAACACGCTGAGCACCGCCCGCAACGACGACGGGATTGTCACCGAATACGGCTACGGCTGCTATGCCGCCGACGGAGTGGAACGTGCCGTAACCGTAACGGCGGGTAACATCAATTATTTCTCCGGCGGGCAGGGAGGCGCTTTCACGCAGAACCGGCCGCAGACCGATGCCGAGGCGGCGGCGGATCAGGCGCTGCAAGCTCTGATGCCCGGCTTTACCTTCCACTCCTATCTCAGCTTGGACCTGGACAAAGCCGTGGGCGGCCTGTACCCCTCGGCCACCACCGGCCGGCCCAACGGTACGCTGAGGCTGACGCAGACCGGAGCGTTGTCAACCGTCTCCGTCACCTTCACCCTCAATCCCTTCTTCGCGGACGCCATGTCGGTGACACAGCTGCCCAGGGATTGGAGCTGCACCGCGCCCACCGCCGCTCCGGGCGGTAAGGACAACGTTTACGGCGTACGGGCCATTGAACAGCTGCAGTTTATTAATTGGAACGGCACAACGATGAATACCAAAACGGTGCTGACAAAGGACAACTGTTCCCAATTCCCCTATCTGTCCGGCAAGGAAATGACCGAAACGTATTATTGGACCCAGAGCCATGATATTATGGGCGGGTCCGGCAAGGACAAGGACGGAAACGACGTCTATCAAACATATACGCCAATCGCGGAGTATTACGATGCCACCGTCGGCAATCAAGGAAGTCTCAACGGCTGGTTTGGCGGCGTGTATGACGGAGACAGCTATGTAATTGAAAATGTCAGCATTCAAGGCCAGGAATCATCCTGCGCGGGTCTGTTCGGTGTTGTCTATAACGGACAGCTGAGCAATATTGTTCTTTATTCCTCCGACGGACAAGGTACTGTAAGCAGCATTGCCGGAAACAACACCAAAGATACGGACAGCTGTTGGTATGCCATTGGAGCCTTGGCGGGGTTGGCGGCCTCGGATACTGCCAGCGCAGTGAAGAATTGCGCCGTAGCCGGTTATACCATTGAGGTGGATGTGAAGCTCAGCAATTCCTCCTGGGGCGGCGCTGAGATTGGGGGTTTGGTCGGCATTTCCAACATGAATCTGGAGGGGTGTACCGCTGTAACGTCCATTCAGGTTTCCACCGGCAACGTCAGCTCCGCATTCGGAAACGACAATGTACGCATTGGCGGTTTGGTTGGGGCCAGTCAGAAAAGCATTGAAAGCTGCTATGCCGGCGGAAGCATTCAAGTGGGCAATTCCATTAAAAACGTGGCCGGCATCTATGTCGGCGGTATCGTAGGCGGCAGTTACTTCAAACCGCTGGACCCGGCAGGCGGAATCAGAATCGGCATTGTTGGTACAGACACCAATAAGCCGTTAAATCAGCAGCAAAACACCACCAACAACGAATTACACAACTGCTACAGCTATGTATCCCTGCCCGGTAAAAGCGGCAATATTAAATCACTGTATGCTCTGGGTGGTACCGGCGAAATTGTAGCAGCGGGTACCGGCTCCTACAATGACGCCGCGAACCATGGTATTTGTACCATTACCAACAGCTACTATCTGGACAGTGTAAGGCCCCCAGATACCAGCGGCATCAAAACCGACGTGAACGGCACTCCCGGCGTTACCGCCCTGAGCTATGAGGAGCTGGAAACAGGCGGTGTGGCCCGATTGAACAGCGGCGTAACGGGCACTCAGCGCAGATTCTCAAAGGTCACCACCGAAATAACCCTTCCTGACGGCGGATCGTATTCCGTGCCCGGCAAATACAGCTATCCGCCGTCCAGCCGGAGGGAGCTGCAAGGCATGGACTACCCCTTCCCCACCATCCTGAGCCGGACGGACGGCGGGCAGCCGCGGAATGTCCACTACGGCCGGTGGCCGCTCAAGGGCATCACCCGCAGCGAGGGCAGCAGGCCCATGGAGCTGGACCTGTTTGTGGGCGGCGGAACGCTGGAGGAAACCCTGGAGCTGACCGGCGACGTGGCGGCGGGAGGTGTCTGGACCGTCCGGATAGAGGGTGAAAACCCGATTGCGGAGCTGCAGGCCCTTGGCGGCCAGACGATTCAAAACGGCGTGCTGACATTCACGGATAACCGAACCAGGCAGCTGTCTGTGAAGATCGCCGCGACCTCGCCCAGGGCGAACGAGGGAGAGGTCATCGACCTGAGCTCCGTCGGCGGCACGACCACGCTGAGCGTCACCTACACGGAGCCGGGCGGAACCTCCTACAAGCGCGTCTTCACGGTCCGCGTCACCGCCGAGCTGAAGCTGAAGCCCGCGCAGGCGGTTCTGTTTACCAACGGCACCGTGGTGCTGACTCCCGCCGTGACCAACAGGCTGGATGAGGACCTGAACGGCGTGCTGAAGCTGACGAACGTCCGGAGCGGCGACACTGTTCAGGCAAAGGGCGCCAATTATGACGAGGGCGGCGTGAACACCTTCTCCGCCATTGAGCTGACCGGCGGCACAGCTCCCACAGTCGCGCCGGAGGTCATCAGCGTGACCAGCCTCTTTACCTACAACGGCCGGACCTATGCCGCCGCGAGCGCTGTTCTGGCGGAGGTCCTTCCGGTGGAGACCCGGGTTGTCGAGGGCACGGATGCCGGAACCTACACCGTGTACTTCGACTTTGCAGTCGTTGGCGGCAGGAAGGTCACGGAATTCAAGGCGGCTCTGGCCCAGGGTCAGAATCAGACAGGAGTGGAGCTTGGCGAGGCGGAGAGCGAGACCTCTCTCCGGCTGACGCTGGCCGGCCCGCCGGAGCCCGCAAGGGACATCAGGCTGAAGATCTCCCTGAAGCTGGACGGACAGCCCCATGAGTTCGAGACAACCGTCACGGCGCCTCCCGCGCCGGACGGATAGGAAACGGCTGACGGGGAAGAAAAAACTGTAGGCCCCATGGATTTATAGGAGGAGGGACGCTGCGTGAAACGGATTCATGAAAAATGGAACAGCGCGCGCGGGGCGTCCATCCTGACAGCGCTTCTGTTGCTGCTGGTGTGCATGATGGTGGCGGCGTCTGTACTGATGGCGGCTGCCTCCAACGCGGGCAAGCTGCGCAGCAACCGTGAGGAACACCAGAAATACCTAACCCTCTCCTCCGCCCTCCGTTTGGTCTGCGGCGAAATTGAGGCAAGCAGCTACGTCGGACGGTACAGCTATGACTTGGAGGATGTCCAGAGAACGGTTGAAACAACGGATGGCGAGGGGAATATCACCACGGGATTGGTCCACGACTATTATATCCACACCTATGCACAGGCGGACGGAATATACATATGTGGACTGAACGATTCCCCCGGCGCGTCCTCCGACATCCTGCCGCTGCTGGACAGGCTGGACTTTCTGTTCGGTGAAAAGCTGGCGGCAGGAGCGGGGGTCGCCCGGAATCCGGACGACCAACACATCTTTACAGAGCGTCCTGTCAGCTTCAACTTCCCCATCAGGTTCACCTTAACGGTAAAAGCGGACGGCTTTGAGGATGTCACCGTCACTTTTCAGCTGCGGAAGGACGGCGTCATCTCCCTGACCGCCGCCCTTCCCGAGGACGAGACCGGGCACATCTTTGCGATGGAGGCGGAGCTGATTCCGGTCAAGCCGCTGGACGAGGTGTTCCTTCTGAGGAACACGGAGCCATATCAAACAGAGCAGGTCAAGTGGCGGCTGAACTGGATCGCGAAGAAGGAGGCGGAGGAGCCGTGAGGGAAAAGCTGAGTCAAAGCCGTGGGGAGACCCTGGTGGAGGTGCTGGCGGCGGTGTTGATCGCCGCGCTGTCCATTGCCCTGCTGTTCGGCGGGATCATGGCCTCCTCCACCATCGGCCGCAGCGCCCGGAGCTCAGACAAGTTGTTTTACGAGACCTTGTCCGGCGCGGAGAGTCAGAAGGGAGCCGGCACGGACCTGACTGTGACCATATCCCGCGAAAGCGCGTCAAAGGAACTGGATGTCAGGCGCTACGGCGGTGAGGGAGCCTATTCCTACGCCAAGGAGGACGGCTCATGAGGCGCAAGCTGGCGGGTCATGAGGGCCTGACCCTGGTGGAGCTGCTGGCAGCGGTGGTCATTCTGATCCTGTTGGGGCTGATTCTAAACGCCGGACTGCAGATGGCGATGACCAGCTACCGCGCCATGATCGCCCAGTCGGAGACGGAGCTGCTGCTGTCTACCCTGGCCGACATCCTGGCCGACGACCTGCGCTACGCGGAGGATGTGGCTGCCAAAGAGGGAATGCTGGACTCCTATTTCAGCGACTCCTATGGGGAGGAGACCAGATTGCGGCTGGAGAACGGCAAAGTGTACGCCGACGGCGGCGGAAACAGCGGTCTGCGCGTCCTGCCCGACGGCGCGTACGGGCTCAACGGCCGGTATGAGGTCGATGCAATGGAGATCGGCTACGCGGACCGGGTCTTTACGCTGAAGCTGTCCGTCAAGGAGAAGGACGGCGACATTCACGCGGAGACGGAGCTGGCCGTCCGCTGCCTGAATCCGGAGAAGAAGGAGAGCGAACCATGAAATACGTCAAGCTGGGTGACCTGCTGGTCAAGAGCGGGACCGTCACCCAGGCGCAGCTTGACCGGGCGCTGGAATTACAGGAAAGCACCGGCGAGCGGCTGGGCGAGGTGCTTCAAAAGCACGGGTTTATTACCGAAAAGCAGCTGATCGACACCCTGATGGATCAGCTTGGCGTGGAGTTTGTGGACCTGAACACCTGCTCCATCCCGCCGGAGATGGCACAGATCCTGCCAAAGAGCATTGCGAAAAAGCATATGGTGGTCCCCATCCGAGCCAACCGGACCGACGTGCAGCTGGCCATGGCCGACCCGCTGAACTTTGTGGCGGTGGAGGAGGTCCAGGCGGTGACCCGCCGCCGGGTCATCCCGGTGATTGCCGCATCCGCCGCGCTGGAGCGGGCGGTACAGAACCTGTACAGCAACCAAGGGGCCATGCAGGCCATAGAGGACATGCGCCGGGACCTGCTGGGCAGCCAGTACGGCGCCGCCGCCCAGGCGCAGAGCCTGTCTGTGGACGAGGACGAGGCGGACGCCGCTCCGGCCATCCGCCTGGTAAACTCCATCATCGACCGGGCCTGTACCGAGGGGGCCAGCGACATCCACCTGGAGCCCGGAGAGGGCGGCATGACCATCCGCATGCGCATCGACGGCGCGCTGCGGCCCATCATCCCGGTACCCCGGGAGCTGCAGAACTCGGTGATCTCCCGCCTGAAAATTATGGCCCGTATGGACATCGCCCAGAAAAACATACCCCAGGACGGGCAGGCGGTGGTCACCGTCCGGCAGGAGACGCTGGACCTGCGTATCTCCACCCTGCCTACCATTCACGGGGAGAAGGTGGTGGTCCGCCTGCTGCGAAAGACCCCGGAGCTGGCCACCCTGGAGGGCATCGGCCTGGAGGGGGAAAACCGGGAGCGGTTCCTCAGCCTGGTGGACAGCGCCCGGGAGGGGGTCATCCTGATGGTGGGTCCCACCGGCTCGGGCAAGACCTCCACCCTCTACGCCATAATCGACCGGCTGAAACGCGAGGAGGTCAACCTGGTCTCCCTGGAGGACCCGGTGGAGTACCACATCGACGGCGTATGTCAGGTGCAGATCAACGACAAGACGGGGCTGACCTTCGCCAATGTTCTGCGCTCCGTGCTGCGCCAGGACCCGGATATCATCGCCGTGGGCGAAATCCGAGACGGTGAGACGGCTGAAATCGCCATGCGGGCGGCCATGACGGGCCACCTGGTGCTGTCCACGGTACATACCAACAACGCCGCCTCCTCGGTGGACCGGCTGATGGACATCGGCGTGGAGCCCTACCTCATCGCCGGGGCTGTGAAGGGGATCATCTCCCAGCGGCTGGTGCGGAAGGTGTGCCCCCACTGCCGCCGGCCCTATGTCCCGCCGCCGGAGGAGCAGTCCGCCCTGGGCCTGGAGCCGGGGGACTACCTGTTCTACCGGGGAACAGGCTGCGGCGAGTGCTTCAATACCGGCTACCGGGGCCGGACCGGCGTGTTTGAAATCCTGCCGGTGACCCCGGCCATTCGGCGGGCCATCTACGCCCATTCCCTCAGCGGACTGGAGGCCGCCATACAGAATTCGGATTTTCAGCCCATCATTGCGGACTGCCGCCGGCTGGTTTTGGAGGGTGTGACCTCCCCGGAGGAGATTCACCGGGTGCTGGGTGACGGATAGGAGGAATATGGAGTGAAACTTATAGAAGAATATGTCGCCCAGGCCCAGGCCGACGGGGCGTCGGACATCCATCTGGTCCGGGGGCTGACGCCCCGGTACCGGGTGGACGGGGCCATCCGGGAGATGGACAGCGAGCCGCTTACCGCCCCGCAGTGCGAGAACATCGTGCGGGAGCTGGCCGGCGGGGAGTTTGGCAACCTGCGGGTGGTGGGAGAGGCCGATCTGGCCCTTACCATCGCCGGGGTGCGGTGCAGGCTGAACCTGTTCCGCCAGCAAGGGGCCTGGTCCGCCGCCATCCGGCTGCTCAACGAACACATTCCCGAGCTGTCTGAGCTGGGTCTGCCCGCGGCGGCGGCGGAATTCCCGGCCTACAGCCAGGGGCTGGTCCTCATCACCGGCGAGACCGGCTCCGGCAAGTCCACCACCCTGGCCGCCATTCTCAACCAGATCAACCGCCGGGAGCGCAAGCACATCCTCACCCTGGAGGACCCCATTGAGTACGTCTACACCCCGGACAAATGCGTCATCAACCAGCGGGAGGTGGGCAAGGACACCCAGTCCTTTGCCGCCGGGCTGCGGGCGGCCCTCCGGGAGGACCCGGACGTTATCCTGGTGGGCGAGATGCGGGACCTGGAGACCATCGAGACGGCCCTCACCGCCGCCGAGACGGGCCACCTGGTGTTCGGCACTGTCCACACCAACTCCGCCGCCGACTCCATCGACCGCATTGTGGACGTGTTCCCGGCGGCCCGGCAGCAGCAGATTCGCCTGCAGCTGTCCATGTCCCTGAAGGCGGTGCTCAGCCAGCAGCTGCTGCCCAAGGCGGGCGGCGGGCGGGTGCTGGCCTGCGAGGTAATGAAGGTGGACGGCGCCATCCGCAACCTGATCCGGGAGGGTAAAACCCCCCAGATCGCCAACGCCATCCAGACCACCGGGGCCATCGGCAATATCCTCATGGACCGCTGCCTGCAGAATCTGGTTGGCGCCGGGACCATCAGCCGGGAGACCTACGCCTCCGCCCTGCGGGACCAGGCCCAGGCGGACAGATTCCCGGCCGCCCCCGGACGGCCCGCCGCGCCGGGCTTTAAGCGGCCGCCGCAGTAAGGAGGTCCGCCCATGCCCACATACAAATACGAGGCCGCCTACTCCAGCGGGGAGCGGGTGAACGGCGTGGTGGAGGCGGTGAGCCAGAGCGACGCGGTGGCCCAGATTCGCCAGAGCTGCGAGGTGGTCCTCTCCCTGAAGGAGGTCCCCAGGACGGCGGTGAAGGACCCGCTGGCCCGGTTCCAGAAGATCAGCGCCAAGAGTCTGGCCCTGACCTGCCAGCAGTTCGCCATCATCCTGAAGGCCGGGATGCCCCTGGTGCAGACGGTGGACCTGGTGGCGGAGCAGTGTCCGGACAGGACGCTGAGCAGGCTGCTGCGGCAGGTGTCGGAGGACGTGTCCAACGGCTGGAGCCTGAGCTACAGCTTTACCCAGCGGGGAGAGAAAACCCTGCCCGCCACCTTTCGGGAGACGGTCCGGGCGGGTGAGGAGTCGGGCGATCTGCTGTCCGCTTTCCGGCGTCTGGCGGACTACTTTGAGCGGATGAACAAGACCCGGGAGAGCGTGGTCAGCGCGCTGACCTATCCCGCCTTCGTAATTGTGGTGGCGGCCGGCGTAATCGGAATCATCATGACCTTCGCCGTGCCCACCTTTACCAGCATGTTCGAGAGCATGGACATCGACCTGCCCTGGACCACGGTGGCGCTGATCGCCCTGTCCCACTTCTTCCAGCGCTACTCTCTGGTGCTGCTGGGCGTAATCGCTCTGGCGCTGCTGGCCCTGCAGGCCTTCCGGATGACGGACAGGGGCGGGATTGTCCTGGCCCGGGCGCAGCTGAAAATCCCCATCATCGGCGCGATTGTCCGGATGTCGGGGGCCAGCCAGTTCGCCCACACCATGTCCACGCTGCTGACGGCGGGAATGCCCATTCTCCAGGCCATTGAGGTCTCTGGCCGGACCATGACCAACCTGTGTATGGCCCGGGATATCGCGGCCACCCTGCCCGGCGTGGAGGGCGGGCGCGGCCTGGGAGAGTGCATGAGCTACAGCAAAGAGCTGCCCGCCATGCTGGTGCAGATGACCGCCGTGGGCGAGGCCACCGGCTCCATGGAGTCCACCCTCAAGGTGCTGGCCGAGTACTACGACAACGAGGTGGACGTGCGCACCAAGCGCGCCCTGTCCCTGCTGGAGCCCACTATTATCATTGTGCTGGCAATCTTTGTCGTGTTTATTCTAATGGCGGTCTATCTGCCCATGTTCAGTATGTATGCCGCAATCTGAATACGGCTTCTGACTGAGGCCATGGCCTCAGTCGTGTTCCCGGAAGGAACACGGACCCCTGTCTTTACCCGGTATTCCGAGCCGTCTTTGATATGCGCTCTGAATATATAACATTCCAGCTTTGAAGGAAAGGAGGACAGTTTTACAGCTTTCCGCTGATATGCACAGGCGGTTATCCCGAATATAAAAACGCTAAAAAGAAAGGATTTCAAACATGAAAAAACTCAAAGAGAAGCTGAGCGCCAAGCTCAGCAAAAACAGCGGCTTCACCCTGGTCGAGATGCTGATTGTAGTCGCCATTATCGCCATTTTGGTGGCGGTGTCGATTCCGCTGGTAACTACTTCCCTGGATGATGCCAAAGAAGCAACTGATAATGCCAACCTGCGTGCGGCAAAAGCAGCAGCTATCATTGATTATTTTGACGATCAGGCGATAACTGGGAAGTATTATGATCTTGAAGCTGGAAAAATGACGGCTGATTCGCAGACAGCACAAGGGAAAATGACAGCTAATCAGACTAAACATATTGAAGTGACCTATGAAAACGATGAGTTTACAGCCACATGGGTGGATGATTGATTGAGAAAAGGCAACGCCCGCTTCGGCGGGCGTCCTCCAGAGGGCGGGAAGGGTCCCGCTCTTTGGAGGGCGTCTGAGGGCGCCGGTACAAGGAGAGCTTATGGAAGAACAGATTATAACGGCGTATCTCTGCTTCTGGCTGGCGGTATTCGGCGCGGTGCTGGGCAGCTTTCTGGACTGCGCCGCGTCCCGCTGGGCGGCGGGAGAGCGGATGTTCGCCGGCCGTTCCCACTGCGCCGCCTGCGGCCATACGCTGGGGGCCGGGGACCTGGTTCCGGTATTCAGCTTTCTGCTGCGCCGGGGGAAGTGCAAATACTGCGGGGAGCGCATCCCCTCCGACTGCCTGTGGGCGGAGCTGGGCGGGGCGGCGGCCCTTGCGTGCGTAGGCCGGCGCTTCGGGTGGGGCCCTGCGCTGGGCCAGTGGCTGATATTCGCCGCCGTGCTGCTGGCGCTGTCCCTGGCCGACGCCCACCGGCGCGTCCTGCCTGGCCGGCTGCTGGCGGCGCTGGCGGTCAACCGGGCGGTCTGGCTGCTTTTGCTCAGAGAGGACCTCAAAGCGGCGGCGCTGGCCGCGCTGACCGCCTGCGCCGTCCCGGCGGGGCTGCTGGCGCTGGTCCTGCTGGCGGAGAAGCTCGCGGGCCGGGAGGTCATGGGCGGCGGGGACATCAAGCTGCTCTTCGCGCTGGCCCTGTACCTGACCTGGGCCCAGCTTCTGCTGGCGCTGCTGGCCGGCTGTCTGGCCGGGCTGGCCTGGGCGGCCCTGGCGGGCAGGCGGCGGGGTACGGCGGTGGCCTTCGGGCCTTTTCTGGCGGCGGGCGCGCTGTACGCGGTCTGCTGGGGCGAGCCGCTGATTCAGTGGTATTTTGGCCTGTTTTAAGACAGAGGGGGAGAGATTATGGCAAAAACAAGGCTCGGGTTCGACCTGGGCAGCAGCAGCATGAAGGTCGCCCTGCTCCGGGACAACAGTCTGGTCCGCCTGGAGAAGGTCCGCCTGCCGGAAAACCTGGTGGACGAGCGCGGGACCATCGCCCTTCCCCACATGTTCACCCAGTTTTTGAAGCAGACCAAAAAGGAGCTGTCCTTGCCCAGGGTCCCGGCGGCGCTGGTGCTGCCGCCCAGTCAGGTGATCTGCCGGCTGGTCACCATGCCGAATATGACCGCCGAGCAGCTTATGATGAACCTGCCCTACGAGTTTTCCGACTTTATCCAGGGCGTGGCGGACCAGTATTTCTGCGACTACGCCCTCTGCCAGCCTGCCGAGGGGGAGGAGCGTGAGAACGGCGTGCCCATGATGGCCGCCGTGGCCGCCAAAAACACCCTGGCCGGATACTATAAGATGTTCTCTCAGGCGGGCATCCGCCTGAAAACGGTCCTGCCCCAGGAGATGGCCCTGATCCAGCTGGTCCAGGCCCGTGAGGGGCGGGAGGAATTCTGCTTTGTGGACCTGGGGCACCAGTTTACCCGCATCACGGTGGTGTGGCGGGACCGGGTCCAGGCCACCCGTCAGATTGCCCTGGGGGGCCGCAGCCTGGACCTGGCCATCGCCGACGAGCTTGGGGTGGACGCCTTCCTGGCCGGCACCTACAAGGCCGGCGACTACCACAGCGTCCACTCCAGCCCTCGGGTGACCGACCTGTGCGAGCGCATCGCGGTGGAAATCCTGAAGGTAATCAATTTCTATCAGTTTACTTACCGCTCCAGCAGCCTGGAGGACATCTTTCTGGTGGGGGGCGGCGCGGTCATGCCGCCGCTGCGGAAGGCCATCGCGGACATCGTGGGCCTGAACCTGCGCGCCCCGGAAGAGCTGCTTCCCGGAGACGGAGAGCGGGCCGCGGAGGGCATCTTTGCGGCGGGCGCCGGGATGGGGGGACAAAAATGAGCAAAAAAAAGGAGACCTTCCCCACCAAGCGGACGATGAACCTGTTCTACAAGCCGGACAGGACTACCAAACCGGCGACCATCGCTCTGTACGTACTGTTTGCGCTGACCTGCCTGCTGGGGCTGTCCAAGGTGCTGGTGTACGACCTGTGGACGGAGGCCCGGCAGGCCCAGCAGGCCCTGGAGTCGTCCCAGGCCCGGCTGGACGGCATAATGGCGGAGCTGGCGGACTACGGCCAGGTTCAGGAGCGCTACAGCCTGTACTCCGCTACCGAGGAGGAGCGGGAGCTCATTGACCGCATGGAGGTTCTGGACCTGCTGGACGGCGCGGTGGGAGAGGCGGAGCTGAACGCCATTTCCATCAACGGCAGCCAGGTGCAGGTTCAGTTTTCCGGCGTGACCCTGGCTCAGACCGCCGGGATCGTCAGCCGGCTGGAGGAGTCGCCGCTGGTGGCGGCCACCTGGGTGAACACGGCCGCCACAACCCAGGATACCGGGGCGCTGGTCCAGTCCAGCATCCTGATTCAGCTGCAGAAGGAGGAGACCGCCCCATGAAACGCAGTCTAACCGCCCGGGAGTGGATTTTGCTGGGGGTGCTGGCCGCAGTCGCGGCGGTCAGCGGCTATGTCATGCTGTTTTACCTCCCGGTGACCGCCCAGCGGGACGCCGCCCGGGAGGAGACAGAGCTGTGTCAGCTCCAGATCGAGGCGGCGCAGCTCCGTCTGACTGAGAAGCGCCAGATGGAGCGGGAGCTGGAGGAGCTGTTTGCCCGGGAGGAGTCCCCCCGCGGCCTGGCCGCCTACGACAACCTGCAGTCGGTCATGCTGGAGCTGCACACGATTCTCGCGGACACCAGGGATTACAGCCTGTCCTTCGGCACGGTGGACGCCTCCCAGAGCATCGTGCGCCGGGAGATATCCGTCAGCTTCACCAGCGACAGCTACAACGCCGCCAAGGCGGTCCTCCGGCGGCTCCACGGGAGCCTGTACCGCTGTATGCTGAACGACATCACCATCTCCCTGGGGCAGACCGCCGATGGTCTGGCCGCGGTGAACGGAAGCGTTGTATTTTTTGAATACCAGTCTCAAAGCTGATCCCGTACCCTTTGAGGACAGGGCAGCGGCGTCCCCACAGATCAGGCGGGCCCGAGTGACAGACAGCTCGGGCCCGCTTTTTAAAAAATTTTTGATTTCGGGAACCTTTTCTGTTTTCCTGCGTCAAACCCCACGTAAGCCCCCAAAAGGGGTCTGTCACACCCCAACAGAAAAGGAGTTTTACTTACTATGAAAAGACATGTTTTTGCGGCGCTGCTGGCCGGCGCCATGATTCTGTCCCTGGCCGCCTGCGGCGGCGGAAATGGCGGCGGCAGCGCCTCCTCCAACCCTGGGAGCGGCTCCGACGTGAGCGCCATCGCCCCCGGCGGCAGCTCCAGCCAGCCCGACGGTTCCACCCCCGACGGCTCTCAGCCCGACGGCTCCCAGCCGGATAGCTCCAACCCCAGCGGCTCGGGCAGCAATGGAGACCTCCAGCCCCTTCCCACCGTTACCATCACTCTGAACAAGACGGAGGTTAAACTGACCAAGGCCGGGGCCACGTTCCAGCTGCGCTACACCACCGAGCCCGACACCGATGGCATCGCCTCCTTTACCTCCAGCGACAAGAAGATCGCCACGGTGTCCCAGGACGGCACGATCAAGGCGGTCGCTCCCGGAAAGGCCACCATCACCGTGGAGTACGACGGCGCCAAGGCCACCTGCGCCGTCACCTGCGACTGGAAAGAGGAGACCAAGCCTGAGCAGAAGCCCGACCCCAAGCCTGATCCCAAGCCTGATCCCAAGCCTGATGCCTCCAACCCCGGCAGCTCCAGTTCCTCCGGCGACAGCTCCGGCTCCGGTTCCTCTGACAGCTCCTCCTCCCAGGTGGACCTGTCCTCCTTCTACTCCACTATCACCGGCAAGTATCAGTTCTCCTTTATGACGGAGGCGGACGACGTCACCTTGACCAATTTCTTCGCCGGCCTGTCCGACCTCTCCCTGTCCCAGCAGGTCATCTACCTGTGCGACCTGTCGCCCGCTCCCGTAGGCGACTTCGCCCTGGTCCAGGTGAAGGACAGCAGCGATGTGGACACCGTGAAGTCCATCTTCCAGGCCCGCATCGACTACATGGTAGGCGACGGCAACGGCCCCGGCGGGGCCTGGTATCCCGGTCCCACGACGATGTGGGAGGAGCAGTCCCGCATCGTCACCAACGGCGACTATGTGATGCTGATTGTCCACCCGGACTGCGACAGCATTGTTGATGACTTCAACGCCCTGTTCTAAACATTACGCCAAACGGCGGACGAAGGATCGTCCGCCGTTTGTATGAGGAGGTCCCCCATGGTCTTTTCCACCCCTATTTTCAAGTTCTATTTCCTGGTCCTCACCCTGTTCCTGTACTATATCGTCCCCCGCAGGGGGCGCAACGTGGTGCTGCTGGTCTCCTCCCTGTGCTTCTACTACTGGGGAGAGCGGATTTACGTTGTCATCATGTTCCTGTCCACCGCCATTGACTTTACCCACGGCCTGCTGGTGGAGCGGTGCAAGGCCAGAGGGAACGACAAAGGCGCGAAAATGACGGTGGCCTCCTCCATTGTGTTCAACCTGGCCTTGCTGTGCTTCTTCAAGTACTGGGACTTCATCGCCGGTTCCCTCCAGTCGGTGGGGCTCACCTTCATGCCGGTACTGGGGGTCCATCTGCCCATCGGCATCTCCTTCTACACCTTCCAGACCATGAGCTACACCATCGACGTCTACCGGGGAGACGCCCGTGCTCAGCGGAACATCCTCAACTTCGGCACCTTCGTCACCCTATTCCCCCAGCTTATCGCCGGACCCATCATCAAGTACAAGGACCTGGGGGACCAGATCAACGAGCGGACCTGCTCGGCGGATAAATTCGCCTCCGGCGTGCAGATCTTTATGGTTGGTCTCGGAAAAAAGCTGCTCATCGCCAACAACGTGGGGGCCCTGTGGGACAGCTACAAGGCCATGGCCCTGTCTGAGCTGACGGTTGCCGGGGCCTGGCTGGGGGTGCTGGCCTTCACCTTCCAGATTTATTTCGATTTCTCCGGCTACTCCGACATGGCCGTGGGCCTGGGGCGGATGCTGGGTTTTGAGTTCCTGCCCAACTTCAACTACCCCTATATCTCCAAAAGCATCACCGAGTTCTGGCGGCGGTGGCACATCTCCCTGTCCACCTGGTTCCGGGAATATCTCTATATCCCCCTGGGGGGCAACCGCCGGGGCAAGGGCCGGCAGGTGTTCAACCTGTTCGTGGTCTGGGCCGCCACCGGCATCTGGCACGGGGCCAACTGGACCTTCCTGTTCTGGGGGCTGTACTTCTTCGTCCTGCTGATGGTGGAGAAATTCCTTCTGCTGGACAAGTTAGAGAAAGCCCCCGCCCTGGTGGGCCATGTGTACACCATGTTCTTTGTCATGGTGAGCTGGGCCATCTTCGCCATTGAGGACCTGGGCCACCTGACCGGCTATCTCAAGGTCATGTTCGGCCTGGGAGGCGTCCCCCTGGCAGACAGCGCCTTCAGCTACTACCTGACCAGCTATCTGCCTACCCTGTGCGCGGCGGCGCTGGCCGCCACTCCCCTGGGGGCGGCAGTCTACCGCCGTCTGGGGACAAGGACGCGGCAAATCGTGTGCGCCGTTCTGGTGGCGGCGGGGCTGGTGGTGTGCACCGCCTATCTGGTGGCCGGCACCTACAACCCCTTCCTGTACTTCAACTTCTGAGGAGGCGCGGATATGTCTAAGAAATTCAACATTTTTCTCACCGTTCTGTTCTGCGCCTTCATCGGGGGCATGGGGGTCATCAGCCTGCTGCTGCCCGACAAGGACTTTTCCGAGCTGGAGAACCGCTATCTGCAAAAGCCCCCCAAGCTTTCACTGGAGACCCTGAGCAGCGGCAAGTTCATGGAGGACGCGGAGGACTATGTCTCCGACCACATCCTGGGCCGGGACTTCTGGGTGGCCGCCAAGGCCTGGAGCGAGCGGCTGTCCGGGAAAAAGGAGAACGAGGGGGTCTACTTTGGGACGAAGGACACCCTCATCAACCGGGTGAAAGACCCCGACCCGGCCAAGCTGAACAAGGATATGGGCTATCTGGACGCCCTGGTGGGCAACGTGGACGTGCCGGTGTACTTCGGCCTTATCCCTTCGGCGGCTGAAATATGGGCGGACCGTCTGCCCAAGGGAGCGCCCACGGCGGACGAGAAGGCCGTCATCGACCAGCTGTATTTCTCCACCGGAGCCTCCACCATCGACCTGTACGGCGCTTTGAGCGCCCACAGCGGGGAGGATATCTACTACCGCACCGACCACCACTGGACCAGCCTGGGAGCCTTCTATGGGGCCAACGCCATCTTTGAGGCTCTGGGCATGGAGCCGCTGAAGCTGGAGGATTTTCAGAAAACTACCGTTACCGACCAGTTTTACGGCACCAGCTTCTCCACCTCCGGGGTGCGCTGGCTGCCCCCCGACCGGATCGACACCTATGTCCCGGACGATGGGGTCAAGGTGACCTCCTGGTTCAACGGCAGCCCCCAGGAGGGCAGCCTGTATGTGGACGGTAAGCTGGCCGTCAAGGATAAGTACGCCTACTTTCTGGGAGGAAATCAGCCTCTGTGCGTCATTGAGACGGAGCAGACCAACGCCCCCAAGGCGCTCATCATCCGGGATTCCTACACCGACTCCCTGGCCCCCTTCCTCACCCGGCGCTTCTCGGAGATTCACCTGTTTGACCTGCGCTACAATCTGACCAGTATCCGGGACTATGTGGAGGAACACGACATCGACACGGTGATCGTGCTGTACAGCTTCGCCAACTTCACTACCGACGACAAGCTCTTCCTCCTCGGGCGGTAATACTCGTCTTCAAAGCGTATTTCCCCGCCCAGAGGGCGGGGAAATACATAAAAGTTATACTTTTTAATAGGCCTGTGCCTTTGCGGCACAGGCCCTTTTTTCTGTCAGCTTCAGCGCTTGGCGGCGGTCTTGCTGCCCTCCCACTTGGTGACGCAGATGGCGCAGGAGATGTCGCCCGTCACGTTCAGGCAGGTACGGCCCATGTCGAAGATCCGATCCACTGCCACGATGAGGCCGATGTAGGCTACGGGGATGCCCAGGGTCTCCAGCACCATGGCCAGCATAATCATGCCCGCGCCGGAAACGCCGGCGGTGCCGATGGAGGCCAGGGTAGCGGTAACCACCACAATGACCATCTGGCTGAGGGTCAGGTTGATGTTGGCGCAGGAAGCCAGGAACACGGTGGCCACGCACTGGTAGATGGCGGTGCCGTCCATGTTGATGGTGGAGCCCAGAGGCAGGACGAAGGATGCGATGTCGTCCTCCGCGCCCAGCTCGCCGGCGCACTCCTTGGCCACAGGCAAGGTGGCGGCGGAGGAGGCCGAGGTAAAGGCGAAGATCATGGCGGCAAAGGCCCCCCTGAAGAAGGCAACGGGACTCATACCGGCAAAGACCTGGGCGGACGCCGAATACACCAGTATGGCGTGGACGACATAGCCCAGATAGGCGCAGGCGATGACCAGCAGCAGGGACACCAGAATCTCAGAGCCCTGGGTGGCCACCACCCAGGCCATGTAGGTGAACACGCCGATGGGGGCCAGGCTGATGACAAAAGCCATCAGCTTCTCGATCACCGCGTAGGCCGAGGCGACAAAGTCCCGGCACAACTGCGCCTTCTCCCCGGCGGCCAGGATGGACCCGCCCAGGAACAGGGAGATGACAATCACCTGGAGCATGTTGGCCTCGGTGAAGGACTTCCACATGTTGGTGGGGAAGATAGACACCAGCGTGGACATGAAGCCGCCGAACTCCTTGGCCTCATACTCGGCGCTGTTGGGGTCCAGAACAGGAAACAGACCCGCCGCCTTGAAGATGTTGGCAAACACCAGGCCGATCACGCAGGCGATGGCGGTGGTGGCCATGAAGTAGGCCACCGTCTTGATACCCACCGAGCCCACCTTCCGCATGTCGTTCATGGAGATGATACCGTCGATCATGGACAGCAGTACCACGGGGACCACGATGAACTTCAGCAGGTTGACAAAGATATCTCCAAAGGGCTTCAGGTAAGCGGTGGTGATGTCCTTGGCTCCGGTGAAGTAGCACACCAGGCCAACGGCGATGCCCGCCAAAAGGGCGATCAGAATCTGTGCGGGCAGGCTCAGCTTCTTGCTCATAACTTCTCTCCTTTCATACATCACAGCAAAGAGGTAACGGCTCTCTCTTTATACAGTATAGCAAAATATATGCCAAAGGCAAGGAATTATTTCTCATTTTTTCCAAAAAACCGCCCCTGCTCCCCCTTCAGACCGCCTCCCAGCAGCGACCGGGACTCCGGGCGCCGCCTCAGCTCCCGGTTCAGGCAGTCCAGAAAGTCCTCCGTGAGCCCCTCCTTCCGCCTGGGACCCAGCAGGTAATAGATGATCTCATCTGCCGGCCCCTCCTCCAGCCTCCTGATGGTCAGCCCCAGCTTCCGGGACAGGGGGACGGCCACAATGGAGGGAGCGACGGCCCAGCTGTCCCGCCAGCTTCCCTGCCAGGAGAAGAACTCCTCCAGCAGCGACATCTGGTCCAGCACCGCCCGGGGGACGGCCGCCGCGCTGAACCAGAAGGAGTGCCACAGGTCGTACTCCGGGTTCCAGGGCAGGCGCAGCTCCTTGGCCGGATCCAGTTGGGAGGGGTGGACGGTCTCGGGCCAGGACTGTCCGGGGGCAGTGAGCAGCACCATGGCCGAGCGGAAAGCGGGGACGGTCTCCACCTGGGGGTGGTACATGTGGTCGGAGATCAGAGCGACGTCCGCCAGCCCCTGAGCGATGTAGTCGTAGGCCTCCCGTGAGTGGTAGTGGTGGAAGGTAAGGGTCCGGCCGGGAAGGGCCAAAAATTCCCGGAACACCGGGGGCAGCAGGTAGGTGGACAGACTGCCCACCGAGGCCACTCGGAGAGTCTGCGTCCGGTCCTGTCCGGCCACCTCCCGGGCCTCCTGCCACAGCAGCCGCCACTTCTCCGCCACCCGGACAAAATCCCGGCCCCGGTCGGTGAGCTCCGCCTGCCGCTTTCCCCGGCCCCGGCTGACCAGGGTGCAGCCCAGGGCCTCCTCCAAGGCCCGCAGGTGCCGGCTCACCGCCGGCTGGGTGATGTACAGCGCCTGGGCAGCGGCCGAGACGCTTCCCAGCCGCGCCACCGTCAGAAAGACCTCAATCTCCTGCTGGGTCATAGGTCCGCCTCCTCTCTGTTCAATTGGCTCCCCACCCTTCAGGCAAGGTCTTAATATAATATATATGTTATATTATAGCAAAATAATCAGCATTTTACAAGAGAAATCTGATAGGCTATACTGTTTACAGCGGGCCGGTCCCGCAAGCCATAAAGGGGGCGCCGTCATGAATCAACTCACCCAGGGGAACATCAGCCGTCAGTTGATCGCCCTGTCCGTTCCCATGCTGGCCGGGAATATTCTCCAGCAGCTGTACAACACCATAGACGCTGTGATCGTGGGGAACTTTGTGGGGGACACCGCCTTCGCCGCCGTGGGGGTGGCCGGGTCGGTGATGAACCTGTTCCTCTTTCTTATCAGCGGAGGCTGCGACGGAGTGGGCACCCTCCTGTCCCAGTTCTACGGCGCCGGGGACGGCCCCGCCTTCCGCCGGGAGTTCTGCCTGTCCGGCCTCTTCGGGGCCGGGGCCTGCGTTGTTTTGACCGTCCTGGGCCTGCTGGTCCTGTCTCCCTTGCTGGCCCTACTCCGGACCCCGGCCAATGTGGCCGTTTGCGCCAGAGACTACCTGCGTATTATCTTTCTGGGCTTTCCCGCCGCCTTCGCCTACCATCTGGCCTCCGGAGTGCTGCGGGCGGTGGGCAACACCCGGGCCGCCCTGGGCTTTCTGGCCCTCTCCATGGGGGCCAATCTGGTCCTGGACCTGGCCTTTGTGCCCTCCATGGGGACAGCCGGCGCCGCCCTGGCCACCGTACTGGCCCAGGCCCTGGCAGCCTGTCTGTGCGCCGCCTATCTCCGTCTGCGATTCCCTGAGCTGATGTTCCGCCGGGAGGACATGGTGATGGACCTCCCCCTACTCAAGCGCACCGCCCGATTCAGCTTTGTCACCGCCCTCCACATGTGCAATCTGTACATTGGCAAGCTGCTGGTCCAGGGGGCGGTAAACTCCTTGGGCGAGGAGGCCATCGTGGCCTTCACCGCCGCCACCCGCATTGAGGGCTTTGCCAATTCCTTCGGGGACAGTGGCGCGGCGGCGGTAGCCGTCTTTACCGGCCAGAATACTGGAGCCGGAAAGGACGACCGGGTCTGGGAGGGCTTCCGCCGGGGCCAGCGGCTGCTGTTCTGCTTTGGCGTCTTTATGTCGCTGGTGATGATCCTGGGGGCGGAGCCCTGTCTCAGGCTGGTGCTGCCCGCGACCGGGGCGGCCGGGCTGGCCCCCGCCGCGGGCTACCTCCGCCTGGTGGCCTGCTTCTACCTGTTCAACTTTCTGGGCAGCGGCCAGGCCGGCTACTTTCGGGGCCGGGGTCTGGTCAACATTCCGGTGATCGGAGCCACCGGCCACATCTCCCTGCGGGCGGCGCTGTCCTTCCTTCTGACCCCGGCCATGGGCCTGCCGGCCGTGGCCCTGGCCACCGGCCTGGGCTGGGTGGGGGTGGTGACCTTCTGGAGTATCCTGGTCCGCAGAGATCAGGCCCGGCTCTCCCCCTCCCAGCCAGGGGCATGAGAAAAGCCCGGCTTTTTGCCGGGCTTTGAAGCAGATATCAAACCTACAGGGGCAGAGTCCGCAGGGGACAGTCGGACAGGGACACCCGCTCCGCCAGCTTTTGCAGGCCGTTGTCTCGGAGGTAGTCCTGGAACATGGCCAGGGACTGGGTGGAGTCTGGCCCGATAATCATTTCGGTCACCAGGTCCTCAATCCCAATCCCGATTTTCTCACACATGGCGCTCAGGTCCAGAGGGTAATACTTCTTGATTCGCTCCTTGGTGATATGGTAGCATGGCCGGATATGGAGGTCCTCCCTCTCAAAGGGGGCCACTACCAGACGCATCTCATACTCCGAGCGGAAGGAGGGGTGCTTAAAGGAGACGGAGCAGGCCCAAGCGTCGCACATGGCCTTTTTCACCGCCGGGTTGTCCCCGGACAGTTCCTCCCCATCCCGAATCAGCTTGCAGAACACCTCCACCATGGGGTGGCCCGCCATGTTGTTCTGATAAAAAACCGCCTGGAGGGACAGAGGGTCCTGGGCTATCTTTTCCAGATGCTCCCGCTGAAAGGCGATGCAGATGCCCCGGCCCCGGTTTCCGTAGCGCTCCCACTGGGCGGCGTCGTCCCGGTGGAAGGAGAAGCAGGCGGCGTAGGCGGAGTACTCCTTTTTCATCTCCGCCCGGAACAGCTCCCGCACCGCCTCAGCGTGGCGGACGTCGCCCTCCCGTTCCAGCCGGTCCAGAATGGCGCTGCACAGCCGGGTCATAAAGTGGCGCATCTCCCCTGAGTCGTTCATGCGCAGCACGTTGTTCACCCGGAGCTGGGCCTGACGGAGGATACCGTCCACCGCCTGGAAATCGGTATAGTGATAGAGCACGCTCCCGCCGTATTGATACATGCCTTCCGCCTTTCTGACATGTCCCCGCCCGACCGGCGGGGACATATTATTTTATCTCCCGATCCCCATGTTCTTTACTCTCAGCCGGTTCAGCGCCCGGGCCAGGGTGGCCTGGGCAATCTGATGCTCCTGCCGGCTCCGCTTTTGCAGCAAGGCCTCCCTGGCCTCGTCCGCCTCCCGCTGGGCCCGGACCGTGTCGATGTCCTCGGGCCGTTCGGCGGAGTCCACCAGGACCAGAACGTCGTTTTTCTCCACCTTCACCATGCCCGGAGAGATGGCGGCCAGCCGGGGCTCCTCCCCGGGTATCTGGTAGCGCAGCGTGCCCGGCTTCACCGCAGCGATCATGGGGCTGTGGTGGGCCAGGATGCCCAGCTCCCCGTCGCTGGCGGGGATGGTCAGGCTGAGACAGGGGCCCTCGTAGAAGGTCTGGTCGGCAGCCAGAATATGCACCTGAAAGGGTTCCATCAAGCCTCACCCGCCTCGATCTTTTTCGCCTTCTCCACCACGTCCCGCCAGGTGCCTACGTTGTAGAAAGCCGCCTCCGGGTACTGGTCCAGCTGCCC
>CAJUPW010000006.1:62244-63022 GCA_910588635.1 uncultured Oscillospiraceae bacterium | reverse complement strand
GTCGATAATAGCTCCGAAGCTCTCCAGGGTATCCTTCAAGGGCACATAGACCCCGGGCAGACCGGTAAACTTCTCCGCCACGTGGGTGGGCTGGGCCAGAAAGCGCTGGAGCCGCCGGGCCCGAGCCACCGTCCTGCGGTCCTCCTCGCTCAGCTCGTCCATGCCCAGAATGGCGATGATGTCCTGGAGCTCCCGGTACTTCTGTAAAATCTCCTGGACCTTCCGGGCGATGCCGTAGTGCTTCTCGCCCACCACGTCCGCCTCCAAAATCCGGGAGGAGGAGGCCAGCGGGTCCACCGCCGGGTAGATGCCCTGCTCCGAGATGCGCCGGCTGAGCACCGTTGTGGCGTCCAGATGGGCAAAGGTGGTGGCTGTTGCCGGGTCGGTGAGATCGTCGGCCGGGACGTACACCGCCTGCACCGAGGTGACCGAGCCGTCTCTGGTGGAGGTGATCCGCTCCTGCAGCTCCCCCATCTCGTTGGCAAGGGTGGGCTGGTAGCCCACGGCGGAGGGCATCCGCCCCAGCAAGGTGGACACCTCACTGCCCGCCTGGACAAAGCGGAAGATGTTGTCGATAAACAGCAGCACGTCCTTATGCTCCCGGTCCCGGAAGTGCTCGGCCATGGTCAGTCCGGACAGGGCCACCCGCATACGCACGCCGGGGGACTCGTTCATCTGGCCGAATACCAGGGCGGTCTTGCTGGACACGCCGCTCTCCCGCATCTCCCGCCACAGGTCGTTGCCCTCCCGGGAGCGCTCCCCCACGCCGGTAAAGATG
>CAJUPW010000006.1:23105-62234 GCA_910588635.1 uncultured Oscillospiraceae bacterium | reverse complement strand
CTCCATGGCCACGTTGTGAATCAGCTCCTGAATCAGCACCGTTTTGCCCACGCCGGCGCCGCCGAACAGGCCGATCTTGCCCCCTCTGGGGTAGGGCTCCAGCAGGTCAATGACCTTGATGCCCGTCTCCAGAATCTCCACCGCCGGACTCTGCTCCTCGAAGCTGGGGGGCTTGCGGTAGATACTCTGCACCGGGGTGTCCTCGGGCAGAGGACCCTCCCCGTCGATGGGCTGGCCCAGGACGTTGAACATCCGCCCCAGGGTGGCCGGCCCCACCGGAACCCGAATGGTGTGGCCGGGGATGTCCACGGCCAGCCCCCGGGCCAGGCCCTCGCTGGGGGAGAGCATGATGCAGCGCACGGTGCTGCGGCCCACGTGCTGGGCCACCTCCATCACCCGGGTAATCCCGTCCTTCTCCACGGTCAGCTCCTCCCGCAGCTTGGGGAGGGGCCCCTCCTGGACCTCCACATCAATGACCGGACCGGATATCTGTACGATAATTCCCCGTTCCAAATCCCTCAACTTCCTTTCTTTTTGCGCTGGGCCTTCGCTCCGGCGGAGACCTCGGTAATCTCCTGGGTGATGGCCGCCTGCCGGACCCGGTTGAACTCCAGAGACAGCTCCCCTAGCAGGTTTTCCGCGTTCTGGTTGGCGCTGTCCATGGCGGTCATGCGCGCACTCTGCTCACAGCAGAAGCTGTCGATGAGGGCGCTGTAAATAAAGCCCGACACATAGCTGGGCATCATGCTGTCCAGCACCGCAGCCACATTGGGGAGAAACTCGAAAGGCTCCCGCACCTCCCGCTCCCCCGGAGCGGTGAGGAAAAAGCTGCGGTGGAAGGGCATCACCCGGGCGGTCCGGGCCTCGTAGGATATGCTGTTGGCCATGTCGGTATAGATGACGTAAATTTCTTTCAGCTCGCCCCGGTCAAAGCGGTCCAGCAGCAAGGCGCTGATCTCTCGGGCCCGGGCCATGGTGGGGTTCTGGGCGGTATAGAGAAAGCTGTGCTCGATGGGGATGTTGTGGGAGGCGAAAAACCGCCGGCCATACTCCCCCACCACGAAGAGCTTGGTATCCGGATGCTCCTCCAGCAGCTTCATGGCCTGCTTAATGGCGTTCTGGTTGTAGGCTCCCGCCAGCCCCTTGTCGGCGGTGATGACCAGACAGCCGTAGGTCCCCTTCAGGGGGGAGTCGTCCCCCACCGGGTAAAAGTAGGGGCTCTCCACGTCGCTCACCTTGCGGAAGATGCGCTTGATCTCCCGCTGCAGGGCGTTGAAATAGGGGCGGGTGTTGTCCAGCTCCGCCCGCGCCCTGCGCAGCTTGGTCGAGGCGATGAGATACATGGCGTTGGTGATCTTCCGGGTCTCCCGGACGCTCTCGATATGGGTTTTGATCTCCTTTGTTCCGGCCATGTCAGGCGCCTCTCTTCCCGCCCTCCCGGAAGCCGGTCAGGAATTTCCGGGACAGGTCCAGTATCTCCTCCCGGTCCTCCGGGGTGAGCAGGCCGGTCATGTCGATCCGCCGGCACAGGTCCGGGGACGCCTTCTCCACATAGGCCAGCAGACCCGTGCGGAATGCCTCCATCCGCTCCAGCGGGACATCCTGCATCACACGGTTCAGGGCGGCCGTCAGCAGCGCCACCTGCTGGTGCTGAGACAGGGGCGCGTACTGGGGCTGGCGCAGCAGGCGCATCAGCCCTTGGCCGTAGGCCAGCTGGCTCTTGGTGGCCTCGTCCAGATCGCTGGAGAACTGGGTGAACACCTCCATCTCCCGGTACTGGGCCAGCTCAAGACGCAAGGTGCCCGCAGCCTTCTTCATGGCCTTGGTCTGGGCGTCGCCGCCCACACGGGACACCGACAGACCCACGTTGACGGCGGGCCGCTGGCCGGAGAAAAACAAGTCGCTCTCCAGGAAAATCTGCCCGTCGGTGATGGAGATGATGTTGGTGGGGATATAGGCGGACACATCCCCCGCCTGGGTCTCCACAATGGGCAGAGCGGTCATGCTGCCGCCCCCCAGCTCGTCGCTGAGGTGGGCCGCCCGCTCCAGCAGACGGGAGTGGAGATAAAACACGTCGCCGGGATAGGCCTCACGGCCGGGGGAGCGCTCCAGCAGCAGGCTCAAGGCCCGGTAGGCGATGGCGTGCTTGCTCAGGTCGTCATAGACAATGAGCACATCCCGTCCCCGGCGCATAAAATACTCCCCCAGGGCGCAGCCGGCGTAGGGGGCGAGATACTGCATCGCCGCCGACGCCCCCGCGGGGGTGCTGACCACACAGGTGTAGCCCATGGCCCCCCGGCGGCTGAGATTCTCCACCATCTGGGCCACCGAACTGGTCTTTTGCCCAATGGACACATAGACGCACACCACATCCTTCCCCTTCTGGTTCAGGATGGTGTCCAGGGCGATGGCAGTCTTGCCGGTCTGGCGGTCGCCGATAATCAGCTCCCGCTGTCCCCGGCCGATGGGAAACATGGAGTCGATGGTAAGCAGGCCGGTCTCCATCGGGGTGTTTACCGGCTGACGGTCCAGGATTCCGGGGGCGGGGGACTCCACAGGGTTGAAGATCTCGGCCTCAATGCGCCCCTTTCCGTCCATGGGGACGCCCAGGGCGTCCACCACCCGGCCTAAAAACTGCTCGCCCACCGGCATACCGGCGGTCTTTTTGGTGCGCCGCACAACGCTGCCCGCGCTGATCTCCTCGGTTTCCCCAAAGATGATGCAGCTCACCTTCCCTCGGCGCAGGTCCTGGACCATACCCTTTACCCCCGAGGTAAACACCACAATCTCGCCGTACTGGGCGTGCTCCAGGCCGTCCACCACGGCAATCTCGCTGTCCACAGTGAGCACCGTGCCGATCTCCTCGGGCACTACGGCCAGGGACCAGTCCTCCACCGCCTGACGCAGCAGAGGGATCAGGTCCTCCTGACCTGGCTGGAGCTGAAGTCCATACAGGTGGTCCTGGAACTGCCTGATCCGTCCATTCGGACTCCAGTCGTAGATGTCGGAGCCCACCCGGAGCTGAAAGCCCGAGCGCAGGGAGTCGTCCTGCTCCCAGCGCAAGGGAACCGCCCGGCCATAGGTATGGGTCAGAAACAGGTTAAACCGTCTGGTCTGCTCCTCCGTAGGTTTTTGGGCGCTACGCAGCTCTGCCGTCAGGCCGCTTCTGTTACTGCGCATAGTCGTCCCCCTCCTCCGCCAGGTTCAGGAACTGGTCGAAGGGATCGGCGTGGAAGGCAAGCTGTTTGGCGGCCTGGGCAGCCAGCTCCCGCAGCTCCCGCTGGGACTCCTTCAGCACCCGCTCCCGGCTGTTCTCCGCCTCCATACGGGCGTGGGACACGATCTGCTCAGCCTGACTCCGGGCCTGGGCCAGCTGCTCCTCGGCCGACTTCTGAACCGCCTGCTGGCTTTTGGCCTTCATATGGCGAATCTCCTCATCAGCGCCGTCCAGCTTGGCCTGGCACTCCGCCTTGATCCGCTCCGCCTCCGCCAGCTTGGCGGAAGCCTCCTCGTCCAGGCTGCGGTAGTGCGCCTCCCGCTTGGCCATAAAGTCCTTGACCGGCTTGTAGAGCAGAAAGTACAGCCCGCCGGTGAGGATGGCCAGATTCATCCAGTGCAGCAGAATCTGCTGCAAATCAATATTCAGCGGCATGTTTCCCACCTGCCTTACAGTACGAAGATAATGAGGATGACCACCAGCAGCGCATAGATGATGGCCGTCTCAATAAAAACCAGACCCAGCATCAGCATGGTGCGGATTTTTCCCTCCGCCTCAGGCTGGCGGGCGATGCTCTCGGTGGATTTGGCTGTGGCCAGGCCCATTCCCACGGCGCCGCCGGCGGCGGCGACGCCCACCGCCACTCCGGCCGCAATGGCCTTCAGACCGATGGTGTTGTCCTCCTGAACCTGAGAAGCGGCCTGCTGAGATTCGGGCTCGCCGGCGGCGAAAGCGGGCGCGGCCAGAGACAGGGCCAGCACCAGCACGCCGGCCAGGACAAAAATTTTCTTCATCAGCTGTTTCATCGTAAAAACCCCCTAATTTATATCTACTAATTTGTTGCCTTGTGATATTCCGTCCCCTGTGGGGCGGGAACGTAGAGCAGAATCGGTATTTTATGTCTTTGCGTCCGCTTTTTTCTTTTTTGACTTTGGCTCAGCCGGTTCGGATACCTCGCCGTAGTACATGGATACCAGCATGGTAAGCACGTAGGTTTGAACCAGGGCGTGGAGCAAGGTGAAGAGCACCCCTACCACCACCGGAAGGACAAAGCTCAAGTTTACATAATAATAAACCAGCTCAGTTACCAGCAGTCCGCTGAGCAAGGCCCCGAAAAGTCGGAAGCTCATGGAGATGGGCAAGGAGAACTCCTTCAGCGTTCTGCCCACTCCCTTGACCCCGTTGGAGGCCACGCCGCCGGAGAGAATCACCAGATAGGACAGTGTGCCCATAGCGATGGCGGCGTTGACATCGGACAGGGGGGCAGGCAGCGTGATGGGGTGTCCGTGGACCGTAACGGCCTGCAGCCCAAGCAGTTCAAAGAGGGTCCCTACAAAAACAAAAAACCCGGCGGAAAAGATGTAGGCGCCCATAAACCGGAACCGATGGGGGCTGCTGTTTTTGGCCATGCCGTCAAACAGGCCCACCGCTTCCTCCAACGCCAGCTGGAACCTCCCCGGCATATACCGGAAGCGGGGAATCACCAGCACCCGGATCAACGCCGCCGCCAGCAGCAGCACCGCCGTCACCAGGAAAGCGGAGATCAGGCCGGGATTGACCGCCTTCAGCCCAAAGAGGCTGACCTGGTTCACGTCGTGGAGCACAGCGTCCCGCATGGCCTCCCGCACGCTCTCCGACCGGCCCGGCGAACCGGCCAGCAGAGCGCCCGCCAGCAGAGCCGCCACCGCCGCGATCCACAGAGCCAGGCTCATTTTTCTGTGTTTCATTCCCATATCCCTTCTTTTGCTTTGCCGCGCACCCCTACGGGGTGCGCTGATTTCCAACACATTATAGCAATTTCAGCGCCGTTGTCAAGGTTGTGTTCTCAGGAAAGAAGATATCTGTACAGGATTTGAACATATCACAGCCGGCTCTCCGTCATGGGGCAGACGGAGTGATAGCGGTGGGCCTCCTCCTCCCCCCGGAGGATGCGCAGGCCGCCCAACGCGAGGGCCTCCATTTCGTTCTCCCCGGGGATGACCACCACCCGGCACAGATTGTGGAGGTAGTCGATGACCTTGCCGGTGAGCAGCCTGGAATTGGCCAGCCCGCCGGTGAGGATCACCGCGTCTATGAGCCCGGTGAAGCAGGCCAGCATGGTGCCGATACCCTTGGCGATCTGGAGGGCCTGGGCCTGGTAGACCAGGGCGGCCCACTCGTCCCCGGCGGCGATGCGCCGCTCCACCTCCTGGCAGTCGTGGGTGCCCAGCAAGGCGGACATGCCGCCCTCCCCCCGGAGCTTCTTGGTCATTTCCGCCTTGGTATACCTGCCGGAGTAGCACATGTCCAGCACGTAGAGCATATTCAGGCTGCCCCCTCTGTCGGGGGAGAAGGGTCCGGCGTCGTCGGACACCGAGTCGATGATCCGCCCGCGGCTGTGGGCGGACACTGAGATGCCGCCCCCCAGATGGGCCACCACCAGGTTCATCTCCTCGTATTTTCTTCCCATTGCCTGGGCGTACTTGTGGCCGGTGGCCCGGGCGTTGAGCACATGGCAAAAGCTTGTGCGGGTGACCTCCTTAAAGCCGGTGACCCGGGCCTCGGGCAGCAGCTCATCGCTGGTGACGGCGTCGTAGATATAGGCGGGGATATCCAGAGGCCGGGCAAATTCCCGGGCCATCAGCCCCCCCAGATTGGAGGCGTGGTCAAACACCGTGTGGTGGAGCAGGCAGTCTGCCAGGGCCTCGTCCACCGCATAGCCCCCGGAGACAATATTGGGGATGATGCCCCCGCGGCCCACCACGGCGGACAGGCCGGACAGCTCGTAGCCCTCCAGCGCCAGCCAGCTGCGCACCATGCCCACCCGATAGTCCAGCTGGTCGTTGAGGGTTGGATAGGGAGCCAGGTCCTGATTGGAGTGGACCATGCTCCGAGTCATCACAGGGCGCTCGTCCCGGTATACCGCCGCCTTGGTGCTGGTGGAGCCGGGGTTCAGCACTAAAATATCGTAGGACATCATAACCTCCTTATTTCATTGCCGCGCAAATCAGGATGGACCAGTATTTCTCCTCCGCCGTGGCCCCCCGGGAGTTGACGGTGATGGGCGCCTTCGCCCCCAGCACCACTCCGGCCATCTCCCCTCCGGCCAGGCCGTAGAGGGATTTGCCCAGCAGGTTGCCCGCCGCGATGGAGGGGGCCAGCAGGATGTCCGCGTCTCCGGCCACCGGGCTGTGGTAGCCCTTCACCCGGGCTGCCTCCGGGTCGGTGGCCAGGTCCAGGGCGATGGGTCCCTCCACCAGACAGGGGCCGAAGTCCCCCCGCTCCCCCTCCGTCTTTAGAGCGGCGGCGTCCGCCGTCTCGGGCATGGCGGGACTTACCGTCTCCACCGCGCACAGGGCGGCCGCCTTGGGGCAGTCGTAGCCCAGAAAGCGGCAGAAGTCCAACGCGTTTCGCAGGATGTGCCGCTTCTGCTCCAGGTCGGGGGCCACCACCATGCCGCCGTCAGTGACGTAGAGCAGTTTGTGGTAGCTGGGCACGTCCAAAATGGCCACATGGGACATCACCTCGCTTGCCCGGATGCCCGTCGCCTTGTTCACCACCGCCTTTAAAAGCGTGCCCGTAGGGAGCATCCCCTTAATGAGCATATCCCCCTCCCCGGAGCGGATCAGGGCCACTGACTTTACAGCGCAGTCCGGGTCCTCCCCGGCGTCTACCACCAGAGACGGGTCCGGCTCCTCTCCCAGCCGGCGGGCAGCGGACAGGATTTCCTCCTTGTGCCCCACCAGAATGGGGCGGATCAGACCGTCCCGCCGGGCGGCAAAGACCGCCTGCAGGGTGTGCTCGTCATGGGCCGCCGCCACCACCGCCGTCTTGGGCGGCAGATCACGCAGTCTGTCCTTCAGCGCCGGAAATCCGGAGATAACCATAGGTCACCCTCTTTTCTTTTAAATTGTTGTGTATATTTTAGCATTAAGCACGAAAAAAGTATAGCGTAAAATTCCCATCCCCCCTCTTGACGGATGCTCTCCACTCAGGTATAATGATATGCGCTGTTCGCTCGTGCGGCTCAATGGCAGAGCACATCATCGGTAGGGCAGCTGATTCGTAACTACCAGACCGGGCAAAGACAACTGAATACGCTGATGTGGCTCAATGGCAGAGCATCTCACTCGTAATGAGAAGGTTGTGGGTTCGATTCCCACCATCAGCTCCAAAATCTCAGGAAATCAAGTGATTTTCTGAGATTTTTGCAGCCTTTAGCTTGATTTTTGTTTTGACAAAATTCTCGATGACAGGTCGGAACAAACGTGCTATAAAGGGACAAGCATGAACGACACAGTCGTTTTTATAACGGCGAGCAAATATCAGTGCCAACTGAAAAAGCTACACACAAAGCTGAGGAGCTCTGTCACATGACAGAGCTCCTCAGCTTTTTTATTTTCCGGTTTACAAACTTCCGGCGAGTGTCCTGAAAAGACAGAGGGGCATATTTTGAATAATCCGGTCTATCCGGGCAAGGTGGTCTATGGCCGGAGCACGACCAAAGGATTCTTTGACAAACGGCGGGAGGATGTTTCAGAAGAGGAACGGATCGTCTTAGGTTCTATTGCATTTTCGACAAAAAGCGAACCTCAGTTTTTTGCAAAAAGTATATTATGTTCCTTTTATAAAAATTAAGGTTGAAATATTCCTTTTAAGGGGTTATTATATATACGTAATCTATTTAGCGGTATTTATTTTATCGAATATACCGCTAAAGTGTTACGTACACTATTTTTTGAAAGGGAAGATTGTCATGAAGGAACGCGAAGTCATTTTTTACAGTGAAGGTGCCAAGATGGTTGGCAGCATCTATCTGCCTGATGATTACAAGGAAGGCGAGAAGCGCCCCGCCGTTCTGTGCAACTCCGGTTGGACCGGCGTGAACAAGTGCTACCCCGCTCTGTATGCCCGCGCCCTCACCAAGTACGGCTTTGTGTGCATGGGCTTTGACTATCGCGGCTTTAAGCCCAGCGAGGACCCTCATCCTTGCTTGCCCAAGTACACCACGCTGGAAACTGAGGTGGAGGACATCGCCAATGCGTTCACCTTCATGCAGGTCCAGCCCGAGGTTGATCCCGACCGCTGCGGTCTGCTGGGCTGGGGCGTCGGCGGCGCCGTGTGTGTCACCGTGGCCGCCCGCGACAAGGAGGTCAAGGCTGTCGCCACGCTGAACTCCTTCGTCAACGGTGAGCGCTGGATGCGGGACGGCATGGGCAACGACGCTTTTGGCAAATCTGTAGCCCGTCTGCGCCAGGACCGCATCAAGCGGATCACCACCAACGATCCCGTTCTCATGCACCCCTACACCGATTATCCCAACATCACCGAGAGCGGCGACTTCTACACCGACCACGTGCTCAAAGAGATCAACGGCGGCATCAACAAGGCGGTCAACGATGACAACGGCGAGGAGTTCCCCACTCCCATGTCCACTGCCATCGGCGAGAGCTTCATCCGCTTCAACGTGGAGGACTGCCTGCCCCGTATCGCTCCTCGGGCCGTCTTTGTGGGCCACGGCTACTTCAACGAGCTGCACCACCGGGTAGAGGCCGAGGAGGCCTACCGTCTGGCCAACGAACCCAAGCGGCTGTACTACGTGGACGGCAAGCACAATGAGTGGATGTTTGACGGCGACCCCAAGTTCGAGGCCCTGGCCGCTGCTCTGGCTGATTTCTACAAAGAGTACCTGAAGCCCATTAAATTCGGCCTGCAGTAATCCCAGACATGACATGTGCCCTGCCCGTCAGGGCGGGGCACCTTTTTTATCCATATAAGGTGAGAACGAGAAAGGAGTTTTTATGGATTACACAAATATGTCATTCCTGTACGACTTCGCGTTTATGTCCCTCCTGCTGGTCATCGCCCAGTTCCTGCGCTCCCATATCAAGTTCCTGCAGATGTTCTATATTCCGGCCTCTGTTCTGGCCGGCATCATGGGACTGCTGTTGGGGCCCCAGTTCCTGAATGTCATCCCCTGGAGCGGAAAGATTGGCTCCTACGCCTACATGCTGGTGTGTGTCTTGTTCGGCGGCCTGTTTCTGGGCAAAAAGGAGAAGACCAGCCTGAAGAAGGTATTTACCCATGTGGGCGACTCCTTCTGTGTCAATATGGGCGCGGAGTTTCTGTGCTTCGGCGTGGCCCTGCTGGTGGGCGGAGCGCTGGTCATGACCATTTTCCCCGATGTATTCCCTGAGATTTCCCTTCTCATGCCATCCGGCTACTGCGGCGGACACGGCTACGCCTCCACCATCGGCACCGCGCTGAACAACCTGCTGGGCCGTGAGGACGGCGTAATCCTGGGCCAGACCTTTGCCACCATGGGCCTGCTCACCGGCCTGTTTGTTGGAATCGCCTGCATCAACTACGCGACCCGCAAAGGCGCTACCCGTTTGGTGGACAAGGCTGAGTCTCTGCCTGAGGATTGCCGCACCGGCATCGTTCCCGCCGGCAAGCGTACCTCCATGGGCGAAGAGACCATCAACCCTATGTCTATGGACCCTCTGGCATGGCACCTGGCCCTGACGCTTATTGCCACTCTGGCCGGCTACAAATTCTATGACTGGTACAAGCAGTATCTGCCCGACATTGAGCTGCCCGTCATGTGCCTGACCATGATCTTTGGTGTCATTATCCAGACGATTATCAACCATACCCCCTTCCGTGACAGCGTAGACGAGCACGTGGAGGGCCGTATCGGCAGCATGGTCACCGACTACCTGGTGGGCTTCGGCGTAGCCTCCATCTCCATCACCGTGGTTATGGAATTTGCCGGCCCCATCCTCCTGCTGTGTGTGCTGGGCACGCTCACCTCCCTCAGCTTTATCTTTATTATCGGACGCAAGCTGTTCCACAACTTCTGGTTTGAGCGCTCCATCTTCGTCTTCGGCTGGACCACCGGTGTGGTGGCCATCGGCGTTACCCTGCTGCGCATCGTGGACCCCGAGGCCAAGAGCGGCACCCTGAACGACTACGGCTACGCATATACCCTGCAATCGATCATTGAAGTGTTTATTGTGGCGCTCACCCCCATCTTCGCAGTTTCCATGGGCTGCATCACGGTGGGTCTGATTGAGACAGCCATTGCTCTGGTGCTCTTCCTGTTCAGCGCCAAGGTTTTCGGCGTTCATAAGGAGAAGATGAACGAGCTGCGTCCGGGCGAGGCCGAGATTATCAACGGCTGAAACTTCCTTTTCCTCTATGGTGCAAGAACTTATCAAAAACCGGCCTCTGATCAATAAGAGGCCGGTTTTTCAAAAGAAAGGTTGGTTTTTATGCCCGAATTTGATTGTACTGCTGACCGCTTGATCCAGGGCGCTTACGATCTGCACATGCACGCCGCACCCTCCCCCTTCCACCGAGCAATGGACGATTTCGGCCTGCTGGAGGAGGCCGGGAGGGCCGGTATGGCGGGAATTGTGCTGAAATCCCACTATGAGCCAACCGCCGCCCGGGCGGAACTGGTCAACACCCACTGTTCCTCCTGCTGCACTGCCTACGGAGCCATTGCGCTGAACTGGCCGGTGGGCGGGTTGAACCCCTACGCCGTGGAGAACGCCTTGCGGCGCAATGCCCGTATCGTCTGGATGCCCACCCGCGACTCCGCCAACTCCTTGCTGTCCGGAAATATGCCCGGCGATTTCTTTGACCGCCCCGGCATCTCCGCCGTAGACGAGTCCGGTAGGCTGAAGCCAGAGGTTTATCAGATTTTGGAGATTGCAAAAAAGTACAACGCCGTCGTGGCCACCGGCCACCTCAGCGCCGCAGAAAGTATTCTGCTGTGCCGAAAGGGCCGGGAACAGGGGGTCCGCATGATTTTGACCCATCCGGAGTTTGACCGGACCGTGGTGGACGCCGCCACCCAGAAAGAGATGGCAGACCTGGGGGTCTTTATAGAGAAGTGCTGGCAGAACATCGGCGACAACATCTGCAGCGCGGAGGAGATGGCCTCTCACATCCGCCAAGTGGGCGCCGAGCACTGCTTCCTGGTCACCGACCGGGGCCAGGGAGATCGGGAGCGCCCGGTGGAAGCCCTGGGGCGCTACTTCACTGCTCTGCTGCGGCTGGGCCTCACCGAGGATCAGCTGTACACCATGAGTCACACGGTCCCCGCCCAGGTCCTGGGCCTGAGCGCTTAACCGCATACCAGAGCCTCGCCGCCCGGTCTGGCCCCCCTCGGATACGCCGGACCGGGTGTGCCTTTGCCTCAAAAAGGAACGGTCTGAGATTTTATTCCTTTTTTTGAGGGATTACCGGTTGACGCCTCCCCGCCCGAATGCTTATAATGGATACGGTCTGGCCGTCTCAACGGAGCAAGAGGGGGATATACATGAGCAATACCATCCTGGAAAATATTTTAAATGTCAAGGATGTCCTGCCCAAAAAGCAGCGCATCCTGTGTAACTATCTGGCCATCAATTACGAGCGAATCGGCGTCATGACCGTGGCGGAGCTGGCCAAGGATGCGGGCGTGGGCACCACAACGGTACTACGGCTGATCCAAAACCTGGGCTTCGACAGTTTTCCCGCCTTCAAGCGGGCTCTGGTCAATGCCAACCTGCTGAAGAATACCAGCTCCTACCAATCCCTGAAGAGCGGCTTCTCCCGCTCCTCGAAGCCGGAGAACGGCGTTGCCTTGCGGCAGGTAGCCGAGGACGGGGCCCGGGTTCTGGAGGACCTATGTACTCCTTCTAACGTGGCCCAGTTTGAAAAGGCTATACAGATGATGCTGGACGCCCACACAATTTACACGTTGGGACTGCGCTCCTCCCGGGCCCTCTCACTCTACTTCGAGTACAACACAGACCGCTTCTACCCCAAGGTGCGCCAGCTGAGCCGGGAGAGCGAGTTTCTCTTCGACCGCCTGGTGGTGAACATCACGCCGGAGGACGTGGCGCTGATCTACTCCGTCTGGCCTTGCACCAAGCGGACAATCCAGGCCGGTGAGCTGTGCCATAAGCGGAATATTCCCATCATCCTCCTCACCAACACCAGCCTTAATCCCCTGGTCAAGGTGGCGGACGCCGTGATCGACACCAACACGGTCAACCACGCCAGCGGGGACACTGCGCTCTTTGCTGTTACAGAGGCGCTGGTCTCCGAGCTGGGACGCCGCACCGCGCCGGAATCCACTCAAAACATTGAGCGCATTGAGCAGGTCCTGAACGAAACCGATGTGATTTTCTGGGAAAACTAATTAACGCTGAACTTTCCAAACCGCCCCCGTTTACACAAACGGGGGCGGTTTGTTTGCCTGTCTGATTGATTAGGCCTTCAGCGCATCGCTGAAGAAAGCATCCAGCTGCTCCACCAGGCCGTGGAAGACAGGGTGATCGTCGAACATAAAGTCATTGTGCTTGCCGTCAATCATGTAAAGCCGCTTCTCACAGTTGAGCAGATTGTAGAAATCGACGGAGCCGCCTACGGGGTGCAGCAGGTTGTCCCTGCCGTGGCCAATAAACACGGGTATATCCAGTTTGTCCGCACAGTCCTCAGCATTGAAGTCCAGCAGGCTCTGGCCGAAGTCCAGGGAGATGTCCTGGCCGTAGCCCTTGACCACATAGAGGTGATCCTTCACCACGTTGTCGGTGGCGGGATCCAGGGGGTAGTAGACAAAGGGATTGTCGAAGCGGCGGGTACCCTCGGTGACAAAGCGGGTACGCTCCTCGGCGATAGTGTTCTCCAGGGCCACATAGTCGGCGTAGCGGTACACGCTCTGAAGCCATTTGCGGCTGTTATAGAAGCCGTTCAGGCCAGCCACGGCGCGGACGCTGGGCTCGCGGGCGGAAGCCTCCATCACCAGGCCGGCAGCCATGCCCCAACCGATCAGGCCAATCCGGTCGGCGTCCACCTGAGCCAGGGTCTTCACAAAGACCACAGCATTGCGGATGTCCTCCACCTGCTCCTCAAGCTTGCAGACGCCCGCAGGACCCCCATTGTCCAGGAACCCCCTGTAGTCAAAGCCGAACGCGGCGCAGCCCCTGGCGGTGAGGGCGCGGGCATACAGGGCGGGATAAATCTCATTCAGGCCCATATATCCGGAGTTTGGGATGATACAGGGGATCTTCTCCCCCTCCTCGCAGCCATCGGGCAGGTACAAAGCGGCCTTCAGCTTATAGCCGTTGCTGTAGAAGTACATCTCTTTTGTAATCATATTTCTTCCCTCCAATAATTTATTGATCTTCCGGAGCCTTCAGCACCGCGCCCTGGTCGGCTGAAGTGACCTGCGCGGCATAGCGGTTCAGCGCGGGGGTGCGTTCCTTTCGGATGTGCTTGATATTGGCCAGGCGGCGCTGAATCTCCTCGTCCGGGACGCAGAGCGTCAGCGAGCGGTTGGGGATATCAATGATGATTCTGTCTCCCTCTTCTACCGCGGCGATGGGGCCGCCGGCGGCCGCCTCAGGAGAGATGTGGCCAATGCAGGGTCCGCGGGTGGAGCCGGAGAAGCGTCCGTCTGTAATCAGGGCGCACATCTCATCCATGCCCCGACCAACAATCAGGCTGGTGGTCATGTGCATCTCACGCATACCGGGACCGCCCTTGGGGCCCTCGTAGGTGATGACCAAGATGTCGCCCTTTTTGATCTGGTCACCGGAGACCGCCGCGCTGGCCTCTTCCATAGAGTGGAACACACGGGCACGGCCCTCAAAGTAGTACATACTGGGCTTGACACCGCTTTTCTTTACCACGGCGCCCTTGGGGGCCAGGTTGCCGTGGAGGATGGCCAGGCCGCCCTCTTCGTTCTTGGGAGCGGTCAGGGGGAAGATAACTTCGTTTTCTACCAGCTCCACGTCCTTCAGGTTCTCGCCCAGAGTCTTGCCCGTAACAGTGAGCTGAGTAGTGTCCAGCTTAGACTCAATCGCTTTCAACACGGCGGGAACGCCGCCGCAGTTGTCCAGGTCGCTGAGGGGGTGCTTTCCGGAGGGCTTGATGTTGCAGATGTAGGGCACCTTACGGCTGATTTCGTCGAAATCGTCCAGGGTGAGTTTGATGTCTCCCTCGTGGGCGATGGCGGGCAGGTGCAAGGTACTGTTGGTGGACGCGCCCATAGCCATACTGGCGGCGATGCCGTTGCGCAGGCATTCCCGGGTCATGATCTTCCTGGGGGTCAGATTCTCCTGAATCATCTGTACGATTCGGCGTCCGGACTGCTTGGCGATGCGGCGTTTCTTGGCTGAGACGGCGTGGGCGAGGGCACAGCCCGGCAGAGTCATACCCAGCACCTCGGCCAGACAACTCATGGTGTTGGCGGTGCCCAGCATGGAGCAGGTGCCGTAGCCGGGCAAGGCACTCATCTCTGCCCGCTTCAGGTCCTCCACCGTCATCTTGCCCGTCTGGGTCCTGCCAATCAGCTCACGCATGTCCGTCAGGGTGATTACATCCATATTCTTGTCCTGTCCAGGCAGCATGGGCCCGCCCGGGACCAAAATGGCGGGGATGTTCAGGCGCATGGCGGCCATCAGCATACCGGGGACAATCTTGTCACAGCCGGGCAGCATAACCATGGCGTCAAACTGGTGGGCCTCAATCATGTACTCAATGGAATCGGCGATAATCTCACGGCTGGGCAAGGGGTAGCTCATGCCCTTGTGGCCCTGGCAAATCCCGTCACAGATGGCAATCGTGTTGAACTCTCTGGAAATGCCGCCCAACTCCGCAATGCCCATCTTTACGAAGTCGGCGATCTCTCGTAGGTGGATATGCCCGGGGACCACCTCGGTGAACGAGTTTACAATGGCTACCATGGGTTTTCTCAGGTCCTCTGTGTCCAGACCTGTGCTGTACAGCAGAGCCCGATGTGCCGCACGCTCGATTCCGTTGGTCAGCTGACCGCTGCGGAACTCTTTATAGTGCATGTCTTTTTTTTGATCCAATATCGTCTCCTCCTTACCATTCTGCGATATCTTGGGCAGTTGAGTGTTTTGCCCACAAATGCTTTTTCTTGCCCACTATCATACACCAAATCATTCAAAAGAAAAAACAGGTGTTTTCTTAATATCATCAAGAATTATCTTGTATCGCAGATCCAACTGAGATATAATAAAGTTAAATACTAGAAACAGTAGGGAGGAGTATCCGTACCCATGAACACCGGCATGGAATATTTTCTGGTCCTGGCCCAAGAGGGCAGCATCAGTGCAGCCGCCCAGCGACTGTATGTCACCCAACAGGCCTTCAGCGAGCAGATGAAGCGCTTGGAGACGACCTACGGTTCCGTTTTGTTTCTCCGCAAGCCACGGTTTGCCCTGACCCCCTCAGGCGAGGCCTTGCTGTCCACCCTACAGGAAATTCACCTGTTGGAACGGAGCCTAGACGTTCAGCTGCATGAGATTCGTGAGAAGGGAATTGGCCGTCTGCGGATGGGTATCCACTCTACCCGGGCCCGGGTATTGCTGCCCAAGGTGCTGGAACATTTCCGGGATATCTATCCCCACGTGCAATTGTCTTTCTGCCACGATGACACACGGAGATTGGAACAGCGGCTGCTGGACGGCGGCCTGGACCTGTTTTTCGGGGTGGATGCCCGAGAGTGTCCCGAATTCCAAATCATTCAGCTGGCACAAGAGCCCATCCGCCTGGCTGTCTCCAGAAAGCGGCTGTATCATCAGCTGGATTGGACAGGACCGGCGTCTCCCGAGATGCTGAACCCGGCCCAGTTGAGCCGGCTTGACCTGATTTTCAGTCCTGCCGAGAGCAATTTCCAGGTCAAGGTGAATGAATTTCTCCGCCTGCAACAGATTACCCCCCGGTGCGTGATTACCATTCCGGACTTTGAAATTCAGCTCCAGCTGGCAGCCCGGGGCCTGGGCGCCTGCTTCTGTCCCCAGATGATGCTGCTCAAGCTGGATGAGCTGAATCGCACCCTGGATGCGGACTTAATTAGCCTGCCAGTATCGGAACTGACCCAAACCAGCCGTCTTTCTCTGGTTCTCCACCGTCGTACTTACCGGTCTAAGTACCTGAAACTTCTTCTCAGTCTTCTTCAAAATGAGTTCTGTGCTGTTAATAAGAATAAAGCGTAAGTTTCCGAGGCAGTCAAGATATTCATAGAATTATAGTCATAGCGGTTTACCCGTTCATTATATAAACGGGTAAACCGCTACTATGCGTATGGCCCATAGTTTATGTTTTTAATTGTGTGGATTCATACCGAGAAGCAAAGGAGGAAACGGCCTCCTCCAAATCATATTTTTAGAATAAACATCCCCCGGCATTATAGCCGGGGGATGTTTATTCTAAAGTAATAGTTAAAAGAACTGAATTTGGCTTATCAAATTACGCCCAAGCAAAGATAGCGCCAAAATATGAACCCCTCGAGGTGCTTACCTCACACAATGCGGAGGACACTCATTTCTCAAACACGGAAACGGCTGATCAGGCCCTTTAGTGCCCGCGCCTGCTGAGACAGTTCCTTAGAAACCGATGCGCTCTTTTCCGCCGCCATGGAATTGTCCTGCACCACGTTGGATATTTCCTTGATTCCGTTTTCAACCGACGCGATCATCTCTGACTGACGGACACTGGCTGCGGCGATCTCATCCATCAGCGACTTGATGGACTGAATGCAGTCGTTGATTACCTGCATCGCGGAGACGGCCTGATCAGTGGATTCCGTCCCGGTCTTGGCGCTCTGGATGGAGCGGCTGATCAGATTGTTTGTATTCTGTGCCGCCTCGGCGGATTTGGCGGCCAAGCTGCGAACCTCGTCCGCCACAACGGAGAAGCCCTTCCCGGCGCTTCCCGCCCGCGCGGCCTCTACGGCGGCGTTCAAGGCCAGAATGTTGGTCTGAAACGCGATGTCCTCAATCGTTTTTATAATGGTTCCGATTTGGGTGGAGGACTGGTCAATGTTCCGGGTGGCCTCGGTCAGCTGATCCATCTTCCTGTCCGCCTCGACGGCATAGCCGGTGGCCCGATCCACCAGCTCGCTGGCATTGCCGCAGCGCACAGTGCTGTCCCTGACCTGAGCGGTAATTGTCGCTACGTTGGTCATGAGTCCGTCAACGGTAGCGGACTGTTCCATTGTGCCCTGAGCCAGCGCCTGAGCGCCCGAGGACACTCGCTCCGCGCCGGTATCCACCTGACCGGCCACTTCAGAAATATCACGGATGATATGCACCAGATTGGCGTGAATGGTCTGCAGGCTCGTGAACAGTGCTTTGAAGTCGCCCACATAATAGGATTCGTTCGCCGTAACATTTACAGCGAGGTTGCCGTTGGCCATCTCACCTAAAACCCGGTTCACATCGTTGATGGCCTCCCGCAAACAGCCGCAAACCTGATGTGTGGTCTGAGCAATCATGCCAATCTCATCTGACCGGCCATAGAAGGGCTCCAGCTCTTGGTCAGCGGAGAGATTCAGCTCCCCCAGGCGGCTGAGCGCCCGCTCCACCGTCATCAGGTTTCTGCCCTCCCGGCGCAGAATCAAAAGCGTGACCAGAATGATGACGGCAGCCATTACCGCGCACAGCACACCCACCAGCACACGCACGGTGATTACGGCGGCATAGACCTCCGCGACGCTGTCCCGGACCATAAAGACCCAGCCGCGATCCTTTAGGTATTTATAAACCACCAGCTGCCTGACGCCGTTCTCGTCCCGGTAAGAATATGTATTGGCCTGGGTGCCGCCATCGGCCTGAATCCGCCGGATAATCTCCTGGTAGCCCTTGTCGGTGGTTTCCGTATTCAAGAGCGCGTCATCCTCATGATAGAGGTAGACCCCCGTATCCACATTCAGAAACACGTACTCACTGCCGGGCAGACCTTTGATGTCCAGGTCAAGCAGCGAATCCATCAGATGTCCGGCATAGACGCCGGCCCCCACGTAGCCGATGCACCGCTGTCCCTCAAAGATGGGGCAGTACATGGACAGGATCATACTGCCGGTGCCGGGAGACTTCATAATCCCCAGATTTGTCAGCTCCCGACGGGACAAAATGGTATCCTGAAAGCTCTTCAGGGAGTCACCGGACCGGGTGGTCATGCCAATGGCGCCCTGGGAGGTGTGCGTCAGCACATGGGTGACCGGGGTGGCAATATACAGCCCCTCGAACACCCCCTTGACAGCGGCAAAATCCTCGGTATATTTCTGCGCTCGGGCCAGCAGCTCAGGGTCATACGGATTCAAAAGCAGGTCCCGGACCTCGCCGCCCAGGGCAAAAGCCGTCATATATTCCTCCGCGGAGAGCACATATTCGTCAATGATCGCGGCTCTGGCCTCCACAGCGTCTGTCATCTGGTTGGTAATGTCGCTTTTGACCATGGAAGCGGCGTTGGTGGAGACCACCAGCCAAAGAAGCGTCATCCCGATCAGGGTGATAACAGTTGTTATAATCCCAATCCGTACGGCAAGTTTTTTATTCTCCATGAATCGCATAAAAACTCCCCTCAATCGGAAAAAATTTCAGGGCTTACCGCCTACAGTTCATGAGTATAAACTATAGTTTGCCTGTTTGCAATAAGTTTTTTTATTGAAAAAGTTCAGTACGCGTTATGTTGATAGCGCTGCTCAAAATTCAGACAAAGCGCTTATTTTTTCTCCTTGTTCTTGCCCCATAGAAGCATTGCGAATTGCCACGGTGGCGGCTAGTGTTGGATTTTCCTGCCATTCCATCACATTTGGCCGACTTGGTAAAAGTTTGGGAGCCACTTCCTTACGAAGTGGCTCCCAAGTCCAGGAGTTTTGTTTGGCGATACAGGGAGGATTACTTATCCTCCAGCAGCTTGTTCAGCTCAGTCATGAAAGTGTTGATGTCCTTGAACTGGCGGTAGACCGAGGCGAAGCGGACATAGGCGACCTCGTCCACCTTTTTCAGCCGCTCCATCACCAGCTCGCCGATCTGGGCGGAGCTGACCTCCCGGTCCATCTGGTTCTGGAGGACCTGCTCAATCTCAATCACCAGATTTTCCAGGGTCTGGTAGGACACCGGCCGCTTCTCGCAGGCCCGGATCAGGCCGCCCAGGACCTTGCTGCGGTCGAAGCTCTGGCGGCTGCCGTCCTTTTTGACCACCATCAGTGGCAGGCTCTCCATGGTCTCATAGGTGGTGAAGCGCTTGTGACAGGACAGGCACTCCCGGCGGCGGCGGATGCTGGCCCCCTCGTCGGCGGGGCGGGAGTCCACCACTTTGCTTTCCGGATAGGCACAGTAAGGGCATTTCATGGCGCATACCTCCTGTTATATTGGGGGCTTTTGCCATATTATAGCACAAAACAGCCGCTCAGGCAAGGGCTAAAAGGTCCAATCCGCCGCCTCGCCGCTGTACTCATACATGCGGGGAGTTTCCCATCTCTGTTCATTTTCGTCATAGGCGATGGCCTCAGCGTAACAGACCCGTTGGCGGCCGTACTCGTCAGTGTACAGCAGCGCCTCGCTGTAGACGCCGCCGGGGTCCAGCTCCACGTCCCGGGGGCGGTACCAACCGGTCTCGGTTTCTGTTTTGCCCTTCACTATGATCTCCCGGTCCCGCTTCTCATACCACAGCACCAGCTTCTGGTCCCGGAACAGGCCCACCCGGACCTGAGCCGGCGGCTCCGGCTCCCAGCTCCAGACATCGTTGTGCGCCTCAAAATTCTGGATCCGCACCCCCCGGTCCGAGGCGGGCAGGAGGTTGTCCTTCCGTTGGACCATGTCGAACCAGAGAGAGCCGTCCAAGGCCAAATCGGGAAAGCTGCCGGTGTAGAGATAGCCGTAGTCCTCCAGCCACTGGGTCTCCCGTTTGTCCCCGGTGACGAATACCACCGTCAAGGAGATGTTGTCGGTAAGGGGACAGGTGATCTGCCCGGCAAAGGCGTGGTCCGCCCCCGGCTCCACGGGCAGCTCCACCGTATCCTCTCCGCTGCGGGCCTGGAAGATGGCGGTCATCCCCTCCACATAGGTCTTGGGCACCACCCGCACGTCGAAGGTCACGGTGTTGGCCGACAGGTTGGTGGAGGCCACCTGGGCGGACCACTCCGCCGTCAGGGCGTTCTGGCTCTTGAGGATGTCCTCCACCCGGTTGGTGATGGAGCCGATCTGCCTGTTTACATTATCGCTGACATTGTCCACCGACCAGCGCAGGCTGTCATAGTCCTGACTCACCCGGTCCAGCTTAGAAAACAGGTTGAACAGGCACACCACCAGGGCGATCAGTCCCAGCCCGGCGCAGAATTTGACAATCCGCCGCCGCTTGGGGGGCGCGGGCTGGGGCTGGGCGGCCAGATAGCGGTCCACGATCTCCTGGACCATGGCAAGCTGCTGCTCGGTCAGCTCGCCGGGGGAGGCTTCCGACGGGGCGGGCTCCTCCTCCACCCCCAGCAGCCGGCCCACCGGGACGGAGAAGATTTTACTTAATGTAATCAGCTTGTCGATCTCGGGGAGGGAGGCGTCCGACTCCCACTTGTAGATGGCCTGCCGGGACACCCCCAGCTGTTCCCCCAGCCCCTCCTGGGACAGGCCCAGCTCCTTGCGCTTTTGGGCGATGCGTTGTCCGACTGTCACGGTATCCGCCCTCCTTTCCGGTCTCAGGATAGATGAAAAATAGACCTCTGACCACCAACTCAGAGGTCTATTTTTGTCAACTGTGGGTTTACATCAGCTTAAAAATGGGTCCAGTACTCCTTGTAGTTGTCCTGAAGCAGCCGGGGGGTGTCCAGGCCGTAGGGGCACTTGGAGGCGCACTTGCCGCAGTGCAGGCAGCTCTCAACCTTTTTCATCTTTTCCTGCCACTCCTCCGACAGCCACCCGGCGGCGGGGGCCCGGCGGAGCATCAGGGACATGCGGGCGCACTGGTTGATCTCAATGCCCACGGGACAGGGCATGCAGTAGCCGCAGCCCCGGCAGAAATCTCCGGTGAGCTCGGAGCGGTCCTTCTCAATGAGGGCGCGGTACTCCTCCGTCATGGCGGGGGCGTTAGGGACGCAGGCGAGGAACTGGTCCAGCTCCCACTCGTGCTGCACCCCCCAGATGGGGACCACCCCCTCCTGCCCCGCCATCCAGACGGCGGCGGCCGTCCCGTCCCGGAGCAGACCGCCCGCCATCCCCTTCATGGCCACAAAGCCCATGCCTTTCGCGCGGCACTTTTCCACCAGCTCCTGCTCCTGAGGGCCGGACAGGTAGCTGTAGGGGAACTGCAGCAAGGTATACAGACCGGAATCAATGGCCTCACGGGCCACCGCCAGCCGGTGGTTGGTGATGGCGATATGGCGAATTTTCCCCTGGGCCTTGGCCTCCAGGGCGGCGTCGTACAGCCCGTCCTCTCCGCCGGGTCGGGGAACAAAGGCGGGATTGTGGAACTGGTAGACGTCGATATAGTCGGTCCCCATGGTTTTCAGGCTGGTCTCCAGGTGCTGTTTCATCTCCGCCCCGGTCTGGGCGTGGGTCTTGGTGGCGATGACCACCTTCTCCCGCATCCCGGCAAAGGCGCAGCCCACCTTCTCCTCGCTGTCGGAGTAGGCCCGGGCGGTATCAAAGTAGTTGATCCCCCCGTCTGCCGCCTTGCGGAGGAGGCGGGCGGCCTCCTCCTTGGAGACGCGCTGAATGGGCAGACAGCCGAAGCCGTTTTTCTCAATCTCGATGCCGGTGGAACCCAGTTGGATTTTTGACATGAGGGGCCTCTCCTTTCTGTAGGGGGCGCCGCCCTCGGCGCCCCGCCGTATCAGCATCAGGGGAACGGGCCGCCGAAGGCGGCGGCCCCTACATTACATCCCTTTCAACTGCTCCTCCAGCTTGGCAACCAAATCAGTGAGCTGGACAGAGCGCTCCTTCTCGGCGGCCACCACATGGGCGGGGGCCTTGTTGACGAACCCGGGGTTGGACAGCTTGGTATTCAGCTTGGCAAGCTCCTCGGACTGCTTTTTCAGCTCCTTCTCAACGCGGGCTTTCTCCTTGGTCAGGTCCACCAGCTCGCCCAGGGGGATGAACAGCTGGGCGGCGTGGGTGACCACCACCACCTTGCCGGCGGCGTCGGGAGCGGCGTCCGCGGGGACGATCTCCACGTCGCTGGCGTAGGCCAGCTTCTTCAGGAAGGGCACGCCCAGGGCAAAAACCTCGCCCTCGCCGGTGGCCACGGTGAGGCGGGCCTTTCTGGAGGGGGGCACGTTCATCTCGCTGCGCCGGCCCCGGACGGCCCGGATGGCGTCCATGACCAGCTCCATAGCCTTCTCCTCGGCGGGGAAGTCCATGGCGTCAGAGGCCACGGGCCAGTTCTGGAGCATAAGGAAGTCCCCGTCCTTCACTTCCTCCCCGTGGGGCAGGGCCTGCCAGATTTCCTCGGTGATGAAGGGCATGAAGGGGTGCAGGAGCTTGAGCATCTCAGTGAGCACCCAGCACAGCACCTGCTGGGCCCGCGCCTTGCTGTCCTCGTCCTCCCCCTGGAGCCTCGTCTTGGTCAGCTCGATATACCAGTCGCAGTAGTCGTCCCAGATGAAGTCGTAAATCTTCTGGGCGGCCACGCCCAGCTCGTACCGGTCCATATTCTCGGTGATCTCCGCCACCGCCCGGTTCAGCTTGGACAAAATCCACTTGTCCTCCAGCTCCAGCCGACCGGGCAGCTCACACCTGTCAATGGTGAGGTTCATCATCAGGAAGCGGCTGGCGTTCCATATCTTGTTGGCGAAGTTGCGCATGGCCTCGCACCGCTCGGTGAAGAAGCGCATGTCGTTGCCGGGGCTGTTCCCGGTGACCAGATTGAAGCGCAGAGCGTCGGCGCCGTACTTGTCTGCAATCTCCAGGGGGTCGATGCCGTTGCCCAGGGACTTGGACATCTTCCGCCCTTTGTCGTCCCGGACCAGACCGTGGATGAACACAGTGTGGAAGGGGGGCTTGCCGGTGTGCTCGCAGGCGGAGAAGATCATCCGGGCCACCCAGAAGAAGATGATGTCGTAGCCGGTGACCAGCACGTCGGTGGGATAGAAGTATTTGAAATCCTCGCTGTTCTCGTCCGGCCAGCCCAGGGTGGAGAAGGGCCACAGGGCGGAGGAGAACCACGTGTCCAGTACGTCCGGGTCCCGCTCGATATGCATGGAGCCGCACTTCTCGCAGCAATCGGGGTCCTCCTCGCTGACGGTGACATGGCCGCAGTCGGCGCAGTACCAGGCGGGAATCTGGTGGCCCCACCACAGCTGGCGGGAGATACACCAGTCGTGGACGTTCTCCATCCAGTTGGTGTAGGTCTTGGCGAAGCGGTCGGGGACGAACTTCACTTCCCCCTCGTTGACCACCCGCAGAGCCTCCTTGGCCAGAGGCTCCATGCGGACGAACCACTGGGCGGAGATGAGGGGCTCCACGTCGCTGTGGCAGCGGTAGCAGGTGCCCACGTTGTGGGAATAGGGCTCGATCTTCTCCATCAGCCCCAGGGCCTCCAGGTCGGCCACCACGGCCTTCCGGGCCTCGTAGCGGTCCATGCCCTCATACCTGCCGCCGTTGGCGTTGACCACGCCGTTGTCGTCCAGCACCCGGATGGTGTCCAGGTTGTGGCGCAGGCCCACCTCGAAGTCGTTGGGGTCGTGGGCGGGGGTCATCTTCACGCAGCCGGTGCCGAAGTCCATCTCCACGTAGTCGTCGGCCACGATGGGAATCTCCCGGTCCATCAGGGGCAGGATACACGTCTTGCCCACCAGATGCTTGTACCGCTCGTCGTTGGGGTTGACGGCCACGCCGGTATCGCCCATCATGGTCTCGGGCCGTGTGGTGGCGACGACCAGGTAGCCGCTGCCGTCGGCCAGGGGGTAGCGCATGTGCCACAGGTGGCCGGGCTTGTCCTGGTACTCCACCTCGGCGTCGCTCAGGGCGGTGACGCAGTGGGGACACCAGTTGATGATGCGGCTGCCCTTATAAATCAGGTCTTTTTGATACAGGCTGACGAACACATGGCGCACCGCCCGGGACAGTCCCTCGTCCATGGTGAACCGGGAGCGCTCCCAGTCGGCGGAGATGCCCAGCTTCTTCTGCTGCTGAACGATGCGGGCGCCGTACTTGGCCTTCCAGTCCCACACCCGCTCCAGAAACTTGTCCCGGCCCAGGTCGTAGCGGCTCAGGCCCTCGTTGTTGCGCAGCTCCTCCTCCACCTTCACCTGGGTGGCGATACCGGCGTGGTCGGTGCCGGGGAGGTACAAAGCGGCGTAACCCTGCATCCGCTTGTAGCGGATGAGCATGTCCTGGAGGGAGTCGTCCATGGCGTGGCCCATGTGGAGCTGGCCGGTGACGTTGGGGGGCGGCATGACGATGGTGAAGGGCTTCTTCTCAGGGTCCCGGCGGCCCTTGAAGCAGCCGCTCTCCTCCCATTTTCTGTAAATCCGGCCCTCTGCCTCCTGGGGCTCGTAAACCTTGGGCAGTTCTTTTTTCATACCGATTTCTCCTATCTCAATGATTATTTTATGCTCTTTCGTCGGTACGTCCCAGCAGATAGTCCGCTGATACACCGTAAAAGTCGGCGATGCGCACCAAAACATCGGCGTCCGGCACACGTTCGCCTGATTCATACCGGCAATAAGATTTCAAGGATATGCCTGCCGCTTTTGCCGCTTCTGTCTGGGTCAGTGCTTGTTCCTTTCGGAGACTGCGGAGCCGTTCTGATAATTTCAGCATTTTTTGCTCTCACCCCTTGACAAGACCGAACGGTCCAATTATAATAGAACGGAATTAGACCAAACGGTCTCATTTCATTGGAGGCATTGCCATGGATGATTTAACAAAGTGCCTGTATGATTTTGTGCGCGCAAATCGCATGGGGAGCATCTGTCAGGACCCGGAATACGAGGAGATGTCCCGCAGCGTGGAATTGCAGGTAAAAAAAGTTCAGAGCGCCGCAAGCGAGGAACGGCAGATAGAATTACAGGTGCTGCTGGAAAGCTTATCCGCCCTGGGCAGCATCGAAAACGAGCACCTGTTCCAGGCGTCGCTGGGGCTGGCCCGGGAGCTGAGCGCCCTGGTGCGGGCGGGTTAGGCGCCGTTTGGACATGTTGACATTTTTCAAACAAGCCCTAACCCGCCTGGTTCTCGGTTTGCCGGATGGACTCCTTCAGCTTGTCCGGAATATGGCTCATACTCCAGATGGCGGCGTAGGGCCTCAGCCACCGGCGCAGGTCGCCGGCGTCGGCGTCCACCAGCTGGGCCTTGGGCAGGGGCAGGCCCAGTCCCCGCTTCCCGGACAGCCAGACGATCTCGTCGCACTCCACCGCCGAGCGGAATTTTTTGCAGTCGAAGATTTGGCTGGGCTGTTCGCTGTCTCCGAAGCAGACCCGGCACTCCCCCTGATCCAGCACGATGCGGAAGGGCAGCTCGCCGTCGTACTTGCCGGCGGCCGCCGCCTTCGCCCGGGCCTCCCGGTTGGCCTTGACCGCCGCCGCAGGGTCGCCGCCCATGGTCTTGCGCATGACGGTCATGCCCACATACAGCGCCAGAATCAGATAGACCGCAAACAGGGACATATTTCTGTTCTGGAGCTGGAGAAAGCCCGCAATCGCCAGAAAAACGGTCACCAGCGGGCCCATGATCCTCCCACGTCGGACGCTGCGCACATAGCTGAGCAGAATCAGCCAGTCGCCCGCCTCCTCCAGCTGCTCCACCTTTCCCCGGAAAACCAGCGGTCTTTTCACATTATCCTGCATCTGGATACCTCCTCTTAGACCTTTTGAATCTTCAGCCCGGTTTTTCGCTGGATAAACTCCCGGAAACCATCGGGATCGCCCCAGGCGAAGCCGTGTTTATCATAGACCTGCCCGTGGGTCCGGTCCAGCAGGAAGGCGAAGTAGTCCTGGCTCTCCACAATGGCGCGAATCTGCCGGTAGGGCCACCAGCTCTCCCCGGCCTGGGTGCGGTGAACGTAGCCGTCCTCCTTGAAGGCGGCGTTGACCGACCGGCTGGCCGGGAGTATCTGCCGCAGGCCGATGGCGCCGTTGACGCGGTCCTCCCCCAGAATGCAGGCCAGCATGATGCAGGCCATCAGCAGATTGACCAGCCAGCCTCCCGCGCCGACCCGGATGTAGACAAAAACCAGAAACAGCTCCAGGACCACGACGAACCAGGCCAGCATCCGAACCGGGCCGTTCCGGCCCCGGCGCAGCGTCCTGCGGGTCATCCGGGCCAGGGCGGTCATGCTTTTCCGGTCGATCTCCGTCTGAATGATGAACATTCCTTCACCTCACAAAAGACGCCCCGAGCCAAACCGGCTCAGGGCGATCAAATAACCGCGGTACCACCTGAATTTCCCCGTGAGGGGACGCTCTGCCTTCTGTAACGGGAAGCCCCGCCGGCGCTTACTGTCAATTGGGCGCCGGGGCACGGAAGCCACCTTCTTCAAGCCGGGCGAGGGACTTGCACCGTCCGTCCCCTCTCTGCGCGCCCGAAAATGGATACTCCTCTTCCGTATCGCCTTTGTTCGGTCAATTATATGCAAAATTGCGGGGATTGTCAAGTCTTTTTGTTCTTCTGATAGATGATATTCAGCCCCTTGAGAAGCAGGTCCCGCTCCAGCTTAATCTCCCGGCGGCACAGGGGGATGATGAACTGAGCCATGCCCCCGGTGGCCACCACGGTGGTGGAAAAGCCAAGCTCCTCCTCCACCCGGTCCAGCATCCCGTCCAGCATGGCGGCGGTGCCGTACATAATGCCGCTGCGCATGCAGTCCACGGTGTTCTTGCCGATGATTTTCTTGGGCCGGTCCAGGCTGATGCCGGGGAGCTGGGCGGTGCGGGAGGTGAGGGCCTCCAGGGAGATACGCACCCCGGGGATGATGCAGCCGCCCAGATAGGCGCTGCCCTTGCCCACCACTTCAATGGTGGTGGCGGTGCCCAGATCCAGCAGAGTGAGGGGGGGCTCATATTCGGCCAGAGCGGCCACAGCGATGACGATGCGGTCGCTGCCCACCTGGGATGGGGTGTCCATCTGAATGTTCAGCCCGGTTTTCAGCCCGGGTCCCACCACCATGGGGGCCTTGCCGGTGACCTTCATCACCCCGGTACGCACCGAGTTGAACACCGGCGGCACCACCGAGGAGATGATGCAGTCGGCCACGTCCCGGGGCTTTGTGTCGAACAGGCTGAGCATGCTCTTGATCTCCGCCCCGTACTGGTCGGAGGTCTTGATGCGGTCGGTGGCGATGCGGGCCTCAAAGGCGATCTTTCCACCGCCGTCGATACCGCCGATGACGATATTGGTGTTGCCGATGTCGATTGCCAGGAGCATAAGCTCACCTGTTTCTCTCAGTTTTTGCTCGCCTGGGCGCTGGGGCGCAGATAGGGCACGTGGAGCAGCACTTTTCCGATTCCGGTGACCAGCACCAGGGCCACGATGGCCTCCAGCACGCTGGAGCCGGTGATGATACCCATAATCAGCCCAAACACGGCGTCAATCCCCACCTTCATTGCCTCGGCGTACTCAGGCCGCAGCAGGAAATAGATGCTGCCCATGACAAACACGGTGTTGGTCATGGAGCCGATGAAACCTGCCACAGAAAGCGCGATCAGGTCGTTGGCGTTGAGCTTTTTCAGCCCGATCCACAGCCACCCGGCCACGACGCCGATCATCATGCGGCAGCCCACGGATATCCAAACCGCCTTCAGGGCTCCAGGCAGGCTGACGGCCAGGAAGGGGGAGAAGGCGAAGGAGAGGACCTTGGGGGCGAAGGTGTTGCTGATCATGGAGCAGACGCCGAAGGTGGCGCCCAGAATGCTCCCGGCCAGGGGGCCGAAGAGGACAGCGCCCAGGATCACAGGAATGTGGGTCGTGGTGGCGTTGATGATGGGGGTAGGGATGAGGCCCAGAGGCGTGTTGGCCAACAGGACCACAATGGCGGCCATCATGGCCACCCCAACCATCCAGCGGGTGTCGTGCTTGCGAGTATTCATTTTTACAACCTCCTGCTGCCGCTCCGCCCTGTGTGGGCGTTCCAAAACGGGGATCAGCTCTGTGTTTCCCCGCCTCCGGCGGGGAAACACGAAACTCCTTCCGTCTTCCAGGAACGCTCCGCCATCTGCGGATGCAGCGCAATATTTAAGAGGACGAGGACAAGCCTGTCCTCTCAGCCGCATTATACAGGATAGCGGCCCGATATGCAAGTGGAAACCAAGTATAACTGGCTTGTGCGAAAAATATAAATTAGGGGCTATTCAAACGGGTGGCTTTGTGCTATAATACAGAAGAGGTCGCCTTGGGCACGTTTCATGTATGAAACGCGCGGGGGCGGAGAATCAAGAGAGAGGGGAAATTTGTTATGTTAGACGCGTTCGCAAACTTGGTCGGTACGATCAGCGGCTGGATGTACAGCTATATCCTCATCATCATGCTGCTGGCCGTGGGCCTGTACTTCACCTTCCGGGGCAAGCTGGTCCAGCTTCGGCTGCTGCCTGAGTCCATCCGGGTGGTGGGAGAGAAGCCCAAGGGCGAAAACTCCGTCTCCGCCTTCCAGGCCCTGATGGTGTCCACCGCCAGCCGCGTGGGCACCGGCAATATCGTAGGCGTGGCCACCGCCATCGCCGCCGGCGGCTACGGCGCGGTGTTCTGGATGTGGCTCATCGCCATCATCGGCGGCGCCTCCGCCTTTGTGGAGAGCACCCTGGCCCAGATATACAAGAAGAAAGACCCCAACGGCGGCAGCTACGGCGGCCCGTCCTACTATATCGAGGCCGCCCTCCACAGCCGGGCTTTGGGCGTCATCTTTGCCGTCATCCTCATCGCCACCTACGCCGGCGGCTTCAACATGCTGGCCTCCTTCAACCTGATCAGCAGCTTCACCAGCTACAGCTTCTATGAGGCGGCTGGCACCGTTGCCCTGTTTGGCAAGGAGATCAGCATGGTGTCCCTGATCGGCGGCGCTATCCTGGCCATTCTGGTGGGCATCTGCATCTTTGGCGGCGGCAAGCGGATTGTCAAGGTCACTGGCGTGATGGTCCCCGTGATGGGCGTCATCTACATCCTGATGGCCGTTCTGGTCATGGTGATGAACATCACCGCCATCCCCGGCGTGCTGGCCAAAATCTTTGTTGAGGCCTTCGACTTCCAGGCCATTTTCGGCGGCTTCATGGGCTCCTGCGTGATGCAGGGCATCAAGCGCGGCCTGTACTCCAACGAGGCCGGTATCGGCTCCGCTCCCAACGCCGCCGCTGCGGCCGACGTGTCTCACCCCGTCAAGCAGGGCCTGGTGCAGATGCTGTCCGTCTTCATCGACACCATCCTGGTCTGTACCGCCACCGCCATGATGACTCTGTCCACCGGCATCGACATCAAGAGCGGTCTGGAGGGCGCTCCCCTGGTGCAGGCTTCCCTGGCCACCATCTTCGGCGGCTTCGGCCCCGCCTTTATCACCTTTGCCCTGCTGCTCTTCGCCTTCACCACTTTGCTGGGCAACCTTTATTACTGCGAGGGCTGCATGAACTACATCGCCGGCCATAAGGTGGGCAAGACCGGGACTACCATTTTCAACATCGCCGCCATCCTGCTGGTATTTGTGGGCGCCTTGCTGAAGGTGGGTCTGGCCTGGGACATCGCCGACGTGCTCATGGGCTTTATGGCCATCATCAACCTGCCCGTCATCGTCATTCTGGGCGGCACCGCCATGAAGGCCCTGAAGGACTACACCGACCAGCGCGCCGCCGGCAAGGACCCCGAGTTCAAGGCGGCCTCCATCGGCCTGAAGGAAAAGACCGACTTCTGGAACTAAACTGTACTCCGATAAACGGGGCGGCTCCCAGCGGGCCGTCCTGTTTTTTGCCTTCTAAAACGTGGAACTACAGTACAAAGTGCGTACGATTTTCGAGATAAACAATTGAAAATCTATTTTCTTTTTCCCTGCTTTGCGGTACAATACAGTCAATCTCAAAAAAGGAGCGGTTTTTATGTCCATTCTTGTTTGCGGCGGCGCCGGCTACATCGGCAGCCATACCTGCGTGGAGCTGATTCAGGCGGGGTACGATATCGTGGTGGCAGATAACCTGTACAATTCCAGCCAGGAGGCCCTCCGCCGGGTGGAGAAGATTGTGGGGAAGCCCGTCCCCTTTGTCAAGGCCGAGCTGTGCAATGAGGACGAGGTGGAATCCCTGTTCGCCCGGCACCCCGGCATTGACGCGGTGATACACTTCGCCGGTCTGAAAGCGGTGGGCGAGAGCGTATCCAAGCCGCTGGAGTACTATTCCAACAACCTGATCAGCACCCTCTACCTGCTTCAGGCCATGCGCCGCCACGGGGTGAAGAACTTTGTGTTCTCCTCCTCCGCCACGGTGTACGGCGACCCTCGCACCGTGCCCATCCAGGAGGACTTCCCCACCGGCGGCACCACCAACCCCTACGGCACCTCCAAGCTGTTTCAGGAGAAGATGCTCATGGACATCTGCGCCGCCGATCCCAATCTGAACGTGGCTCTGCTGCGCTACTTCAACCCCATCGGCGCCCACGAGTCCGGCCTGATCGGCGAGGACCCCAACGGCATTCCCAACAATCTGGTGCCTTATATCGCCAAGGTGGCGGTAGGCCAGCTGGAGAAGGTCCATGTCTTTGGCAGCGACTACAATACCCCCGACGGCACCGGCGTGCGGGACTATATCCATGTGGTGGACCTGGCAAAGGGCCACGTGGCCGCTCTGAAAAAGCTGGATACCAACTGCGGGCTGTTTGTCTGCAATCTGGGCACCGGCAACGGCTACTCCGTGCTGGATGTGGTCCACGCCTATGAGAAGGCCTGCGGCCACGAGCTGCCCTACGCTATTGAGGCCCGCCGCCCCGGCGACATCGCCGCCTGCTACGCCGACCCCGCCAGGGCCAGAGAGGAGCTGGGCTGGGAGGCTCAGCTGGGCATTGAGGAGATGTGCGCCTCCTCCTGGAAGTGGCAGTCTCAGAATCCCAACGGGTATAAGGGGTAATCTGTAGGGGCCGCCGCCCTCGGCGGCCCGTTCTAAAAGCGTTTACAATACGACGGGCCGCCGAGGGCGGCGGCCCGTCTACAAATGATGTTAAGGAGTATCATCATGAAAAAACCTGTTCTCGTTATCATGGCCGCCGGAATGGGCAGCCGGTACGGCGGTCTCAAGCAGCTGGACCCGGTGGGGAACCACGGCCAGCTTATCATCGACTACTCCATCTTTGACGCCCGCCGGGCCGGCTTTGAGACGGTGGTATTCGTTATCAAGCCCGAGATTGAGGCCGATTTCAAGGCGGCCATCGGCGACCGGGTGTCCAAGGTGATGGACGTGAAGTACGCCTATCAGCTGAAAGAGGACCTGCCCGAGGGGTATTCCGTCCCCGCCTGCCGGACCAAGCCCTGGGGCACCGCCCACGCCGCCCTGGCCGCCCGAAACATTGTGGACGGCCCCTTCGCAGTCATCAACGCCGACGACTACTACGGCCCCGAGGCGTATCAGGAGATTTACAACTATCTGTCCACCCACGCTGACGGGGATGTGTATGAATACGTCATGGTGGGCTACCTGTTGAAGAATACCGTCACCGAGAACGGCACCGTGGCCCGGGGGGTGTGCGAGGAGACGGCGGACCACTACCTCACCCAGGTCACCGAGCGCACCAAGATTGAGAAGGGTGAGCCTCCCCGCTTTACCGAGGACAACGGCAGAACCTGGACCGACCTGTCCGCCGACACCATCGTTTCCATGAACATGTGGGGCTTCACCCGCAGCTTTCTGGATGAGGCCCTGGCCCGCTTCCCCGCTTTCTTGGACAAAACCCTAGCCGAGAATCCGGAGAAGGGGGAGTATTTCCTGCCCACCGTGGTCAGCCAGCTCATCAACGAGGGCAAGGCCCGGGTGAAGGTGCTGCGCAGCGAGGACAAGTGGTACGGCGTCACCTACCGGGAGGACAAGCCCACGGTGGTGGCCGCCATCGCCGAAAAGACGGCCGCCGGGCTCTACCCCGACCGGCTGTGGGAGGTGTGAGCCATGGTTCAGGCAGAACAGACCCTCCAGGAGGTGCTGGAGGCCTTTGACTTCGGCGCGCCCGTGGTGGGCGCCATCCGCTACGGCTGCGGTCACATCAACGACACCTTTGTGGTCCACACCCAGCCCGGGGACCGCTGCTGCCGCCGGTTCATCCTCCAGCGGATGAGCTCCGCCGCCTTCAAGCACCCGGATCAGCTGATGGAAAATATCATCGGCGTTACCGAGTTTCTGGGCCGGGAGATTGAGAAGCACGGCGGCGACCGCTTCCGGGAAGCCATGGAGGTCATCCGCCCTAAAAACGGTCAGGCCTACTACACCGACAGCCAGGGGGGAGCCTGGCGGCTGTACCCCTTTGTGGAGGGCACCGTCTGCCACCAGGCGGCGGACACTCCGGAGCTGTTCGCCGCCTCCGGCCGGGCTTTCGGCCGCTTCCAGCAGCTTCTGAAGGACTACCCCGCCGACACCCTGTATGAGACCATCCCCCGCTTCCACGACACCGAAGACCGGCTGGCCAGATTCAAGGCCGCCGTGGCGGCGGACAAGCTGGGCCGGGCCAGGGACTGCCAGCCGGAGATTGACTTTGTCCTCTCCCGGGAAAAGGACTGCTCGGTGGCGCTGGACGCCATGCGGGCGGGCAGGCTGCCCCTACGGGTCACCCACAACGACACCAAGCTGAACAACGTCCTGATGGATGAGCAGACGGGCGAGGGCATGTGCATCATCGACCTGGACACCGTCATGCCCGGACTGGTGCTATACGACTTCGGCGACTCTATCCGCTTCGGCGCCAACCACTGCGCCGAGGACGAGACCGACCTGTCCAAGGTGAATCTGGACACGGACCTGTTCGCCGTCTACACCAAGGCCTTTCTGGAGGGGACCGGCGGCTCCCTCACCGACGAGGAGATCGCCTATCTGCCCTGGGGAGCCAAGCTGATGACCCTGGAGTGCGGCATCCGCTTCCTTACCGACTACCTGGTGGGAGACGAGTATTTCCATATCGCCAGGGAAAAGCACAACCTGGACCGCTGCCGCACCCAGTTCAAGCTGGTGGCCGACATGGAGGAGCGCTGGGCCGAGCTGGAGGCCATCGTCAACCAGTACCGCCAATAAAAACAAACAAGCCCCGGTCCGCGGACCGGGGCTTGTTGTTATTTGTCTCCATTCAGCATACGGAGCCATGCACCATATGCTTCCGGGTCGGACTTTTGCAGAGCGGCTTTCCAATCAGCATAGCCATTTTTGAACAGTTTAATTGTTTCTGTGTAGCCGTAAGCCGCACTGCTTTCGCTGATTTGTTTCAAACGGTCAGCTGTGGCGTTCCAGCTTTTCATGGCTCTGCCCATGGCGTCGCCTTGCTTTTTGCGCTCCGCAGACGCGGGGTCAGTAATGTCGATCACTGATGGCCCCTGTTGGAAAGGCTGTGAAATATCGGATTCAGCGTCCAACGAAAGAATATCCGCCCCGCCCGCAAAAGAAAGACGTTGAATATTTTTTGACTTTGCAAGAGCCTCCGCGCTGAATGAAACAGTATCAAAGCGAGGAAGTGCGCTGCCATGAATCTTTTCCGCAGGCTGATCAGCTTCGGTATCTTGGTGTACTGGGTCGAAGCTGACCTGCTTGACAAAGGCGGCGTTATTCACCAGTTCGGCGGGAAGTTGGTTCACCGGCACCTGTGATACGATCAAAGACATCGCTTATACCTCTGCAGTTCATAAATTCCTTTATTCGTAATATCGGCATTTTACAGCGAAAATTAAGAGCTTCAGCGAAACAAAAAGAGCTTCTACTGCACATGGGTGTGATTGTTGATGTGGTTGGAGCAGTAGCAGTAGTAGCCGTTGCATTTGGAGCAGTAACGGAATTCCATATTCGGGTCGTCCTGATCGGTGACGCCGCACACGGCGCACTTGTGCAGGTAGCCCCGGCGCTGCTGAAGCTCCTTCTGGGCCTTTTTGAAGTTGATGGTCTGGGCCGAGCGCTGGTGGACCACCCGAGCTCTGCCCCGGCCCATGGCGTCCATCAGGTCGTCCCAGAAGAAGATCAGGTAGTTAAAAATGGCAATGACAGGCAGCAAAGCCATAGCGAACTGGCCGTAGGACAGATAGGCCAGGATGTCATAGACGAACAGGGCGGCGTCCAGCAAGGCCAGCCATTTGATTTTAATGGGGATGAAAAAGGCGGCCAGCACGGTGAGGTCGGGGTAGAGGGTGGCGTAGGCGAAGAACAGAGACAGGTGGAGGTACTGCATGCTGGCGGTGACAGAGGTCCGATAGGCGGGGTCGATCACGGCGAGCAGCAGCCCTACAAGGATGTTCAGGACCACCCCCAGCCCGTAGTATACGGTAAACCGGGCGGAACCCCAGGCCGCCTCCAGCCGGGAACCCATGTAGTAGAAGAACACAGTGGACAAAATAAAGCTGAGGGGGCTGAAGCTCATGGGCACAAAGATAAAGGTAATCAGCCGCCAGACCTGGCCTCTGAAAATGAGCTCCGGGATAAAGTACAGCCAATACGTGGACACGCCGTGGGTAAACAGGTCCATCATGAATACAAGCAGATTGCCGGCGACCACATACCGGATCAGCCCAATGATGTTTAAATTGGGGTGGTTGTAGCTGAACCGGGACAACCAACGGGAAAGGGTCCTCATGGATGAGCCTCCTCCAAATAGAATTCATAACTTTCATTGTATCCGTTTTTTGAGAAAAAGTCTACGGCTAAAGTGTGAACAAATTTTCCTTTTCTCCGGCGAGAAAATGTGCTAAGATAGAGAGGATAAAAAACCCGTTGCAAATGGGACAGTACAAAAGGGAGGATTTTTATGAGTATTGTAAAGGATATGTCTCTGGCCCCCTCGGGACGCCAGAAGATCCAGTGGGTGCGGGACTTCATGCCCGCCCTCAGCGGCATTGAGGAGCGCTTCCGCCGGGAGAAGCCCTTCGCGGGGCTGACCATCGCCGTGTCCGTCCACCTGGAGGCCAAGACCGCCAATCTGGGGCTGGTCCTCCGGGAGGGCGGCGCCGACGTACACCTCACCGGCTGCAACCCCCTGTCCACCCAGGACGACGTGGCCGCCGCCGTGGCCGACTTGGGGGTGGACACCTACGGGGTCTATGGGGTGAACATGGAGGAGTACGAGAACCTTCTCATTGAGACTCTGAAGTGCCGGCCCCACCTGATCGTGGACGACGGCGGCGACCTCATCAACCTGCTGGGGGGCAAGTGCGCCCAGTACGGCGACCGCCTCATCGGCGGCTGTGAGGAGACCACCACCGGCATCCACCGGCTCCACGCCCGGGAGCGGGAGGGCATCCTGCCCTGTCCCATGATGGCGGTGAACGACGCCAAGGCCAAGCACTACTACGACAACAAGTACGGCACCGGCCAGTCCACCTGGGACGCCATTATGCACACCACCAACCTGATCGTGGCGGGCAAGACTGTCGTGGTAGCCGGCTACGGCTGGTGCGGAAAGGGCATCGCCATGCGGGCCAAGGGGATGGGGGCCAACGTCGTTGTCTGCGAGGTGGACCCCTTCAAGGCCCTGGACGCCACCATGGAGAACTTCAAAGTCATGTCCATGGATGAGGCCGCCAGGATCGGCGACATTTTCGTCACCGCCACCGGCTGCAAGGACGTGATCGTCAAGCGCCACTTCGAGGTGATGAAGAACAACGCCGTGCTGTGCAACTCGGGTCACTTCGACTGCGAGGTGGACGTGGCCGCTCTGCGCTCCATGGCTGCTGAGACCTTCCCCCGCCGGCAGAATATCGAGGGCTTCAGGCTCCCCGACGGCCGCACCCTCAACGTGCTGGCCGAGGGCCGTCTGGTCAATCTGGCCGGGGGCAACGGCCACCCGGCGGAGATTATGGATATGTCCTTCGCCGTCCAGGCCCTATCCCTGGAGTGGCTGGCCAAGCACAGAGAGGGGCTGGAGAAGAAGGTGTACATCGTCCCCGACGAGATCGACGACCAGATCGCCCGGGTGAAGCTGGCCGCCATGGGGCTGACCATCGACACCCTCACCGAGGACCAGAAGGCATATCTGGCGGGCTGGGAAGCCTAGTCGTCGCAAAGTCCGCTTTGCTCCATTTCTGCCTGACGGCAAAAATTACGCCCGCTCCCTTGCTCCGCCTATTCGACCCGAACCCGCTGCGCTGGGCTTCGGGTCGAGGCGCCGCCTGCGGCGGCGGCATAAAAGACGGGAGTGTTCCATCGCTATGAATCACGAATTAACCAAAATTGACCTTCAGAAGATGAGAGAGGAGCTGGACTACCGGCGGATCACCCTCCGGCCCAAGCTGCTGGAGGAGGTCAAGGCGGCCCGGAGCTTCGGCGATCTGAGCGAAAACTTTGAGTACAAGGCCGCCAAGCAGGAGAAGAACAAAAACGAGAGCCGCATACGCTACCTGGAGAACATGATTAAAACCGCCCGGGTGATCGAGGACCACTCCGCCGCCGACACGGTGGGCCTGTACGACAAGGTGACCGTCTTTCTGGAGGAGGACGGAGAGGAGGAGACCTGGCAGGTAGTGACCACGGTTCGTCAGGACGTGTCCCACGGCCTCATCAGCAAGGAGAGCCCTATGGGCTCCGCCCTCTTGGGGAAAAAGGCGGGGGACCGTTTCCTGGTCCGGGTAAACAAGGACTTCGGTTACTGGGCCGTCGTCCGTTCCATTGAGAAGGGGCGGGACGACGGCTCGGCAGAATTGAATCCCTTTTGAAGTTTTTTGAAGAAAAGTTCAGGAAAATGTGGGAGAAGCCCGTGCTTTTCCCACATTTTCCATTGAAGTCAATATTTGCAATATTTAGGCCCATTTACGCGGAGACCTGCGGCGGTTGATGTGATAAGATAATCGCATCAGAATGCCGCGGCCGGAAGGGGCGGCACAGAAATTAGAAAAAGGATGAAAAGGAGACGGTTACTATGGCTATCCGGAACATTTTTGTGGTGGGCGCCGGCCTGATGGGCAGCGGCATCGCCCAGAACGCAATCACCAGCGGCTACACCGTTACCATCAACGACCAGCGGCAGGAGGCCCTGGACCGGGCTAAATCCAACATTGAAAAGGCGCTGGCCCGGGAGGTGGAAAAAAGCCGCATGACCGCCGAGGACCGGGATGCCGCTCTGTCCCGCCTGAGCTTCGACACCACCCTGGAGGGCGCAAAAAACGCCGACCTGGTCATCGAGGCCATTATTGAGGTGCTGGAGGCCAAGCAGGCCGTATTCAAAGCGCTGGAGGAGGTCTGCCCGCCCCACACCATCTTTGCCTCTAACACCTCCTCCATCTCCCTGACCGCCCTGGCCTCCGCCACCAAGCGGCCCTCTCAGGTGGTGGGCATGCACTTCTTCTCCCCCGTCCCCCGGATGAAGCTGTGCGAGGTCATCTTTGGCCTGCTCACCACCCAGGACGTGCTGGCCGCCGTGAAGGAAGTGGCCGAGAATATGGGCAAGACCATCATCCAGGCCGACGATAAGCCTGGCTTCATTGTCAACCGGGCTCTGCTGCCCATGCTCAACGAGGCATGTGTCATTGTGGGTTCCTACATCGGCTCGGTGGAGGAGATGGACAACGGCATGAAGCTGGGCTGCAACCACCCCATGGGCCCCCTGGAGCTGGCAGACATGATCGGTCTGGACATCCTGCTGGAGGTTATGACCACCATGGAGAAGGAGATCGGCTCCAAGTACGCCCCCTCGCTGCTGCTGCGCAAGCTGGTGGTATCCGGCTTCCTGGGCCGCAAGAGCGGCGCCGGCTTCTATACTTATGAAAACGGCAAAAAGACGGGCGTCAATCCTGTCCTGACTCACTTCCAGAGTCTGGCCCGGTAAAAAGCGTTTGGGGGCCGCCCTGTTGGGCGGCCCTTGCGTTTTTTTTCGGAGCGTGGTATCATAACTCACATTAAAACGACAGGGGGAACGTACATGCTGAAGGTGCGTCAGGCGGTCCCGGCAGATCTGCCAGCCGTTTTAGCGCTGTATGACCCGGTGATCGACCTGTTTCAGGCTCAAACCGGGACGACGGCCTGGAAAAAAGGGGTATATCCCATTGAGGCGGACTTTCAGAGAGCCATTGAGGCCGGGACACTGTATCTGGGCGAGCTGGAGGGGCGGCTGGCAGCGGGGATGGTGGTCACCCAGGGGACGGATAAGACCTATGGAAATCCCCCGTGGCGGGTGGACGCGCCGGACCTTGAGACGGCGGTAATCCATACCCTGGGGGTCTCCCCCGACTTTGCCGGCCAGGGGTTGGGCCTTGATATGATGCGGCAGGCAGCGGAGCTGGCCCGGGAGAGGAGATGGAAAGCGCTGCGTCTGGACGTGCTGGAGAACAATGTGCCTGCTCAGCGTTTCTATGAGCGGGCCGGCTTTGTATACATCCAGACGAAGCAGATATGGTATGAGAGCACCGGCCTGGTCAGTTTCCTGCTGTATGAGTACGCGGTGTGAGAATCTTGGTGAAACCGCTTGACAAGAGGGGAGCTACGCGATATAATCACCCCAGACAATTGAATAGCCTTATCAAGAGCGGTGGAGGGAACGGCCCGATGAAGCCCGGCAACCTGCGCATGTGCGCAAGGTGCTAAATCCGGCGGTAGTGTATCGAAAGATGAGGGTGCAACCATAAAAAAACGCTCCGCCGTCCGGCGGAGCGTTTTTGCGCTCCCAAAAAAGAAAGGAGAAAAAATTATGGCAAAGAGACTCTTTACATCCGAATCCGTCACCGAGGGACATCCCGACAAGATCTGCGACCAGATTTCCGACGCGGTGCTGGACGCCATCATCGCCAAGGACCCCCAGGCCCGCGTGGCCTGCGAGACCACCGCCACCACCGGCCTGATCCATGTGATGGGGGAGATCACCACCTCCTGCTATGTGGACATCCCCAAGGTGGCCCGTCAGGTGGTGGGCGAGATTGGCTATAACCGGGCCAAGTACGGCTTTGACTGCAACACATGCGCGGTGATTACCTCCATCGACGAGCAGTCGGGAGACATCGCCATGGGGGTGGATAAGTGCCTGGAGGCCAAGGAGGGCACCCAGGACGACGGCCTGGACAACGGCGCC
>CAJUPW010000006.1:0-23095 GCA_910588635.1 uncultured Oscillospiraceae bacterium | reverse complement strand
GCTGATGCCCTTGCCCATTTCCCTGGCCCAGAAGCTGGCCATGCAGCTCACCCGGGTGCGCAAGGAGGAGAAAGTGGACTATCTGCGGCCCGATGGAAAGACTCAGGTCACCGTGGAGTACGACGAGAAAAACAAGCCCATCCGGGTAGACGCGGTGGTGGTGTCCACTCAACACGCCCCCGAGGTGGAGCTGGGCCAGATTCGCAAGGACATGATTGAGCTGGTCATCAAGCCGATCATTCCCGCCGGCCTGCTGGACGAGAACACCAAAATCTACGTCAACCCCACCGGCCGGTTTGTCATTGGCGGGCCCCAGGGGGACTCTGGCCTCACCGGGCGGAAAATCATCGTGGACACCTACGGCGGCTCCGCTCCCCACGGCGGCGGCGCCTTCTCCGGCAAGGACCCCACCAAGGTGGACCGCTCCGCCGCCTACGCTGCCCGCTGGGTGGCAAAGAACGTGGTGGCCGCCGGTCTGGCCTCCCGCTGCCAGGTGCAGCTGGCCTATGCCATCGGCGTGGCCCGGCCCGTCTCTGTCCGGGTGGACACCTTCGGCACCGGGACGGTCTCCGACGCCAGGCTGGAGGAGGCGGTGGAAAAGGTCTTTGATCTGCGCCCCGCCGCCATCATCCGGAGTCTGGACCTGCGCAAGCCGATCTACCGCCAGCTGGCCGCCTACGGCCACTTCGGCCGGGAGGAGCTGGGCGTGGCCTGGGAAAAGACCGACCGGGTGGACGCCCTGAAGGCCGCGCTGTAAGACGCTGCCGGAGCACGCCGCGTCAAAATGGAGCCGCTCCAGTAAAATCGGGCGGCCGGCAAAAGCCCCTCTGAGTAGTTCTTCCCAATAGCCTCAACACAAATCTTTACAACCAAAAACTCCACTGACCACATAAAAAAATCGCAGAAATACTTTGAGTATTTCTGCGATTTTTTATCTTTCCATCGGCGATTTTGCCTCGCGAATCTGTACGTTTTGGCGAATGGTACAGCCTCCTAATCCAGTCCTTCCAGCTCGAATACCTGGGCGGGCAGCAGGTCGGACAGCTCCATCAGCACCGGGTCCAGGCCGCCGCCGCGCTGGAGCTCGGGGGTCCGGACCGTGGCCTTTCCGTCCAGGGGGCCCGTTGGCAGAGACACCACCGCGCTGGGGGCCGACCGGCCCCACTCCATCAGCAGCGAGCCGCCATGCAGCGCCGCGATGCGCCTGGCCGCACTCAGGCCCAGCCCGGCCCCTTGACCCGGCAAGGGAAACTCTCCGCCCACCCCGGGCCGGAGCAGCGCGTTCAGATGCGGACCGTCGGCGGGAGGGCCGCTGTGGGACACGGTGAGCACCGCCCGCGCCCCCTGTCTGCGCAGGCTCAGGACCACATTGCCCTCCTCCGAGGCCCGGGCGGCATTGGCGATCAGCCCCAGCAGGAGCTTTTGCAAAAGCGCCGGGTCGCCGGGGATGAGCAGCCCGCTCTCCCGGCTGCGGTACTCCAGTAAAACCCCCGCCTCCTTCAGCAGCGGGGCGGCCAGCGCCTCCACATGCCGGCACAGGCCGGCCAGGTCCATGGTCGCCGGGCGGAAGGGGACCGTCTCCTGAAGCAGCTCCAGGTTGTCCAGCAGGCGGAACAGCCGGTGAAAGGTCTTTCCGAAGGCGGCGGCAGGCACAGGACTGCCCCCCTCCGCCGTGGCCGGCCCCACCTCGGCCAGGATGTCGCCCAGCAGAGTGCGCAGCTGACAGGCCAGTCCCTCCAGCTGCGCACCGCTCAGGGTACTCTCAGAGGCGGGGCGGATCAGGACAAGCAGCTCCCCGCCGGCGGCGGAATAGGTGTAGGAGTAGGTCTCCTCCCCCCGGGAGAATACGCCCGTCCCGCCGCCGTCCTCTTCGGACAGGGCCAGCTCGTCGGGAACCGGCTCCCCTGAGGCGAGCCGGGGCAGATATTGCCGCGCTCTTTCGCTGCAGGAGGATACAACGCCCCCGCGAACCTGGACCACGCCCTCAGGCAAGGCGTCCAACAGGGACTGGATTGATTCTAGCATAAATACCTCTCGCCTGACCGGGGCCAACCCGGGCGGCAGCATTTTATCCGTTGTAGCTTGTGCCGGAATATTTCCGGCTATAACCCATTTAGTATATCAAAATTCCCCATCCTCCACAAGAGAAAAAGTCGAAAAATGTCGAGAAAATTTGGCGGCGGCAGGCTCAGACCGCCGCAATCCGCCTCTATGGCAAAATTTTGCTTTATTTTTTTCAGAAAACTATGAAAAAAAACACTAGGAAAAAGGCCGTTTACGGGGTATAATATGTACGCTTTCAAAGTTGCGGACCGCCGCAGATAATTTGATAAAAAAGGAGTCATTCACATGAGCATCAAAGTTGGCATCAATGGTTTTGGCCGTATCGGCCGCATGGTGTTCCGCGCCAGCCTGAATCACCCCGAGATCGAGATTGTCGGCATCAACGACCTGTGCCCCGCTGATTACCTGGCCTATATGCTGAAGTATGATACTATGCACGGCAAGTGCGAGGCTGAGGTCAGCTACACCGAGAACGCCATCGTGGTCAACGGCAAGGAAATCCCCATTTTCGCCGAGCGCGACCCCAAGAACATCCCCTGGGGCAAGCTGGAGGCTGAGTACGTGGTGGAGTCCACCGGCCTGTTCCTGACCCAGGAGAAGTCCCAGGCCCACATCGACGCCGGCGCCAAGAAGGTCGTCATGTCCGCCCCCTCCAAGGACGCCACCCCCATGTTTGTGTGCGGCGTCAACCTGGACGCTTACACCCCCGACATGAAGTTCGTGTCCAACGCCTCCTGCACCACCAACTGCCTGGCCCCCATCGCCAAGGTCCTGAACGACAAGTTCGGCATCAAGGACGGCCTGATGACCACTGTCCACTCCGTCACCGCCACCCAGAAAACCGTTGACGGCCCCTCCCTGAAGGATTGGCGCGGCGGCCGTGCCGCTACCGGCAACATCATCCCCTCCTCCACCGGCGCCGCCAAGGCCGTGGGCAAGGTCATCCCCGCCCTGAACGGCAAGCTGACCGGCATGTCCATGCGCGTTCCTACCCTGGACGTGTCCGTAGTGGACCTGACTGTCAATCTGGCCAAGCCCGCCAAGTACGATGAGATCTGCGCCGCCATGAAGGAGGCCTCCGAGGGCGAGCTGAAGGGTATCCTGGGCTACACCGACGAGGACGTGGTCTCCTCCGACTTCCTGGGCGACGCCCGCACCTCCATCTTCGACGCCAAGGCCGGCATCGCCCTGACCGATACCTTCGTCAAGGTCGTGTCCTGGTACGACAACGAGTGGGGTTATTCCAACAAGGTCCTGGAGCTCATCAAGCACATGTACTCCGTCGATCACAAGTAATTTGTCCCTTTTCGGAGCGCCGCTGATGCGGCGCTCTTTTTGTATCACAAAAACATCCACCGGCAAAGCCGGTGGATGTTTTCAAAACAGACTGAGCTGATCGGTCTCACAGCCCCGACGGGAGACCGCGATGATCTGCCCCATGGAGTACAGCAGTCCCCGGCGGGCGCACGCCTCCCGGAACACGACCCACAGCTCCCGGGCTTTGGGGCTGGCGCAGTAATATCGCGTCCCGTATCGCTGCTGATAAAATACTCCCGCTATGTTTTTTGCCGGTTTTGCTTGCGGTATTCCGTGGGGCTGATTCCCTCTACCCGGCGAAAGCACTGGGAAAAGTAGCTCAGGGAGGAGAACCCCAAAATTTCCGCGATGAGGGAGAGGGAGTGGTCGGTCTTTCGCAAAAGGAACCGGCTCTCCTCCACCCGCCGGGAGATAAGATAGTTAATGGGGGAGGTGCCGAACTCCTTGCGGAAGGAGTGGGACAGATAGTATTTATTCAGATGGGCCAGCCGGGCCAGGTAATCCAGAGTCAGGTCCTCCTTAAAGTGGTTATCTATGTACCGGCGGATGAACTCGCACTCCTTGCTGGCCCTGGGACCGGATGTCTCATCAGAGAATGCCAGTTCCTGCTTCCGCCCCAGCCAGATCAGCACCACCTCCAGCAGGTGCCGGCAGACCTCCTCGTGGCACGGGAGAGTCCTGGAGGACTCCTGGAGCATCAGGTCCACACAGCCGTTCAGCTCCGTCCAGCCGTCGTGGATGTGGAGCATGACGTAGCCCTCCTTGGAGGATGCGGTCTTCAACCCGTCGATACCCAGAACGACATATTGCAAGGGACTTTTCAGGGAGCTCACTTCTGTGTGGGGCACATTGGCATTGACAATCAGCAGATCCTGAACGGAGATGGGAAACTCTTCATACAACGTGCGGAAATGACCGTGGCCGTCCAGAATAAAGAACAGCTCCGCACAGCCGTGGGTATGGAGCTCGGAGTTCCATTCTGCGGAGAACTGGTCCTTGGCAATGTAGCTCAGGCGGGGCGCTCCGTGTCCCGCCGGCTCCGGCGCGCCGGAGCCGTTGAATTGATATCGGATCACGCACCCACCTCTCTCCTTCTGCAATTTTTTAAAATTGTTGAGCTATAAAATTCTCCCGCATATTATACATTGTCCCGCCGGATTATGCAACACTCCAAAACAGTTTTGAGGTATATTTCGGCACTCTGGGCAGGACGCTGAATCCTCCGGCCCGGTAATAGAAAAATTATCCAACACTTCTAAAAAAATGTCCGTTATTTTATACAATTCGTTTGACGGGAAAAAGCACGATATATAAATAATAGAGCAAAAAACGGGTTGCTTTCCCATTGGATTCTATAATACAATGGAATTATCAAAAGGCCGGGCAACGGCCAAAGGCAAATTTCCACTATTTTATATTAGGAGGCATAGAACATGAAAATGAAAAAGACTCTCAGCCTGCTGCTGGCTTCCGCCCTGTCCCTGTCCTTGCTGGCCGGGTGCGGCGGCGCACCCCAGACGCCCCCCGCCCAGTCCAACCCGCCCGTCAACAATTCCGGCTCCAGCCAGGGCGATGCCAGCACCCCCGAGACCCCCGCCGGCCCCATCAAGGTGGCCGCCCTGTCCTCCGGCTATGAGACCACCTATCCCGGCATGTGGAAAGAGGTCTGCGATGCTTTCACCGCCGAGACCGGCATTGAGGTCGAGCTTATCCTGGAGAAAAACCTGGAAGATGTAATCGGTCCCTCCATGCAGGGCGGCGACTTCCCTGACGCGATTCTGTGCGCCACCGGCCGCGAGAAGGGCCTGACCGAGCAGTTCATCAAGGATAAGCTCATCGCCGACATTACCGACGTGCTGTCCATGACCGTCCCCGGCGAGAGCGCCACCGTCAGCAGCAAACTGGTTCCCGGCTTCGTGGGCACCAATGTCACCAATCCCTACGACGACGGCAAGACCTACCTGGCCCCCATGTTCTACTCCCCCTGCGGCCTGTTTTACAATGCCGGCCTCTTCCAGGAGAAGGGCTGGACCGTCCCCACCACCTGGGACCAGATGTGGGAGCTGGGCGACAAGGCCAAGGCCGAGGGCATCGACCTGTTTACCTATCCCACTACCGGCTACTTTGATACCTTCTTCCCCACTTTGCTCTACTCCGTGGGCGGCCCCGACTTCTTCAACAAGGCTATGAACTACGCCGAGGGCGTGTGGGACACCGACGAGGCCAAGCAGTGCTTCGACGTGATGAGCAAACTGGCCAGCTACACCGCCAAGGTAACCCCCGCCCAGGCCAATGACTCCGATTTCACCCAGAACCAGCAGCTGATTCTGGACAACAAGGCCCTGTTCATGCCCAACGGCACCTGGATCGTGGGCGAGATGGCCGACGCTCCCCGCAAGGACGGCTTTGCTTGGGGCATGTGCGCTCTGCCCGGCGGCGGCAGCGGCACCAGCGCCAGCTACTGCTGGCTGGAGCAGATCTGGATCCCCTCCGGCGCGGCCAACATCGATGCCGGCAAGCAATTCGTGGCTTTCATGTACAGCGACAAGGCCGCCGAGATCTTTGCCAAGGGCGGCGCCGCCCAGCCCATCACCGGCATTACCGACGGTATGGAGGGCGACAACAAGATTTTCTACTCCATCTATGACAACGGCGCCTCCGCCGTCATGGGCGGCTTTGCCGCCTACGCCTCCGTGGCCGGTCTGGGCAGCGTGCGCGAAGTCTTCTTTGACCCGTTCAACAACTTGGTGAACGGCTCCCTGACTGCGGACCAGTGGGTGGAAAGCATCAAGGCCGCCAGCGACCAGATGCGCGCCAATCTTCTGACTGAGTGATTTTTCTCCGCCTAAAACCATCCAGCGTCAGTAATGCAGGCGGCGGTGAGCGAAAACCGCTCACCGCCGCCTGCTGATTTTCGAGAGAAAGGAGCGATCCCATGCGCAGCAAAGGCCGCAGCCGGTTTATCGCCCTGTGTGTTGCCCCGGCGACCATCCTGTTCTTCCTCTTCATGGTCATGCCCACGATCAACGTCTTTCGCATGTCCCTCTTCGAGCGGGGGGCCTACTCTCCCACAGAGACCTTCGTGGGGATGAACAATTTCAAAGTTCTGCTCAAAGACACCAAGTTCATCACCTCCATGCAGAATACCATCCTGCTCATCGTCACCGTAACCATCATCACCTTCTTTTTCGCCATTGTCTTTGCCGCCATCCTCACCCGAGAGAAAATCAAGGGACAGAATTTCTTCCGCATCGTCTTTTATATCCCCAATATTCTGTCCATCGTGGTCATCGCCGGCATTTTCTCCGCCATCTACAAGCCGGACACCACCGGCATGCTGAACAATATCTTCACCTTCTTCGCCGGACGGAATATTGAGATTCTCTGGAAAACCCAGCCCATGGTCATCGTCAGCATCATTATCGCCATGGTGTGGCAGGCCATCGGCTACTACATGGTGATGTACATGGCCTCCATGTCCGCGGTCCCCGCCAGCCTCTATGAAAGCGCCGGGCTGGACGGCGCGGGCCGGCTGACCCAGTTCTTCCAGCTTACCTTGCCCCTGATCTGGACCAACATCCGCACCACCCTCACCTTCTTTATCATCTCTACCATCAATATGGCTTTCCTGTTCGTCAAGTCCATGGTAGCCCCCGGCATGGCCGACGTGGGCCTGAGCTTCATGTACGCCCAGAAGGACGCCGGCCTCTATGGCTACTCCATGGCCGCCGGCGTGATTATCTTCCTGTTTTCCTTCCTGCTGTCCGCCTTGGTCAACAAGGTAACGCAGCGGGAAGTGCTGGAAATGTAAGGAGGCGCCGGTATGACAAAGAAAAAATCCTCCGGTGACAGGCTGTATAAGGCCTTTATCTATGTGGTGCTGGCCACCCTGGCCATTGTCATTATCGTTCCGGTCGCCTGGGTCTTTCTGGCCTCCGTCAAGCAGAACAGCGAGTTCTACGGCAACCCCTGGGCCATGCCCGCCGGCTTCTACTGGCAGAACTTCTATGAGGCCTGGACCGCCGCCCAAATGGGCAGCTACATGCTCAACTCGGTGATTGTCACCGCCCTGGCCCTGGCCCTACTGCTGGTGGTGGCCCTGCCGGCGGCCTACTGCCTGTCCCGCTTCCGCTTCCGGGGGGGACGGTTCCTGAACACCGCCTTCATGGCCGGGCTGTTCATCAACGTCAACTACATCGTGGTGCCCATCTTTCTGATGATGCGGGATTGGGACAGCTGGATGAACTACTTCTTCGGCAGAACCGTCTTTCTCAACAACCTGTTCATGCTGGCTCTGGTCTACGCCGCCACCGCTCTGCCCTTCACCGTCTACCTGCTGTCGGGCTACTTCGCCACCCTCCCCCACGACTTTGAGGAGGCCGCCTACATTGACGGCGCAGGCTACGGACAGGCCATGATCCGGGTAATCTTCCCCATGGCCCAGCCCTCTATCATCACCATCATCCTGTTCAACTTCCTGTCCTTCTGGAACGAATACATCATCTCCATGACCCTGATGAGCAGCTCCACCGGTCAAAAGACCCTCCCTGTGGGCCTGCTGAACCTGATGCAGGCCTCCCAGTCCAAGGCGGAGTTCGGCCGGATGTACGCCGGTCTGGTGCTGGTGATGCTGCCCACCCTGATTCTTTACATGTGCGTGCAGAAGAAACTGACCCAGGGCATGACCGTGGGCGGACTGAAAGGCTAAGGTGAAGATATGAAATTTTGGAAAGAGCACACAAGCCTGCGCGTCACGCTCATCACCCTGTTCTTCTTTGCGGGGCTTGGGCTGGTCATCTACGGCTGGACCCTGACGGGCAAGCTGTCCGGCCTGGGGCTGATGATCGCGGGTGTGATTCTGCTGCTGGCCGCCCTGATGATTTACAACAAACCCTTCGAGACAGAAAAGCGCAAGCTGTAAAGGGAGGAACACATGACCGACACACACAAGACGGGCCGGGTGACCATCCCCACCGATGTGGACGTGGTGCCCGAGACCCTGGAGCTGCTGAACCGCTGGGGGGCGGACGCCATCCGGGACTGTGACGGCACCGACTACCCCGAGGAGCTGAAGAGCGTAGACGCCAAGGTCTACTCCACCTACTACACCACCCGGAAGGACAACGCCTGGGCCAAGGCCAACCCCGACGAGGTGCAGCAGTGCTATATCATGACAGGCTTTCACACCGCTTCCGTCGGACCGCTGTCCATCCCTCTGATGGAGGGGATCAGCCGGGAGCTTCTGGAGGTCAATACACAGGACGACATCAAGCGCTGGTGGGAGGTGGTGGACCGCACCACAGGTCAGCCCCTTTCCCCCGAGGCGTGGCGGTATGAGGAAGGCTGCGTGGTCATTGACACCCCCGAGGCCTTTCACGACTACACCGTCAGCTTTCTGGCCTACCTCATCTGGGACCCGGTGCACATGTACAACGCCGTGACCAACGGCTGGAAGGACTTTGAGCACCAGATCACCTTTGACGTTCGCCAGCCCAAGACTCGGAAATTCACCATGGAGCGGCTGCGGAAGTTCATCGCCGGCCACCCCTATGTGAACGTGATCCGGTACACCACCTTCTTCCACCAGTTCACCCTGGTCTTCGACGAGCTGAAACGGGAGAAGTATGTGGACTGGTACGGCTACTCCGCCTCCGTCTCCCCCTATATCCTGGAGCGGTTCGAGAGGGAGGCGGGCTACCCCTTCCGCCCGGAGTATATCATCGACCAGGGATATTATAACAACCAGTATCGGACACCCGGCAAGGAGTTCAAGGATTTCATGGCCTTCCAGCGCCGGGAGGTGGCCGCTCTTGCCAAAGAGATGGTGGACATCACCCACGAGCTGGGCAAAGAGGCCATGATGTTCCTGGGGGACCACTGGATCGGTACCGAGCCCTATCTGGAGGAATTTGCCGGAATCGGCCTGGACGCGGTAGTGGGCAGCGTGGGCAATGGCTCCACCCTGCGGCTCATTTCCGACATCCCCGGCGTGAAGTACACCGAGGGCCGGTTCCTGCCCTACTTCTTCCCCGACACCTTCCACGAGGGGGGTGACCCCGTCCGGGAGGCCAAGGAGAACTGGGTCACCGCCCGCCGGGCCATTTTAAGAAAGCCCATCGACCGCATCGGCTATGGCGGTTATCTGAAGCTGGCCTGCCAGTTCCCCGCGTTCATTGACTACGTGGAGAGCGTCTGCAACGAGTTCCGGGAGCTCTACGACAACATCAAGGGGACCACACCCTACTGCGTCAAGACGGTGGCCGTCCTCAACGCCTGGGGCAAGGCCCGGTCCTGGGGCTGCCACATGGTCCACCACGCCCTGTACCAGAAGCAGAATTACTCCTACGCCGGGGTGATCGAGGCCCTGTCCGGGGCCCCCTACGAGGTGCGGTTTATCAGCTTCGACGATATCAAGGCCGACCCCTGTGTGCTGGACGGCATCGACGTGCTCATCAACGTGGGAGATGGGGACACCTCCCACACCGGTGGGGCGGTCTGGGAGGACCCGGCTGTCTCCGCGGCGGTGAAGAAGTTCGTCTGGAGCGGCGGCGGCTTTATCGGGGTGGGCGAGCCCGCGGGCCACCAGTACCAGGGCCGCTATCTCCAGATGGCCTCTGTGCTGGGCGTGGAGAAGGAGACCGGGTTTACCCTGGGCTATGACAAGTACAACTGGACTGAACACCCCGACCACTTCATCCTGGCCGACTGCGCCGGAGCGGTGGACTTCGGCGAGGGCAAAAAGAACATCTACGCCCTCCCTGGAGCTCAGGTGCTGGTCCAGCGGGACAAGGAGGTCCAACTGGCGGTCAACGGCTTCGGCCAGGGCCGTGCGGTGTACCTCTCCGGCCTGCCCTACTCCTTTGAGAACAGCCGCCTGCTCCACCGGGCTGTCCTCTGGTCGGCCCACAGCGAGGACCAGCTGAACCTGTGGCTGTCCTCCAACTATAACGTGGATGTCCACGCCTATGTGAAAAACGGCAAGTTCTGCGTGGTCAACAACACCTACGAGCCCCAAACCACCACCGTCTACCGGGGGGACGGCTCCAGCTTCCCGCTGGACCTGGAGGCCAACGAAATCCGCTGGTACGAGATTTGATTTTCCCTTCCCCCAAAAAAGTGTCATTTGCGTCTGTCAAGTAAACGCAGACAAGAAAAAGCCCGGTTCAGTCTTGTACTGAACCGGGCTTTTGCAGCCTCGCGCGCCCGCAAGGATTTGTACCGAGGCTATTGGTACAGCTTCAAAAGTAATGCGCGTACTGATCCAATAGCTTTGGCATATCATCCGTACGTTATCCTTCTGCTTCACGTCACGATATAGGGGCTTTTCTTTATTCCATCGCACCCATGTGCCGATCCTGTTTCCAATAGCTTCTGCAGAAATTACAAAAATCCCGCGCGGCCTTGGACATGTAGCGCTTGGGGTTCCAGAACAGATACATTTTTCGCCAAGCGTATTCATCCGCAACCAAAATATATTTGTTCGGTTTGAGCAGATCAACCTCCCGCGCGGTGCTGGTAGTCAGCGCCACGCCAAATTCGGACTCGATCAAAGGCGCACGCATTGTATAGTCGCACTCCAACACCGGTTGAATGGAATAACCGGCCTTTTCAAACAGATAGTCACAATACACCCGCCAGGGGGAGCCTACCGGCAGACTGATAAATGGCTCGTCCTTCAATTCCTCCATATAGACCAGATCTCTGTCTGCAAAGCGGTGATTCGGCGAGACGCACAAGTAAATTTTGTCATCCTTGATCCAAACCTTTTCCAGACCATCTTCCTGAATATCGCCCTCACCGGCAATGACCAAATCGACTTCCCTTTTCTGTAACGCCTGGTTCAAACTTTCCACTGTGTAGTTAAACTGCTTGAGCGCGTATTGGGGATACATCTTATGAAAAGCATGGAGCATCGGCGCCCAAACCAAGGAGGTGCCCATAGCAAGGCTGACTTCATGCTCATGTTCTTCTACCATATCGCGCAGCGCGGCACGGCCATTGTCCAATGCGGTAAATATGTCGTTGACGTATTTCAAATAGGTACGGCCCGCCTCATTCATGTGGATTGAACGTTTGGATCGGTCAAAGAGCTGGACGCCAAGCTCCCTCTCCAAGCTGATAATCATGCTGCTCAGAGCAGTCTGGGAGATATAAAGCTCTTTGGCTGTTTGCGTAATATGTTCGGTCGCCGAAAGACGGCGAAAGTATTCGAGCTGTAAAAGAGTTATCATATGGTCCACCATTTATCATTATTTTTATCTTATGAATTCTAAACTAATTATGAGTTATTTTTTTTGATTTGTCAATGCTATACTAGAAAAAAAGAAAAAACGACAAAATTTTCATCGTTTCACAAAAAGAAGGAGGCAGAAATATGCGAGATGTCGTAGTTACCGACTGTGTCAGAACCGCCGTCGGGAAAATGAACGGCTCACTGAGCGAATACGACGAGCAGGAACTGGCCGCTCTTGTGATGAAAGAGGTTCTGCACCGTTCACGCATTACGGCGGATGAGGTGGATGAGGTCATTTTCGGCCATGTAAAGATGAACACCTACCCTATGGATGTGGCGCGTTACGGTTGGCTCCAGGCAGAGCTGCCTGACTCTGTTCCGGGCTACACGCTGCACCGCGCCTGTTCCTCTGGCTCCCAGTCAATTTTTGACGCCAGCCAGGTCATTGGCTGCGGCGACGCAGATGTGATCCTTGCGGGCGGTGTGGAAAACATGACCAAATCCTGCTATTTTTTGCGCAATGCCCGCCACGGCGTCGGAACAAAAGACATGGTGTTCAAGGACAATATTATGGAGGGCAGCGCAGGCAATTCTCCGGAAGAACTATTTGGCGACCTGCCGATGGGCTTAACCGCAGAGAATGTGGCGGAACAGTATCACATTGAGCGAGAAATCCAGGATCTGTTTGCCTTTACCAGCCAGCAGCGGGCGAAAAAAGCGATTGCGGAGGGACGCTTTAAGGAGCAAATTGTTCCCGTGGGAGATTTTGATACTGATGAGTTTCCCCGGGAAACTTCTCTGGAAAAGCTGTCGTCGCTCAAATCCGCGTTTAAGAAAGGCGGCCGTGTTACAGCGGGCAACTCCTCCGGGCGAAATGACGGCGCTTCCGCCGTGCTGCTGATGAGCCGGAAGAAGGCCGACGCACTGGGCTATGATTATTATCTGCGTCACGTCTCCTCGGCTGTGGTGGGCGTACACCCCAGCATCATGGGGATTGGGCCTATCGGAGCCTCCCGAGAAGCGCTTCAAAAAGCCGGTCTGAGCATCAGCGACATCGGTCTGATCGAGCTCAACGAAGCATTTGCGTCCCAATCCGTGGCTGTGATGCGTGAGTGGGCCTCCTGGAGCGACAAGGACACCTTTGAGACGCTATGGGAGCGCACCAACGTGAATGGAAGCGGCATTTCTCTTGGACATCCCCTGGCGGCGACCGGCGGCATTCTGACCACAAAACTGTTTTATGAGCTCAAACGCCGGCCCGAAGCCCGCTATGCGATGGTTACAATGTGCATCGGCGGCGGCATGGGGTTTGCTTCCATTTTTGAACAGTGCAGGAGGTAACGGAGATGGAGCATAAAAAGGTCATTCTTGCGGATGTTGTCCGCACTCCATGGGGCAAGCCTTGCGGCAGCATGGAAAAGCTGTTATCCTCTGACCTGGCGGCAGCGGCGATTCAGAAGCTGCTCGCACGCGCCGGCATGGAACCGTCGGCCGTCGATCAGGTGGTGTTTGGCCAGGCCCACCCCTCTACATATCCGAACAATATCGGCCACTTTGCCTGGCTCAAGGCGGGACTTCCGGTGGAGGTGCCCGGATACACGGTTCAAAGCAACACCGGGTCCGCTCTGCAGGCGGTACGCAACGCCTATTATCTCATTGCAAGCGGAAATGAAGGCATTGTGATTGCGGGGGGGGCGGACAGCTACTCCGCGGCGCCTTTTGTGATGCGCAATGTGCGGCGCCATTTTGATCCTCAGGACCGCCGTGTGATTGACACCCTTGATGAAGCGGAATGCTGTACCCAGCCCCGGCCGATGAGCCGGCAGGAGCAATATGAGGCGTCTCACGGCAAACAGCTCAGCGGACAGGATTTGGAATTTGCGGCGGAAAGCCGGAATAAAGCGGAACGCTTCTCCGGCGTCTGTGGTGATGGGATTGTGCCGGTCTGCTACACGGAGCGCAAAAAGGGCGAGATCACCGTCTCCGACGACGAGTGGCTGAAAGGCCAGGTTTCTGCGGACAGTCCTCTGGCCCCGTATGCGGACGGCGCGGCTGTGGCGCTTCTGATGAGCGAGGAAAAGGCGCTGGAGCTTCATATTGCCCCCTCGGCTGAGATTCTGGGTTTTGCCGTGTCCGGCTGCTCGCCGGCCACACCGTCGGCCGCCGGCCTGGCTGCGGTACAGAAGCTGCTGCGCGTCAAAGGCAGAACAATGGATGATATTGCCTGTCTGGAAGTGATGGAGAATAGTGCCGAGGATGTATTTGACATTGTACAGGCACTTGGGGGCAAGGGAAAGGTCAATCCGTTCGGAGGCGCCATGGCGTATGGAAAAAACGACGGTGCGGACGGCATCGCCATGCTGCAGCGCCTGACTGCCTCTTTGCGCGCAGGGGAGTATGGCATCGCCTGCATTTACGGCGCCGGCGGCCTTGGCATGGCTGTGCTGCTCCAAAAGTGCTGAGTATGCTTTGAAAACAAGGGGGGAATTTCTAATGTTACTTGAAGGAAAGGTCGCAATTGTTACCGGGGCGGCCAGTGGAATTGGCCTTGGGACAAGCAAGCGCTTTCTGCAGGAGGGCGCAAAAGTCGCAATTTGCGATGTGCGCCAGGAAAGTGTTGACGCGGCCGTGGAACAGCTCGGCGAGTATGGGCCGGTCTGCGGATTTGCGAATGACATCACGAACCGCGCGGGCTGCGATGAATTTGTAAAGAAAGTCGTGGACCGATTTGGCAAGGTGGATATTCTGATTAACAATGCCGGCATCACCAAGGACGCTCAGTTTTACAAAATGGCCGATGATGCGTTCCGTAAGGTCATCGAGGTCAATCTCTTCGGAACCTACAATATGAGCAAGGCCGTGGTGCCTTACATGATGGAACAGCGCTATGGAAAAATTGTCAACGCCTCTTCCATTGCCTGCATCAAGGGCAATTTCGGCCAGAGCAACTACGCGTCCTCCAAGGCGGCTCTGATGAGCTTTACCCGTTCCCTGGGCCGTGAATTGGGGAAGTATGGGATTAACGTGAACGCCGTGGCGCCCGGATTTATCCGCACGCCCATGACAGATGTGATTCCGCCCAATATCATGCAGCAAAAAATTGAAAGCATTCCCTTGCGCCGCACCGGCGAGATTTCCGACGTAGCCGCGGCCTATGTGTTCCTTGCCTCTGACGAAGCCTCCTTCATCAACGCCACCACATTGATTGTGGACGGCGGTATGCACTGAAATTGATCCGTATTTATCGTTTGGTTATAATGGTTTCCGCGCCATTGTAATAAATATTTGAAAAGGAGAAAAAATATGAAGAAGATTATTGCACTCGCTCTGGCCATGGCGCTGGCCTGCTCTCTGGCCTCTTGCGGCAAGCCCGGCGGCGAAACTTCCACCGACAAATCCAATCTCCCTTCCGGCGCCGCCACTTCCAACCCTCAAACTCCCTCTAACGCCGGTTCGGCTGACAGCTATCCTGAAAAAGCAATCAAGATGATTATTCCTTACTCCGCCGGCGGCGCCTCCGATATGGGCGGCCGTGTCATTGCTTCCTGCCTGCCCACCTATCTGCCCGGCGCCACTATCGTCGTTGAGAACCAGGCCGGCGGCGCCGCGGTCCCCGGCACGCTGGCCATGGCTACTGCTGACCCCGACGGCTACACCATCGGCTACAACTGGTATGCCAGCTACACGCTGCGTCCCCAGATCATGGAGACCGGCTATACCATGGACGATTATAAGTTTATCTGCGGCATCACCACTCAGATGAATACCCTGTATGTCACCGCAGACTCTCCTTTCCAGACTTTTGAGGACCTGATCTCCTACATGAAAGAGCATCCCGGTGAGTTGAACTATTCCTGCGGCGCTGCCGGTTCCTTCCAGCAGCTCATCTGCGGCTCCATGCTGCAGGCCACCGGCACCGAGGCTGTTGAGGTTCCCTATGAAGGCGCCCGTCCCTCCGCTCTGGCCATGATGTCCGGCGACGTGGATTTCTGCCTGCTGGAGACCGCCACCTGCACGGCCGAGCTCAGCGCCGGCACCGTCCGTCCTCTGGCTTCCTTTGAGTCCAAGCGCAATGAAGGCGCCCACCCCGACTGCCCCACCATCGGTGAGCTCGGCTATTCCGAAGTGGCTGAGGTGGCTACTAACCGCACAATCCTGTGTGTGCCCGCCGCCACCGATCAGGCCATCTGCGATAAGCTGGAAGCTGCCTGTGAAAAGCTCTGCCAGGATGAGAATTTCCTGACTCTGGCGGATAACGTTGATCTGGTAATCGAGTTTGTGGATGGAGCTACCGTGAAAGAAGAGATTGCCACCTGCTATGACAAGCTGGGCGAACTCCTTGGCGTCATGTGATCCAATTTTCAAATGAGCAAATAATACTTGAGCTGTAACCAATGGTGCGGGCGGCGGCCTGCCGCCCGTACCTCTATCCTTTCTGTCGGAGGTGCTCTGATGAACAGAATCGTCAAACTATTGGATCGACATGTAATGGTCCGAAAAAGCGTAGCGGACGTTTTACTTGGCGTCGCCGTAATCCTGATTAACCTCTTCATGATTACCGTCGGCGTGCAGAAGTATATCACCACCGGGTATGGAAACTCTTATGGTATCACCCCCCGCACGTTCCCGTGTTTTGTGTTTGGAGTCGCTATTCTCCTGGGAGCCATTCTTGTTCTGCGCGGTATAAAGGCTGCCAAGCTTCATGAGGAAAAGGAAGAAACCGTAGATTTTCATCTCATCAGTATCGCAATCTTTTTGGACATTATCTTTTTTGTCGCCACAATGAAATCCCTGGGCTATCCTGTTTCCAATCTGATTATGATGTATGTCATGTATTGGTTGTCCGGCGGAAAAACCTGGTGGAAGGGCCTGATCCTTTCCATCATATTCACCGCCGCATCCATTCTGTTTTTCTATAACTATCTCAAGCTGCCTATTCCCATGGGCATCGTTGAATTCTTATTCTATTAAGGGGGCTTGAATAATGGACGCAGTACAAAATTTGATTCAAGGCTTCGCTTTTTCCGCAAACGTGGATTGCTACCTGATGGCGGCGTTCGGCGTGTTCCTCGGCATTGTGATCGGCGCTTTGCCGGGTCTGACCGCCACCACCGGCGTTTCCATCTTTCTTCCCCTCACATTCTATATGGATACGATCCCCGCGTTTGCTTTCCTGCTGGGGATTTATTGCGGCGGAACCTACGGCGGCTCCATTACCGCAATTCTGATTAATACCCCCGGAACTCCAAGCGCGGCGGCCACAGCCATTGAAGGATATCCCCTGTCCAAAAAGGGGCAGGCGCTGAAGGCGCTTGAGATGGCCCTGTACGCCTCCTTCCTGGGCGGCATTATCTCCTGCATCTGCCTGATCTTCATCTCTCCCATCATGGCGTCCTTCGCAATGAAGTTTGGTCCCGCGGAATATTTTGCGCTGGGGCTGTTCGGCATCTCCATTGTGGCCTCTCTCGCCGCCGGCAATATGGTAAAGGGTCTGATCTCCGCCTGCTTTGGCTTAACTCTGGCGATGATCGGCCTGGACCCCATCAACGGCGCTACCCGGTTGACCTTTGGCACCGCCTCGATGCAGAGCGGTATCGCCACGATTCCCGCCCTGATCGCCCTTTTCGCGGTCGGAGAGATTCTGGTCCAGGGTGAAAACGTCTATAAGCCCGTGGAACTGGAACAGCAGCAGATTCGCGGTGAGCATATCAAGTGGAAGGAATTTGTGTGCCACTGGAAGATCATGATCGAATCTTCTCTGATTGGCTGCTTTATTGGCGCTGTTCCCGGCACCGGCGGCGGTATCGCCTCCTTCTTGAGCTACAACACCGCGCAGAAGCAGTCCAGGCACAAAGAGGAGTTTGGTAAGGGTACCCTGGAAGGCATCGCCGCCTCCGAGGCCGGCAACAACGGCGTGACCGGCGCCACGCTGATTCCCTTGCTGACTCTGGGCATCCCCGGCGACGCAGTTACTGCGGTTCTGATGGGTGCGCTGATGATTCAGGGCCTCACCCCCGGCCCGCTGCTGTTCGAGACCGACGGTAATACCATTTACGGTATTTTCGCGTTACTCATTGTCTGCAACGTTTTCATGCTGATGCTGGGCCGCCTCGGTCTGCCTTTGTTCAGCCGGGTGACTGACATTCCGTCTTCCAGCCTGCAGCCCATCGTCCTGGCGCTTTGCTGCATTGGCACTTACGCCTCCAGCACCCGCCGCTACGAGCTGGTTGTGATGCTCGTCGTCGGCGCTGTGGCTTTTGTGATGAGAAAACTGAGCATGCCCTCTGCGCCCGCTCTGCTCGCTCTGATCCTGGGCGGTACGATTGAGAGTAATCTTCGCCGCGGTCTCGTGGCAAAGCGCGGCAGCCTGATTGCCATGTTCTCGGGCCGGCCCATCGCCATTGCGATCCTTGTAATCACTGTGGTCATGCTGGTTTACAGCGCGGTCAGCGAGGTCAAGGGCAAAAAGGTTACGGATTAAACCAACATAATTTCCGACTGCCTGCGCCGCTTGGCCGGACAGGCAGTCGGAGAAAGGGCCCGGTACATGTACGATTTTCTTCAAAATGAGGAGCATGCCATTCCATGGGAACAAGTGGCCTGTCTTCTCCGCAGACACATAGCCGCTCACCAGTGGCAAAGCGTATTATTGATTCCCCCTGATATTACCCGTTCTCATTCCGGCGCGGGCCGAATCACAGCGCTCTATTACGAAGAGCTGACAAAGCGCGGCTGTACGGTCAAGGTACTGCCCGCACTCGGTACGCATGTTCCAATGACGGCGGACGAGCTGCGTCAGATGTTTGGCGAGAGCATTCCGATGGACTCCTATCTGACCCACGATTTCCGAACGTCCATTACGGAGATCGGCAGCGTTCCCGCACAGGTTATGTTCCGGCTTTCCGAGGGCCTGTTTGACCGCAGTGTGCCCGTGTCCATTAACCGGGAGCTGCTGAATCCGGATTATGACGCGATTTTGTCCATCGGACAGGTGATCCCCCACGAGATTGCCGGCATGGCCAATTACACCAAAAATATTGTGGTCGGCTGCGGCGGCGGCGAGATGATTAATGTCAGCCATTTCCTCGGCGTATTTTATGGGCTGGAACGCTTGCTGGGCACCGATCGAAATCCGGTGCGCAATCTCTTTGACTATGTGCAGGAGCATTTGATGGCGGATCTCCCCCTTATTTTCGTCCAAACCGTTATGGAGCAGATCGACGGTCAGGATTGCTATAAGGGCGTTTTTGTGGGGGAAGGGCGCAAGCCCTACGAAGAAGCCGCCGCCCTGAGCCGGCGCGTCAATTTCAACGTCGTGGAGCGCCCCATCCATAAGTGTGTGGTTTGGATGGACCCCAACAGCTATCACAGCACCTGGGTGACCAACAAAGCGATCTACCGAACAGAGCTTGCTGTTGAACAGGGCGGGGAGATCGTTATTATCGCGCCGGGCGTCCACATGTTCGGTGAAAATGACATTGCGGATGCCATTATCCGTAAGTATGGCTACTTATCCAGGGAAAAAGCGCTTGCTCTGCGCAAAACAGAGAAAGTGCTGCAGGATAATTTGTCTATTACGGGCCATTTGATCCACGGCTGCCCGGATGGAATTCAGGTCACCTACTGTACCGACAAGCTCTCGCGGGAGGAAGTGGAACATGCAGGCTTCCACTATTTGACGGTCGAAGAGGCGATAAGGCTATATCCCTGTGAGAACTGGAAAAACGGCTGGCATACGCTGGCCGGCGGCGAAGAAATATATTTTGTTTCCAATGCGGCGCTGGGAATGTGGCGCTGCGAAAATAAATTATGACAAGAGGGATCACCACTATGAGTGAACTGAAAAAGTGCGCCGTTGTTGGCGGCGGCGCGATGGGAAGGCAGATTGCCCTTAATTCCGCCATTCATCATTATCAAGCCGTTGTTTGCGAGACTGTTCCCGCTGCGCGGGAGAATCTCCTGGTTTGGGAGGAAGAATATCTCGCCGGGCGCATCGCAAAGGGCCGTATGACCCAGGAGCAGGTTGAGGGCGTCAAGAGCCGTTTCTCTGTTACCGACGATCTTGAGGCCGCCTGTAGGGACGCTGACATTGTCATCGAAGCCATCATTGAGGACAAGCAGGCCAAACTGGATGTGCTGAGCAAGGTCAGTCAGTTCGCCCCTACGACCGCAATCATCGCCACTAACTCCAGCTACATGGTTTCCTCCACCTTCAAGGATGTCGTCCAGCGCCCTGAGCGGCTGGCAAATCTCCACTATTTCATGCCGGCCCTGGTTATGAAGCTGGTGGAGGTTGTGAAGGGCGAACATACTTCTCAGGAAACGGTAGACCGTCTCATGGCCTTTGGACGTGAGGTCGGCAAAACGCCTGTTTTCGTCAGAAAAGAGGAGGACGGCTTTATTGTCAACAATGTGCTCAAAGCAATTAAGGAAGAGGCATATCGCCTGGTCAGTGAGGGCGTTTGCTCCATTGAAGATCTGGACACCGCCGTTGAATTGGGCCTCGGCCACCCGATGGGGCCCTTCAAGATCGACGATATGAACGGTTTGGATGTCCGTTACAACGTTCTCAAACGCAGATATGAAGAGACCGGCGTGAAATCCTATGGCTATGATATGATTGAGAATCTGTACAAGCAGGGCAAGCTGGGCAAAAAGGCCAAGCACGGCTTCTACGATTACGAATAAAACCCCTTCAGCCGCGTGTATATGCTTTGAAGCAGATATACCGTCATACATGATTATGGGAGGTACCTGCTCTGTGACAAGTCAGCTGCCTCCCATTTTCTTATGGTGAAATAAACTGATCTGAAGTGGCCGGCGCCTCCGGGCGGGCCGTGTTTGGAGAGCAATTATGGAATACCTTATTATCGGACTTTCCGCAGTCGTGGCAGGCGTGATCCAGAATATTGCGGGTTTTGGCGCCGGCATCATCCTGATGCTGATCCTGCCCCATTTCTTTAATATGCTGATCTCCCCGGCAATTAACGCAGCCATCTGCACCGGCATGACGATCATCCTTGCGGTCCATTACCGGAAATATACGGATTATAAGCGTGTATGGCTGCCCTGTGTCTGCTTTATGGCCATGTCCGTCAGCATCATTTGGGTCGTCAGCGATATCGATCTGCATCTTCTGGGTGCGGCCTTCGGCGTCTTTTTAATCGCCCTGTCCATTTACTTCATCTTTTTTCAGAAGAATATCAAGGTCAAGCCTACCGCCGCCTCCGCCGTTTGCTTTGGTCTGCTCGCCGGGGCTTTATCCGGATTGTTTTCTATCGGCGCCACCGCGATGGCCCTTTACTTCCTGGCCATCAGTAGGGACAGAAATGTCTATATAGGCAATCTGCAGACCCTCTTGGCCATCAATAATGTCGTCTCACTCCTGACCCGCGCGCTCCGCGGAATCTATACGGCCGACCTGATTCTCCCAACGGCTGTCGGTTTTGCCGGCATCCTGCTTGGACAATTTTTCGGCAGTAAAATCGCCGGAAAACTGGACGCGGCAAAAATCAATCTTTTTATTTACATTCTTGTGGGTGTTTCCGGTATCGAAACACTGATAAAGCAGCTTGCCTATTTGTTCCTATAAGACCGAAGATGGGGGACTCTTTATGCTGGAAAATTACAGAAGTAGATTTGTAACGCCGGAGGCGGCTGCAAAGCAGGCGGTCCGCTCAGGTGATTGGGTGGACTACGGCTTTGGCGCCGGCTTTCCGGAATTGATGGACGCGGCTCTGGCGGCGCGGAAGGGCGAGCTGAAGGATGTTCATATCCGCGGCGGTCTCGTGATCCGCCCCCGCATTGAAGTGGTCGAGCGCGACCCCGAGCAGGAGTCCTTCTCCTATTACAGCTGGCATATCGGCGACTATGAGCGCAAGCTGCAAAAGCGGGGTCTTGTGAAGTTTATTCCGACGATCCTCCGCTATCTGCCTGAGCTCTACCGAAACCATATTCGCGTTGACGCAGCCTTTGTGCCTGTCTCTGTTCCGGATGACAAAGGATATTGCGGGCTGGGTATCTCCAACTACGCATGGCGCACCATTATCGAGCAGGCGCGTACCATTGTGTTCGAGATCAACGAACACCTGCCCGCCCTACAGGGCTTTGAGGGCTCTCATCGCGTCCATATCAGCGAGGCGGACTTTGTTGTGGAGGGGGAGCACGAACCTCTGCCCACCCGTACTTACAGGGCGCCTTCCCCTGTGGATATCCAAATTGCCAAACATGTGGTCAGTGAGATTCCGGACGGCGCGGTCCTGTCCCTGGGTGTCGGCGGCGTTCCCTTTACAGCCGCCCAGATGATTGCAAATTCCGATCTCAAGGATCTGGGCTGTCACACCGGAACCATCAGCGACGCCTTTCTGACCCTCTATCGCGCGGGTAAACTGACCAACCAGCGGAAGGAGATCGACAAGGGCCTGTCCACCTGGAACCTGGCAATGGGGTCTGAAGAGCTTTATGATTGGATTCGTGAGAACCCCGGTATTTTCCGTCCCAGTGATGTGGACTACGTCCACGCCCCGGAACGGATCGGCCGGATGAAAAACGTCATCAGTATCAACGGCGGTGTGGAGCTTGACCTTATGGGCCAGGAGAACGCGGAATCCGCAGGCAGCCGTCAGCTCTCCGGGACCGGCGGACAGCTGGACTTTTTAGAGGGCGCTTTCCGTTCTCAGGGGGGAAAGGGCTTTATCTGTCTGGCATCCACCCACGAGAAAAAGGACGGCACGCTCAAGTCCAATATTGTGCCCTTCATCCCGGGAGGCAGCAGCGTTTCCGCGCCTCGCAGCATGATTCAATATGCAGCCACCGAGTATGGCGTCGCAAAGCTCTCCGGCCTGACTCTGCGTGAGCGTGCAGAGGCCATGATCTCTATCGCGCATCCCGATTTCCGTGAGGAACTGGCGAGGTACGCGGATGAAAACTTCAAATAAATAAAGAAACGCCGCACCTTACGTAATGAACTGCACCCCATTTGTTAGACAGTATGGTATACTACTAACTAGTGGGGTGATTTATTATGCCAAAACGTCTTTGACAAGCCTTGGTTTTGGAAGACGAGCGACGCCAGCGCAAAAAACGCAGGCAGTTCAAGAACTGAGGCAAAAACACAAGCTGGAAATTCTACTTTCAATCGCTCAACTGCCCCGGGCAACATTCTACTATCATTTGAAACAAATGAATGGTCCAGATAAGTACGAAATGGAACAGGCAGAAATTACAGCCATATACCACGAAAACGAGGGACGATACGGCTACCGGCGGATTACAATAGAGCTGGATAGGCGTGGCATCCATTTGAACCACAAAACCGTTCGCCGCTTGATGAAAGAGTTGGGGCTGGTTTGTCGTGTTCGGATGAAAAAATATCGCTCTTACAAGGGAGAAACCGGGAAAATTGCGCCGAACCTGCTCAAACGGGACTTCCATGCTGAAAAACCAAACCAGAAGTGGGTCACCGATGTCACAGAGTTCAGC
>CAJUPW010000005.1:32616-112649 GCA_910588635.1 uncultured Oscillospiraceae bacterium | reverse complement strand
AGACCTTGTTGCAGGTGTCCATGGAGTCGTTGCCGCCGTTGTAGAAGAAGTAGCGGATATCATACTTCTTGAAGATCTCCAGGATGCGCTTGTAGTCAGTGTCGTCCACGTCGGGGTCGGCAATCTTATAGCGGCAGGAGCCAAGCTCGGAGGAAGGGGTGTTGAGCAGCAGCTCCAGCTCCTTGGCGTCCTCCTGTCCCATGTCGTACAGCTTGTCGTTGAGGACACCCTTGATGCCGTGGGCCGCGCCGTAGACGGCGGTGATGTCGGGGCAGTCCAGGGCGGTGCGGATGACGCCGTAGGCGCTGGCGTTGATGACGGAAGTAGGGCCGCCGGACTGACCGATAATCAGGGCGCCCTTCAGTGTGTTGCTCATGTTGAATACCTCCAAATTCAAAATATCCTCTGTGGAGTGGGTCATAGTTTGATGCAAGAGTATTGTAGCAAAAATTTCCCCTCTTGTAAACGGGAAGAATAGCCGACCTTGTCTTGAATTATAGGGGTGGTAATGGTAAAATCAGAGTAGAAAATAGAAATTAGGAGAGGGAAATGTTATGCTTTTGATGATTCATGGAGCGGTTGTCGGGTTGCTCGTGATATTGGGCATCGTGTTTTTGAAGGGAAAGGGCGCTTTTTTGATTGCCGGCTACAACACCGCCTCAAAAGCCGAAAAAGAAAAGATTGATGAGAAGAAGCTGTGCAGGTGCATGAGTAAACTGATGTTTGCTCTTGCGGGGTGTTTCTTTGTGATCCTGTTGAGTGATATATTCAATCGAATGTGGATTTTATGGCTTGGACTCGGTATGGTATTTGCTGTAAGCATTGGCGGTATAATCTATATCAATACCGGAGACCGGATAAAAAAATAGACTAAGAATGATTGATTCACAAATCCCACAAAAGCAAAGCCTGTCCGGCGGGAGTTTTTTCCCGCTGGTATGTTGCAATCTGGGGAAAATGTGGTAAAATAAAAGGGACTAAATTATAAGGAGGTTATTCCCATGCCCCTTGTTACTTCTACCGAAATGTTTAAGAAGGCCTACCACGGCGGTTACGCCATCGGCGCTTTCAACGTCAACAACATGGAGATCATTCAGGGCATTACCGAGGCCTGCCGCGAGGAGAAGGCCCCTGTGATTCTCCAGGTCTCCAAGGGAGCCCGGGCCTACGCCAACCGCACCTACCTGGTGAAGCTGGTTGAGGCCGCCGTCATCGAGTGCCCCGAAATTCCCATCGTGCTCCATCTGGACCACGGCGACAGCTTCGAGACCTGCAAGTCCTGCATCGACGACGGCTTCACCTCCGTCATGATCGACCTGTCCTCCAAGCCCTTTGCCGAGAACATCGAGGGCACCAAGGAAGTTGTCAAGTACGCCCACGACCACGGCGTGGTCGTCGAGGCCGAGCTGGGCGCTCTGGCCGGTGTGGAGGATGACGTGAACGTCTCCGCCGAGGCCTCCCACTACACCCGCCCCGAAGAGGTGGAGGAGTTTGTCTCCAAGACCGGCTGCGACTCTCTGGCGATCGCCATCGGCACCAGCCATGGCGCTTTCAAGTTCAAGCCCGAGCAGTGCACCCGCAACGAGAAGGGCATTCTGGTTCCGCCCCCGCTGCGCTTCGACATTCTGGAAGAGATTGTCAAGCGCCTGCCTGAGTTCCCCATCGTGCTCCACGGCTCCTCCAGCGTGCCCCAGGAGTATGTGAAGATGGTCAACAGCCACGGCGGCAAGATGCCCGACGCTGTGGGCATCCCCGAGGAGCAGCTGCGTGAGGCCGCCAAGAGCGCCGTGTGCAAGATCAACATCGACTCCGACCTGCGTCTGACCATGACCGGCACCGTCCGTCAGTATTTTGACGAGCATCCCGATCATTTCGATCCCCGTCAGTACCTCAAGCCCGCCCGGGCCAACATCAAGGAGACCGTTCGCCACAAGCTGGTGAACGTGCTGGGCTGCGCCGGCAAGGCCTGAATCACCCACGATGAAAAGGGAGCGCTTTAAGCGCTCCCTTTTTCTGCACCGAAAAAGCGAGGACAGGACAGAGACAAGGGGCTATTCTTTGAAACAAGGAGTTGATTGTGATGGATTGGCTGAAGCATTGGAACAAGGCGCTGGACTATCTGGAGGAAAACCTGGACGGGGAGATCAGCCTGGAGGAGCTGGGCCGGCTGGCCGGCTGTTCCCCCTATCACTTTCAGCGGATGTTCTCCTATCTGGCCGGCGTACCCCTGAAGGAGTATATCCGCCGGAGGCGCATGACCAGGGCCGCGGCGGACCTGCGGGCGGGGGATAAGGTACTGGATGTGGCCTTGCGCTACGGCTACGACTCGCCCACCGCCTTCAACCGGGCCTTCCAGGCGGTCCACGGTTTGGCCCCATCCCTTGCAAAACAAGATGGGGTAAAGCTGAAAGCCTTTCCACGTATCCGCTTCAAATTTGTACTCAAAGGAGACACTGAAATGGAATACCAGATCGTAAGTCGGGGAGAATTCCGCATTGTCGGATTCCGCACACCTCTCGCAATTGACGCGGAGGAGAGTTTTCAGATGGTGCCCCGGTTCTGGGCAGAGGTAGGGCAGAGGGTCGGAGCGCTGATTCCACTGATAGACCCTGAGATACCAGGAGTGTTAGGGGTAAGTACTTGTCACCGGGATGAAGAAAACTACTACTATATCGCGGTGGCCTCCAATGCGCCGGCCCCGGAGGGGACCCACGCATGGACGGTGCCCGCCGCCACCTGGGCGGTGTTCTCCGGTACGGGACAGCAGCCCACTGCCATCCAGGAGCTGCAGAAGCGGATTGTCTCCGAGTGGCTGCCCGATTCGGGTTACGAGTGGGCCCAGGCCCCGGACGTGGAGGTCTATCAGAGCGAGCCGGGTGCGGAGGAGCAGCGGTTTCAGGTCTGGCTGCCCATTCAAAAGGCAAACGGTAAATAAAAACTAGTTTTTGTTGACCAAACAGCCCTGTGGAGGTCCTTCCACAGGGCTGTTTGGCGCTATGTTAAGTTTGGTTGACAGATTTCCAGGGGCTTTTGGTTGACGCTGCGGGGGAGAACCTGCTATTGTAGGGGCAGACAAGGAGGGTTTTATTATGAACTTTGCGGAGCACTTAATGACTTTGCGCCGCCAGCGTGGCTGGTCCCAGGAGGAGCTAGGCAATCAGGTTGGCGTCACCCGTCAGACGGTGTCCAAGTGGGAGATGGGACAGAGCACCCCAGAGCTGGAGAAGCTAGTGGAGCTGTCCCGGCTGTTTGGGATGTCCATCGACCAGCTGGTGGGTCTGGAGGCAGTGGGGGGGCGGCCGGATCCCTGGGAGGTACCTGAGAAGCCGTCCAGAGCGTGCGTCGGGGGGATTTTGTATGAGTACATCAGCCCTGTAAAGGTATTTGGCCTGCCGTTGATTCATGTCCGATTTGGATATGGTCCCCGGCTGGCCAAGGGAATCATCGCCATCGGCAACTGCGCGGTGGGGGTGGTGGCCCTGGGCAGCTGTTCTCTGGGACTGCTCTCCTTTGGAGGGCTCAGTTTGGGGCTGCTGTTTGCGCTGGGCGGCGTCAGCTTTGGACTGGCGGCTCTGGGCGGACTGGCCGTTGGAGGCTTTGCGGTGGGCGGATGTGCGGTAGGACAGTGGCTTGCCATCGGCGGCGGGGCCTTTTCTAACTACCTTGCCGTCGGCGGCGGGGCCTGGTCCACAGGGCTGGCTATCGGCGGCTCCGCCTTCGGACACGTTGCGGTGGGAACAAATGAGGCGTCCGGTGCTTTTCCGTACCTCCAGCAGTATGGGTATCACATAGAGGACGTTTGGTATGCGGTGAAATCGGAGTTTCCCCACATGTGGGGCTGGGTCAAAGGCGTGATTCAGTGGGCGCTTGGCTAAAATCTTCTGGCGAAGCCGCACTTCCGGCACAGGGGCTCCCGGGCCTGTCCCTGAGAAAAGCCGTCATACACCGCCTGGGCCCGGGGGGTATCCAGAATTTCCTTCAAGCTGTTCTGAAACAGATTGCCCAGCGGGATATCGCCCTCGTGGTCCAGGCAGCAAGGCACCACCGTCCCGTCCACCAGCACCCCCACCTGGTCCCGAAGTCCGTAGCAGAAGGTGGGGGGCTGTCCATCGCCGGCGGACAGGTCGGGCCAGTCGAACCGTTCGCCCCACTCCAAAAAGACGTTGGGGGCGAGGGTGGTCCCCCGCCGGCCCTCGGTCCAGGGGGGAGAAAATGCTTTCTCCAGCGCGGCCAGGATATCCCCATTCAGGCGGTTGTACCCGTGGGCCTCTCCCAGGTTCCATAGCCGCAAGGCGCACTTTTTTCCAGCCTCCCCGGCCGCCTTGGCGAAGGAAAGGCATTCGGTCAGATAGTCCGTCAGCCCTTCCCTCTGGCTGCCCTCGAAGGAGTGGAGGGAGACGCTCACCTTTTTCACTGCCGGGCTGGACAGCAGCAGGTTTTGCCGCTGTCCCAGCAGCGTGCCGTTGGTGGTGAGCATGACATGAAAGCCCAGCTCTTCCGCCTGGGACAGGACCGCGTCCAGCCGGGGGTGGAGCAGCGGCTCCCCCATGAGATGGAGATAGAGGTACTGCGTATGGGGCCGCAGACCAGCGGCCAGGGTATGGAAGTCCTCCGGGGACAGAAACGAGGCCGGCCTGCGGGTGCCCGGACAGAATGCACAGGACAGGTTGCAGACATTGGTAATCTCCAGATAAGCCTTGCGAAGGGTCCTCACCGGCCCCGCCCCCTTTCTCACCCCATCCTACCACGGGGGTGGGTTCAGGTCAACGGTTTACCCCCAAAATGTGCAGGAACCGCACCGCCTGAACGGGATAGGTGGACAGGGGACGGTAGTCCGCGTCGTCGGAGTGGGCGGCCACCAGGATGTTTTCCGGAAGCGCTGGTCCTTTTACCGCCACCACCACCGGGTTGTGGGAGAAAATCCTGCCGGAAAAGCTGATCTGGACGAAGTCGCCGGGCTGGACCTCGTCTATGGAGACCTCCGCGCCCACAGGGCCGGGACTCTTTTTGCTCCGGGTGAGAAAGTTGTAAAAGAAGGGGACGCCGGTCCAGGCGGGAGCCCGGCTGTACTGGCTGTTGTAGTACCAGCCGAAGGTGGGGGTGTAGTTCATTACTCCGGAGCCGGCGTAGAGGCACTGGGAGGCGAAATTGGTGCAGTCGCCCCCGAGGGTGTCGAAGTTGTAAAAATCCGGGTTCCGGTGGTAGGCCCAGCGGTGGGCATAGGCCACCGCCGCCTCCCGGCCATAGGGGCGCAGCGTCATAACAGGACCTCCTTTTTTCCATGCTACGCGGACGCGCCGGAAGATGTGACTGACTTTTTGTAAGATCGCCTTGGGGCGGTCTTTTTTCTGTCGTTTCCCGCCGAACCGGCAGGCCCGGGCGGGCCCTGAAAATTTTATCAAAAATAGGGCTTTTCTTTTTGTATATTCATGTATATAATACTCTAGGAAGTTTATGGACCAAAATTAGGAGGCCGTACCTATGACAAGAAGCAGTGCGAGAGAGATCGCCGTTCATATTATTTTTGCTCTGGGCTTTGACACCCGCAGCGCCCAGGAGATTCTGGATGCGGAGCTGACCCGGGAGCGCTTTCAGGAGCTGGCGGAGGAGCTGCCTCTTTACGCCCAGTTTCCCAACGAGAAGCAGGAGCAGTACATACGGCAGCTGGTTCAGGGGGTATTCGCCCACGGTCCGGAGCTGGACGACTTTATCGGCCGCTATTCGGTGGGCTGGGCCTTCGCCCGTATTCCCCGTATGGCGGCGGCGGTGATGCGCACCGCCATGTATGAGGTGCTCTATATGCCGGGAATTCCCAACGCCGCCGCCATCAACGAGGCGGTGGAGATTGCCAAAAAGTACGAGCCAGCGGAGGTGGTGTCCTTTGTCAACGGCATTCTGGGCACCTTTGTCCGCGCGGAGTTTGAGGACACCCCGCCCAAGCCGGAGAAAAAAGCCCCGGAGGGGGAGGAGTAATGCCGGTTTTAGGGCTGGACACCAGCAACTATACCACCTCGGCCGCTATCTTTGACGGGGAGAGGGGGCGGAATGTCGGCCGTCTGCTGGATGTGCGCCCCGGAGAGCTGGGCTTGCGGCAGAGCGACGCGCTGTTCCAGCATGTGAAGCGCTTGCCTTTGCTGCTGGAGGAGCTGCTGGGGGGGAGGCAAGGCGTTCAGGCCGTGGGAGCGTCCACCCGTCCCAGAGCGGTGGATGGTTCCTATATGCCCTGTTTTTTGGCAGGCGAGGGCCAGGGCCGGGGGATTGCCGCGGCTCTGGGAGTCCCCTTTTATGCCCACTCCCACCAGCAAGGGCATCTGGCCGCCGCCGCCTGGTCCGCCGGGCGGGCGGAGCTGCTGGACGCCCCCTTCCTGGCCTGGCATCTGTCCGGAGGCACGACCGAACTGCTGCTTGTAAAGCCAAAGGACTATGCGGTGGAGGCTGAAATTATCGGAGGGACCAGCGACCTGTCCGCCGGCCAGCTCATCGACCGCACCGGCTTGCTGCTCGGGCTGCAATTCCCGGCGGGTAAGGCCCTGGACGAGCTGTCCCGACAGGACGGGTCCGCTGTTGCTTTTTCGATCAGGCTGGACGGGCTGACCTTTTCCCTGTCCGGGATGGAGAACCAGGTTAAGGCCCTGGCAGAACGGGGGGAGTCCCCGGCCAACATCGCCCGCTTTGCCATCGCCACCGTTGTCGGCGTGGTGTGCCGGGTCACCGCAGAGGCACAGAAACGCTATCCTGGTCTGCCGGTGCTGTGCTCCGGTGGGGTAGCCTCTAATTCTCAGCTGCGGGCAGCGCTGACCGGGGCTGCGTTTGCCCAGCCCCAGTATTCCACCGACAACGCCTTGGGAACGGCCATTCTCACCTGGAGGGCGGCCCGGTGGGAGGGATGGCTATGAGAGAGGACGCCGTTTTGACCCCCAGCCAGGTGGGCCAGTACCTTAAAAATATGATGGATCGGGACCACCTCCTGTCCCGGCTGCTGGTGCGGGGGGAGCTGTCCAACTACAAGATGTACCCCTCGGGGCATCACTACTTTACCTTGAAGGATGGGGAGGGGGCGCTGCGGTGCGTCATGTTCCGCAGTGACGCCCAGTTCTTGCGGTTCCGGCCAGAGAACGGAATGCAGGTGATTGCCGCCGGCCGGGTGACCGTCTTTCCCCGGGATGGGCAGTACCAGATGTACTGTGCCCGGCTCACCCCCGAGGGGGTGGGAGACTTGGCTCTGGCCTTTGAGCAGCTGAAGGAGAAGCTGGCTCGGGAGGGCCTCTTCGACCCGGCCCACAAGAAAGAGACACCATTATTTCCCAGGAAAATTGCTCTCGTCACCTCGCCCGCCGGGGCGGCGGTGCGGGACATGATCCGTATTCTGGGAGCCCGGTGGCCCCTGTCGGAGGTCTGTGTGATCCCGGTACGGGTCCAGGGGGAGGAGGCTCCTCGGGAGATTGCCGCCGCCATCAAATGGGCCAACCTGCACCGGGCCGCCGATCTGATTATCACCGGCCGGGGGGGCGGCTCCATGGAGGACCTGTGGGCCTTCAACGAGGAGGTAGTGGCCCGGGCCATCTACAGCTCGGAAATTCCCGTTATCTCCGCTGTGGGCCATGAGCCCGACGTGACCATCGCCGACTTTGTGGCTGACCGTCGGGCCTCCACCCCCTCCAACGCCGCCGAGCTGGCTGTCCCGGATCAGAATGAGATATACGCCGCCTTGCTGGGGGACGGGGAGCGGCTGGGGGGAGCGCTGTCTGTCCGGCTGGCTCGGTACCGGCAGAGGCTGGACCGGCTGGCCGCCAGCCGCCCTATGACGGAGCCGGCCTCCTACTTTCGGGAGAAGCGGCTGCTGCTGGATTTTCAGAGCAGCCGTCTGGTTCACGGCCTGCGCCACGCTGCGGCCGGCCAGCGTGAGCGGTTGTCCGCCCTGTCTGCCGCACTCCTCGGCAGCGCGGCCCGAACCGTCGCACAGCGCCGGGAGCGGCTCAACGCTCTGGCTGCCGCCCTGGATGCTATGAGTCCGTTGAAGGTGCTGGGCCGGGGCTACGCCATCGCCCGGCGAGAGGACGGAAAAGCGGTGCTCTCCGCCGCCGATGTGGCCTCCGGAGACAAGCTGAAATTGACCCTATCGGACGGCAGCGTAAATTGCCGGGTACTGTAGAAAAGGAGAACGCCAATGGCCGCAAAGAAGAAGCTGGATTTTGAGGGCTCTATGGCCCGGCTGGAGGAAATTGTCTCCCTGTTGGAAAAGGGGGACGCCCCGCTGGAGCAGGCAATGGGCCTGTTCGAGGAGGGGGCCAAGCTGCTGCGGGAGTGCACCAGACAGCTGGATGAGGCGGAGCAGAAGGTGAGCCTGCTTACCGCCGGGAGAGACGGAGAGATTATGGAGGAACCCTTCGGGGGGGATGGCTGACATGGAAAATAACTTTACAGATAGAACGGCCCAGGACCGGGCTCTGATTGAGGAGTGTCTGGCCCGCGTGTTTGCTGCGGAGGCCCGCCACGCCGACCTGCAGGAGGCCATGGAGTACTCCCTTTTGGCCGGAGGCAAGCGCATCCGCCCGATCCTCACCTTGGAGACCTGCCGCCTGTGCGGCGGAGACCCAGAGGCGGCGCTGCCTTTCGCCTGTGGGGTGGAGATGGTCCACACCTACTCTCTGATTCACGACGACCTGCCCGCCATGGACAACGACGGCCTGCGCCGGGGCCGGCCCACCAACCACATCGTTTACGGGGAGGCCACCGCCATTCTGGCGGGGGACGCCTTGCTCACCGCCGCCTTTGAGCAGCTGACCAGAGCCCACCTGCCCGCTGAGCGGATTGTGGAGGCGGTAGGCTGTCTGTCCCGCGCCGCCGGCTCCGCCGGTATGGTGGGGGGGCAGGCTCTGGATATGGCCGGGGAGGGCAAGACCTTGGGCCGGGAGGAGCTAGAGCTGCTCCAGAGATTAAAGACAGGAGCGCTCATCTCCTCCGCCGCCGAGCTGGGCTGTATCGCCGCCGGCGGAACCCCGGAACAGCGGGCCAGGGTGCGGGACTACGCCCAGGCTCTGGGCCAGGCCTTCCAGGTACGGGACGATATGCTGGATGTCATCAGCTCCCAGTCGGAGCTGGGCAAGCCGGTGGGCTCCGACCGGGTCAACGAGAAGAGCACCTATGTCACCGCTCTGGGGCTGGAGGGCTGCGCCGCCCTGGTGGAGGAGCTGACCCGGCGAGCCGCCAGGGCGGTGGACGGCTTCGCTCAGCCTGAGTTCCACATTTGGCTGGCGAAATCTTTGGCCCAGCGGACAAAATAAGAACTTGACAGACAGTGCTTAAGGATTGTAAATGCAGGTTCTAAGTCCAGATTTCCGGGAGGAATTGTGTTTTGATTGTGCCCGATGAAAAAAATCAACCCATCCTCTTCCGCCTGACTGATCAGGAAGGAGAGGCTTTGTGCGCCTGGCTGCGCCGGGAGCAGGTGGAGGACGTGTCCAAGACCGGCGGGCATCTGGCCTCCAACCTGGGGGCGGTGGAGCTGACAGTGGCCCTTCACCGGGTGTTCGACACCTCGGTGGACCGGCTGGTCTTTGACGTGGGCCACCAGTGCTATGCCCACAAGCTCATCACCGGGCGGACTCTGGACACTTTGCGCCGGTATGGCGGCGTGGCCGGCTTCCCCAAGCCCAACGAGAGCGTCCACGACGCCTTTATCGCCGGACACGCCTCCAACTCGGTGGCGGTGGCCCTGGGGATGGCTCGGGCCAGGGACATGCTGGGAGAGGACTACAGGGTGATCGCCCTCATCGGCGACGGCGCCCTCACCGGCGGGCTGGCCTACGAGGGGCTGTCCAACGCGGGGGAGTGCGGCCGGCAGCTGCTGGTCATCCTCAACGACAACGGTATGTCCATCACCCCCAACGTGGGCGGCGTGGCGGAGCACCTGGCCAGACAGCGGCTTAAGCCCCAGTATCTCACCTTTAAAAAGCACTACCGCCGTATCATGAATGCTACCGCCCCCGGCCGGGCGGTCTATCGGGTCACTCACCGGGTAAAGCAGGCGTTGAAGCAGTTCCTGCTGCCTTGCAGTATGTTCGAGGACATGGGCTTCCGCTACCTTGGGCCGGTGGACGGTCACAACCTGCCCTTCCTGACCAGACTGCTGCGGTACGCCAGGGAGATCGACGAGCCGGTGCTGCTCCATATCAAGACGGTAAAGGGCAAGGGCTTTCTGCCCGCCGAGGAGAACCCGGACGCCTTCCACGGCGTGGCTCCCTTTGATCCCCTCACCGGCAAGTTGACACGGGAGCCGGGAGAGAATTTTTCCGCCGTCTTTGGCCGGACCCTGACCCGGCTGGCAGATCGGGACAGGCGGGTGTGCGCCATTACCGCCGCCATGACCGGGGGAACGGGGCTGGAGAAGTTTGCCGGGAAGTTCCCGGACCGCTTCTTTGACGTGGGCATTGCCGAGGGCTGTGCCGCCTCCATGGCCGCAGGAATGGCAAAACAGGGGGCGATCCCTGTGTTTGCGGTGTACTCCACCTTTCTCCAGCGCTCCTACGACATGCTGATTCACGACATGGCGATTGACAACCTCCATGTGGTGCTGGGGGTGGACCGGGCCGGGCTGGTGGGGGACGATGGCGAGACCCACCACGGCCTTTTTGACGCCGCATTTCTGGATACCGTGCCCAACATGACGGTACTGGCCCCCGCCAGCTTCGCTGAGCTGGAGGTCATGCTGGAACGGGCCTTGTTCCGGATCGAGGGTCCGGTAGCTGTACGCTACCCCCGGGGCGGCGAGGGCGGCTACACGGGGACGGGAGGCGAGGCCCCCTCGGTCATCCTGCGCTGGGGCGGCGATATCACCCTGGCAGGCTACGGCACAGAAATCAACTGCGTTTTGGAGGCCGCTGACCTGCTGGAGCAGCGTGGAATCCAGGCCGAGGTAGTCAAGTTGAACCAGATTACGCCGCTTATCCCGGATATGGTTGAACTCTCCGTCCGCAAGACGGGGGTGCTGCTGGTCGCCGAGGAACAGGCGGCCCGGGGCGGCGTGGGCCAGAGGCTGGCCGCCCGGCTGGAGGAGGCCGGTCTGCCCGCCAGGGTGGCCCTTGTCAACTGCGGCGAGGGCCTTATCCCCCACGGGGCGGTCGGACTGCTGAAACAGGACCTGTCTCTGGATGGGGCGGGTATCTTTAAAAAAGCGCTGGAGGTGCTGGGCCGTGGCCAGACAGAGGCTTGATATCGTGATGACCGAGCTGGGTTTGGCTGACAGCCGGCAGAAGGCCCAAGCCCTCATTATGGCCGGCGAGGTCTATGTCAACGGCCAGAAACAATTGAAGGCGGGAGCTGGCCTGGGAGAGGACGACACGGTGGAGGTGCGGACCAAGCGCCTCTTGCGCTATGTGAGCCGGGGCGGCCTGAAGCTGGAGAAGGCCATGGGGCTGTGGCCCATCCGCCTGGAGGATAAGGTCTGCGCCGATATCGGGGCCTCTACCGGCGGCTTTACCGACTGTATGCTCCAGAATGGGGCAAAGCTGGTGTACGCCGTGGATGTGGGCTACAACCAGTTGGACTGGAAGCTGCGCACCCATCCCCAGGTAGTGTGTATGGAGCGAACCAACGCCCGGTATCTCACCAGGGAACAGATTCCGGAGGAGCTGGATTTCTTCTCTGTGGACGTGTCCTTTATCTCCCTCAGCCTGATTCTGCCGGCCCTGAGGCCGCTGGTGAAGGACGACGGCCAGGCCGTGTGTCTGGTCAAGCCCCAGTTTGAGGCTGGTAAAGACAAGGTGGGCAAAAAGGGAGTGGTCCGGGACCCAGCTGTTCACTTGGAGGTGCTGGAGCGTTTTCTGGACCACGCCGCTCAGGCGGGATTTACGGTGAGAGACCTTACCTTTTCACCCATCAAGGGTCCGGAGGGCAACATTGAATATTTAGGGTATCTTCAGGCGGGGGAGGGTCCCGTGTACACGGGGGACTTGAGCGATCTGGTGGAGCAGTCCCACAGTGTTTGGAAGGAGAAGCAGGAATGAAGATCGTACTCAGCTCTAACCCCTACCGGGACAAAGGGATGCGGGTGGCCCTGGAGGCCAGGCGGATACTGGAACACGCCGGCGCCCAAACCGTGCTGTGTCTGCCTTTTCAGCCCAAGAAGGGGGACCGGCTGGAGCTGCCCCGTCAGGTCCCACTGTCTCTGTTGGAAAAGGAGCTGCCCACCGCTGACCTGCTGATCTGCTTCGGCGGCGACGGCACCATCCTTCACGCCGCCCGGGACGCCACCCTGTGCGGTGTGCCCATTCTGGGCGTCAACACTGGGAGCGTGGGCTTTATGGCGGAGCTGGAACGGGGCGAGCTGCCTTTGCTGACCCCGCTGGCCCACGGAATGTACTCGGTGGAGGAGCGGATGATGCTGGATGTCCGGGTGCTTCGTGGGAGCAAAGTCATCTATGAGGACTCCGCCCTGAACGACGCGGTCATCTCCAAGGGCTCCATGGCCCGGGTGGCCGAGATGGAGGTGCTGGCAGACCGTGTAAAGATAACTGGCCTTACAGGTGACGGCGTTATTGTAGCCACCCCAACCGGCTCCACCGCTTACTCCATGTCGGCGGGCGGACCCATCGTGGAGCCAACCTCCAAAAGCATCATTGTCACCCCGGTGTGCGCCCACCAGCTGGCTGCCCGGGCCATGGTGCTGGCTCCGGAGCGTGTGGTTACTGTCCAGCTCCCCAGAGGGAACCGCAAGTATTTATACTTGTCAGTTGACGGCGGCAAGGCCGTCCGCCTGACCGGCAGCGACCGGGTGGAGATCAACCAGGGGGCGCGTTCGACTCAGCTTGTGCGCCTGGCAAACCGCAGTTTTTATCAGGTCATCAATCAAAAACTGGGAGGACTGCTTCCATGAAGAACATCCGACAGCGTGAGATTTTGAATATTATTCAGGAACAGGATATCGACACTCAGGAGCAGCTTCTGGAGGCGCTGCGGGCCAGAGGTTTTTCCACTACCCAGGCCACCATCTCCCGGGACATTAAGGACCTTCGGCTGGTGAAGGAGCTTACCAGTTCGGGTGGGTATCGGTACGCCGTATCGGAGCGAAAGCTCCCATCGGCTTTTGACGTCCGTCTGCGCAACATCTTTAAGGAGGGCGTGGTCTCGGTGGACGTGGCCCAGAATATCGTGGTGGTGCGCACCATGCCCGGCCTGGCCTCCGCCGCCTGCTCCGCCCTGGACAGCATGGATATTGACGGTATGGTGGGCAGCCTGGCCGGCGACGATACCGGCATCCTCATCATGCGGGACAGCGCCCTGGCCCAGCAGTTCAGCGGCGAGGTCCACAAGCTGCTAAAATAGACAGAACAGGAGGGGAGGGCGATGCTTTCCCTGCTTCACATTGAGAATATCGCCATTATTGAGTCGGCGGATATCAGCTTTGACGGAGGCTTCAATGTTCTCACCGGCGAGACGGGCGCGGGCAAATCCATTGTCATCGACGCCATCAGCGCTGTGCTGGGGGAGCGGACCAGCCGGGAGCTGATCCGCACCGGGGCCAAGTCGGCGCTGGTGAACGCAGTGTTTACAGGCAGTCTCCCTTTACAGTGGCTGGAGGACAAAGGGTTTCCTCTCGACGGGGAGGAGCTGATGCTCCAACGGGAGATTCAGGGGGACGGGCGCAATGTGTGCCGGGTGAACGGCCGGCCGCTGACGGTAGCTCAGCTCCGGGAGCTGGGCCGGCAGCTGCTCAATATCCACGGTCAGCACGACGGCCAGCAGCTGCTGGACCCGGACTGCCACCTGGGCTATCTGGACAGCTTCGGCAAGACCGGCAGTCTGTTGGAGGATTACCAAACGGCCTACGGCTCTCTGTCCGGCCTGCGAAAAAAAATCGCCGCGCTGGAGATGGACGAGGCGGAGCGTTCCCGGCGGGTGGACACTCTGGAGTATCAGATCAGGGAGCTGGAGCGCGCGGAGCTGAGGCCAGGAGAGGACGAGGAGCTGGACGCCCGGAAAACGCTCCTGCGCAGCTCGGGCAAGCTGATGGAGGCCCTTCAGGAGGCCAGGTTTGCCCTGTCCGGCGGGGAGGATAGCCAGGGGGCCTGTGACCTGATCGGCGAGGCGGAGGGGGCCGTCCGCTCCGTGGTACGGCTGGGCCCCCAGCTGGAGGAGCTGGGAGAGAAGCTCACGGGCCTGCGCTATGCCGCCGACGACGCGGCGGAGACCCTACGGGACCTTGCCGACGAGTTTGACTTCTCTCCGGAGGAGCTGGACCGGTTGGAGAGCCGGCTGGACGTGATCTACCGCCTGAAAAAGAAATACGGCCCTACGGTGGCCGATATGTTGGACTATCTGGAACAGTGCAAGGCGGAGCTGGAGCAGATTCAGGACGCCGACGATACCATCCAGCGGCTGGAAAAGGAGCTGGACAAGGCCAGAAAAGAGGCCCAAAAGAGGGGAGAAGCCCTGTCCAAGGCCCGGAAAAAGGCGGCGGACGACCTGCAGAAACGAGTGCAGGAGGAGCTGCGCCAGCTGGATATGCCCAAGGTGCGGTTTGTCACCGAGTTTTCCCCCAGCCCCGGCCAGGACAGCATGGACGACACCGGCATGGACCAGGTGCAGTTCCTCATGTCCGCCAACCTGGGAGAGGCGCTGAAGCCCATTCAGAAGGTGGCCTCGGGCGGCGAGCTGGCCCGGATCATGCTGGCCCTGAAAAACGTGCTGGCCGAGGACGACGGCATCGGCAGTCTGGTTTTTGACGAGGTGGACACCGGCGTGTCCGGCCGGGCGGCCCAGAAGGTGGCGGAGAAGATGGCCGATGTGGCACGGGGAAAGCAGGTGCTGTGCGTCACCCACCTGCCCCAAATCGCCGCTATGGCGGACACCCACTTCTCGGTGGAGAAGGGGGAGAAGAACGGGCGCACCTTTACCAACGTAGACCGGCTGGACCGGCAAGGCAGAGTGGAGGAGCTGGCCCGCCTCATCGGCGGAGCCGCCGTCTCCGACGTGCTGCGCCGGAGCGCGGAGGAGCTGCTGGAGCAGGCGGAGGCCTACCTTAAGAAGTAAAAAACGGGGCGCACAGCTTGGCTGTGCGCCCCGAAGTGTTTTATCAGGTGGGGATCGAGATGAAATCGGCGACCATGCCGTAAAGGATAAAGGCCATAGCCAGAGGAACGATGAATCTGACGCAGAAATTGAAGAAGCCATACAGTCCGCCGCTCATCTTATGGCCCTCCAGCTCCACCTCATCCCGGATTAGCTTGGGACCCACAAACCAGCCGATCCAGATGGACATGAGCAGAGCGCCAAGAGGCATGGCCACGCCTTCGGAGATGAAGTCCATAAAGTCCAGCCAGGTGCCGCCCAGATTCCGCCCGGTCTCGTGGAAGGGAATCCACAGACCGTTGGAGCCCAAGCCGTCGGCAGCCACCAGGGCGGCCTCGGCGAAGATCGCCAGACAGAGAATTGTAACCAGCTTCTTCCGGTCGGGGGTGTGGCCCTTCAGTGCGATGCGGTCAGACAGGAAAGTGGCCAGCACCTCCAGCAGCGCGATGGCGGAGGTAATGGCGGCCAGAATGACCAGCAGGTAGAACAGTACGCCGAAGATGGGGCCGGTGGGACCCATGGCGTTAAACACGTCCTGGAGAGTAATGAACAGCAGCTTGGGGCCGGCCTTGGCGGAGTCAGAGCCGCCCAGAGCAAAGGCTGCGGGCAGAACGGCCATGCCGGCCAGGATGGCCACGATGGTATCGGAGATGATGATAATCAGAGAGTTTTTTACCAGGCTCTCCTTCTTGCTGAGATAGGAGCCGTAGGTGACGGTGATGCCCATAGCCAGAGACAGTGAGAAGAACATCTGCCCGCCGGCGGCGGAGAGGACCTTCAGGAAACCGTCCAGCGAGGTGAAAGGCTCCCAGTTGGGGGCAAACATGAAGTTCAGACCCTCACCAGCCCCGGGCAAGGTGACAGCCCGGGCGATGACGATGACCAGCATGACAAACAGGGCGGGCATACCGATCTTGTTGAACTTCTCGATGCCGTCCTTGATGCCGCCCCGGATGATGAGGCAGCAGATAAAGATGAAAAGGAAGGTGAAAGCGATGGAGCCGAACTGGTTGGTGAGCATCGTCTCAAAGGTGGCGCCGCCGGACATGCCCGCCATAGCGGCCACGCCGAAAGCCAGGTCAGCCAGGTTCAGAGACATATACTCCATGCAGTAGGCACCCAGTACGGTGTAGAAGCTGAGGATCAGGAAGGGGGAGAGCATAGCCAGGAACCCCAGTAAGGTGCCCATCTTGCTGCCCACCTGCTGATAGCTTACCAGCACGCTGCGTCCGGCCCGACGGCCGATGGCCAGCTCGCACAGCATAATGCTGAAGCCGACCGTGGCGGCCAGAATCAGGTAAATGACCAAAAAGGCGAAGCCGCCGTTATCACCCATTTTGTAGGGAAAAGCCCAGATGTTTCCCAGCCCCACCGCGGAGCCCACGGCGGCCATGAGGAAGCCCAGGTTGCTGCCCCACTGTCCTCTATGATGATGTTCCATAGTTTCCTCCTGTTTACAATTTATTCACACTGAAATGTCAGTTAACCGCCATTTTATCAGAAATATCCGGCAGCGTCAACGGCGAAACCGATAAAATACGAATAAAAAACCTGAAGTTTGTGAGGAAAAAGCCGAGAAAACAGTTAAAAACAAAGTAACCGTTGCGATTTTGCCGGAGTTTAGTATAATAGGGACGGCAGAAACTATACTGAATTTGAATGGAAAGGGAGAAAAACCCATGGACTACGCGAAGGAGAGCCTGCGGCTGCATAGCGAATGGAGGGGTAAAATTGAGGTGGTGGCCACCGTGCCCGCCAACGACAGGGAGTCGTTGGCCCTGGCCTACACCCCCGGAGTGGCCCAGCCCTGTCTGGCCATTCAGGAGAACCCGGACAAGAGCTATGAGCTCACCCGCCGGCACAATCTGGTGGCCGTTATTACCGACGGCTCCGCTGTTTTGGGACTGGGAGACATCGGCCCTGAGGCCGGTATGCCCGTGATGGAGGGCAAGTGCGTGCTGTTCAAGACCTTCGGCGGGGTGGACGCCTTTCCCCTGTGCGTGAAAACCAAGGATGTGGACGAATTTGTCCAGACGGTGTACAATATCTCCGGCTCCTTTGGAGGGATCAACCTGGAGGACATCGCCGCTCCCCGGTGCTTCGAGATCGAGCGGAAGCTGAAAGAAAAATGTGATATCCCTGTTTTCCATGATGACCAGCACGGCACCGCCATCATCGCCCTGGCCGGGCTGACCAACGCCTTGCGGGTGGTGGGGAAGAGGAAGGAGGAGGTCCGGGTGGTATTTTCCGGGGCCGGCTCCGCCGCCATCTCCATAACCAAACTGCTCCTTCTGGCCGGCTTTACCGATATCACTCTGGTGGACAAGTTCGGCGCGGTATACAAGGGCTGCAGCCAACTCAACTGGGCCCAGCAGGAGATCGCCAAGGTGACCAACCGGGACAGACGCCGGGGCACGCTGGCCGACATACTGGTAGGGGCCGACGCGTTTATCGGGGTATCCGCTCCCAACCTAGTCACCCCCGAGATGGTGTCTACCATGAACAAGGACGCCATTGTCTTTGCCTGCGCCAACCCCACCCCGGAGATATTCCCCGACGACGCAAAGGCCGGGGGGGCCCGGGTGGTGGCCACCGGCCGCAGCGACTACCCCAACCAGATCAACAATGTGCTGGCCTTTCCGGGGCTGTTTCGGGGGGCGCTGGATGTCCGGGCCAGCGATATCAACGAGGAGATGAAGCTGGCCGCCGCCCACGCCCTGGCCGGGCTGATTTCCGACGAGGAGCTGCGGGACGACTACATCATCCCCCAGGCCTTTGATCTCCGTGTGGGTCCCGCCGTGGCCAAGGCCGTGGCCGAGGCCGCCCGGAAGTCCGGCGTGGCAAGGATTTAAATGAAAGGGGACACGTCAATCGGTTCAGTGGAAAAGACGAAACAAGGTGGTGTTGGAATGTTTCACGAAATTTGCATCTACGAGGCAAAAATTGATAAGCAGGATGAGATTGAAGCGTTGATGAAAGAGGTTGCCGATTTCTATCGTTCACAGCCCGGAGTGATAGATGTGAAGTACATCAAACGCACTCACCGGCAGGAGGATTTCAACGCCGTCAAGGAAGGAAAACCGCCTGTTCGCCTGACAAAATGGGTGGGTAAAGTCACATATATTCTGCACTGGACCCTTGAAGGCCCAGAAGCCCACGCCCGTGTTTCAAAGCTGGGTCTGGAGCGATTTTACAAAAGATGGAATCGCTGCTTGACCACAATGCCCAAAATATTATTGGGTGAGGATATCGTATAATACACGCAAAAGGAGAGAGTATGAGCGTATTTTTCTACGGCTGTATCACCCTGGACGGCTATCTGGCCGACAAAACCCACGGACTGTCCTGGCTCCACGAGACGGGCAGCCCGGAGGAGACAGACTGCGACCGCTTCTATCAGGGGATGGATGTCACCATCATGGGCAGGCGGACCTTTGAGGAGATCGCAAAGCTGGAGAACGCCGCAAGCTTTTACCCCACCACGGAGAACTATGTCTTTACCCACGCCGCCAGTCTGCCGCAGAAGGGCTTTATCCCAGTGAGCGGCGATGTCGCGGAGTTTGTGGCGAGGCTGGGACCAGATAAAAATATCTGGATTATCGGCGGGAACACCATCCTGGCCCCGCTGCTGGAGCAGGACATGGTGGACCATCTGATCGTCCAGGTCGCCCCCGTCCTGTTGGGGGAGGGGATACCCCTCTTTACCCAAAAGGAGGGCCTGCGGCGGTTTTGCCTGGACGAAGTCAAGCGGTACGGGCAGTTTGCGGAGCTGATTTTTACCCGGAATAAAAATGGAGCTTGAGGTGTCCTGGATGGAACATTTTTTTAAACAAATCAACACACAGGGGATCACCTGTTTAGAGCCTCTGACCGGATGCAATGAGTGGTACTGGGGGATGGACTACACACACGGCGACTTGCACGAGGCGGAGGAGCTGTTCCGGGACGGGCACCCTGTGAGCCAGAACAAACTGCTGTTTGTCCACGATCCGGACGGAAGGGTGGCCCAGCCGGTAGCTGCGCAGAAGGGCCAGTATCTGGGGCGTCCCGTCTATTATGACGGCAGGATCATAATTCTAATGGTCGATTTTTCCGCCGGGCAAATCTCGGTTATACAATTTGACAGCTCACTGGAGCATATCCAGGCAAGAGAAGCGATCGAACGGACGGATGTTCCCCTTTCTACAATAAAAGACTGCTACAACCTGATGCTGAAAACTGCTCCGTTGATGCTGACCCGCCAGGGGAGCGAGGATACCTTTCAAATCATTTGGCCGGAACAGGTATCCTTTGCAATCGGCGAGAGGGAATCCTTCTGGGTCCGGCGTGGAGATAAGCTGTATTTTTCCGCCTGGGAGGAGGACCCTGAGTATCGGGAGGAGATCATCGTGCGAAAGCTGGAGACAGGGGAGGTCATCGACCGTTTTCCTGGGAGCTCCGTGACCTTGCCTGATGGCAGGCTGTGGGTTTTGACATAAATTTTTTCGATTTGATTGACAAAGGCACAAAACTGTGGTAGAGTGTGACCATTGCGAAGAAAAGGACAAGTAGCGCGGCGATTTCCGCAAAGAGAGCCCCTGGGCTGGTGGAACAGGGGAGGGGAGCGCCCTGTGAATACCCCTTGGAGCAGCCGCCCGAACCGCGCAAGCGCAGTAGGGGACAGGCCGGGAAGCGCCCGTTATCGCGCCGGAGCTATGAGCTCCACGAGGTCCGTCCCGCGAGGGGCGGGCGAACCAGAGGTGGTACCGCGTCATTACGCCCTCTGTCCGGTTTTCGGGCAGAGGGCTTTTTGTAAGGAAGTGATCGTTTTGTCAGCGCGTCAGAGGGGAACGCTGTGTGTGTTCCTGGCCGCTGTACTGTACAGCATCGGAGGACTGTGTATCAAGCTGATCCCCTGGGGCGGCATGGCCGTCAACGGCGGCCGCACCGCCATCGCCCTGGTGGTGATCGGAGCGTATTTAAAGCTCACTCACCATAAACCCAGGATGAATCTGTGGGTGCTGGTAGGGGCGCTGGCAGTCTGCGGCACCAATATCCTGTTTTCCATCGCCAACAAGCTCACCACCGCCGCCAATACCATCGTTCTCCAGTTTACAGCCCCCATTTTCGTGATTTTGTTCTCTGTCCTCTTTTTCGGCAAAAAGCCTCAGAAGCTGGATGTGCTGGCCTGCGGGCTGGTGCTGGGCGGCGTGCTGCTGTTTTTTGTGGACGGCCTGTCGGCCGGGGGAATGCTGGGGAATATCCTGGCCTTGCTGTCCGGCGTCTCCTACGCTGGGGTGTTCCTGCTGAACGATATGCCAGACAGCGACCCTATCTCCTCGGTGTTCTGGGGGGACGTGATCAGCGCGGCGGCAGGCCTGCCCTTTGTTGGGTATGAGACCGATTTTTCCCCAAATACTCTGACGGCCCTGTTGGTGCTGGGGGTGTTTCAGGTGGCCCTGGCTTATATCCTGATGGTGGAGGGCCTGAAAACCACCCCGCCCGTCACAGCCAGCCTGGTGTCCGGCATCGAGCCGGTGCTCAACCCCATTCTGGTGGCGGTATTTTACCACGAAATGATCGGCCCCGTAGCCCTGGTAGGCGCGATGATTGTGGTAGGCGGCGTGGTGCTGTACAATGTAATCTTAGCCAGACAGACAGAAATAACAATATAAAAAGGAGCGTTTATCATGACCTGTTACGAGGAACTGAAGGCCCGGGGGCTGATTGCCCAGGTGACCAACGAAGAGGAAATTTCCCAAATGGTGAACGAGGGGAAGGCGGTGTTCTACATCGGCTTCGACCCCACCGCCGACTCCCTCCATGTGGGCCATTTCATGGCGCTGTGCCTGATGAAGCGGCTGCAGATGGCGGGCAACCGGCCCATCGCCCTCATCGGCGGGGGCACCGGCATGATCGGCGACCCCTCCGGCCGTACCGACATGCGGTCCATGATGACCCCGGAGACCATTCAGCACAACTGCGACTGCTTCAAGAAGCAGATGGAGCGGTTTATTGAGTTCGGCGATGGCAAGGCCATGATGATAAACAACGCCGACTGGCTGCTTAAGCTGAACTATGTGGAGGTCCTGCGGGAGGTGGGCGCCTGCTTCTCGGTAAACAATATGCTCCGGGCCGAGTGCTACAAGCAGCGCATGGAGAAGGGCCTCAGTTTCCTGGAGTTCAACTATATGATTATGCAGTCCTACGACTTCTACTACCTGTTCCAGCACTACGGCTGCAACATGCAGTTCGGCGGCGACGACCAGTGGTCCAACATGCTGGGCGGCACCGAACTCATCCGCCGCAAGCTGGGCAAAGACGCCCACGCCATGACTATCACCTTGCTGCTCAACTCCGAGGGGAAGAAGATGGGCAAGACCGCCAAGGGCGCGGTGTGGCTGGACCCCAACAAGACCTCCCCTTATGAGTTCTATCAGTACTGGCGCAACGTGGGCGACGGCGACGTGCTCAAGTGCCTGCGGATGCTCACCTTCCTGCCTCTGGAGCAGATTGACGAGATGGACAAATGGGAGGGCAGCCAGCTGAACACCGCCAAGGAAATTCTGGCTTTCGAGCTGACCAAGCTGGTCCACGGGGAGGAGGAGGCCGTCAAGGCTCAGCAGGCCGCCAAGGCCCTGTTCGTGGGGGGCGGCGACATGACCAACGTGCCCGCCACCCAGCTTACCGCCGACGACCTCGCCGACGGCGCCATCGGTGTGCTGGACCTGATGGTCAAGTGTAAGCTGGCCCCCTCCAAAAAGGAGGCCCGCCGCCTGGTGGAGCAAGGCGGGGTGGAGGTCAACGGCGAGAAAGTGGCAGACGCCGCCGTCAGCTACTCCGCCGGCGACCTGTCCGGCGACGGCCTGATGGTGAAGAAGGGCAAAAAGGTGTATCACCGGGCCTATATGTAACTCTTTAATGCACAAATTCACGCCCGAAGGGCGGCACTTCATAAAGGCTGAAGGCTGGACGGGTGAAATATAAATACAAGCCACCTGCATAACGGGTGGCTTGTATTCTTTCTCTATTCAAAAACGGCTGATGAAACGCTGAACGAAACGGGGGCAATATCAGGCCTATTTTAACTCAGCTGAAACTTGTGCACCAAGTTGTTCATCAGCAGGGATTGATCCGATAACTCCTGCGCGGTAGCTGCGCTTTGCTCCGAAGTGGCAGAAGTGCTTTGGATCACGGAGGATATTTGGTCGATTCCCTCGGTAACTTGAGAGATTGCTGTAGTCTGGCTTTCCACTGCTTCCACAACCGCATCCACTTTAATCGTTACATTTTCCGCGATGGAGTTGGTTTTGTCCAACGATTCCGTTACCCTTGCAACCACTTGACCACCCTCGGCAACGGCGCAGATAGATCCCTCTATCAGCTCCTTGGTAGCTTTGGCCGCTTCGTCAGACCTGGACGCCAAATTACGCACCTCATCCGCCACCACGGCAAAGCCCTTTCCCGCACTGCCTGCCCGGGCAGCCTCCACAGCGGCGTTTAGGGCCAGAATATTGGTCTGGAACGCAATGTTTTCAATGGTATCAATAATCTTGCCGATTTCTGTGGAGGAACCGGATATCTTCTCCATAGCAGTATTCAGCTCTTGGACATAATTCACGCTGACTCCCAGCTGCGCGCCTGCCTGGGCCACAAAATGTCCAGCTTCCTCTGCCGCGGCCGCGGTCTGTCTGGCGTTTTCTGCGATGCTGTCGGCAGTGGCGGAGAGTTCGTGGATCGCGCTGGCCTGCTCCGTAGCGCCCTGGCTCAGCGATTGTGCGCCGTTAGATACCTGAACGGCGCTGCTGGCCACAGTTCCGGCGGACTGGCTGATTTGGGAGAGCGTGTCTTTCAAAGAATTGTGGATGGCCTTGATGGACTGCTCCATGGTTACAAAGTCGCCCCAATATGTACGAGTGATCGTTTCACGGAAATCTCCCAGCGCCATTTTGCCCAGATGATGGGACACGTCCTGCGTTACATCATTCAGTCGGGACAGCATGGTTTCCAGAGCCCGTGCAAGCTGAGATGTTTCATCCTTGGACTTCACATGGGGGGCCGGTGTGTGCAAGTCTCCGTCGGCCATCTTCTCAAGCCGGGCAACACAGGATTGAATTGGACCAGAGATAGACCTACCTACTTTGACTGCTACGGGGAATGTGGCGAGCACAACGAGGACGACCACCAGAACTGTCAGCAGAATGCTCCGGTCTAAAGTGGATTTGAGTTCCCGCTGGCTGGTCTCAATGGCGATGCTCCACTCCTGAGTACCGTCAATAGGAGCGAATCCCACAAATTTGTTGTCGCCATAGAAGTTATACGCCCCGAAGCCGGTTTCTCTCTGGATCATACGCTGATTCACAGCAGCTACATCCGCTGCGCTGGGATCCGATTTTGCCGCTTCAATCATGTTGGAGCCTTCTTCTACAATAGAAGCCTCCCGATGAGCGATGACATTCCCCTTATTATCCAGCACATAGGCTACGCCGTCGCTGCCAATAGACAAATTACTTACAATGTCCGACAGAAAACCCGCGCTGATTCCGCCATAAACCACGCCGTCAAAGCGACCGTTGGTAATGATGGGAACCTCCAACAGAAAAATCATTCGCTGTCCATCGTTCATAATATCGGAGATATAGGGTTTCATTGTAGCTTTGCACTGTTGAAAATAATCTTCATCCGCATAGCTGTATCCCGTGGAAGAAAACCCGCTGGCATCCATTTTACCAACGTAAAGAAAGCCGTTGCGCTGGGCGATATCATCTCGAAGCGGAATCAGTTCCGGGGCAGTCGGGTCAGACTCCCGAAAAATATCAGAGGCGGCGGCCTCTTGGAGCGCCGTCCAGTAGTTTCCCATTTTCCATTCCACGGCATCTGCGGCCATCTGTGTCGCGGGACCCAAAGTTTTTGACAGGACATCATCAATACCGCTGGCGTTCAATAGAGCTGTAATCACACCGATCAGCACCGATCCGATCAGTACTACTGACAACATACTGATTTGGATTTTTGATTTGATCGACTTCATACCTGATCTTCCTTTCACTTACTTCTGTTTAGGGCAAGAGAGTACGTTAATATATATGATTTTTAATTGTGCTCTCTCATTTCGGTATTTTAGCATGAAGCCATAAAATATTCAATATAGATTTTGTTTTGTCAAAGGTTGTAATGCAGAGCAATACACGGTGAGTCTGGATATCTTGGAGGCTGTTCCCGAGGTTCTGGTAGTTGGTATGGCTTCCCTTTGGACTGTATCCAGCCTTAACAGCTTCTGCGTCCGTTCCGTCAGGGCCATATGCTGCTGGGGCTGTTTCTGTTTTGGCAGCTCCTCCGAGCTGTAGCCCAGCCGCCTCTCCAGGCGGCTTTTTTCCTCAATAAGGACCGGTTCAGTTTTGTGAATTGGTCTCTGAGAGAAGATCCACTGCCATTTGGATAAAGCTCTGCTGGAAAGAAACCAGCGACATGCTTTTTTTATAGATCAGATAGATGGGGCGGCTTCCGTAGGGTTCCATCTCGGGTGTCAGCCAAACGGGAATGGTGTAACAATTTTCGCTTTTGGCAGTAAGGGCGGAGCCATCCTTATAAATTTCCGCGCTTAAAGTACAGAAGTGGCCGGTCTCCACCATGCTCTTGCTGACGCAGACCGGGCTGACCTGGGCGAGAATCCTGGGCTTTCGATTAATCTGCGCAAACATGCTGTCCACCATATAACGTCCGCCGTAAGCGGGGGAGGGCAGCAGAAAACCCTCATCTGCGATATCCTCCAGACGGACGAAGGCGGGGGGCTGCCCGTCCTTCACGAGCTTTTGGGCTAGTTTAGTCTCCTTTCCGAGGAAGAGAATGACACGTTCGGTACCAATCTGGATATACTCCATATCGCTGCTGTGGTACTGATTGGGGTTGTGATAGGAATTGATGATGAAGTCATACTTTCCCTCCAGAAGGCACCGCTCCCGTTCGTCTACGGTGAACATATCGGCGATGGTTTTAATCTGGACATTGGGGTATCGCTTGATATAGGGGGGCAAGAGGATGGGCAGCAGGCTGATGGCCCGTTTGACCGACAGGCTGAGGATCAGGTCCCCGGAGCAGATATCGGCGGAATCCTTAAAGGTGTGTATCAGCTGCCGGTAGCCTTGCACAGTGGACAGAGCGTATTCATACAGTTTCCGGCCCGCAAAGGACAGCTGGGGTAGCTATTCAATTGTCAAGGTGCAGAAATCAAAAATTAGTTAATGCCAACCAGAAACAATTTCACACACAAAACGAACAGAAGGAACTAAGCAGGCGTTCGCAGAACGACACCTATCAACCGCTTCCTGAGAGGTGCACGCACGACAAACAAAAGTGTACTCCTCTAAATCCTCATCGCAATAATCCACTAAATACAGTTTAGACTCCACCTTTACTACCTCCTATTTTTTTAATTACTTGCATTCGTTTGGATGCCTTACAAGTATATAATAGCATTTATTTAGATGCATGTCAAGGCATTCGTTTAAATTCATGGTATAATAAGATAACAAAATATTAGGAGTGATTTTGTGTATTATCACGAAAGATTAGAAGAAACAAGACTTGACCATGACGAAACCCAGGAAATAACAGCCAAAAAACTAAAAATAACAAGACAACAATACCAATTGTACGAAAGTGGAAAACGGAAAATCCCAATCGACAAGCTGAAAATATTCTGCGAACACTACGGAGTATCTGCGGATTATATTCTGGGACTGCCAAAGGGACTGGAGTGGCCTAGATAGGGGGAAAAAGCATGGAAGCGTTTGGAGCAGTATTCTACACAATCGCAAAATTCGTAGAAGAACTAATTAAACAAGTACCAATAATTGGAATACCAGTATTAGGAGCAATATTACTTGGAATCATAAGAATGATTCTAAAAATAATTCCCAAGAAATAGAGGGAATTAAACCATGAAAAGACAAAAGACGTATACACAAATAAGAACCAACAGCAGAACTAAGAGCAAAAAAACAACAAAGCCAAAGACTACCCAAAAATAAAAAGAACAAATGAACAAAAGGATGAAGCCGAACCCAAAAAACAAAAGCATCCAACTTACGCAACATAAAAATCACCTTAACAAAATTTTTAGAAGGGAGGACAATAAGACCTCAAAATCAATTTGACAATTCAGGTCAACAAAACCTAAAAATATCGTACCGATATTTTTAGGTTTTGTTGCGTGGGCTAGCGCCCACGATGCTTTTTCCATAACATTTTGAAATAGGGAAGGGGAGCGGTTGCCGCCCCCCTTTGTTTGCTATATTGTAACACAATTTTTAAACCTGGCTTCTGACGTCTGAAGGAATTTTGTATTTCAGTTCGTCCTTCTCCGCCGCTCCGGCAAAAAGCTTTGCCCGTTTCTTGACAATCTCGAAACAATGTTGAATATTCTTGATGTCGGCCTCCAATGCTTTGAGGAGCTGGGTTTCTCGTTGGAGGTTAATTAGCCTTTTCCGCTCCTGGTCAATCTGAGCTTGAATGTTTTTCAGTTGCTCTTCCCGCTGCGGCAGCTCCCAGACGCATAGAGTGACCAGATTCTCAAGCTTCTCTGTAAAGGTCCTTCCATTTTGGCGGTCAATCAGGTCCGCCAGCTCATCCGAAAACCGGATGCTTCGTATGTTATTCTTTTTCGCCATAGTTATACCTCCACAATTAAATCTTCCGGGTAAGGAAAACCCTCAGATTTAGCCCAAATATAAGCCTCTATCCATAAAAAGAAAATTGGGCCAAAATACTCACCATCTGAACACAACCGAAACATGCTTATACGCTCCCTTCTCCCCGTCCAGCGTCATTGTGAAACCTCCTCTTTTTCGATTATTTCCTTAATCCATTTTGCGCACAGTTCATATGTCAGTTTTCTCCCGGTTGCTCTCCCTTTGAGGTAGTCGCATTCCTCCTGTACTGCCATTTCTTTCTGTTCCTCCGCAGATTTTTTCAAAAAGTATACCAGGAACTCCAATTTCTCTTTCATGTTCTGCTCCTTTCTCCGGGCCAGCGCCCGGCTCCCAAAATAAGAAGTTGGCTGACAGCAGCTCGCTCGCGAGCTGTGTGTCAACACAACACACCGGACGTTTATACAGGGTCAAGACTGGCCCCAAAGGGGCCATTTGCAAAAAAATTTTCCTGGGCTCTTCGCAACCCAGGAAAAATTTTTTGGTCTTGACGCTGCATAAACATGTCTGGTGTACCGTCCCCCATACGGGGAACACCTTATAAATCTCCCGTCCCACCCGTAGGTTGCAAAAAAGGTTGCTCACGATCTTGAGCAACCTTTTTTCTTCAATCGTCTATGTCCGGTAGGGGGAATGTAGCGGCCATGCTGACTTTTTCCGACCAGCTAATCAACATGTTTACTCCGGTCCTGACCTCAGATAGGTCTTCTTTTATTTCTTCTATTTCTTCTTTGAGGGGTTTCATTTCTTCTCGGGTAATTGCTCTGATTGCCTGTAGCAATTCCTGATCTGTCATATCTCTTACCTCCTGCTTCGTCTGGGTGCTTTTAGTATATCATGGCTGTCAAGTGGTTTCTATCGTGGCCAGTCCAGTCCACGGGGTAGGCCTAGGATATAGTCGGCGGAAACGTGGTAGTAAAGGCAAAGGGCGTTTATACAGGGTCAAGACTGGCCCCAAAGGGGCCACTTGCAAAAAAAATTTTCTCTGGGCCCTTACACAACCCAGAGAAAATTTTTTGGTCTTGACGCTGTATAAACATGTCCGGTGTACCGTCCCCCGTATGGGGGCTCCTCTTCTGTAACACAGTTTTTGCCGAGCCTCTGGCCCGGTTTTCGGCTTTATTACAGTTGTTTCCATGCTCTGTAGATTCTTTTTGAAATGATTTTAATAGCGAGGTAGATAAGGCATAGAACGAATACACCTGTAAAATAACCCGCTATCTCGGCTAATGCTGGTGCATTTTCAATTAAGCATATTTTGAAGTTTTCTATCACTATTGGCATGAGTTCTTGTAGCATGGTTTATCCTCCGTTTACATTGATACTTTGGTTGTTGTGTATGACAAAGTTGATAGCTCCGCCGTTGCCATGGGTTTGTTTTGTCCATTCTGAGAGAATTTTTTCTGCTAGCTTTGCCGTAGACCATTCTAGTTTTTGGGCTTCTTCCTGAAGGATGCGTTTTGTTTCGGCTGTGATTCGTACAGCTATTTGCTCGGTCCGTTTTTCAGGCATATAAATACCTCCTTTGGTACCATTGTAGCGAAATGGTACTTGACAATCTACGAAACCAATGGTACCATTGGTATTAGCCATGCGTTATTGTTTGGGCGGGGGAGGGGAAGCTGGTTTTGATAACATCCTTCCAGCTCTCTCTACCCCCAAAATTTATAAGAAAGGAGCGGTAAACATGTACACACTGGTAGGAACGAAAGATTTAGACTTCATGGGCTCTGACGGTAAACAGGTGAATGGAGTAAACCTGTTCTTCACGTATGAGGACGAGAGGGTCAGGGGCGTGGCGACTGAGCGAGTCTTTGTCCATTCGGACCGATTTCTGAAGCTGAGCTTCATGCCTGAGATCGGCGGTAGCTGCGACCTGCGGTACGACAAGTATGGCAAGATTAGGGACATTGTCCCGGCCTGAGTTCACGTCCCTGGTCCCGGCTCTGTCCAAAGTGCTGGACAGGGTAGGGGAGGGACGGCTGGAGCTGTCGGTCAGCGTCTGCGACACGGTGGAGGTCCAGGTCTTGAAGAACCGTGTCCGGCTGCTGGAAAGTGAGCTGGAGGCGGAAAAGGCAATCCGGATCAGAGCTGAAAACCTCTTCGCGGATGAATCGTATCTGAATAACCTCCTGATTGACCTTTGCCGGGAGCAAGGGGTAGAGGTCCCCAAGTATATGTTTAAGCGGAAGAAATCGTAACACAGTTTTCAAACGCTGCATCGTGATCCGCTCCGCTCTGCTGTCGTTTCTGTGTTACAAGGCACGTCGGGATGACGTCCCTTTCCCCACGCAGAGTTACAGTGTTCTTTTCGGTAGCCGTAGGGGTTACCGATGAGGACACTTGACAAGGTAACGTAAGTCGGGAAGGGTGAAAAAAAGTGACGTCAAACGTGCTGGCGCCGCGATATTCCGTCAAATTTTACAGAGAAGGCGTGTATGAGCTTATCCGGTTCAAGCGGGCACTGTTTCCCCATTTACCTCCGAAACGGGAGGAAGGGGGGAGTGTCTCAGGGGAAAAGCTGTCCCAGGCAATTTGCCGGGCAAAATCAGTGATCTTTCAGGTAGCGTTCTGCAATGACTGGGACTTCTTCTTTACCGGCACGATAGACAAGACTAAATATAATCGTTTCCATCTGAAGGATTTTTATAAGTCCTTCACCCAGTGGCTGCGGGATTACCGGAAAAAGTATAGCTGCGACCTCAAATACCTGTTTGTCCCGGAGCTGCACGAGGATGGAGCGTGGCATATCCATGGCTTTGTCCGCGGTATCCCGGAAGAGCAGCTTTGTCCCTTCATCCGTGGGCTGCACCCGGACAGGCTGGTAAATGGCGGCTATCTGAACTGGCCGGAGTACCAGAAGAAATTTGGCTTTTGCTCTTTGGCGCAGATCAAAGACCCGGAACGGGCCGCTGGTTATATCACTAAGTATGTGTCGAAGGACCTGGCCCGGTGTGTCTCCGACTACGGAGCGCATATGTACCGCTGTTCTATCGGTCTGGCTCGTGCTCTGTCCATGGGGTATGTGTACCAGTCCTACGCAAGCCTGGACGCCTATCTGGAAAGTGAAAATACCTTTTGCTCCACTGGCTGGGTGCGGGATGTGGACTGGTCCTTCTGGATGGAGTACATCCCCGCGGATGATGAACTGCCCACGCTGGAGTACCCGGAGGACGTGCCGCTTCTGCTGTTCAATGTGGAAGTGGAGCAAACAATTATTCAAGGATATCTGGAAAGGGGAGAGGACGATGGAGGAAAGCGGCCGCGTGATCTATGAGACGTTGGTCTCACCGACTGACCTAACGCCAGTGCTGGAGGCGCTGGCTCAGACAAATGGCTGCTTGGAGCAGCTGCACGCTGATGTCAGCCTGACATTCCTGGCCGTGGTGCTGTTGATTGGTGTAATCCTGGGCTGTGCGATTGGCTTCATGTTTTCTCGGATATGGCAGGTGTAACATGGAGCTTTTCGATGTGCAGTACATGGTGAGCCTGGATATCCTGGAGGCTGTGCCTGAGGTCCTGGCAATTGGTATGGCTTCTGCTTGTTTCGTTGTCCTGGCGGCTGGCCTCCTGGTCGGCTGCTTTAAGGCATTGATTAAGATAATGGGGAGGTGAAAAGGATGAAGCAGATCAAGAAGAGGCTCCTGGTCCTGTCTGTGTTTGCTATGATGGTCATGTCTATGTGCGTCTCCGCCTTTGCGGCAGGGGAGGATACCTCCGGCGCTTCCGGTACGTCCGCTACGGTGATCTCGGCGTTTCAGACGGGGTTCCAGGGTATGGCGTCCGACGCTATGAGCATGATCGCGATCATCGTGCCGATTGCCGTTGGCGTGGCCGGTGTGATCTGGCTGGCGCGGAAGGCCATGAGCTGGTTCAAGTCCATGGGCCAGTAATGCAGAGAAAGTGAGCCTCGGGAGACCGGGGCTCACTTTGTAAGGAGGTATGAGAATGAATCTGGTAACGCGGTTCCTGGCCGCCCGGCGTGACAAGCTGCTCATGAAGCTGGGCTGCTGGCTGGTGATCTTCTCGTTGGTGCTGGGACTGATGCTCCCGCAGCAGAGGGCGGAGGCCCTGGTGGCGGAGCTGACGATAGGCTCCGTGGCCGCGCTGGCGGCGTCGTATCTCTGTGCCTGTGGTCTGCCGCTCGTCACCCAGGGTATGGACAGGGACGCCCTGGTCAGTAATGTGCAGCGGCTGATCCAGGAGTTCCTGGACACGGAGCTGGGCGGGATCACGATCCAGGACTGGCTGGTTGGGGTTTGGGACTTGGTTTTTACTGGTGGGAAGCTCGTCCTTAGTCGGATGCTCACTGATAAACTTATGGAGTTTGCCCAGTGGGTGGCGGAGAAGTATGCAACGCAAGTGGGGGTACATCAGATTTATGCCCAATCTGGTTTTACTGCGGCAGATGGGACTTATTATGAATTTGGGCATTATGATAAAATTGATCGTTTAAATTCTAGGTTAGGTACTAATATTTTTGGTTCTACTGCTATTTTGCCTGGTGCATCTGTATCTATTTTATTGACTTCTGATATTGATCTTACAATTTCTGTTGAATCGATGGATACTATTTGGGATTTTTTTATTTTTTCTTCCTCGTCCCCTGATGTGTCTATTGGTATGAATTATTCGGCTAATCAAAAAGAGGCTGGTTGGTATTGTTCTAATCTTTGTTTTGTGCCTTATGATTTAAATGGCGATACATATCTATGTTTCATGCGTTACTGGCCTCAGTGTTTAAATGACTCTTTTTATAAAACTAGGACTTTTTCTGCTGAGGCAAATATCTTAGGACGTTCTATTAAACTTTCAAAATTAAATCTTTCCGAATCGGATTTGTCTATCGACCGTGCTCCGTCCATGTCCTACATCCCGGAAGGGATAGAAGCGGAACAGGGGATAGCGCTGGACGTGGGAGCTGCAGCAACGATGGACCTTGACATGGTCCTCCAGGGCGTGCTGGATGACGTGCTGGCCGGTGAGCTGACGGCAACCATGGAAGCGGCGGGGGAAGCCGTGGTGGACCCTCCAGCGGAGGAGATCACCGACGTGGACAACCTGGGCCTACCGGCTCTGGGGGAGGCGCTGACAAGCCGTTTCCCTTTCTCCATCCCCTGGGACTTTTTTAGGGCAATTAAGCTCCTGGCCGCACCGGCAAAAGCCCCGTACTTTGAGGTAGACTTTATGGAGCCGCTGGCGGATGACGTGGGCGGCTGGCAAGGGGATACCACGGTGATCCTGGACTTTTCCGAGTATGCGATCATAGGCCAAATCAGCCGGTGGACAAGCACCATAGGCTTCTGCCTGATGCTGGCTGGAGCCACCAAACGCCTGATATGGACGGCGTGAACAGGGGAGGGGCTTTACATGTGGGACGCGCTGTCTGACGTCCTGGTGTCCTTCGCGGTGGGCGTGGTGGAGCTGTTTCCCACCAGTCCCTTCGTGATCCTGGACGACATGGCCAACTCGGAGTTTTACGAGTGGCTGCAGATGCTGAACTGGTTCATCCCGGTCAATACGTTTGTGGGCATCTTGGAGACCTGGCTGTCCTGCGTGGCGGTCTACTACGTGTACCAGGTCGTGCTCCGCTGGGTGAAGGTGATTGAATGAGTATCCAACTATACACGGGGACGCCTGGCAGCGGAAAGAGCTTCCACGCGGCCAAGGATATCGTCCGCTGGATGAAACGGGACAGAGGCCTGATCTGCAATTTCCCGGTCAATGAAGGCTTCGTGGGCAAGAAGCTGCGGGCTCACGTGGAATACTGGGACAATTCGGAGCTGACGGCGGAACGTCTGGTGGCCTACGCCCTGGAGCATCACAAGATTGGGAAAGAGGGCCAGACGCTGGTTGTCATTGACGAGTGCCAGATCATCTTCAACTGCCGGGACTTTGGGCGGAAGGACCGCAACGCCTGGGTGACGTTCTTCGCCCAGCACCGGAAGCTTGGCTTCAACGTGATCCTAATTACTCAGTCTGACCGGATGCTGGACCGGCAAATCCGGTCATTGGTAGAGGAGGAGGTCCGTCACCGGAAGCTGAACAACTACGGCTTCGGAGGAATTATCCTGTCTCTGCTGACCTTTGGCCGTACCTGGTTCATCGCCATTTACTACTGGTATGGCGGCAACAAGCTGAAGCTGGACCAGACGGTATTCCCGTACCGGAAGCGCTACTCTGAGGTCTATGACAGCTACAAGCTGTTTTCTGACATGGTCACCGCCGGCGGGGATGTCTGTGCCGGGGGGAACCGCGTAAGCGGTGGGGCCCCGGGGAACGGCGTCCCCGCGGCGGATGACCAGGAACAGAAGCAGCAGCTTGTCCTGTCCTTGATCTCAGTGCTGCGCACCCGGCAACGGGAGCTTGCCGTCCTGCCAGCTCCACGGCAGCCGTCCGTGTTCAGTCGGCTGCTGGTATGGTTCAGGAGTCGAAAACGGAAACGCTGATTGGTAATGGTAAAGTTATGTTTTGTTGACCCGCTGGAAAAAGCGTGCTATACTGATACCAAAATTACAGTGAAAGCAGAAGGGAGGGCAGCCGAGGCTTCAAAATGGTGCACAGCGTCAGGTCAACAAAATAAAAATTTTGTTGATCTTAGTGGAGGCTGAATATTGATTTTGAAGTCTTTGGGCCATTTATGGACTACCGCACCGAAGCGCCGCCCATTCTCCGGGATTTCCTGGTCTACCACGAGACCATCCAGGGACACTCTCGGAAAACGGTTGACGAATACTACTTAGACCTGCGGAATTTTTTCCGTTTTCTCAAGCAGAACAAAAATCTGATTCCAAAGGATATGCCGCTGGACGATGTTTCCATCGACGATGCCGATTTGGCTCTGGTACGAGATGTCACGCTCACAGACATCTATTCCTACATGAACTACCTGTCTCGGGACCGCGGCCTGAACAACGCCTCCCGGGCCCGCAAGGTCGCTACCATCCGGTCGTTCTATAAGTATCTGACCAATAAGGCCAAGCTGCTGGATACCAACCCGGTCCAGGACCTGGACTCGCCGCGGCTGAAGAAATCTCTGCCCAAATACCTAAATTTGGACGAAAGTTTGGAGCTTCTGGACAGTGTGGACGGCAAAAATTCTACCCGTGATTACTGCATCCTGACTCTGTTTCTCAACTGCGGCCTGCGTATTTCCGAGCTGGTGAGCCTGAATAAAACGGACGTTCGAGTCGATCAACTGCGGGTACTGGGCAAAGGCAACAAGGAACGGATGCTGTACCTCAACGACGCCTGTCAGCGGGCGCTGGAGGACTGGCTCACCGAGCGGGATACCCTAACGTTGGTAGATCAAAACGCCCTGTTTGTCACCCTCCAGAACCGCCGGCGCATCTCCACAGCGGCGGTCCACAAGCTGGTGAAGAAGCATCTGGCCGCCGCCGGACTGGACAGCTCCCAATACTCCTCCCACAAGCTGCGCCACACCGCCGCCACCCTGATGCTGCAAAACGGCGTGGATGTGCGCACCCTCCAGGAGGTGCTGGGCCACGATCACCTGAACACCACCCAGATTTACACCCACGTGGACAACGAGGACCTGCGCACCGCCGCCAGAGCCAACCCGTTGGGGCGAGTCAAGCAGCGAAAAAAGCCTAAAAATGAGGAAAATATGGACAATGAAGGCTGAAATATTGAACTTTAAATGTGTCGGACTAAGCGACGGCGGCAAATTCCCCATCGAATACACAGGGCGCGGACAGGATATCTCCCCCGAGTTCATCCTAAAAAATCTGTCTTCTGAGGCAGAAACCTTGGCCGTCACCTTGGAGGACCTGTCTCATCCGATTAAAAATTTTACCCACTGGGTAATTTGGAACATACCGGCGGCGGAACGGATTGCACCGGCGGTTCCCGCTGGAAAGAGGGTATCCTCCCTGGGTGGAGCCATACAAGGAATCGGCTATGGACTTCATCGGTATGCGGGCCCCAAGCCGCCCAGGGGAAAAACGCATATGTATCGCTTAACGCTCTATAGCCTTTCCCAAAGGCTTGATTTGAGCAGCTATGCTGGCAAAAGGACTTTTTTGCGCAAGGCGGACCGGCTGATTCTACAGGCGGGAAGCATCACTGGAGCGTTTGAATGACCTGAATCAAGATTTAGAGAGGTGTCAACATGTACATATTTTATTTTGCCCTTGTGATGCTGTCCCCCGCCGCCATGCTGATCGTGGGGCTGATGTGGAAAATCTCCCCTCCCCCCTACCAGGCCAAGGGTCTGGCCTACAGCACAGAGCTGACCCGGAGCAATCCAGAGGCCTGGGCCGCCGCTCACCGCCACTGCGCCAAACTGTGGACTCGCACTGGGGTGGTCAGCGGCGCGGCCAGCGCCTTTTTGATGGTCCTGTTCAAGGAAAATTACTCCACCTTCTGGATGTGGCTCATTGTGGGTCAGATGGCGCTGTTCTGCGTGTCGGTGTTTATGATCGACCTGCTGCTGAAAAATACGTTTTCTGAGGATAACAGCGAAAAAAGAAGTGACTGAATTGAAAATAACCATCATACATGGGCAGAGCCATCAGGGCTCCACCTATCATGCCGCAAGACTGCTGGCAGAAAAGCTGAACGGTGAAGTGGAAGAATTCTTTTTACCGAGGGATTTTGGCGCGTTTTGTACTGGCTGCAACACCTGTTTTAAGCAGTCAGAGCTGAGTTGTCCCCATTTTGAAAGGTTGGCTCCCATCACACGGTCAATGGATGACGCCGATGTTATCATTCTAGCCAGTCCGGTCTATGTTTACCACGTAACCGGCGCGATGAAGGCCTTCCTGGACCACTACGGATGGCGCTGGATGGTACACCGCCCCGAAGAAAAAATGTTCCAAAAACAGACGGTCTGTATCTCCACCGCCGCCGGAGCCGGCATGAAAAGTACCAATCGGGATATGGCGCACAGCACCTTCTTTTGGGGCGTCGCCAAGACATACCGATTTGGCGTCGCGGTGATGGAGACCTCGTGGGAGAGGGTCAGCGCGAAGAAGAAGGCGGCGATTGACAAAAAACTTACGAGGCTGGCTCAGAAAATAGTAAAAAATCAGGGACATGTCAAGCCGTCCGTTCAAACCAAAGCATTCTTTACGTTGATGCGCCAATTCAACAAACGCGGCTGGAATGAGGCGGACATGATCTATTGGAAGGAAAAGGGCTGGACAGAGAAAAAACGCCCGTGGAAATCATAAAACGGACGCCGCAGGTGAAATAATCCTTGCGGCGTCCGTTAATTTCTACGGGCATTTAGTGACAGGCGCCTTCCCTTTACATCCTAATCAACTCATACTCCCGCATGCCCAGGCCGATCTTCTCAGCGTGCTCCAGGCAGCTGCGCCACTCCGACTCTGGGGTGGAATTGGTGAAGTGGTCGTGGTGGTCGTGGAACTCCGGGTCGGCCAGATGTCTGGCCAGCTGGCTTCCCGGCATGGGCTGGGCTGCCAGACACGCGTCCACACAGGCCTGGTCCAGGGCCAGGGGGTCGGTGGAGACGAACATGCCGATGTTTGGAAGGATGGGCACGTCGTTCTCCCCGTGGCAGTCGCAGTTGGGAGATACGTCCACAATCAGGGAAATGTGGAACTGGGGCCGGCCGGCCACCACCGCCTTGGTGTACTCCGCCATACGGCAGTTCAGGGCCGCCTGGGCGTTGTCGTTGGTGAAATAGGTAGCGTCAAAGTTGCAGGCACCCAGGCACCGGCCGCAGCCCACGCAGTGGGCCTCGTCCACATGCATCTTCCGGCTCTGCTCGTCAAAGACAAGCCCGCCGTTGGCGCACTCCTTCTGGCAGCGGCGGCAGCCCCGGCAGGCGTCAGAGGCGATCTGCGGTTTGCCGCTGGCGTGCTGCTCCTTCTTCCCCGCCCTGGACCCGCAGCCCATGCCGATGTTCTTGATGGTGCCGCCGAAGCCGGTCATCTCGTGGCCCTTGAAGTGGGTCAGGCTGATAAACACGTCGGCGTCCATAATGGCCCGGCCAATCTTGGCCTTTTCCACATATTCACCGCCTGTGACAGGGACCTCCACGTCGTCGGTGCCCTTGAGGCCGTCGCCGATGAGGATGGGACAGCCCACCGTCAGCGGCGTAAAGCCGTTCTGCCATGCGCATTCCAGGTGCTCCAGGGCGTTCTTCCGGCTGCCGGGGTACATGGTGTTGCAGTCGGTGAGGAAGGGCTTGCCTCCCAGTTCCTTGACCACGTCCACTACCGCCCTGGCGTAGTTGGGCCGCAGGTAGCTGATGTTGCCCAGCTCGCCGAAGTGCATCTTGATGGCCACAAATTTGCCGTCCAGGTCCAGATTCTGAATCCCCGCCTTTTTTATCAGCTTTTTCAGCTTGGTGGGCAGGCCGTCGCCGAAGGCCTCGGTGTGGAAGTCGGTGAAATAAACCTTTGCTTTTTCCATAGCGGTATCTCCTTCTAAGTAAATTTATCAGCACTATATCATATAAACCACACTTTAAGTCAAGAGGAAATTGCATTTTTTCGGCTCTCCAGAATACCCGGAATGATGGCGCACAGGGAGCCTGCCACGATGAGGACAATTCCGGCCATCATATTGAGGGAAATCTCCTCCCCGTGGACCGCCCAGGCCAGGAGGGGCGACAGAGCGGGCTTGAAGAAGTAGATCAGGGACACCACGCTGGCCGGCTGGTACTCCATGGCCAGGAAGTAGGCGCAAAAGCCGACGCCCGCCACGCCCACGGACACAAAAAGGACGTAGGGCAGGTTTTCCAGGGTGTACCCGGCAAAGACGGGGATGCTGGCGAAGCTGTCCAGACCGATATTCCGAAACATCTCGGCTACTGCCGGGATGTGGGAGAGCAGAATGAACACCAGCACGATCAGGGCGCCGAACAGGAAGCTGAAGCAGGTGACCACCGCCCCGCCGAACTGGGCCACCTTTTTCTTGCCCATCACCCCATACAGGGAGAACAGCAAGGTGGACAGCAAAGCCAGGGTCACGCCGGTCATGTTCAGCTTTGTGTTCCAGGGGCTGATAATGACCACCGTGCCGGCAATTTCCAGGGTCAGAGCGGCGATATGGCGGGGCTTGATAGGCTCTTTCAGCAGGAAAAAGGCCAAAAACGCCACAAATACCGGGTTGCAGCTGAACATCAGCGCCGACACCGAGGAGCCGGTATAGCTCACCGCCATTTGGAGGATGGGCATGCACAAGGCGATGCCCACCAGACCCAGCAGCGCGAAGTAAGCCACGCTCCCCCCGTCCAGCCGCTCTCCCCGTTTCTTCAAATTGTGCAGCGCCACCGGCAGCAGGAACACAAAGCCGATGGCAAAGCGGCACAGAGTCAGCTGGACCGGGTTGATCTGCCCGGCGATAAACTTCAGCACCACCTCGAAGGAGGTGAACATCACCACCGCCACAGCGATATAGAGATAGCCTTTTTTCACCACGCCTCTCCCCTTCTTATTTCAACATTTCCAAAAACTCATCCTCGGTGAGGACGGGAATCCCAAGCTCCTGGGCGCGGCGCAGCTTGGAGCCCGCTGCCTCCCCCGCCACCACATAGGTGGTCTTTTTGGATACGGAGCCCGCCGCCTTGCCTCCACGGGTCTCAATCATCTCGCCGGCCTCGTCTCGGGTAAACTTCTCCAAGGCGCCGGTGAGTACAAAGGTCATGCCGGCGAAGCGCCGGTCGCTCCCCTGTTCCGCCGCCGTCATGTTGACGCCGGCCTCTTTCAGCCGCTGGATCAGGTGCCGGCTCTGGGGGCTGGACATCCACTCCAGAATGTTCCGGGCGGTAATTTCCCCAATATCGTCCACGGCGGTAAGCTCGTCCAACGCGGCGTTTTGCAGATTCTCCAGGGTGTGGAACCGGGCGGCAAGAATTTTTCCTGCCTTCTGCCCCACTTGCCGGATGCCGAAGGCGTAAATCAGCCGGGACAGGTCCTGGCTTTTGGACTTCTCCAAAGCGGCAAGCAGCTTCTGAGCGGACTTTTTGCCCATGCGGTCCAGCCTGGCCACATCCTCCTCCTTTAAGAAGTACAAGTCCCCCGGCGTTTTCACCAGCTGGGCGTTCACAAGATTCTCCACCACGGCGATGCCCAGGCTCTCAATATCCATGGCGTCCCGGCTGGCGAAGTGGGCCAGATTGCGCAGCAGCTGGGCGGGACACTCCGCCCCGGTACAGCGGACATGGGCCCCGTCCTCGTCCCGTTCCACCGGGGCTCCGCACACCGGACAGACCTTGGGCAGAAAATAAGGCTGAGTCCCCGACCGGCGCTTCTCCTCCACCACGGACAGCACCTCCGGAATGATCTCCCCCGCCTTGCGCACCAGGACGGTGTCGCCGACGCGGATGTCCTTCTCGGTGATAAAGTCCTGGTTGTGGAGGGTGGCGTTGGTAACGGTGGTGCCCGCCAGACGGACGGGGGTGAGGACCGCCTTGGGGGTGAGTACCCCCGTCCGGCCCACCTGGACCACGATGTCCACCACCTGGGCTGGTTTGACCTCCGGGGGATACTTATAGGCTGCGGCCCAGCGGGGGAATTTGGCCGTGGAGCCTAGGGCCGCACGATGTGACAGGTTGTTTACCTTTACAACAACGCCGTCAATGTCAAAGGGGAATTCCTCTCTCATCTCCCCAATCTCCGCGATGCGCTTCATCGCCTGGGCCGCCCGGGCACAACTGTAATGTGAAATTACTTTAAAGCCGTTGTTTTGCAGGAAATCCAACGTCTCCAGATGGGTGGAAAACTTCTCCTGGGGCCACTGGATGTTAAACACCGCAATGTCCAGCTTTCGGGAGGCGGCCACCTTGGGGTCCAGCTGCCGCAGAGAGCCGGCGGCGGCGTTGCGGGGGTTGGCGAACAAGGCCTCTCCCCTACGCTCCCGTTCCTCGTTCAGGGCGTGGAACACTTTTTTGGGCATGTAGACCTCCCCCCGGACGATGAGCCGGGGCGGAGCGTCGGGAATTTTCAGGGGGATAGACCGGACGGTGCGCAGGTTCTCTGTGACATCCTCCCCCACCTGGCCGTCCCCCCGGGTGGCCCCCCGGACGAAGAGACCGTCTTTATACTCCAAGGCCACCGACAGACCGTCCACCTTGGGCTCCACCACGTACTCCGCGTCGGGGACCACAGCCCGTACCCGCTGGTCAAAGGCCTCCAGCTCGGCAAAGTCAAACACGTCCTGAAGGGACTCCAGGGGAACCTGATGGCGCACCTGAGCGAAAGCCTCCAGAGGCTGTCCCCCCACCCGCTGGGTGGGAGAGTCGGCGGTGACCGTCTCCGGGTGGGCCGCCTCCAGCTCCTCCAGACGGCGGAGCATGTGGTCATAGTCGTAATCGGACATGGCGGGCTTGTCCAGCACATAATACTCATAGCCCGCCTGGGTGAGCTCTCGGCGGAGCTCTTGAATTTCCGCGAAATCATCCACGATAGTATCCTCCTCTGGGTATACATTGGAACTTTTCCATACAATTGGGGGAAACCGCCCGCAGCAGGCAGAACAACCAGAAACCGGCCAGCGCCCCGGCGGTGTTCAGAATCACGTCGTCAATGTCGGTGCTGCGGCCGATGAAAAACTGGATAAATTCGATGGTAAAAGAGGAGCAGAAACCCGCCAGCAAGGACTTCCACCACCGCCACCTCCGCCACAGCAGAGCCGGAAAAAAGCCGATTGGCATGAACATGATAATGTTGCCCAGCAGCATAAACAGCCCCCAGTAGCTCATATGGTCCAGCGCGCGGCGAATTTCCTGAAAAGGGGTCAGCATATTGGACAGGTAGGCCAAGCTGCTCATGGTCTGCTCCCAGGTGGGATAGAAACTGAAAAACGAGGCCCCATCATACCATCCCTGACCGAAGGAAATGACATAAGACCAGATATTGGCAGGAAACAGGGTGAGCGCCGCCAGGCCGGCGCAGAACAGAAGGAAGAGGCAGAGCGTGATCTCCCGCAGTGTGCCGCTGACCAGCCCACGTGTCTTCAGTCTCCGCAGCCTGGCGGGCCTGACGATCAGGAAAACGACCAGGGCCAACAAGCACATGGGAATCATCTGCACCACATATCGCAGAATGTCAGAAACAACCTCCGCCACGGAAAAACACCTCTCTTTTGTTCACTGCCCCATCTGCAAATAGGTGTCCGGCACCTTGCCTACAATCACCGTCTCGGCCACGCACAGCCGGGTATCCACGGAGACCTCCACCTCCCCGCCGGGGAGCAGCAGCGTCATGGGCACGTCCACCTCCATCCAGATGCGGTGGAGGGTCTGGTTTACCCCGGCGGAGGTGAGCTGGCTGTCGAACTCCGCCCGTACCGTCCCCACTGTCATGGCTCTGGCCCTGATGGCGGGACCCTTGGCCCACAGGGGTTCCAGGTCGAAGAGGCTGCCCAAGAGCACCTGGATTTCGGACACGTCCACGCCCTCCAGCGCCTTCAGAATGGAGGCAATCAGTTCCGCCCGGAGCAGGTTCATCCGGGCCATATCGGTGGTCAGGGCGGTGATACCGCCCCCCTCGTCCCGCTGAATGGTAACAAAATCGGCGTAGCCGACCTGCCGGGCGGCCAGGTCGGCGGTGACGGCGTTCTCCACCACAGTGGTCATGGTGTTCTGAGCCTGGGCGGCGGCAATCTCCGCCACCACCGGGCGCAGCTTATTTTCTAATAAAGTAATGATTGTCGCCGCCACGATCAGGGCCACTGCTAAGGTAATCAGGGCCGGGGGAATTTTCATCTGGGGACCAGGGCCCGTCCACACTGGTCGCCGACGCTTCGACGGACGCCGCACATACCGCACCAGCTCCCTCCGCCATGGACGCATACCCTCACCTCCTATTATAAGGTAAGGATATTCTAAAGCGGGCTTGGCCTATTCCTTCTCAGAAGGTGTGTCTTTATTGAGCTTTGTTATAATGATTCCTGTACAAGTCACAATGACGACACACAGGTACATACAGATGCCCAAAATACATCCAAAGCCGTAGCCCCCCATGCCATTAAAAAAGTCTCCTGCAAGGTCAGATACAAACATTCCGCCAACGGCCACCACGACGCCTAACAAAACATACTGCCAAATATTTTTCATATTTGTTCCTCCACAAATTCAAGCTGATCGGTTCTAATCAGAGGGTCCCAGCAGCTCCTGGACGGCCAGCAGGACGCCCAGCCTGCCGGATTCGTAGGTCAATCCCCCCTGGAGGTAAACGGTATAGGGCTCCCGCATGGGGGCGTCGGCGGACAGCTCGATGGACGCCCCCTGGATGAAGGCCCCGGCGGCCATAATCACTTGGCAGTCGTACCCCGGCATATCCCAGGGCTCCGGGGTGACATAGGAGTCCACCGGCGCGCCGAACTGGATGCCCTTGCAGAACTTTTTCAGGGCCTCGGGCTCCCGCATGTGGATCATCTGAATGATGTCGTGGCGCACCGCCGAGGAGTGGGGCTGGGTCTCGTAGCCCAGCAGCTCCATCACTCTGGCGGCAAAGACGGCGGTTTTCACCGCCTGAGCCACCGTGTGGGGGGCGAGAAACAGCCCCTGGTAGAGCAGCCGGTTCTGGCCCAGAGTACACCCGCACTCCCCGCCGATTCCGGGGACGGTGAGCCGCATGGCAGCCCCCTCCACCAGGTCCCGGCGCCCGGCGATGTAGCCCCCGGTGGGGGCCAGCCCGCCGCCGGGGTTTTTGATGAGGGAGCCTACCACCAAATCGGCCCCCACATGGGTAGGCTCTACGGTCTCCACAAACTCGCCGTAGCAGTTGTCCACCAGAACAGCGGCCTTGGGGTTGGCCTTCTTAATGACCCGGCACATCTCCCCGATCTCCTCCACCGACAGAGACGCCCGGGTGGAGTAGCCCTTGGACCGCTGAATCAACACCGCCTTTACCCGGGGATCGGCGGCGGCTTTCGCCATCCCCTCCAGGTCCGGCTTGTTGTCAAGCAGTTCTACTTGCCTGTACTCCACGCCGTAGTCCTTCAAAGAGCCGGGGCCCTTGTCCACCGCCCCCACAACGCCCAGGAGGGTGTCGTAGGGCGCACCCACGGCGGACAGCAGCACATCCCCAGATTTCAGCGCCCCGAACAGGGCGCAGGCAATGGCGTGGGTGCCGTTGACAAACTGGATGCGCACTAGGGCGGCCTCGGTGCCGAAGAGGCCGGCATAAATTTCATCTAATTTGTCCCGACCCAAGTCGTCGTAGCCGTAGCCGGTGGTGCCGGCGAAATAGCCGTCGGCCACCCGGTGCTTTTGAAATGCGGCCAGCACGCGCTGGGTATTCTCCTGGGCAATGGCGTCGATGCGGGCAAATTCCTCGGTGAGCTGGCTCTGGGCCCGGTCGCCCAGAGCACTCACACGGTCGCTTATCTGTAAAGGCATTATATGTTTCAATCCTATCTGTTTCAATTATAGTTCATTTACTAGCCGTTTAAACACCTTGCCCCGTTCCATAAAATTTTTGAATCGGTCGAAAGCTGCACAGGCCGGAGACAGCACCACCACGTCGCCCGCCTGGGCCGCGTCCCGGGCAGCGGACACGGCGGAGGCCAGATCATCGGTCTCAATAAGCCGCAGGCCGCTCTCGGCGTAGCCCTCGGCCTCCTCCACCGCCTTTTTGATGGCGGGAGCGGTGTCACCGGTGAGGATCAGCACCTTGACCTTCTCCACCATGGCGATACCAAGCTGGGTGAAGGGAACGCCCTTATCATAGCCTCCGGCGATGATGATGAGCTTCTGATCGAAGGAATCCAGGCAGGCCATGGTGCGGGTGGGGCTGGTGCCGATGGAGTCGTTATAGTACCGGACCCCATTCAGCTCCCGTACCAGCTCGATGCGGTGCTCCACTCCGGTAAACCGCCGGGCCACCGCCCGGACGCACTTGTCGGGGACGATGCCGTCCACCGCGGCGATGGCGGCCATGTAATTTTCGATGTTGTGAACGCCGGGAATCCGGATGTCGGCCATGGGCAGGACCTCCCGGCTGCCCATGGAGTTGGTCAGCCAGATGGCGTTGTCCCGAAGGTAGACCCCCTCCTCCAGCTTCTGCTTGCGGCTGAACAGCATGGCCTGACCCACCGCCATTTTTGCCAGGGACCGGGTGATGTCGTTGTCGCAGTTGAAGATGGCCCGGTCCTCCGGCTTCTGGTGGCAAAAGATGTTCAGCTTGGCGCTGGTATACTCCTCCATGGTGTGGTGGTAGTCCAGGTGGTTGGGGGACAGATTGGTAAATACCGCCACATTGGGGCTGTGGTCCATGCTCATCAGCTGGAAGGAGGACAGCTCCACCACCGCCACATCGTCGGGCGTCATGCCGTCCACGTCAGGGAGCAGGGGCCTGCCGATGTTGCCCCCCAGATAGACATTCTTCCCGGCTTCTTTTAAAAACTCGCTTATCAGGGTAGTTGTGGTGGTCTTGCCGTCGCTGCCTGTCACGCCGATGATCGGGCAAGGGCACAGCCGGAAAAACAGCTCCATCTCAGAGGTGAGGATGCTCCCCCCTGCCACCGCCTTCTGCAGCTCCGGGGCATTGGGGCTGAGGCCGGGAGTACGGAAGATAACGTCGGCCTTGTGAATTTTGGCCAGGTAGTCAGGCCCCAGCCGCAGCTTGGCCCCAAGACTCTCCAGCTCGGCGGCCTGCTCCTCCACCCGTTCCCGGGGGGATTTGTCGCACACGGTCACCTTCAGCTCGGCGCGAAGGAGCATGCGGATGAGCGGGGTATTGCTCACCCCCATACCGATCACGGCAATGGACCTGCCTTGCAAGCTCTCCAAATATTCAGATGTGGTGGACATAGAACGTCCTCCTTCCATATTTTTTCTGATTAAGTATATTACCATATTTCCCCGGATAATTCAACAAAAACCCGACCGATGGAGCTATCCACTGGTCGGGTTTTTCAGGCCCTGGGATGGGCCTTTTTATACACGTCCTTGATTTTTTGGTTGATGAGCTTGGAATATATCTGGGTGGAGGAGATATCCGCGTGGCCCAGCATCTCCTGGATGGAACGCAGGTCGGCGCCGTTTTCCAGCAGGTGGGCGGCAAAGGAGTGGCGTAAGGTGTGGGGGGTGATGTCCTTCTGGATGCCCGCCTTCTCCTGGTAGTGCTTAATCAGCTTCCAGAAGCCCTGGCGGCTCATCCGCTCGCCGCTCATGTTGACGAACAGGGCGGTCTCCTCCGCCGAGTCCACCAGCTGGGGCCGCACATTGTTTATGTATTCCCCCAGCGCCCTGATGGCGGTGGGATACAGCGGAATCATTCGCTCTTTTCCCTTGCTGAAGCATTTGAGCACCCCGCCGGGCAGGTTCAGGTCGTCCACGTCCAGCTCAATCAGCTCACTGACCCGGATGCCGGTGGCGTAGAGCAGCTCCAGCATGGCCCGGTCCCGGTAGCCCTTCAGGTCGGTGCACTCGGGCTGCTCCAGAAACAGCTCCACCTCCTTGCTGGTGAGCACCTGGGGCAGCTTGCGCTCCACCTTGGCCGGGGCGACCCCCTTAGCCGGGTTGACGCTTACATAGCCCTTTCCCATCAGACAGGAATAAAAGGATTTGATGGAGGCCACCGAACGGGTGACGGTGGCGGGGGATTTTCCCCGTTTGACCAGGGAGTTGGCGTAATCCTCCACCTCCTGGGTCACCACCTGGGCCAGCTCTACCCCTTTGTTCCCCATGGCGGCGGCAAACTGGTGGACATCCCGGAGATAGGAGCTGACCGTATTTACCGAGGCCCGCTTTTCAATTTTCAGATAATCCTCATAGACCGACAGCAAATCAGACACTTCCAAAACTCCCAAATCAAGATGAAAGGATCACCCGGGCCGCAGCCCGAAGCAGGACCGGGACCACCCAATACTCCAGCAGTCCGGCGGTCAGGGCGAGGCCGGCGCACAGACCAGCCTGGCACCACCAGGCCCCGCTCAGCGATATGACCCCGTCCCCCGGCGTCCGGCGCAGCATTTTCCGGGCGGAGAGAATACCGGGCACCCCCGCCAAAAAGAGAGCCGGGACCCAGAGCAAGGCGGGCAGACCAAAGAGGAAAAAGGCGGGAAGCAGTCCCCTTCTCCCAAAGACCCGGCAGAAACAGGCCGCCGAAAAGGAGAAGAAAAATCCCCGCAGCCCGAAGAGGATCGGAATACCCGCCAGACCCAGAGCCGTCAGACCCAGAGCCAGGACAGCCATCAGATATTTGGCCTGCCCCCAGAGCAGAGGCCAAAGTCCTTTGGGAAGCGTTCCCTCCCGGGCCAGCTCCAGATAGCCGGTCAGATAATCGCCCAGCTCCGACCCACCCGCGCCGCCGGACAGGGAGGCCAGCAGGCAGCCTGTCACACCCCCCAGCAGGAAAGCGGTGCTGAGCACCGCCAGGGCGATCCGCTGCTCCAACGGCAAGTCCCACTTTTTGCGAATTTCCACTCTCACAGCCGTTCACCTCAGTACCAGCCTATGAGAAAGGAGAAAAAAATAGACGTGGATCTTAAAGCATCCACTTCAAGGGCAACTCCTACTATAGCCCCTCCAAGCCTTTTTCGCAAGAGGGTTTTGCAATTTTCTCCGTTTTTGCCAATTCTTTAAACTTGTTATGTAAATAGCGTTATGTAAACACAAGAACCAAAAGCGGGCCAGGGCTCCGAGAGGGAGCCCTGGCGATGCTAAATCTGGTATCCGGGTCTAAGCTGGCGTCTAAATATAGGGCGAAGTCCTCGAAAGTCTAGCGCTCGCAAAGATTACAGTTCGTATTATTACATTCTGTATTTTGCCCTTCCCCCATCCCGGCGGCGATGGCGTTCAGGGCGATGGCGCACTCAAGACGCTTGCGTTCCATTGCGCAGGCCACCTCGTTAGACCTTGTTATGTCGCCATTGACAAGCAGATTGGAGGCGGAACAGCCCCCGCTGCAGTAGAACCTGGCCCAGCACTCCCGGCAGGCCGGACGGGTATACACATTCTGTTGGGCAAATTGACCAGAGATGTCCATATCAAAGGACCCATCGTGGACGCTGCCCATGCGAAATTCTTCTTTCCCCACAAACTGATGACAGGGATAAATGTCCCCATCGGGGGTGACGGCCACATACTCGCAGCCGGCACCGCAGCCCCGCAGCCGCTTGATGACGCAAGGGCCCTGAGCCAGGTCCACGTTAAAGTGGAAAAAGTTGATGTCGTTCCGGTCCATCAGGGCGCGGGCCAGTTTTTCATACTCCTCCTCTACCCTGTCCAGGTCCTCCTCCCGGATGGCGAAGGGGTCGCCGGCGGGGCCGCTGCAAGGCTCCACCGACACATGGCGGAAGCCCAGGTCCCCCATGTGGAGCACATCCTGAGCAAAGTCCAGATTGTCCCGGGTGAAGGTGCCCCGGACATAGTAATCCTTGGTTCCACGTCCCGCCGTCAGCTTCTGGAATTTGGGGACAATCACCTCATAGCTGCCCTTCCCGTTGACGGTGGGGCGCATCCGGTCGTTGATCTCCTGCCGGCCGTCCAGAGAAAGGACCACATTGGACATCTCCCGGTTGATATAGTCGATGCTGTTGTCGTCCAGGAGGATTCCGTTGGTTGTAATGGTAAAGCGGAATACCTTGTCATGCTTTTCCTCCAGAGACCGGGCGTACTCCACCGTCCGCTTCACTGTGTCCAGCGCCATCAGGGGCTCGCCGCCGAAAAAGTCCACCTCAATGTTCCGCCGCTTGCCCGACTTGGCCACTACCCAGTCGATGGCCTTTTTCGCGGTGTGGGCGTCCATGGTCATCCGGCAGCCGGTACCGAAGTCGCCGGTGGAGGCAAAGCAGTACTTACACCGCAGGTTGCAGTCGTGGGACACATGGAGGCACAGTGCCTTTACCACCGCCGCCTTGGGCAAGGCCATAGCTGCCTCCGGGTCCAGATAGTCGTCGGTGGTGAAGAGCAGCCCCGCCTTTTGCAGCTCCAGCAGCTCCTGCCAGCCCTCCTCCAGGCCGGCCCGGTCGTACTGAGGCAGCCTGTCCGCCAGATCAGAGGGCAGCTCCTCCCCCAGCGGCCCATCCCCCGCTCCGCTGAGCAGGTCGTAGGTCAGCTTGTCCAGCACATGGACCGCCCCGCTGTTCACGTCCGCCGCCAGGTACTGCCCCAGGGCGGTAAAGGTATGTACGGTTGTCATGTTTTTTCCTCCCGTTTAAATTTCTCTCCAGCTCAGCTCACACTGTCCGGTCGCGTTTTGAAATTCCCAGCGCAGATCATATCTCTCCTCCAGCTTGATCGTGCCAGTGGGGCACTGCCTGTTCAGCCTCAGAAGCGGGCGCTTGTCTCTGTCCAGCAGAGACACCTCTGCCTCTCCCTTGGAAAGCCGGGCCTCAAAGGAAAATTCATAGGTCCGGCCCTGACGAAAGCGGCCCAAATGCCGGACCCAGCCGTTGCAGGAGTCTATCTTCACCCGGTCCGCATCCCGTCCGGCCCGAAACACAAACAGGACTGCGGCGATACACTTTGTCACTGCCAGCCCCCGGGAGTAAAGAAAGTATATCACAGCGCCAAGCATCAGGAAAAAAATCAGGTAATATGGCCGCATATACATTACCTCCTGTCTTTTGGAATCGCGGAGAAACGGACAGCAAAAAGGCAGGCGCAAAAGCGCCCGCCCTTTCAGGCTGTTGGATTTACTAGTTCTCGCACTTCTGGTTGGCGACGGTGCAGGAAGTCTTGCAGGCGGACTGGCAAGAGGTCTGGCACTCGCCGCAGCCGCCCTTGGCGGCGCTGGCCTTCAGGGTGGCCCCGTTCAAGGTCTGAATGTGTTTCATTGGTATCTCCTCCTGTTAGGTTGCTTACAGCAGATTCTGCCATAGTGGCTGTAATTATAACACAGCGCCCTGAAAATTTCAATCATCTTCTTCTTTTTTTCTTGGGTTTTCTTGCCAATAGACCGGGAATGGCTCCGCCGCACAGGCAGGCGCACAAAATTCCAGCCCCGCCGTTGGCGATGGAGGCCCCCTCGCAGGCGATGCTCCCGGCGGTGAGCAGCAGCAGGAACAGCACCGCTCCCACGCCCAGCCCAACAGGCAGAGAGGGGCCGTTTACCCGGCGGACGGCAAAGGCCCCGCCCACGACGGCCCCCAGAACACAGACAGCCAGCACAGCCCCGTACATGGCCCCCACGGGCATCACGCCGGCAGACACCAGCACGGCGCACAGCAGCAAGGCCAGGACCGCCGCTGCCCCCGCCAGCGCCCCGCCGACCAGTACGTCGCACATGGCATTGAGCCACTGGCCGCCCAGCTCCTCCGTACTTCGCTCCCGTTTTTTCATAAAACACCCTCCCCCACGGTTTGGTAAAACCTATGCGGGGAGGGCGAAAGACATGCCTGTTTTTTAGTTGTTGGCGGGCTGCTCGGAGGCCACGTTCTTGGTGGACACAGCCCATTTGGTAAACTCGATGCGCACCCGGTCGGCGCTGGTTTCGATGACGATGGTGCTCTCGTCCACCTTACAGATGGTGCCCACAATGCCGCCGATGGTGGTGATGACATCGCCCACCTTCAGGGAATCCCGCAGGTTCTGTGCCTCCTTCTTCCGCTTATTCTCCGGGCGGATCATGAAGAAGTACAGCATCGCGAGCATCAGAACGAGCATAATGATAAAACTAGGATCAGTCATAAATCTTTCCTCCAAGGTTTAAAATCACTTTGTCAACAGAATCAACGCAGTAAAAGCTATTATAGCGGATAATTCTCCGGTTGACAAGCCCTTTTGGCAAATTTCTCTAGTCCTCCTGGCACGGCCGGTCCAGCAGGCCGGAGTACCGGGCTCGGAAGTCCTCAAAGGTCCCGCTGTCGATGCTCTCCCGGATACGGGCCGTCAGCTCATTGTAGAAGTACAGGTTGTGGAGCACCGCCAGCCGCATGGCCAGCATCTCCTGGGCAACGATCAGGTGGCGCAGGTAGGCCCGGGAGAAGGACCGGCAGGCGGGGCAGCCACACGACCGGTCGATGGGCCGGGGGTCTAACTTGTATTTCTCATTTTTGATGTTGACAGTCCCCTTCCAGGTGTACAGCTTGCCGTGGCGGGCGTTCCGGGCGGGCATGACGCAGTCGAAAAAATCCACTCCCCGAGCGACCCCTTCAATAATATTAGAAGGCGTCCCCACCCCCATGAGGTAACGGGGCTTGTCCGCCGGCATGTGGGGCTCCACCGCGTCGATGATATCGTACATCACCTGAGTGGGCTCCCCCACCGCCAGACCGCCGATGGCGTAGCCGTCGCAGTCCAGCTTGGCGATCTCCTCCATGTGCCGCACCCGCAGGTCGGCGTAGGTCCCCCCCTGGTTGATGCCGAAGAGCTGCTGCTGCGGGTTGACCGTATCCGGCAAGGTATTCAGCCTGTTATGCTCTGTCACACAGCGCTCCAGCCACCGGGCTGTCCGCTCACAGGAGGCCTTCACGTACTCGTAGGGAGAGGGGTTCTCCACGCACTCATCAAAGGCCATGGCAATGTCGCTGCCCAGGTTGGACTGAATCTGCATAGACTCCTCCGGACCCATAAAAATGCGCCGGCCGTCAATGTGGGAAGCGAAGGTGACCCCCTCCTCGGTGATCTTCCGCAAGCCGGACAGGGAAAAGACCTGAAAGCCCCCGCTGTCGGTGAGCATGGGGCCGTCCCAGTCCATAAATTTGTGAAGCCCGCCCATCTGGCGGACAACGCCGTCCCCGGGGCGAAGATGGAGGTGGTAGGTGTTGGACAGCTCCACCTGACAGCCGATCTCCTTCAGGTCGTGGGCGGACACCGCCCCCTTGATGGCCCCCTGGGTGCCCACGTTCATAAACACCGGGGTCTGGACCACCCCGTGGGCGCAGGTGAATACCCCCCGCCGGGCTCTCCCCTCTTGTTTCAATACCTCAAACACAAAAAATCCCCTTTATGATTTCTTTTTTAGTCCCCCTATTCTACCTTAGACCGCACGCTGTGTCAAATATTTGATTTAATATTTCCCATAAATCAAACTTTTGGAACATTAGTTTGACTTTTCGGGGGATTGGAGGTATACTGATGGTCGAGGGGGGACGACTGTGGATAGGATTATTTTTCACTGCGATTTGAACAGCTTCTACGCCTCGGTGGAGCTGCTGTCCCACCCGGAGCTGCGCCACCTGCCCGTGGCGGTGTGCGGCGACCCGGCCAGCCGACACGGCATCATCCTGGCCAAAAACGAGCCCGCCAAAGCCTTTCAGGTCAAGACGGCGGAGACCATCTGGCAGGCCAAGAAGAAGTGCCCCGATCTGGTCCTTCTTCCCGCCCATCACGGGCTGTACAGCGACTTATCGCGTAAAGTAAATTCACTTTACGAGGAATACACCGATCTGGTGGAGCCCTTCGGCATTGACGAGAGCTGGCTGGATGTCACCGGCACCCTCCACCTGTTCGGCGGGGATGCCCGCGCCCTGGCCGACCGCCTGCGGGAGGAGATGCGCAGCCGCTTTGGTCTGACCATTTCAGTAGGAGTGTCCTTCAACAAGGTGTTCGCCAAGCTGGGCAGCGACTACAAAAAGCCGGACGCCACCACCGTTATCACCCGGGAAAACTTTCGAGAGATCGTCTGGCCTCTCCCCGTCACCGACCTGCTCTATGTAGGCCGGGCCGCGGCCCAGACCTTTCAGAAATTTGGAATCCGCGCCATCGGAGATCTGGCCGCCTTTGACCGGGAGCAGCTGTTCCGGCTCCTGGGAAAAAACGGCGTTCAGCTCCACGACTTTGCCAGCGGTGAGGACCGCTCCCCCGTGGCCCCCACCGGCCAATATACGCCCCCCAAGTCCATCGGAAATGGGTATACCTTCCCCAATGATCTCCACGGGCAGGAGGAAATCCGGGCGGGGGTTGCCCAGCTTGCCGACCAGGTGGCGGTCCGCCTGCGCAGGCACGGCATGAAGTGTCAAGGAGTCTCCCTTGCCATCCGGGACCCCAATTTTCGGGATATCAGCCGCCAGGCCCGGCTGGAGACGCCCACCGATCTGGCCCGGGAGCTGACCCAGGCGGCTATGGAGCTGGCCGGCGGCTGCTGGAATATGTCCAGTCCGGTGCGCGCCTTGACGGTGACCGCCATCTATCTTCTTCCCGCCGAAGAGGCCGGGGCCCAGCTGGACCTGTTCTCCGCCGGACGGGAGGAAAAGCGCCGCCGGCTGGAACGGCTGGAGGGCGCAATGGACGCCATCCGGGCCAAATACGGCCCTGGGGCCATCTCCCCCGCCTCCATGCCCCGAGACCCGGGCCGGGAGCGCCACGCCCCGCCGCCTGGGGGACGGGGGTGACAGGTGTTCTTTTCTTTTGAAAAAGAACAGAACCCATGTACTGCGCGGCGTTGTAGCCGCATAATCTGGGGCATGGAGGTGTTGTCCATGCCCCTGTCCTTTTTTGACTTTTTAGGCCAGCTGAGTGGAAATTACGCCCTGTTTGGCACGGTTCTGCTCACCCTGGCTGTTCTGCTGGTGAACGGCTGGACCGACGCCCCCAACGCCATTGCCGGGGCGGTGGTGACAGGGGCCCTCCCCTTTCGGCCGGCGGTGCTGATGGCGGCGGTGTGCAATTTTCTGGGGGTGCTGTGCGTCACCTCGGTAAACGCCTCGGTGGCAGAGACGGTGTACTCCATCGCCTCCTTCGGGGGCGGGCCAAGGGCAGCACTCACCGCCCTGTGCGCCGCCATGACGGCCATCGTCCTCTGGGCGGGGCTGGCCTGGTTCTTCGGCATCCCAACCAGCGAGAGCCACGCCCTGGTGGCCGGCGTCTCCGGGGCGGCGGCGGCGTTGGAGGGCTCCTTATCCTGCATCCGCTGGGATTGCTGGGCCAAGGTGCTGTTTGGCCTAATCCTGTCAACCGTCGCCGGGTTTTGGGCCGGGCGGTGGGCGCTTAGACAGCTGAAATCTGTAAGGCTGTCTGACTGTACATTCCGCATTTTTCAGCTTCCCGGGGCGGCGGCGACCGCTTTCTTCCATGGGGCCCAGGACGGCCAGAAGTTCATCGGCGTCTTTCTTCTGGGCTCCGCCCTGGCCCAGGGCCGGGCCGATGAGGGCACTTTTGTAATCCCCCTGTGGCTCATGGGGCTGTGCGCGGTGTTTATGGCGCTGGGCACCCTGATGGGAGGCCGGCGAATCATCGACACGGTGGGCCGGGAGATGGTGTCTCTGGGCCCTCGGGAGGGATTGGCCGCAGACCTGGGCAATATCGCCTGCCTGTTCGCCGCCACACTCCTGGGATTGCCTGTGTCCACCACGCACACCCGCACCGCCGCCCTGCTGGGGGTGGGCTCCGCGGGAGAGCGCCGTCCCGATTGGCCGGTGGCCATAAGGGTCGCTCTTGCCTGGCTGTTCACCTTTCCCGGGTGCGCCGCCGTCGGGTATTGGATGGCAAAATTGTTCCTGTGCGCATAGCCTAATCTGGAAGCAACCGTACAGGCGCTCAGCCTGCGAGTCTTTCAGAAAGGGTTCTTACATCGTGTTACAGGCACTTACCTGGGCCGCCGCCGGCACGGGCTTCACCGCCCTGATGACCGCCGCCGGGGCCGCCGTGGTCTTTTTATTCCGCAGGAAGAACTCCCAAACCCTCCACCGGGTGATGCTGGGCTTTGCCGCCGGGGTTATGATTGCGGCCAGCATGTGGTCGCTGCTTATCCCCGCCATCGAGAAGGCGGAGGAGCTGGGACAGGCGGGCTGGCTGCCCGCCGCGGGCGGCTCCGTCCTGGGCATCGGCTTTCTGCTGCTGATGGACTTCCTTCTGCCCCACTTTGGGCCGGAGTCCTTCCACCGGGGGGCCTCCCCCAGCCGGACGGCGCTGCTGGTGCTGGCCGTCACCCTCCACAACATCCCCGAGGGGATGGCGGTGGGGGTCTCCTTCGCCCTGGCGGCTCAGAACGGCGACGCCGCTCTGCTTACCGCCTCCACCGCTCTGGCCATCGGCATCGGCATTCAGAACTTCCCCGAGGGGGCGGCCATCTCTCTGCCCCTGTATCAGGAGGGAACGGGCAAGGGAAAGGCCTTTCTCATCGGAGCCGCTTCGGGGGTGGTGGAGCCCGTCTTTGCTCTGCTCACCGTGCTGGTGGCCGGAACGGTTCAGATGGTCCTCCCCTGGCTGCTGTCCTTCGCCGCCGGAGCTATGCTCTATGTGGTGGTGGAGGAGCTGATCCCAGAGGCCAATCTGTCCCAGGGGGGCCACTCGGGCACCCTGGGGGTCATGGCGGGCTTTCTGCTGATGATGATTTTAGATGTGGCTTTGGGATAACATAAAAAGTCCCCCAATCGGGGGGACTTTTACATCTCCTTCCTGATCTGCCGCAAGGCGTTCTTTTCCAGCCTGGACACCTGGGCCTGTGAGATGCCGATCTCGGCGGACACCTCCATCTGGGTCTTGCCCTGAAAGAAGCGCATAGAGAGAATCTTCCGCTCCCGCTGGGTGAGGTGGCCCACCGCCTCCTTCAGGGCGATGCGCTCCACCCACATCTCGTCATTATTCTTGTTGTCCTTCACCTGATCCATGACGCACACCGTGTCCCCGCTGTCGGAGTACACCGGCTCGTAGAGGGACACCGGCTCCAGAATGGCGTCCAGGGCGAAAACCACGTCCTCCCGCTTCAGGTCCAGGATTTTGGCGATCTCCTCGATGGAGGGCTCCTTCTGGTGCTGGGCCGTGTAGGCCTCCTTGGCCTGAAGGACCTTGTAGGCCGTGTCCCGCATGGCCCGGGACACCCGCATGGTGCTGTTGTCCCGGAGATAGCGGCGGATTTCCCCCACGATCATGGGCACGCCGTAGGTGGAGAACTTCACGTCCAGGTCGGTGTTGAAGTTGTCAATGGCCTTGATGAGGCCGATGCACCCCACCTGGAACAGGTCATCGGCGTTCTCCCCCCGGTTGGAGAACCGCTGGATCACCGACAGCACCAGCCGCAGGTTGCCGGCGATCAGCTCCTCCCGGGCGGCGGCGTCCCCCGCCTTGGTCTTGCGCAGGAGCTCCTGGGTCTCGCTGCTTTTCAGTACCTTCAGCTTGGCGGTGTTCACCCCGCATATCTCTACCTTGTGCTGCATGATGAAAAAACCTCCCGCCCGGTATACTGTTTCCAGTATTTCCGGGGGGAGGTCTTTCATACGGGGCTTGCCCGCCCTAAATTTTTTATCGTCAGACAGCTTTCGATGGATTTTTAGGGCTGTACCCGCTTCTTGCACTTCAGGAGGAGGAAGGCCGTCACCGCCGCCACGCCCGCCACCAGGACGGCGGCAATGAGGAGGGCGGGCGGTCCCGCCGTGACAGTAGCGCTGCCCCGCAGCTGGGCAGCCGAGGGGGCCACAGGCATGATTTCAGTGTCCAGCTCTCTATTCATGGGGTCGTCCAGGCAGATCCAGACCCCCCGGATTCCCATGTAGTAGCCCACATAGCCCCAGCGCAGGCCGTTTTCATCGGTGTAGACCTGGGTAAACGTCTCGTCAAAGGGCATATAGTCCGTGTCCTCATTCAGCACCCCGTCGTCCGCCGGGCCGTTGGGGTAGCGGTAGGTCACCGCCTCATGGAAGTCCACCGGGACGGGCTGGGTCTCCGTGATGATCTCCCCGGCGTGGTCCTCCATAAACTGCTGGCTGTCGTAGACCAGGGACACGTCGTCCATGGGCACCCAGCCCTCCGTCCGGTTCTCCCGGTCGTCGTCCCAGCGGATCAGGTAGCCCCAGACGGTCCCCTTCCCCTCCCAGGTGAACTGGATGGTCCCCAGAAGCCCATTGTCCAAAGTGAGCTTGCTCATGCTGCCGGGGGCGGTAAAGACGGTCACCTTGCCATCGTACCCCGCCAGCACATACTCCCGACCCACATAGTCGCACTCCCCCTGGTGCTTCTCGTAAAAAGGATCGCCTGGCTCCCAGATCAGGTCGGCGGAGGCGGGGACCGCCATGGACAGGAGGGCCAGCGCGGCCAGGAACAGTGTGAGCATCTTTCGTTTCATGTCAGCACTCCTTTCAAATAAACAGTCCGGCGCAATAGGACAGGAGGTTGGCGCACAGGGAGAAGGTCCAGGGCCGGGCGATCTGGCTGCGGCGGCGGTAGATGACCCCCTCCGTCCCTGCCGCCCACAGCTCCAGGACCAGGGTGGCGGCCAGCAGGTATTGGGGACAATACCAAGCGGCCCCGTGGTGGCACAGCACCACGACGGGGTTGGTGAGCAGGTTGGCCAGGGCCACCGCGGGCAAATCGGACCGCTCCACCCGCCAGATCAGGGCGAAGGCCAGCTCCAGCGCCAGGGTCAGCCCTAGTGAGACCGCCAGGGAGAGGAACAGCGCCATCACAGCCGCCCCCGTTTCAGCCCCGGCGCCAGCAGCGCCAGGGAGCACAGCGCCCCGACGGCGTAGCCCATCCCGCCGGTGAACAGAACCGGCCAGCCCAGCCAGACGGGCAGGAAGCCCAGAAACAGGGCGAAGGTCAGTGTCCCGAAAGCCAATCCCGGTGAGAGCAGCCTTGCCGCCGCCCAGAGGGTGATGGGCATGGTCATGTTGAAGAGAAAGACCGCCGCCGTCCCCGCCAAGGGGAAGCCGCTCAGACAGAAGAGAACAGCCGCCAGCCCCAGGGACAGAACGGACGCCCGGACCATACCCAGCCGGTCCCCCAGAAAGCCCCCGGCCGCCTTACCCAGCACCAGAGCGCAGGTCAGGGCCAGCGCCCAGCCCCCGGTCTTCCATGGGAAGGACAGCACCATTCCCAGGTAAGACCGGAGCGCCACCACCAGGAAACAGCAGATCAGGACAAGCACGGCGTTCCGGTCCGGGGAGGGCGCAGCCTCCGGAGCCGGCCCCTCCTCTTCCCGGTACTCCAGCAGGAGGAGGACCAGGGCGAAAAGGAGCAGTCCGGCGGCGGACAGCCAGCCGGGAAATCCCTCCCGCCGCCCCAACAAGGTACCGAAGTAGATGCCGAAGGCCCCAGGGGAGACAAAAATCCCCAGGGGTGCGGCCCGGTCTCCCCCGTCCCGGAGGACCTTGACCCCGCCGCCCACATGAAAACAGGCGTTGCCCAGCCCCGCCGTCACTGCGGCGGCAGCTGGGAGGGGCGCGAGGACCCAGCCCGCCGCCGCCAGCGCGCAGCCCAGAGCCGCCAGGGAGCCGCTTCGGCCCAGCCGGTCGGCCAGCAGGCCGATGGGCATCTGTAAGGCAAAGGCGCAGAAGTTATAGAGCAGCACGCACAGGGCCCACTCCTCCGTTGCCGAGATTTGGGAGAACATCAGTAGGGCGCAGGAAAAGTCCATCCAGAAATGCCCGGCAGAATAGGTCCATAGCCTTGACGCTTTCATCCGCTCCCCCCTTCCCTGTTTGTCTCTCATTGGTTATAGACGCAAAAGAGCATCCCAGGTTGCATGAAAAATTTTTTACTCAAACAGCCAGGCCTGAAGGTGCTCCTCGTCCATGACCTCAAGGCCCGCCTCCCGCAGCAGCCGGGCGGCCACCCCCCAGCCTGGGGTAACAGTGTGGGTGAAGGAGCCGTCATAGACCTCCCCGCAGCCGCAGGAGGGGGACCGGGCCTTCAAAATGGCCACGGTACAGCCGTGCTCCCGGGCGATCTCTACCGCCCGCTCCGCCCCGGCCCGGTAGGCGGCGGTGACATCCCGGCCGTTCTGGGTCAGGACCCGGCCGTCGGGCTGGAGCTCGGCCGGGCTTCGGGGAATCTCCAGCCCGCCCAGCACCTCGGGACAGACGGGGATCAGGTTGTGCCCCGCCCGGTGGAGCTCAATGATCTGACGGTCCAGGCGGCTCTGCCCGTCGTACCGGCAAGGCTCCCCCAAAAAGCAGTGACTGACCAAGATATTCATATTATCTCTCCTTCGGTTTTTTGTTCAGCTTCAGCGTGACACCATCAGTCTCCGCCGCTTTCTCTAGAATACCAATCGCTGCAATAGATTTCTCCTTTATAGTTTAGACCGCACTGGGAGAACTGAAGATGGTCTCTGTGAAAGTCCTTCTTGGTATCCTCCTATAAAAAACGGCCCGCCAACCGGCGGGCCGCTGCGGACGCAATTCAGTGGGTCAGGTAGTACCTGACCAGGGTTTGGAGAAGTTCATCCCGGTCCGCCTTGCGGATGAGGGATCGGGCTTTGTTATGGTTGGTGATGTAGGTGGGGTCCTCGGACAGGATGTAACCCACAATCTGGTTGATGGGGTTATAGCCCTTCTCCTGCAAGGCCTGATACACGGTAGTCAGAATGGCCTTAATCTCCATGTCACGCTGATCGCCCAGATTGAATTTACGGGTATAATCCATCTCGTCCATGTCAGCACCTCCCAAATATGACGTTGAGCATAGTGTACTCCAAAACTTTGTCGATGTAAAGAGCTTTAGTAAAATTTAATATAAATGAAATATTTCTCCCCCGCCCGCCCCTCTCAGGGAGTATCCTCTCTGGAAAAGGAAGTCTTTTGAGAAATCATCCTGGCCGCCGCCACTTGGAACAGGGCGGACAGCGCCGCCAGGTAAAAGACATACTGCACCCCGAAGCTGTGCCAGATCAGGCCCATCACAGGAGAGGCGATAATGGCCATGACGTGGTCCACACTCAGCCCCACAGACAGGGTGCGGGTGACCTCGGAGGGGTCCAGAGCGATGGAGCGCATCATGTAGGAGTGGACCATGTTGAACTGCTCAAAAAGGACGCACAGCACGTAGGCCCCATAGACCAGCCATGTGAGGGGGCCGCCGAAGGAGCCGGAGGCCAGCGTCCCGGCCAGCAGGCCCATCGCCGAGAATGAGGAGGCGATGTACACCGCCTCCGCCCACAGCATCTGCCTGACCCCCAGCTTATCCAGCATTTTGCCAAGAATGGGGGCCGCCCAGGCGCCGGCCAGATGGACTACGATGGTGAGCAGAGCCACGGTGTCCGCCCCTTGCCCCAGCAGATTGATGATGACCCAGGGGGCAAAGACGATCTTAATCCGCTTTTGGCAGCCGTAGGCCAGGGTGACCATGTAGTAGGGCATATACCGCTTGCGGAAGAGCAGCTTGTGGTTTTTGACGGCGTCCTTCTGGGGAAGGGACATGGCCAGCACCGCCAGCAGGACCGCCGCCCCGGCGGTGCAGATACCGCCGATGGCGAAGGGCAGGATGGTTTTGGTCTGAAAGCTGAAAAAGCCAGTCCGGAACCCAAAGAACACCATCACCGCCGCCGCCATGTTGAACAGGGTGGTGACCCCCTTGAATTTTCCCAGGGTGGCCCCTACCTTCCCCCTCTCCGCCAGGTCCATAGAGACGGCGTCATTAAGGGGCATGAACAGGTGCATGCCCAGAGAGTGGATGAACATAAAGACCAGCATCACTCCGTAGCCCGGTGACAGCCAGCCCATGACGATAAACCCGATGAGCACCAGGACCTGGGCTACCACCGACATCCACAGATTGCCCAGAAAGCCCAGAGCGGCCACCAGCACCATGCACAGGATGCCGGGGCTCTCCCGGGGAATTTCAATAAAGCCCCGCTGTACCTCGTCAATGCGGAATACCTCATTAAAATAGTTGGAAAGAATGTTGTTTCCCAGGCCGTTGGCCAGAGCGGTGAGGGCCAGAACCGCCACAAAGACGCGGACTGCCCGCTGTCGGTTCTGTTCGGTCAAAGCGTATCCTCCTCCGCACGGTCCAGGGTGTCCTCCACGTCGAAGGGAGGCACGTCCTCCGGGACAGGCTCAGCGGGGGCGGGGGGCGTGAAGGTGTCGCCGGGGGTGGTAATCCCCTGGCGGTACTTCATCTCCTGCCACTGCTCCTTGGTCACCAGCAGCTGCCGGGGCTTGCTGCCCTCGAAGGGGCCCACAATGCCCTTCTCCTCCAGCTGGTCCACCAGTCGGGCAGCCCGGGCGTAGCCCAGCTTCAGCCGCCGCTGAAGCATGGACACCGAGGCCTGTCCCGTCTCCACCACCACCTCGGCGGCGGCGTCGATGAGCTCGTCGAACTCGCCGTCCACATCCTCGGGAGCGGAGCCGCCCACCCCCTTGGCTCCCTTGTCCTTCTCGGCGGCGTTGTGCTCAATCTCCTCCATGACGGCGTCATCATACTGAGCCGCGCCGCTGTTCTTCTTTACAAAGTCCACCACGGCGGCCACCTCCGGGTCGGAGATGAAGCAGCCCTGGACCCGCTGGGGCTTTCCGGAGCCCAGGGGGGCGAAGAGCATGTCGCCCCGGCCCACCAGCTTTTCCGCGCCCTGGGTGTCCAGTATAATCCGGGACTCCATGGCGGAGGCCACGGCGAAGGCGATGCGGGAGGGGATATTGGCCTTCATCAGGCCGGTAATCACATCGGCGGAGGGCCGCTGGGTGGCAATCACCAGGTGCATCCCGGCGGCGCGGCCCATCTGGGCCACCCGGCAGATGGATTCCTCCACCTCTTTCGCCGCCACCAGCATCAGGTCGGCCAGCTCGTCGATGAGCACCACCACGGCGGGCATCTTGTCCACGCCCTCGGTTCGCTCGGCGTAAGCGTTGTACTCCTCCAGCTTGCGCACCCCCACCTCGGAGAAGGTGCGGTAGCGCTTCATCATCTCGGTGACCGCCCACTGCAGGGCGCCGGCCGCCTTCTTGGGGTCGGTGACCACCGGGATCAGCAGGTGGGGGATGCCGTTGTAGATACCCAGCTCCACCATTTTCGGGTCCACCATGATAAGGCGGACCTCCTCCGGGGTGGCCTTGTAGAGCAGCGAGGTAATGATGGTGTTGGTGCACACCGACTTGCCCGAGCCGGTGGTGCCGGCGATCAGCAGGTGGGGCAGCTTGCCGATGTCGCCCACAATGGCCTGTCCGCTGATATCCTTGCCCACGGCGAAGGAGGTCTTGGACCTACTGCTTACAAAGTTGTCGGAGCCGACGACCTCCCGAATGCTTACCGGGGAAACCACCTTATTGGGCACCTCGATGCCCACCACGGAGATTTTATCGGGGATGGGGGCAATGCGCACGCCGGCGGCCCCCAGGGCCAGGGCGATGTCGTCGGACAGATTGGTCAGCTTGTTCAGCTTGACCCCCTGTTCCAGGGCCAGCTCGTACCGGGTAACCGAGGGTCCCCGGACCACGTTGATGATATTGGCGTCGATGCCGAAGGAATGAATGGTATCCCCCAGCCGCTGGCGGTTGGCGTTGAGTTCGCTGAGCGCCTCGCCGCCGATGCTTCCGCCGTTCTCCCGGAGCAGAGACAGGGGCGGATACTGATAGGGGGGCGTCTCCTGGCTCATGGTCTGCTGAATCTCCATGTCCACCTGGGCGGCCTGGGTGGCCGCTTCCTTCGCCGTCACCTTTTCCACGGCCGGCTGGGGCGCGGGGGCCGGGACGGGGGTAGGGCTGGGAACGAGCTGCGGCACAGGGGCCGGCGGGAGTTCCACGGGAGCGGGCCGGGGCGTTACAGGCTCGGGCTCGGGCGGAATAACTGCCTCCGGCTCCGGTTTGGGGACATGGGACGCCGCCCTCTCCCCCGGTTGGGTGATGGGCTCGGGCTTGGAGATGGCAAGGAAATCCAGGTCGGGTACGGGCATATGATCCGAGACGGCCTCTTTCTTCGTCTCCGGGATATCTTCCTCAGACTCCGCCGGAGAAATCTCCTGGGGCCTCAGAATCTGATCTGGGGCGGGAACACGGGGGCTGCGGTTGAAAAAGCCCTTCTTCTTCCTGGGTTCCTGCCCCACCAAGGGGCCGTCCTCCACCGGAATGTCGATGGAGGGCCGGGCGGTCCGAGCCGGGACGGACTCCTCCCGGCGCTCACGCTCCGGCCTGCGCTCCCTACGGGGAGCGGGCTCGGGCTCCGGCTCATAGCGGGGACGGCTGAAAAACCAGTCCGCCGCATCCAGAACCGTGCGGTTGAAGGCGGCCAGCCCCAGCAGCAGCCCGGCCAGCAGCGAGACAATGGCGGCCCCGATTTTGGTGAACAGGGAGACAAGGCCCTGGCCCAGAACGCCGCCCAGCCCTCCTCCGGACTGTAAAGCCCTTCCGCTTTCCACCAGCGATCCCCACAGCTGAGCATTCCACTCCAGAGGCTGGGCCAGCAGGACATGGAGGAAGCAGGACAGAATCAGAGGCAGCAGCAAGGCGCAGGTTACTCTCAGCCGCACCGGCCTTCCCCGGTGAAACATGAGGACATAGCTGCACAGCAGCAGAGCGGGAGGCATCAGCCAGAAGCCGTAGCCCAGCAGACCCTTGATGAGGCCGCAGAACAGGTCAATAAAGATGGCCTCCATGTTGAAATAACCCAAGCCGGCAAAGATGGCCAGCAGCAGACAGACCACCGCGCCGGCCTCCCGGCGGTAAGGCTGGGCCTGCCGGCCCTTGGAGCCGCTCTTTCCCTGGGGCGCGGTCCGCCGCCCGCTATAATTGGAGGAGGATCGGCGGCCGGCGGTCCGGGTCCCTCCTGTTTTCTTTTGCGTTGCCATATGTATTCGTTCCTTTCATGCTCAGACCGCCGGGACAAAGCTCCAGCCCATGATATTCAGCAGAATGAACAGAGCGCCTGCACCCCAGCAGTAGAAGGCGAAAGCGCCGAACCTTCCCTTGTCGGCCAGCAGCTTTACAAGCTGGATGGAGAAATAGCCTACCACGGCGGCGACGGCCATGCCCAGCAGGTACTTGGGCAGATTTTCCGCCGGGACGCCCCCTTCCATCTCCATCACGTCCAGCACCTTCAGCAGAGTGGCCCCCAGCACGGCGGGCAAGGACATGAGGAAGGAGTACCGCACGGCAAATTCCCGGTCAAACCCCCGGACCATTCCGGCGGAGATGGTGCACCCGGACCGGGATAGCCCTGGGATGGTTGCCACCCCCTGGGCCAGACCTACCAGCAGCACATCCGGCAGAGTGGCGTTTTTGGCGGTCTTGTGTCCCCGGGCCATCTGGTCGGAGAGGAACAGAATACAGCCCGTCACCAGCAAGGCGCAGGAGACGAAAATGGGGTTGCTCCCCAGCGCCTCCACCTGATCCTGGATGGGCAGGACCAGAAACAGGGGCAGAGTGCCCACAATGATGAGCAGCACCATCCGTCTGGCCTCCGGCGGCCGTCCCCGGCGGGGCCGGCGGGAGAACAGGTCTCCAAAGAAGCGGAAAAACTCCACAATCATCTCCCAAATGTCCCGCCAGTAGACTACAAACACCGCCAACAGGGTGGCGAAATGGAGCAGGATGTTAAACAGCTGATCCGGCTCCTCCATGCCGAAGAAGTATTGAAACAGCGTGAGGTGGCCTGAACTGGAGATGGGCAGAAATTCAGCCACACCCTGGACAAAACCCAGAATGGCAGACATAAAATAACTCAAAGGTATGTACCTCCTAAACGGGCCGAAAGCCCATAAAATCACTAAATACTATATTAACATAAGCCAGAGAAAAATTCCAGTGTTTTTATTTTGCTTTATGTAAACTAAAACAGCGGGGTCTCCCCCGCCGTTTCAATCCTTTTTCCCAATCATTCCATACAGACAGCCCAGCGCGTCGGACAGCCCGCCGATGCGGTCGATGAGACCCAGCTCCACCGCCTCCTCGCCGTAGATGACGCTGCCCACGTCGGCGGCCAGCTCTCCCGTCTGGAGCATCAGCTTTGTAAACGCCTCCCGTTTGATATGGCTGTTGGCGGTGACAAACTGCAAAATGCGCTCCTGGATGCGCTCAAAGTAGTAGAAGGTCTGGGGCACGCCGATCACCAGGCCGTTGAGCCGCACCGGATGGATGGTCATGGCCGCCGAGGGAGCGATGAAGGATTTTTTCGCCGACACCGCCAGAGGCACCCCGATGGAGTGGCTCCCCCCCAGCACCAGAGAGACGGTGGGCTTGGACATGGAGGCGATGACCTCCGAGATGGCCAGCCCGGCCTCCACGTCTCCCCCGCCATTGTTCAGCAGAATGAGCAGGCCGTCGATCTCCTCGCTGCCCTCGATGGCGGCCAACAGGGGCAGGACGTGCTCGTACTTGGTGCTCTTGCTGGTGGGGGGCAGAAGCTGGTGGCCCTCGATCTGGCCCACGATGGTCAGCACATAGATGGTCCCCCGCTCCCCCCGGATTACCGACGACCCCAGGTCGATAATGGGCTGGATGTCCCCCTCCTGGGGAAGCTGTTCCTGTTCCTCGTCCATAGATGTTCCCTCCTTTGCGCCTTAGTCTGTGCGGAAAGGAGAGCTTTTACACGCCGTTCTAACTTTTCATAGGTTTCCCTAAAAAGCCCCGGACCATGCTCTGGTCCGGGGCCTCCGCTTCTATTCAGGCGCGCTTTAATTCTCAGAAGCTCCGGCCATACGGTCTATGATCTCTTTGCCCAGCTCTTTCCCCGACCGGGAATTTTCCACGAACATTTGGAACATGACGCCGTCCTCCACAAAATACACCTGAATGATTTCATCACCCTTGATGAAATACGCCTTACGTCCCTCCGCGTATTCATAGACCTCATCCGCCCTGGTGTTCTCCACACCGTAGCCGTACATCTCCTGGGCGTGCCCCTCCAGCAGGAACATACCGTTCATCTGGGCCTCTCCGCCCCCTGTACCCACTGTCATGCAGAGGTGGCCGGTGCGCCAGCGCTTGGAGACGGAAAGCAAAATATCGGTCATTTGAAGCTCCTCCGCCCCCGGCAGGGTCATCCCGGTAGCCCGGGTAAAGCTGCCGGCATCCCGGAACACACGATCCCCGTCAACAATCCCGGTGGGATATTCGGCCAGGAAGCCCTCCAGGTCGAAGGCCACCGGCGTCAGCTCGTCCAGCGCCACCTTCCGGTCCCCCAGCCACAGGCCGAAGGTCTCCCCCAGCACGCCGCTGGCCATCGCCGTGCAGGACAGGGCCAATGCAATCAGCGCCGCGACCAGTACGATGTATCTCTTTTTTATGGTTTTCATGGTAATGATTTTCCTTTCCGCCTGCGGCTCCGACGCCGCGGCCAGCAGTCTTTGCAGCAATTCCTCTTTTGTCTCGCCGCTGGGAAGGGTCCTGTCATACGCAGCGCGAATCTCCCTATTTTTCATTCCAATTCACCGCCTAACATCTGTTTTAGCTGTTTCCGGGCCCGGGCGAGCCGGGTGCGGACCGTGGCCTGGGGACAGCCCAAAATCGAGGCGATCTCCCTGGCATCGTAGCCCTCGTAATAGTACAGGTAGACCGCCGTCTTGTAACCCTCCGGCAAGGCCAACACCGCCTCCAGAACCTGGGAATCCCGCCCGGGCGCGGCCAGCTCCAGGTGGTCCTCCAGGGGCTCGTCCCGGCGCCAGGCCCGCTTCAGCGCGTCCCTACACAGGTTGGAGGCGGTCACAATCAGCCACGCCTTTTCGTGCTCCTCCGACCGGAAGGACTTGTCCACATAATACGCCCGCAGAAAGGCCTCCTGCACCATGTCCTCTGTATCCGCCCGGTTCTTCATAAAGGAGTAGCAGACCCGCCAGACGGTGTCCACGTGGCGGTGATACAGCTCAGCGAGCTCCTGACCTGTACGCCGCGAAGAGTCCACTCTTCGATCACCTTCCCTTCGCTTTAGATGGATCAAAACCGGTTTCACTTTAGATACGACCGAAACCGGGAAAATGTTTCATCTGCAGAAAAATTTTTGAAAAAACAGCGGAGACCGCTTTTCCACGGCCCCCGCTGCGAACTGATTTCTATTTTATACCGCCTCAAATACCGCCTTCATGCCCTTGAAGGTCATATAACAGTCCAGCTTGCCCACCGTCTCGAAGGGGGCGTGCATAGACAGCACCGGGACCCCGGCGTCCAGAGTATCAATGTTCCGCTGGGCCATATAGGCGGCCCCGGTGCCGCCGCCGCCGGCATCCACCTTCCCCAGCTCGGCCATCTGCCAGACCACGCCGGCGTCGTCCAGCACCCGCCGCACCCGGGCCACCAGCTCGGCGGAGGCGTCAGAGGCCCCGGACTTGCCCCGGGACCCGGTGTACTTGCACAGGCCCATACCGTAGTTGACAAAGGCGCTGTTGCGCTTCTCATACACGTCGGCGAAGTTGGGGTCGTAGGCCGCAGTGACGTCGGCGGACAGGCAGAAGGACTTCTCATAGCACGCCCGCAGAGGGACGCCCTGGGCCTGGCACAGGTCCTCCATAAAGGTGTCAAAAGCGGCGGACTTCATACCGGTGACCCCCTCGGAGCCGATCTCCTCCTTGTCGGCCAGCATGCACACGGCGGTATGCTCGGGGATGTTGAGCTGGAGAATGGCGGCCAAAGCGGCGTAGGCGCACACCCGGTCGTCGTGGCCGTAAGCGCCGATGAGGGAGCGGTCAAAGCCGATGTCGCTGGCCCGGAAGGCGGGGACGGCAGACAGCTCGGCGGAGATAAAGTCCTCCTCCGCGATGCCGTACTTCCGGTTGAGCAGCTCCAGAGCGGCCAGCTTCACCCGATCCTTGCCCTCGTCGTCCGCCAGGGGGCGGCTGCCCACCAGGATGTTCAGGCTCTCAGCCGGGATGGCCTCCCCCAGCGGCTTTTTGGACTGCTCGGTCCCCAGGTGGGGCAGCAGGTCGTCGATGGTGAACAGGGGGTCGCCCTCCCCGTTGCCGACGGATACCCGGATGGTCTGGCCGCTTTTCAGCGCGATCACACCGTGAAGCTCCAGAGGAATGGTCACCCACTGGTACTTGCGCAGGCCGCCGTAGTAGTGGGTCTTGAGGAAAGCCAGCTCCTCCGCCTCGTAGAGAGGATTCTGCTTCAAGTCCAGCCGGGGGGAGTCAATGTGAGCGGCACCGATGTTGGCCCCCTCTGAAAGCTGTCTCCGGCCAATGACCGCCAGGGTAACTGCCTTGCCCCGGTTCACCCGGTAGACCTTGTCCCCCGGTTTCAGTTCCCCGCCCCGGACATAGGGCCGGAAGCCGGCGTTCTCCGCCAGGGCGACCGCCCGATCCACGCACTCCCGCTCAGTCTTGCCCGCGTCCAGAAACTGCTTGTAGCCAGTGCAGTAGGCCTCCATGGCCTCCGGTTCGCCGGGTGCCAGCCGGTCGTAGCCGTTTTTCCTGTCATAGAGCAGCGCGCGGCGCAGCTGCTCCCCCCTGGTCTGTTCCTTGATTTCCTCGCTCATAATAAAACCTCCTTCAAAAATTCCCGCGCCTTTTGGGAAAACTCCTCCGCCGCGGGAAGGTCGTTGACTAAAGTATAGTCACACTTCCGGATAAAATACTCGTCCGGGCGCTGGGCCTTCACCCGGGCCCAGGCGTATTGCTCGGAAACGCCCTCCCGGGCCATGACGCGGCGCACCCGCACCTCTTGGGGGGCCAGGACGGCCACCGTAAGTTGACATAATTCTTTCAAGGGGCTTTCCAGCAAGGCGATGGCGTCGATGGCCGCCAAGGCCCTCCCCTGTTCCCGCCGGTCCTCCAGGATGCCCCGGACCCGGTGGGTGATGCCCCTCCAGGCAATGGCGTTGAGGGCCTCCAGCTTTTCCGGGGCACCAAACACGATGCGCCCCAGCTTCTTGCGGTCGATGGAACCGCTCTCATCCCGCAGAGGGCCGAACTCCCTCTCCAGCATATCCTGTAAAGTAATATCGCTTTTTAGCATTTCGTGGTAGACGGCGTCGCAGTCGATCACCGCGCCCCCCAGCTTTTCCACCTCCCGGAGCAAGGTGGTCTTGCCCGCCCCGGTGGGGCCGGTGATGCCTAACACTGTCATGGCCTACACCTCCACGATGTGGAAGCCCGCCGCTTTGTCCAGGCGGTTGACCACGGCTAGACCCATCCCGGCGGTATCTGGGCTCTGAGCCCAGATGCGCTTCACCCCGGCCTCGTCCATGGCCCGTAGGGCGTGGAACAGCCGCCGGGCGTTCTCCCAGTGGTCCAGGGCCCCGCCCAGCCGTTCCACCGGGTGGCTGGGATACCAGTCGGCGAACTCGTCAAAGCAGATCACCCCGTCCCAGTAGGTGGGCGACAGGTGCTCCAGGATGTAGGCAGCGCTCCGGGCCGGCGAGCCCTTCACCACGATCACCGGGGCCTTTGGGGCGTAATGGCGGTACTTCATGCCGGGAGCAAGCGGCTTCTCCCCCTCCTCCATGGGCCGGAGGATGGCCGGGTCCAGCTCCACCTCGCCCAAGACGGCCCGCAGCTCCTCCAGTGGGACGCCTCCGGGCCGCAGAAGCCGGGGCGTGGCGGCGGTCATGTCAATAATGGTGGACTCCACTCCTACCTGACAGCTGCCGCCGTCCAGAATGGCGTCGATCTTTCCGTTCATGTCCTCCAGCATGTCCGCCACACTGGTGGGACTTGGCTTGCCAGAGGTATTGCCCGAGGGGGCGGCGATGGGCACCCCCGCCGCCTCAATGACCGCCCGGCAGAGCTCGTGAGCGGGGCACCGCATTCCCACCGTGTTCAGCCCGGCGGTCACCTCATCGGGCACCGCCGGATCGCGGCGCAGGACCATAGTCAGCGGCCCGGGCCAGAAGCGGCGGGCAAGCCGCCAGGCCGCCTCGGGGATATCCCGGCAGTACAGCTCCAGCCAGGAGGGGTCCGGGATATGGAGAATGAGGGGGTTGTCCTGGGGCCGGCCCTTGGCCTGGAAGATGGAACGCACCGCCAGAGGGTCCAGGCCATTGGCCCCCAGGCCGTATACCGTCTCGGTAGGGATACCCACCAACCCGCCGGAGCGGAGAATCCGGGCGGCCCGGCTGGTATCCTTCGGTGTCAGAAGCTGTGTTTTCATCCCAGAATCAGCTCCGCCAGTTCCGCCGGGGTCTCCGCGATAAGGTCGGCCCCCTCGGCCTCCAGCTCGGCCCGGGTACGGAAGCCCCAAAGCACCCCGCAGCCGGTGAGCCCGCCGTTTTTGGCGGTGCGGATATCCACATTGCTGTCCCCCACGAAGAGAGTGTCCCCGGCCGCGGCCCCCAGCTCCCCCATCAGCTTATACAGCAAGGTGGGATCAGGCTTGACGGGCAGATTGTCCACTGCCCCCTGAACGGCGTCGAAGATACCGGGGTAATACCGCTCCACCACTGGCCAAGCCGCCCCGTGGGGCTTGTTGGACAGCACCGCCAGTGTTTTCCCCGCCTCCTTCAGCCGCTTCAAGGTCTGGGGCATCCCGGCGTAAATTGTGGTTTTGTCCTCCTTGTGGGCGTTGTAACGCTGGGTAAACTCCTCCAGAAGCTGCCGGTGCAGCTCGTCCGTCAGCTCCACCCCGTCCGGCACCACCCGCGAGAGCAGCTTGGGCGCGCCGTTGCCCACAAAATACTTAAACTCCTCTACCTCATGGACGGGCCAGCCGTGCCGGGCGCACACCCAGTTGGTGGCGGAGGCCAGGTCCTCCAGGGTGTTCAGAATGGTGCCGTCCAGGTCAAAAATAATATGTTTATACATGAAACCGCCTCACTCGTAAACGCCGATCTCCATACCGCCGATCTCCACTGTGGTGTCCCGGGGGAACTGTGCCCGCTGGAGGTAGGCCTTCACCGCCACCTGGGCGTGCTTGGGGTTGGCCCGCTCGTCCTCCAGGTCCAAATCAATGCGGCCGGCCTCGCCGCCGCACACAGCCCCCACGTCCTCCAGCACCTCGTCCAGCTCCCCCAGCACGTCGTGGAGGTCCTTTCCCTCGGGGAGGGATTTGTAATGAATATACATTTCCATGGTTGTTTGCTCCTTTAAATTCAGTCTTGCTCTTTCAATAGCTCCGCCTGGTGGTCGGCGGCCAGGGCGTCGATGATCTCGTCCAGCGCCCCGTTCATCACCTGATCTATCTTATACAGCGTCAGGCCGATGCGGTGGTCGGTGACCCTCCCCTGGGGGAAGTTATAGGTGCGGATGCGCTCGTTGCGCATGCCGGAGCCCACCTGGCTGCGGCGCTTTTCGGTGTACGCGCCCAGAATTTTCTCCTGCTCCGCCTCATACAGCCGGGAGGCCAGCAGCCGCATGGCCCGGTCCCGGTTCTGGAACTGACTCCGCTCCTGCTGGCATTCCACCACCGTGCCGGTGGGCCTGTGGATCAGCCGCACGGCGGAGGAGGTCTTGTTCACATGCTGGCCCCCCGCCCCGGAGGAACGGAACACCTGCATCTCGATATCCGCCGGGTTTATCTGAACGTCCGCCGTCTCCATCTCGGGCAGGACGGCCACCGTCGCCGTGGAGGTGTGGACCCTCCCCCCGGACTCGGTCTCCGGCACCCGCTGGACCCGGTGGACGCCGCTCTCAAACTTGAACCGGGACCAGGCGCCGTCCCCCTCCACGGTAAAGACGATCTCCTTTACTCCGCCCAGCTCGGTCTCGCTGGCGGAGTCCACCTCGATGCGCCAGCCTTTGGACTCGGCGTACATGGAGTACATCCGGAACAGGGAATGGGCGAACAGGGCCGCCTCCTCCCCGCCCACCCCGGCGCGAATCTCCACAATGACGTTTTTGCCGTCGTTGGGGTCGCGGGGCAGAAGAAGGATTTGCAGCTCCCGTTCCAGCCGGGGCAGGTCGTCCAGGGCGGCCTGATACTCCTCCTGGGCCAGCTCCCTTAGCTCCGGGTCGGACATCATCTCCTCCGCCTGCCGCTTGGCGTCCAATGTTTTCTGATAAGAACGGAAGGCGTCCACCAGAGGCTGCAGCTCCGCCTGCTCCTTGTTCAGCCGGGCTACCAGCTCCGGATCATTGTATGTCTCCGACGCCCCCAGCCGGGCCTCGATCTGAGAATATTTCGCTTCGATGGAATTCAGCTTGTCCAGCATAGGGTCACTCCTTAACGGTCCAATACAAAGGATTTCACCAGGGCGATGGGCTCCCGGATGTACATTTTCAGCCGGGAGGGCACGTGGCTGGAGGGCGCGGCCAGGACGGACACCTGCTCAAACCCGAGCCGCCGGGCCAGCATTCTGGCCCGGGTGAGGTGGAAGCCGTTGGATACGATCATCACGCCGTCCTTGATATCATACCCCGCCTCCTCCAGATGCCGGGCGGAAAAACTCAGGTTCTGCCATGTGTTGTGGGACATGGTCTCCAGGATCATATTTTCCCGGGAAATGCCGTGCTCGGCCAGATAGTCGGCCATGCCCTGGGCCTCGGCTTTGGGTTCGTTGTTCCCCTGGCCGCCGGACACCACCACCGTCAGGTCCGGGTGGTCCTTTAAATAGTCCAGCGCCTTGTCCAGCCGGTCCTGGAGCATCCAGGACGGCCCCCAGTCCTCCAGCTTGCAGCCCAGCACAATCATCACCTGAGGGTCGCCGGTGACATCATCGCGGGCGCCGCTGAGCACCTGACCCAGCAGAACCGCGAACACCACGATCCCCAGCAGCACCAGGGCCAGAAACGCTTGCCATACCGGATGAAAACGCCTGCCCTTGTAGCTGGCCACCTCAATTTTTGACTTCTGATCGCTCATCCCCGCGCCTCCTCCAGCTCCGCCGCCAGCCTCTCCCAGGTGGCGTACAAATGGGCCAGCTCATCCTCCAGTGCCTCCCGCCGCTGGTAGAGCTCCTGGAGCTTCAGATAGTCCGCCGACGCCTCCTGTATCTCCTGCTCCAGGTCGTACATCCGCTCCTCGGCGGCCCCCGCCGCCCGCTCGGCGGCGCCGACCTCCTTTTCCAGGTTTTTGGTGCCGCCGGGGCGCTTGGGCTTGTCCTTTTTTTCAGGAGGCGCGCCTTTTGCGGATGGCCCGCCCCGGGGTGCGGGGGCCGCATTTTCCCCGTTCAGCCGTCCCTTCTCCTTGGCCTCCAGATACTCCTGATAGGTGCCCTTGAAGTCGGTGATCTTTCCGCCCTCCAGCATCCAGACGCGGGTGGCGAAGCGGTCAATGAAATAGCGGTCGTGGGAGACGAAAAGCAGATTGCCCTCGTACTCCTCCACCGCCTCCTCGATCCACTCCCGGCTCTGGATATCCAGATGGTTGGTGGGCTCGTCCAAAATGAGCAGGCTGATCTTACTGTCCATGAGCATGCACAGCCGCAGCCGGGACTGCTCCCCGCCGGACAGGGCGGACACCGGCTTGAACACGTCCTCCCCCCGGAATTTAAAGGAGGCCAGCCGGTTCCGAGCGGTCTGGGCGGTACAGTCCAGGTCGTAGAGCATGGTGTCCACCAGGGTGCGCTCCGGGTGGTCAAAGTGAATGATCTGCGGCAGGTAACCCACCTTTACAGTAGGCCCTCTTCTAATCTTTCCGCTGTCTGGCTCCTCCTCGCCCATGATGATCTTGATGAGGGTGGACTTGCCGGCGCCGTTGTCCCCCAGCAGGGCGATGCGCTCGCCGCCTTCGACTTCCAGGTCCACGCGGTCGAAGAGGGTCCGGCCGCCGAAGCCCTTGCTCAGACCCTTGACGGACAGCACCTCGTCCCCCCGGAACTCCCGTTCCCCGAAGCGGACGGACATTTTCCGGTCTTTTTTGGGCTTGTCGGTGGTGCGCATACGCTCAATGCGCTTCTCCATGGACTGGGCGCGCTTGAATATCTTGTCGTTGCCCGAATAGGCCCAGATACGCAGCTGTTCCGCCGCCTTCTCCAGCTGCTGAATTTTGGCCTGCTCCTTCTCGTACTGCTTCAGCTTCTCCTCGTAGCGCCGCTCCTTTTCCACGGCGTAGAAGCTGTAATTTCCAGAGTAAAACTCCGCCTTGCCCTCCTGAATTTCCACCACCCGCCGGACCACTTTGTCCAGAAACCAGCGGTCGTGGGAGACGGCCAGGACAGTACCCTTGAACTTTTCCAGATACTCCTCCAGCCACTCGGTGGCCCGCAGGTCCAGGTGGTTGGTGGGCTCATCCAGCAGGAGAATGTCGGTGTCCTCCAGAATGAGCCGAGCGAGGTTGACCCGGGTCTTTTCCCCGCCGGACAGCATGTCAAAGGGCCGCTCCCGCATGTCCTGGGGAATGGACAGGCCGCCGCATACCTTGTTCTTATTGGTGTCCATCTCGTAGCCGCCCCCGACCTGAAAGGCGGCGGACAGCTTGTCGTACCTGGACAGTAAAGCGGGATCACTTTCCCCATTCTCCATCCGGCGGGACAGCTCGGACATCTCCTCCTCCATCCTGTGCAGAGGCTCGAAAGCGGTGTCCAGCACATCCTCCACAGTGTAGAGCGCCGGGTAGACGGGAATCTGGGAGATCAGCCCCAGGCGCTTGTTGGGGGCCACCACGATCTCCCCCTCGTCCGGGTGGACCTCCCCCGTCAGGATGCGCAGAAAGGTGGTTTTGCCGCAGCCGTTTGGGCCCAGCAGGCCCACCCGCTCGCCGGAGTCCACCTGGAAGGTGAGTCCATCCAATATTTTTTTGCCGACCTCGAACTCCTTGACCAGGCCGGATACTGAGATATCTATCATCGCTTGGGTCCTCGCTTGTTAAAATCTTTCGTTCCCCGCAGGAAAGGCCCCCTAGGGCGTGTCCGTCCTGCCGGTCAAATAATCAAGGCTGACGTCGAAAAAGTTGGCAATGCTGACCAGATTGCTCATTCCCGGTTCAGATTTTCCATATTCGTAAGTTTGATAAACACGAGAGGACACACCAATTTCTTTTGAAAGAGCAATCTGAGACAACCCTTTACCTTTTCGGAGTTGGATTAACCGTTCAGAAAAAGTTGACATTTAGGCTACACCCTCTTGACAGCGCTGTATTCATCGTGTATTATTATTGCACGATGAATACAGCGCAATATTTATTTGGGGAGGTCTCTCTATGGAATCCTTATTTGAAGTGCTCTACCAATATGCCGTGGAAAACCGGTGTGCTCTTCTCTCTCCGGAGGAACATGAGGAGCAGGAGCTGTGCGAGAACATGCTGTGCCGTGTCATGGAGGAACTGACCGCCCAGGGATGCGGCAAACTGGCCCAACAAGTAGAGGACGGAGCTAAGTCCCTGGCCTGGCTGGGTCAGCGCAGCCTGTTCCGGGCGGGGCTGTCCATCGGCATGGAACTGCACCGGCTGTAACGCTACCCCTCCGCCGTCAGCTCCAGCAGCTTGGCGGTGAGCTCCTCCAGTCTCATGCCCCGGGAGGCCTTCACCAGCACGGTGCAGTCCGGGCGGACCACCTGAGAAAGAACTCCCTTGGCCTGCTCCCTGTCCCGGCACTGGATGACCAGGGGAACACCGGATTTCCTGGCCCCCTCGGCAATCTGCTCCGCCAGCTGGCCCACGGACACCAGACAGTCGATGCCCGCCTCGCCCAGATACTCCCCCACGCCGGCGTGGAGGGCGGAGGCGAAGGGGCCCAGCTCCAGCATATCCCCCAAAACCGCCACCTTGCAGCTGCTTTGACTGTCCGCCAGCACGCTGACCGCCGCCCGCATGGACTGGGGGTTGGCGTTATAGGTGTCGTCCAGGATGGTGATGCCGCTCCCCCGGTGGAGGATGTTCATCCGCATTCTGGTGGGGACAAACTGTCCGATGCCCTGCTCAATCTGGTTGGGCGTCAGGCCGAACCGCTCCCCGGCCGCCGCCGCGATCAGAGCGGGATAGATCATGTGCTCCCCCAGAGCGGGAATTCTGACCTCCCGGTCCATGTTGGGGGTGGTGAGGCGGCAGTGAATGTGGCTTACGCCGTCCCCCCCGGTTACCTGAGCCCGGTAGGCGCACCCATCCCCATGGCCGCAGTAAACGGCGGGGACGGGGGTCTTGCCTGCCAGTCCCAGCAGCAGCGGGTCGTCCCCATTGAGAATCACCGCTCCGCCCTCTTTGATATGGGGCAGCAGCTCACATTTCGCTTTCAGGATATTCTCCCGGCTGCCCAGCTGCTGGATGTGGGCGTCTCCGATATTAGTGATGATTCCCAGGTCGGGCCGGACAATATGGGCCAGATAGTCGATCTCACCGAATTTATCCATCCCCATCTCCAGCACGGCAATCTCGTGGCCGGAACCCAGCTCCAGCAGCGTCAGCGGCAGACCCACATTGTTGTTGTGGTTCCCCTCGGTTTTCAGCACCTTGTACCTGACCCCCAGCACGGCGGCCAGCATATCCTTGACGGTGGTCTTGCCCACACTGCCCGTCACCCCGATAAAGGGTATGGGAAATCGGTCCCGGTACCAGGCGGCCAGACGGCCCATGGCCTTTTCGGTGTCGTCCACCTTCACATAGAACTTTTCAGGCAGAAGGCGGCCCGGCTCCCGGGCGGTGAGGCAGCCCGCAGCGCCTCCCTCCAAAGCGGAGCCGATATAGGCGTGGCCGTCAAACCGCTCCCCCACCAGAGGGATAAACAGCACGCCGGGGTGGATGGACCGGCTGTCCGTCTCCACCTGGGCAATCGGGGTGTCCAGACGGTCAAAGCCGCCCAGAAGTCGTCCGTCCACCGCCTCCAGGAGCTGAGAGAGTGTGATGGTCTCCATTTACAATCCCTCCCTACGGGCCTCCAGAGATTTCTGGATAATCGTCTCGCACAGGACGCCGTAATCCATGCCCGCCGCGGCCGCCTCCTGGGGCACCAGGCTGGTGGGGGTCATGCCGGGCAGAGTATTGATCTCAAGGAAATATGGAGTTTCGTCCGGGGCGATCATAAAGTCCGCCCTGGCGTAGACAGACAGACCGATGGCCTCAAACACGGCGAGAGCCGCGTCGCCCACGGCCTTCTCCAGCGCGGAGGAGATGTGGGCGGGGCAGGTCTCCGTGGTTGCGCCAGGCTGGTACTTGTTGGAGTAGTCGTAAAAGCCCGACTTGGGTACGATCTCAATGGAGGGCAAGGCCTTGCCCCCCAGCACCGCCACCGAGACCTCCCGGCCCTGGATATACTCCTCGATCACAACGCTGCCCCCCGCTCTGGCGCTGCTCTCCAGAGCGCCGCGCAGGTCCGCCCTGGTCTTGGCGATATACACGCCTACAGAGGACCCGCTGGCGTTGGGCTTAATCACTGCCGGAAGCTCCACCCGTTCCGCCAGCTCCTCCAGGTTCTCCTCCGTGACGGTGACCGTCTCCCATCGGGGGGTCTTCACCTTGCCGGCCACCAGCCGCTTGGTCAGGTCCTTGTCCATGGCGATGGCGGAGCTGAGACAGCCCGCGCCGGTGTAGGGCACGCCCAGCAGGTCCAGGACGGCCTGGATACGGCCGTCCTCTCCGCAGGCCCCGTGGAGGGCCAGAAAAACCACCTCCGCGTCGGCGCACATCTCCAGTACGCCGGGGCCGATGACCGAGGGGCTGTCATCCCTCCGCCGGGCCCGCACCTGCTCCAGATCGGGCTCCGTCTGGGCCACCTTCTTGAATGCGTCGGGGATGGGGGCCACATACAGCCCTTTGCCGGACACGGCCCCGTCCAGACCGTAGAACAGGTCCATCATGGCGACCTGATGTCCCCGCTTGCGCAGAGCCTCGCAGACCATGGCCCCCGAGGAGAGAGAGACATTGCGCTCCGGGCTCAGTCCGCCCGCCAAGACCAAAATTTTCATCCTGTGATACCTCATTTCAAAATATGGGATGCGCCCCGGTAATGGGCATACCAGCGTCATTCTATCATTAGTAAGATATTCTAGCACATTCCCGGATAATACTCAACCCGAAGAAGAAAATTTTTCCCGGCATTTGACATCTGTGCTTTTTTCCTGTATGATGGTTTCCGCAGTAGGCTGGACAGCCGCGCGGGCGGGGCGAAAGGCCCGCCTGTGAGGAAAGTCCGGGCTCCGCAGGGCAAGGATAACGGGTAACACCCGCCGGGGGCGACCCTAGGAAAAGTGCAACAGAAATAGACCGCCGGCCGGCTCACGCCGACCGGTAAGGATGGAAAGGCGAGGTAAGAGCTCACCCGATGGCTGGGAACAGCCCATCGCTGTAAACTCTATCCGGAGCAACGCCGTGGAGGGACATTGGCCGGCCCGGCCGTCCCGGGGAGGCGGCTTGAGCGCGCCGGCAACGGCGCGTCGAGATAGATGGCTGTCTTAAAAGACAGAACCCGGCTTACAGGCTTACTGCATCAAAAAAACCGCCGCCCTTTTCGGGGCGGCGGTTCTACTTATGCCTCTACGCTGATCTCCGGCGCGGGGGCCGGCTGGGCCGAGGCGGAGGCGTACTGCCGGACGGCGGCGTCCACCGCGGTCTGAGTTTCGGCGGACAGGTCCTCCATCTGCCGGCGCATCTCCATCCGGGTCGCCTGGAGCTGGTCCTGGAGGCGGTTGTCCACGTCCGCCTCCCGCAGATATCCCGATTCCCGGATCATCCGCATGGCCTGCCGGCTCCGGAGCTGGTGGCGCAGGCGGCTGGCCTCCCGCTTTCGCTTCTCCCTCTCCAGCCTGGCCTGGCGCTTGGCGCACAGCTTTTCCTGGGAGAGCTCCCGTTTTTTCCGCCCGGCCCGGTTCACCGCCTTCTGAAGCTGGTTGATGGCGGCCTGGATTCGCTCGGCGTTTTCGCTGTCGCTGCCCTTGGCCGCCCGGAGCTGGGCAATCTGCCGCCGGGCATAGCCCGAGGCGGCGTCCACCTCCCCCAGGCTGCGGGCCCGGGCCAGCTTGGAGTAAGCTATGATGGCGGCGTCGCCGTACCGCCGGCTGTTTTTGGGGAGCTTGAACTGATCCTTCTGCTTTTCAGCCTTCTCCTGTGCCTCCTGCATCATCTCTGCCAGAGTTTTCTGGTCCTCTTCCTGCTCCTTGAGAGCGTCGGCCAGGGCTTTCTGCTCCTCCTGAACGGGGGCGGCGCCCTGGGCGGGTACGCTCTGACTGTAGGGACTCACCCCCGATACGCTCATACCGCTCACAGCGATCCCCCTTTCCTGCCGCATTTTACCGATCTTCCCGGTCTTTTCTGTATTTCCGCCCTTCTGAGGAAATACATATGTATACCTTTAATATCGGCAGGAAATGGGAAAATGATAAGGGAGGGGCGTATTTATTACGCTCTTCCGGCGGCCTCCAGGATGACAGGCCCGCCCTGGCAGCTCACCATGCCCTCGTAGACCTCCACAGTGCCCCCGTCCGCCAGATTTGGATAGAAGCCGTCGGCGGCGTCTACTCGCACCAGGGCGCTGTTCCCCCGGACACTGAATACGCCGATCAGCCGGCGGTCCCCCCTCCGGTGGGACGCGTACAGGATATCCCCGGGCAGCGCCCGGACCTCGTACCGGCTGTCGGTCAGGATGGGATTCCGCTTCAGCACGGCCAGCCGTTTCAGCAGCGGAGTCATGTCCTCCCCGGTCCAGTCTACGCCATCCTTGTCGAACAGGCTGGGCCGGTGGGTGCAGGACCGCTCCTGGCCCGCGTAGAGCAAGGTGATCCCCTTCTGGAAGTAGAGGAAGGCGGTCCAGTTAGCCAGGGCCTTCCGGTCCGGGATAACAAAGGCGGCCCGGGCCCGGTCATGGTTCTCCAAAAAGCGCAGCTTGACAAAGTTGTCCGGGTAGATAACCTCCTGGCCGTTCACCGCCTCCGCGTACCGGCTCAGGGGGACCTCTCCCTCCAGATATCCCTGGAATATGTCAAAAATGTCGTAGTCGTAACAGGCGTCGAAAGCCTGGAAACACTCGGCGTCGGAGAGCACCCGCAGTCCGCCGGCCCGGCCCTCCCTCACGAAGGAGGGCTCCACCGACTCGGCCAGCCAGAAGCAGCCGGGGCGGATCGCCTCCACCTCCTCCCGGGCCCTGATCCAGAAGTCCAAGGGGACCAGGGGGGCCACGTCGCACCGGAAGCCGTCCACCATGGAGGCCCAGTATTTCAGCGTCTCGATCTGGTAGTCCCACAGCTCAGGCTGGGTGTAGTCCAGGTCGATGATATCGGTCCAGTCCCCCACCCGGTTGCCGAAGCCGCCGTCGGGCTTGTGGTAGAACCACTCGGGATGGTTCTGGGCCAGCCAGGAGTCGGGGGAGGTGTGGTTGTACACCACGTCGATGACGCACTTCATCCCCTTGGCGTGGATGCCGTCCACCAGGCGGCGGAAGTCCTCCAGCGTGCCGAATTCCGGATTGACCGCCCGATAATCCTGGATGGCGTAGGGGCTGCCCAGCGTCCCCTTCCGGGCCTTCTCGCCCACGGGATGAATGGGCATCAGCCAGATAATGTCCGTCCCCAGCTCCCAGATCCGGTCCAGGTCCCGCCGGACCCCCTCAAAGGTGCCCTCCGGACTGTAATTGCGCACATAGACGGAGTAAATGATCTGATTGCGATAGGATTTATCTGTGTTTTTCGCCATATGTCAGCCTTCCTTTTATACTCATATCAACAGTCTTGGATAGTCCGTTTTCCCGTTTACCACCCTGTAAACAGTGACAGTCTTGTCAATTACCCTGTAAACAGCAACATAGGTTTTTGTCAGGACCAGCTTTCGATACCCCAGCGCCGCAAGCTCCAGGTCGGGATGGAGCTGCCCCGTCAGAGGAAACCTCTGCAGCTGGCCAAGCTGTTCCTTTATTGCGGAATAAACTCTCCTCGCATAGACCGGGCCGGCCTGTTTCGCATAAAAATCTACGATTTTCAAGATATCTTCGCTGGCAGGCGCGAGATAAATCAGCTTATACTTCGCGGCCATTCAGCAGCTCCTCCACCCGCGCGTCCATGTCGTCCTGAGTATAGGCCGGCGTTCCCGCCAGACGCGCCGCTTCCGCCGCCAGAATACCCGCGCGGTGGGTCAGCATCTTTTCCCGCTCCTCATAGGCCTCAATGCTCATATAGACGCCGTCGGCCTCTCCCTTGTTGGTAATAAAAATCGGTTCGCCGGATTCACGGGCCAGGAGCGATATCTGCAAATATTCATTTCGGAGCGCGGTAGACGGTCTGATTGTCATTGTGATACCTCCTGTAATCTTTCTGCTATTAGTATATCATAATCCCGATATATTTGCAAGATAACCTGTCAGCGGTTAATCTCCCGCTTGTCGGTCCGGCCCATGAGCCAGTCTATAGAGACATTATAGTAATCTGCGATCGTCAAAAGCTTGTCCGACCGGGGCATAACACCCAGTTCCAAGTCCTGATAACCTCGCATGGACATTTTTATTGCCTTAGCTACTTCACTCTGGGTCATACCACGCTCTTGACGCAATATACGAATTTTTTCCGAAAACATCATATCCCCCTCTTGACATGCAGTTATCTGCATGTTATGATTTATGCAGTAATATGCGTAAAATGGGAGGTAACAAAATGGAACACAAAATCCCGCACGTTGTAGAGGAGCTCTACCTCTCTCGTCCCGAATACAACCCCCGATTTCTGGCCGAACTACCTCAAAAACGATCCTGCCCGCGGACATGGCCTGTGGAGCTTCTATCAGGGCCTGCAGCTGGGCCTTCAATTGGGTAATGCCTGCCTGGAGGAAGATTAGCGCTTGTCCTTTTTATTGCGCCGGTCCTCGTCCATCTCGTAGGCCTTGATGATCCGCTGGACCAGGGCGTGGCGGACCACGTCGCTCTCGTTCAGGCGGAGGATGGCGATATCCTCCACCCCCTTCAGCACCCGCATGGCCTCCCGCAGTCCGGACACCTTGTCCGCCGGCAGGTCGATCTGGGTGATGTCGCCGGTAATGACGATTTTGGACCCGAAGCCCAGGCGGGTGAGGAACATTTTCATCTGCTCCCGG